>JBQTGT010000044.1:0-24431 GCA_052390615.1 Actinomycetota bacterium
GTTCTATTTTCGGACCACCGACGTGACCGGCCATGTCGTGTTGCCCGAAGGGACCGAGATGGTCATGCCCGGTGACAACACCGAGATGACCGTCGAGCTCGGCAAGCCCATCGCCATGGACGAAGGCCTCCGCTTCGCGATCCGCGAAGGCGGCCGCACCGTCGGCTCCGGCCGCGTCGTCAAAATCATCAAGTAGGTATTGCGAATGAGGCCGCACGGCGCGGCGAACGAGCGTCAGCGAGTGCGCTCGCCGGCGAGCGCACGGCCGCGGGCCGGGAATCGCACCCCACCCGAAGCAGAGCTTCGTGCGGGGACCCCGAACGCCGGCCCGCAGAAAGCGAGCGAATAGAAGTGGCAAGGAACGACAAGCGGGTGAAAGTGACCCTCGCCTGCGAAGACTGCAAACGGCGGAACTACATCACGATGAAATCGAAGGTCAACGACCGCGAGCGCATCGAGATGAAGAAGTACTGCCGCTGGGACAAGCGTCACACGACCCACAAGGAAACCCGCTGACGTTTGGTCAGCGGGGTGCGGTTTCTGGGGGTTGGATGACCGAACGGTCGTAACCTTCCAGACCCTGGCGTGGTCCCACCCTCGACAACCCAGCCTGAGAGGGGGCCCGTGGACGAAGCCGAGTTGATCGGCGCCGCCCAGGGCGGCGACCGGCATGCGTTTGACGAGTTGGTGCGGCGCACGTTCACCGACACGTTCACGCTCGCGCGCCGGCTCACGGGGAACGAGGAGGACGCACGCGACGTGGTGCAGGACGCATACCTGCGGGCCTGGAGGGCCATCGGGAAGTTCAGGGGCGAGGCGCAGTTCTCGACCTGGATGTACCGCATCACGGCCAACGCCGCCACGACGCATCTGCGCAAGCGGGCGCGTCACCGCGCCGAACCGCTCGACGAGACATTCGAACCGGTCGACACCCGCGCCGAAGCACAGCCGGCGGGAATGGCCGAGTCGGCCGACTCGCTCGACCGCATCGCCGACGCGCTCGACCAGCTGCCGCCGAAGCTCCGGTCGCTCGTTGTCTTGAAGGACGTGTACGGGCTTTCGCACGAGGCGATCGCCGAAGAGCTCGATATCTCGGTGCCGGCCGCGAAGGTGCGGCTGCACCGGGCGCGGCGAAAGCTGCGCGACTTGTTGTACGAGGAAGGAGAGCAAGCTCATGCGGTGTGAAGAGGTGGCCGTGTTGTTGCCGAGCCTCGTCGACGGGATCGACGAGGCCAACGTGGCGGTGCAGCGCCACGTCCAGACATGCCTGCGGTGTCAGGCCGAGGTCGCGCGCTACCGCAAGCTCGTGCGGACGCTCGAACAACTGCGTACCCGCTACATCGAGCCGACGCCCGGCTTGCTCGGTGAGACGCTCGTCGCGCTGAGCGACGCGGCCGGACGCGGCGCGTTGCGTACATACGTCACGAGCCGCCGTCTCGCGTATGGCGGCGCCACGGTGGGTGCCGCGGCGCTGGCCGCCGGCACTGCCGCGCTGCTCATCACTCGCTCCCGCCGCCGGGCCGCGGTCGCGTAAATCCGGCGTCCACACGCCGCACGCCAAGTACCCTTTCGTGTGGTTTCTGACCCTGCCCGTGCGCTCTTCGATGCCGCCGCGCTCGGCGCCGTCGAACGCGTTCGCGAGCTGCTGGCCGCGGGTGCCGATCCGAGTCTCGGGCTGCAAAACCGGCCCGCAGGCTTCTCCCCGGCAGCGTTCTCTCCCTTCGCGGTGGCGGTCGAGTACGACTACATGGAAGTCGTGGAGATGCTTCTCGAGGCCGGCGCCGCGGTACGCGAGCACGACGAGCAGGAATCGCTGCTCGCCCTAGCTCCCTCGCTGCGGATGATCGAGTTCCTGCTCGCACGCGGTGCGAGCCCCTCGAGCCCGACATCGTTCTCGCATTCGGTCGTCGACGCCGTCGCGAGCGAGAATGCGATGCCGGCTTGCGATCGCGTCGCCGCACTGCGGCTCCTCGCGAAACACGGGGCCGAACTCGACGCGCGCGTGAACACGCTCACCCTTCTGTGGCGGCTTGCGAACCAGGCCAACGCGGACGCGGTCGACGCCGCGCTTCAGGCGGGCGCCGATCCGTGCGCCGATCCGAGCGCGCTCGCCGGTGCGGTGTGGGGTTCGTTTCCGGGGTCGGCCGAGTACGGCACGCCCGAGAACATCAACCGGACGATCGACCTGCTCGTGGCGGCCGGGTGCGACGTACACGAGCGCGACGGCAATGGCTGGCAGCCGTTGCACGGCGCACTCATGGAGTACAGCCACGGCGCGGGGTTCATGTCGAGCGACGGATGCAACGGCCCCGCGGCGGAGGCGTTGCTCCGGCACGGCGCATCGGTGGACATCGTGTTCGACACCGGCGGCTGCCGGTTCCCGGCCGGTTCGCGTCCATTGCACGTTGCCGCGGCACAGGCCGACGCGTACGCGGTGCGCGTGCTGATCGCCGCCGGTGCGAAACGGTTGGAACGGGTCGCCGGCGCCACGACGCCGGCCGATCTCGCGCGCGAGGCGCTGGCGTATCAAGAGCAGCAGGCGACGGCATCCGACGAGCAGATGCGGGCGTACCACGGGCGCGGCGCGGACGCGGCGCGGGAATGCCTGCGCCTGCTCGCGTGATCGGGGCGTTACGGCACCGATCGGGTCGCCAGCGTCAGGGCGTCAGGCCGCTGCTATCCTGGCTCGCCTGGCCCCCAAGGCCCGGAGGGCAGTAGCTCAACTGGCAGAGCACCGGTCTCCAAAACCGGCGGTTGGGGGTTCGAGTCCCTCCTGCCCTGCTCGCAGCATTCCTCGCGGAGCACGTACATGAACCGACAGGTGAAGCGCCAAATGGCCCGTCAGGGGACGGACAAGCCGCGCGCGCCCGAGCGCAAGCAACCGGCGCCCGGCACGTCCGAGCGCACCAGCCCGCGTCAGTACCTGCGCGAAGTCCAGGGCGAGATGAAGAAGGTGGCGTGGCCGACGCGCCAGGAAGTTCTCAACTCGACCATCGTCGTGCTCATCGGCGTCACCGTGATGGCCTCGATCATCTTCGTCTTCGACTACGGCGCGCTCCACCTCGTCGACGTCATCTTCGGCTGATGGAAGACCGGTCCTTCCCCGCCGCGCCCGACGCGGACGAGTCCTCGACCACGGAGCCCGCGGCGACCGAGACCGAGACCGAGGAACCGAACTTCCTCACGCCCCCGCCACCACCGAAACCTGAACCGGTGCCGGAGTTCTTGGCCGCGCCCAGCATCACTGCCGAACCCGAACCCGAACCCGAACCGGTACCGGAGCTCGAGGAAGCCGCGGCCGAGATCGACGCGACCGACCTGGGCACGGCCGAGCTGCTCGAGGTCGAAGAAGTCGTCATCGCACCGGCGCAGAGCCCGTACGACCGTCCGGGCCGCTGGTACGTCGTGCACACCTATGCGGGCTACGAGAACAAGGTGAAGTCGAACCTCGCGAGCCGCGTTCGTTCGATGAACGTCGAGGACCGGATCTTCGAGGTCGTCATCCCGATGGAAGACGTCATCGAGTTCAAGAACGGCCGCAAGGTCGTCGTCCAAAAGAAGGTCTTCCCCGGCTACCTGCTAGTGCGCATGGGACTCGACGACGACGCCTGGTACGTCGTTCGCAATACTCCGGGTGTCACCGGGTTCGTCGGCAGCGGCGCCAAGCCCACCCACCTTTCGCGCCGCGAGGTCGAAGACATCCTCGGCACCGGCGAGGTCGCCGAAGGTGCCGTCGTCGAGAAGAAGGTGCGGCCGCGGCTCGAGTACGAGGTCGCCGAGCAGGTGCGCGTTGTCACTGGCCCCTTCGCCGACTTCAACGGCGTGATCAGCGAGATCGACATCGACCGTTCGAAGCTCAAGGTGCTCGTGAACATCTTCGGGCGCGAGACTCCCGTGGAGCTCGAGTTCGCCGACGTCGCGAAGCTGTAGAAGAAGGCGAGTGATGAATTCCGACAGGCGGCGAGCGAGCGTCAGCGAGCGAGCTCGCCAGCGAACGAGTGCCCGCGAGGCGGGTATCCCGCCGAGCAACGAGTGAGCGAGTAGATATGGCCAAACGAAAAGTCGCTGCAATCGTCAAGATCCAGATCCAGGCCGGCGCGGCTACACCCGCGCCGCCGGTCGGCACCGCGTTGGGCCCGCACGGCATCAACATCATGGACTTCTGCAAGGCGTACAACGCCACGACCGAGAACCAGCGGGGCACCGTCATTCCCGCCGAGATCACGATCTACGAGGACCGCACGTTCTCGTTCGTGACCAAGACGCCGCCCACACCGGTGTTGTTGCGCCAGGCCGCGGGCATCGAGAAGGGTTCGGGCACCCCCAAGCGCGAGACCGTCGCGCAGGTCACCAAGGCCCAAGTCCGCCAGATCGCCGAGACCAAGATGCCCGACGTCAACGCCATCGACCTCGACGGCGCGATGGCGCAGGTCGCCGGCACCGCCCGTTCGATGGGCATCGAGGTCGTCGATTAGTTCTTGCAGTCGCCGCGGCCGGAGCACCTCGCCGGTCGAGCAACGGAACCACCCGAGGGAGCTTCGAAGGGAGCGCACGATGGCCACACCCGGCAAGAAGTACGTCGACGCCAGCCGTCGCTACGAGCGCACGGCGGTGTATCAGCCCGAAGAGGCGTTGGCGCTCGTCAAGGAGATGGCAACCCGCAAATTCGACGAGACCGTCGAAGCGGCGTTCCGTCTCGGTGTCGACCCCCGCAAGGCCGACCAGATGTTGCGCGGCACGGTGTCGTTGCCCGCGGGTACCGGCAAGGACGTGCGCGTCGCGGTGTTCGCCGCCGGGGACGCGGCGCGGGAGGCGCAAGAAGCGGGCGCCGACGTCGTCGGCGCCGACGATTTGGTCGACCGCATCTCGAAGGGATTCCTCGATTTCGACGTCGCGATAGCGACGCCCGATCTGATGGGCCAGGTCGGCAAGCTCGGTCGCGTGCTCGGCCCCCGCGGCCTCATGCCCAACCCGAAGACCGGCACCGTCACCACCGACGTCGGCAAGACTGTCGGCGATTTCAAGGGCGGCAAGGTCGAGTACCGCACGGACAAGCACGGCAACGTGCACGTGCCGCTCGGCAAGGCGTCGTTTCCGGTCGAATCGCTCGTGAAGAACTACGGCGCCGCGCTCGACGAGATCCTGCGCGCCAAGCCGCCTGCCGCCAAGGGCAAGTATCTCCGTAGCATCAGCACCTCGTCGACGATGGGCCCCGGTGTCAAGATCGCGACTGATGCCCGCGTCGAACACTGACCAAGGACGTCAGCGCCGAGCAGGTCGTACTCGGCGACGGTCGTGAGCGCGGCCCCGATGAGTGTGGCGAGCGCGGCACCGTCGCGTGTCGTGTCCGACACGAGCTCGCGCAGGCCGGTGTAGGTCGCGACTGTCACGGCGGATGCGATCCATTCCAGCGCCATCCGCGCATTGCTCGCTTCTCGAGCGAACGCGGCGACGAGCAGGCTGGTCGCATTGCACGCGTTCCCGCTGCCCCGCTGCGATCACTGCGATCGCTTGCGGCATCGGCACGAGCGAGAGCGGGCGCGACGCGCGACCGATGGGCCGCAAGCTCACGAGTTCGCCGGCCGCGACGAGCTCGGCGACCGCCATCATGCTTACGCCGGAGAGATGCAAGGTCGCCGCCAGCGTGAACACCACGAGGCGAAGCCGCGCCATGTTGGATGGCTGAATAGTTGGCGGAGAGCAGTAACGCTGCCACTATTTGTGGTAGTTGGTGACTCGGCATAACGGCGATTCGCTGTCTCAGATTGTCTATGAGAGTCCTCGATTGTTCGAAATGGTTTCTGGGCGTACTCTCGTCAATCGTGAGGGCGTCGCGGGCGATCGCAGTCGTGTTGGCGATATGCGCCGCGTGCAGCGGCTCGGGCGACGATGACGCGTCCGAGGCCGTTTCCTCGACAACGCGCGCCGAGGCCACGAGGTCTCGGAACCGCGACCGTCACCGCCACCCGCACCTACCAGATGCAAGAGATCGTCACCCAACTCGTGCGGGGGGAAGCACGCGCGTGAGGTCAACGTCGGTGATCGCAGTCGTGCTGGCTATCTGCGCCGGGTGCAGCCGGCTCTGCCGGGTGTTGACGGAGCCGCCGACGATCGAGCAGGTGTGGCGGAGCGAGGTTGCCGGCGCCGACGGTCGGTGTGAACCCGTACGCCCTAGATGTGCACATGGATGTGGGTTGGCATGACGTTGGATGAGCCGTTTGCAGTCGATCCCGATCAGTTGCGGGCCTTCGCCGACGGAGCCCACAAGTGGGCCGCCGGCCTCGGGGCGGGTGCCGCGTGTCGAGTTCTCGATCTGCCGTTTCCGGGTGCCATGGTCAGCGAGGCGGCCGCGTCTGTGAACTGGGCGGTCACGCAGCTGCTGGGTGCCATCGCGATGGAGTCCGAGGTCGTCTCGCGGGCGCTGGACGCGGTTGTGCGGGAGGTCCGCGTTGCCGACGGATGGACGATGCCGTGACGGTGGCATTCGCGCGCGCTGATGCCGAGTTGCGTACGCAGGCTCGCGACTACGACCTGTACGCGGAGCAGATCGGTCGGGTCGTCTCGAATGTGCGCTGGCATGCCGAGGCGCTGGGGGAGGTGTGGACGGGACCGCGATCGCGACGTTTCGAGATCGCGCTGCGCGAGTATGCCGCAGCGTTGGAGCCCGCGATCGGCGCTCTGGCGCATGCGGCGCAGGCGCTGCGGCGTCTCGCCGGGAGCGCCGACGAGACCGATGGCGCGCTCAGGGCGGAAGGCGTCGAGATAGGACTTGGGCAGTACGATCTCGTGTCGGCCGGACGCGCCGGGATCGCCAGCGCGGAGTGGGCGGGCGCGTGCATCGCGTGCCGAAACGCGTTCGCAGGTGTCGAAAATGCGTTGCGGGTGGCGGCTGACGCGCGAGTCGACCTCGGCATCTTCGGCGCACTGACCGCGGCGTCACTCCGCGCCCTGGCCCTCGGTCCCGACGCGACGCTCGAGGATCCCGAAGCCACGAAGGATCGCTCGGGCTGGTGGCTGTGGAGCGACAGCGACGAAGAGTTCGACGAGAAGGACCGCATGACGGGCCTCCCGCTGTTCAAGTCGATCAGCGCGCGTAACGTCGTGCAGGGAATGATCGGAGACTGCTATCTCGCCGCGGCCTTCGCCGCACTCGCCGCCCGACCCGAGTGGCGCAAGCTGATCAGGGACATCGTGCGCGACAACGGCAACGGGACGTACTCGGTTCGCTTCGCTGACAGGGTTGTCACCGTCGATGCCGACCTGTACGTCGCCGGTACCGACCCGGCCTACGCCAAGACCAGCACCGAAGTCAGGTCGAAGATCTACACAGAACAGATGTGGTTCCCGATCATCGAGAAGGCCTATGCCGAGCTGCACGACGGCTACGACGACATCGAAGGCGGCCACGCCAGCCGCGTCTTCGGCGAGCTCGGCCTTGACGCCCATCACTACGACACCGACGACATGACCACCGCGCAGCTCACGAAGCGCCTGTACGACGACTGGAAGGCCGGTCATCCGATGACCGTGTCGGCCGAGCTCGAACCGCTCGGCTACGACGGCGACGGCAAACACGCCTTTTCGATCATCGGAGTGCAGAAGGGCGCTGGTGGCGACCTCGTAGTCGAGATCCGCAACCCCTGGGGCCAAAACGACGACCTCATAGAAAGGCCGAGGAAGGGCACCGACTTTGGTGAGGTTGAACTGACCGTGGACGAGCTACGCGACCACTTCTACCGGGTCGACGTGGGCGGTCCCGATGCGTAGTCGGTTTGTGATCGTGGTGATGTTCGGTCTCGTCGGGTTGGTCGGTTGCGGTGGGGACGACGACGCCGCGCGCTGTGGAGGGGTGACGATGTCGGATGTCCGTTCGACCGATTCCGACGAGGACTTCGCGTTGCCGCCGCCGCGACTCGAGGACGTGCTCGACGATGCGGTGTTGGTGATCGACGCGAAGGTCCGCGAGGGCGGCCCCTATGAGGGGTGCGTGCCGCTCGAGAACGTCGAAGTGTTGCGCTATGTGGAGACAGAGGGGCTCGAGCGTCCCGTCGACGGCGCCGATCTCGAGGTTGTCGCGAACGTTGGCGGTGTCTTACGGCCGGAGATGTCGGACTCGGGGGTGTTCGCATTGGGGTTCGAAGACGGTCAGCTCGTCTCGCTTGACCGGGGCGCGCCGAATGGCCGCCGGGCCTACGAGCGGATCACGGCTGGCCTCAGCCGACACGAGCCTGGGCCCACCGAGGAGGAGTTTCGGGACCTGTTCGAAGAGTCGGAGACGGTCGCCACGGTCGAGTTCGAACCGCTCACCGAGGCCACTGCTCGCGTCAGCCTCGTCCGTCGTATCTACAAGGGGCACCTCGATGTGGGCTCGATCATCGAGCGGACGTACACGACCGATGAGCCCGGCGGTCCGTGGACGTTCACGGCCGACGGTCTCACGCCACAGCAGAGTATTGGCGTCCTCTTCCTCGGTCCTCCCGACCGGCCCGGCCACTACACGATCGACCTGCCGTGGAGTCCCCAAAACGGCCAGAGCGCGCAACGACCGATCCTCCAGGAGGAGTGGGAAGCGTTCGCGATCGACCCCAACGAATGAACGAGCGACGCGAGCACTTCTACCGGGTCGATGGGCGGTCCCGATGCGTAGTCGGTCTGTGGTCGTGGTGATGTTCGGTCTCGTCGGGTTGGTCGGTTGCGGTGGGGACGATGGGATATCGGGGTGTGGAGGGGTGACGATGTCAGATGTCGGTTCGACCGATTCTGACGAGGACTTCGCGTTGCCGCCGCCGCGGTTCGAGGAGGTGCTCGACGATGCGGTGTTGGTGATCGACGCGAAGGTGCGTGAGGGCGGGCCCTATGAGGGGTGCGTGCCGCTCGAGAACGTCGAGGTGTTGCGCTATGTGGAGACGCCGGGGCTCGAACGTCCGGTCGACGGCGCCGATCTCGAGGTCGTTGCCGACGTTGGCATGGTGTTGCGGCCGGAGATGTCGGACTCGGGGGTGTTCGCATTGGGGTTCGAGGGCGGTCAGCTCGTCTCGCTCAACTCGGGTGCGACCGATGGTCGCCGGCGCTACGAGGCGATGACGGCGATGATGGCGATGATGGCGGGTCGCGGCCGACTCGATCCTGGGCCGACCGAGGAGGAGTTTCGGGACCTGTTCGAAGAGTCGGAGACGGTCGCCACGGTCGAGTTCGAACCGCTCACCGAGGCCACTGCTCGCGTCAGCCTCGTGAGTCGTATCTACAAGGGGCACCTCGAGGTGGGTTCGATCATCGAGCGGACGTACACGACCGATGAGCCCGGCGGTCCGTGGACGTTCACCGCCGACGGAACGACGCCCTGGGTGAGTCATGGCGTCCTCTTCCTCGGTCCTCCCGACCGGTCCGGCCACTACACGATCGACATGTCGTGGAGTCCCTCCGACGGCGAGAGCGTGCTGCAAGCGATCCTCGACGAGTGGGGAGCGTTCGCGATCGACCCCAACGAATGAACGAGCGACGCGAGCACTTCTACCGGGTCGATGTGGGCGGTCCCGATGCGTAGCCGGTCTGTGATCGTGGTGATGTTCGGTCTCGTCGGGTTGGTTGGTTGTGGTGGGGACGACGACGACGCCGCGCGCTGTGGGGGGGTGACGATGTCGGATGTCGGTTCGACCGATGCTGACGAGGACTTTGCGGTGCCGCCGCGGCTCGAGGACGTGCTCGACGATGCGGTGTTGGTGATCGACGCGAGGGTGCGTCGGGGCGGCCCCTATCACGAGTGCGTGCCGCTCGAGAACGTCGAGGTGTTGCGCTACGTCGAGACAGAGGGGCTCGAGCGTCCGGTCGACGGCGCCGATCTCGAGGTTGTCGCGGATGTGGGCGGCGTCTTGCGGCAAGAGATGTCGGACTCGGGAGTGTTCGTACTGGGGTTCGAGGACGGTCAGCTGGTTTCGCTTGCTAGGGACGCGCCGCATAGCCGCCGGGCCTACGAGCGGATCGCGGCGGGTCTCGGACGACGCGAGCCTGGGCCCACCGAGGAGGAGTTTCGGGACCGGTTCGAGGAGTCGGAGACGGTCGCCACGGTCGAGTTCGAACCGCTGAGCGAGGACACTGCTCGCGTCAGCCGCGTCCGCCGTATCTACAAGGGGCACCTCGAGGTGGGCTCGGTCATCGAGAGCATCTATGCGACGGACGAGCCCGGCGGTCCGTGGACGTTCACCGCCGACGGTCTGACGCCCTGGGAGAGTCGTGGCGTCCTCTTCCTCGGTCCTCCCGCCCGGGCCGGCCACTACAAGATCGACATTCCGTGGAGTCCCTATAACGGCGAGAGCGCGCAACAAGCGATCCTCCAGGAGTTGGAACCGTTCGCGATCGACCCCAACGAATGAACGACGTGGGCGCAACCGTTCCAGGTCCCGAGAGATGGTGAGATCGGGTCATGTGAAGCCGAAGTGGAGGCGTGCGGTGCGCGGGCGCAACGTGAGCCAGGGCATTCGCGTCGTGAGAAACGGCAGCGCCGCCCCGTCCAGGTAACTGCGCATCGTCATCATCCAGACCTGGCGCGTCACGACCAGCTCCACGCGGCCGTCGCCCAACGCTTCGATCAGCATGAGCGCCTCGTCCCGATCCTTCACCGACCGGTGCTCGGGATACCAGGTCACCACCACCTCGCGGTCGAAGATCTGGATCTCGATCGGGAGTCCGCCGGCGTCCAGATGGGCCAGCACGAGGCGCGCGACGCCGTCGACGGTCGTCGTCTCGAGCTGCGAGCGGTCGAGGTTCGCCCATTCCCGAGCATCGAGTAGGTCCTCGACGCGCACGAGGAATTCGCGCACGAGCGGGGTCAGCGGCACACTCGGACCTTCTGACTTTCAGATCTTGATGAGGATGCGGTAGCGGTACAGCTCGCGGTACCCCATCCGGGCGCACGTGTTCTCGCCGAACCGCGACGCTTCGACGGTGACCAGGTCGGTGCCGCGGGCGAACGCGTCGTTGGTGAGGAGACGGGTGACGAGGTCGCCGAGACCGTGGCCACGCGCGTCGTCGCCGACCCCGACCCATCCGAGGTAGCCGGTGCGCTCGGCGCCGAGCAGCAACGAGACGGCGCCGGCGACGATCGTGCCGTCGTCGCGTTCGGCGATCGCGACCGAGACCGACGGAACGAGGAAGTGGTCCGGGTTCTCGAGCGCGACTCGGACCGAGTCGGCGGGCATGCCGACGTGCGCGAATGCCTCCCCCGCGATCGCGGCGTACCCGTACACGTCGGCGGTCGATGCCGCGAGCCGGACGCGAAATCCTTCGCGATCGGGCCGCGGCTCGAGTGGCGATGCGCAGACCATCTCCGGTGTCGTCGCGTACTCGGCGAAGCCGCGCTCGGTCAGCACCGCGATGATGTCGTCGTCGGTACCGATGCGTGCGAACGCACACGCCGTTTTCCCGTCCGCGAAGGCGAAGGCCTCGGCTGCGTCGGCCCACGCGGCGGCGTTCAGCTCGCTCGAACGCCGCACGAGGGTGCGCCCCGACGGCCAGTCGGGAAGTGTGCTCACGCCCACAACGCCGTCGCGGTCGATGACGTGCGCTGCGGGATCGAGGCGTGCCGTCCACGCAATGAACGCGCAGAGGTTCTCGTGGGCGCGGGCTTCGAGGGCGGTCACGGCCCGGATGGTACGATTACCCGCCTTCAATCGAACGCCACAGACATCCGGTCTCACGCAGGTAATGGGCGCACGCCCGCCGGACGAGGCGACCCCCGGAAGCGCCGGCTCCGCCGCGCGTGTCCCGTGAGGCGTCTCGCCCGGGAACCGAGGGGAACGACATGCCCACCAAGGCACCCGCCGACAGCAAGCAGCTGCAGAAGAAGGCCGCAGTCGTCGACGACATCAAGACGCGGCTCGAGGACGCCGACGCGGCAGTGCTCACCGAGTACCGCGGGCTCACCGTGACCGACATCGCGACGCTGCGGGCGTCGCTGCGGGCGGCGTCCACCGACTACAAGATCTTCAAGAACACGCTCGCCCGCCGCGCCGCCACCGATGCCGGGCTCGAGGACTTGCTCGGCACCCTGTCCGGCCCGGTCGCGATCGCGTTCGTGCGCAAGGACGGCGGCGACGCGGTCACCGCGGCCAGGGCGCTGCGCGACTTCGCCAAGACCAACCCGAACCTCGTGCTCAAGGGCGGGCTGATGGGCCCGCGCGTGCTCACGACCGCCGATGTCGAAGCGCTGGCCGATGTGCCGCCGCGCGACCAGCTCTTGGCGCGCCTCGCCGGTGGCTTCCAAGCACCGATGACGAAGGCGGCGGGCCTGTTCCAAGCGTTCACCCGCAACATGGCCTACGGCGTGAAGGCCCTCATCGACCAAAGAGTCGAAGGCGGCGAAGCGCTTCCGGCCCCCGAGCCCGAGGCCCCGGCTGCGGGAGCAACCGAGACCGAAGAGACCGAAGAAGCTGCGGCGGAGCCCGAAGGCCCGGCCCCAGACACCGACGCAACCGAGACCGAGTAACAGGAGCAAGGAACAACCATGGCAACCATGAGCACGACCGAGCTGCTCGACGTCTTCAAGAACATGACGGTGCTCGAGCTGAACGAGTTCCTGAAGGCATTCGAGGAAGAGTTCGGCGTCACCGCCGCCGCGCCCGTCGCGGTCGCCGCGGTCGGCGTCGGCGGTGGCGGCGCCGCGGCCGAAGTCGAGGAGCAGGACGAGTTCGACGTCATCCTCAATGCCGCGGGCGACAAGAAGATCCAGGTGATCAAGGTCGTCCGTGAGCTCACGAGCCTCGGCCTCAAGGAGGCGAAGGACCTCGTCGACGGCGCCCCCAAGCCCGTCCTCGAGAAGGCCTCCAAAGAGGACGCCGAGAAGGCCAAGGCCAAGCTCGAAGAGTCCGGCGCCCTGGTCGAGCTCAAATAGCCCGACGAGCGACGAGGAGAAATCCTTGTCACATCGGCCGTGTCGTCGTATCCTCGCCGCCAGAACGGACAGCGCTAGTCCTGCGCGCCCTAGATGCTTGGCAGCAGCATGCCTCGGGTCTATGCTGGGAGTAGCCGTGTCCGCCCGTCCGTGCCTCCCGATCGTTTCGGACCTTCTCGGCGCGCGCCCGGAACACGGCCGCCGTTCTCTGTGTTGCCCGGTCGGCGCCGTTCGGCGGCCCGGCCACATCGCAGCGTGACCCTGGATTGGAGTGACGTTGGCTCGTCTCGCGTCTCGTGAGCGTTTGTCCTTCTCGAAGTTGCGCGAGGTCAAGGACCTCCCGAACCTGATCGAGGTCCAGACGGACTCGTTCCGGTGGTTCCTCGACGACGGTGTCGCGGAGGTCTTGCGCGACATCTCGCCGATCGAGGACTTCACCGGTCAGCTCAAGTTGGAGCTGACCGACCACGTCTTCGACCCGCCCAAGCACTCCGAAGACGAATGCCGCGAGCGCGATATGACCTACGCCCGCCCCTTGTTCGTCACCGCCCGCTTCATGAACGCGCAGACCGGTGAGATCAAGGAGCAGACGGTCTTCATGGGGGATTTCCCGATGATGACCGACCGCGGGACCTTCATCATCAACGGCACCGAGCGCATCGTGGTATCGCAGCTCGTCCGTTCGCCCGGTGTCTACTTCGGTGTCAACGCCGACAAGACCGCGCCCGAGAAGGAGATCGTCGACGCCAAGATGATCCCGAGTCGCGGCGCGTGGCTGGAGTTCGAGGTCGACAAGAAGGACATCGCGTACGTCCGCATCGACCGCAAGCGCAAGCAGCCGGTCACGATCCTGCTCAAGGCGCTCGGGTTCGGCGAGTCTGAAGAGGAGCTGGCGAACCTCATCACCGACGAGGCCGGCCGACCGTACGAGTCGATGCGCAACACGCTCGACAAGGACAACACGGCCAGTATCGACGAAGCGTTTATCGACATCTACCGCAAGCTGCGGCCGGGCGAGCCGCCGACTCCGGATTCGGCGCGCGCGCTGCTCGAGAACTTGTTCTTCAACCCGAAGCGCTACGACCAAGCCAAGGTCGGCCGCCACAAGGTGTCCAAGAAGCTCTCCAAGGAGTACCCGATCCTCGGGCTCGAGCGCTTCGACCTGGAGATCCCCGACGCCAACGTCGAGGGGCGCAGCGGCGACTTCACGCTCACCAAGGCCGACATCCTCGCGACCGTCAGCTACCTCGTGAAGCTGCACAACCGCGACGCGGGCTACTACCCCGACGACATCGACCACTTCGGCAACCGCCGGGTGCGGACCGTCGGCGAGCTCATCCAGAACCAGCTTCGTGTCGGCCTCAGCCGGATGGAGCGCGTCGTGCGCGAGCGCATGACGACCCAAGACGTCGAGGCGATCACGCCGCAGACGCTGATCAACATCCGGCCTGTCGTCGCCGCGATCAAGGAGTTCTTCGGCTCCTCGCAGCTGTCGCAGTTCATGGACCAGACGAACCCGCTGGCCGGTCTCACCCACAAGCGCCGGCTCTCGGCGCTCGGTCCCGGCGGTCTGAGCCGTGAGCGTGCGGGCTTCGAGGTCCGCGACGTGCACCCGAGCCACTACGGCCGCATGTGCCCGATCGAGACGCCGGAGGGCCCGAACATCGGCCTCATCGGTTACCTGTCGAGCTACGCGCGCATCAACCGGTTCGGCTTCATCGAGACGCCGTACCGTCGGGTCGAGAAGGGTCGCGTCACCGACGAGATCGTGTACCTCGCGGCCGACGACGAGGACGAGTACGTCATCGCGCAGGCGAACGCGCACGTCGACGACCAGGGCCGGTTCCTCGACGAGCGCGTTCTCGTGCGCGCGGGTCGCGGCGAGATCGGCTACGTCACCGCGGCCGAGGTCGACTACATGGACGTGTCGCCGAAGCAGCTCGTTTCGGTCGCGACGTCGCTGATCCCGTTCCTCGAACACGACGACGCCAACCGCGCGCTGATGGGCGCCAACATGCAACGCCAGGCCGTCCCGCTGTTGCGGGCAACCGCGCCATATATCGGGACCGGTGTCGAAGCACGCGCCGCACGCGACGCGGGCGACGTGCTCCTCGCCGACGACGAAGGCACCGTGCTCGACGTCGCGGGCGACACGATCACGGTTGACTACCGCAAGGGTGGGCGCACGACCCACCGACTGTCGAAGTTCCGTCGGTCCAACCAGGGCACCTGCATCAACCAGAAGCCGTTGGTCGGGGAAGGCCAGGCCGTCA
This sequence comes from Actinomycetota bacterium, assembly GCA_052390615.1. Classification (GTDB taxonomy): domain Bacteria; phylum Actinomycetota; class Acidimicrobiia; order IMCC26256; family PALSA-610; genus JBQTGT01. The sequence goes on from JBQTGT010000044.1 coordinate 15,160, forward strand.
AGCGGGGCGACGTGCTCGCCGACGGCCCGTCGACCCACCTCGGTGAGCTCGCGCTGGGCAAGAACCTGCTCGTCGCGTTCATGCCGTGGAAGGGCCACAACTTCGAGGACGCGATCGTCATCAGCGAGCGCCTCGTGAAGGACGACGTCCTGACGTCGATCCACATCGAGGAGCACGAGATCGACGCCCGCGACACGAAGCTCGGCGCCGAGGAGATCACGCGCGACATCCCGAACCTGTCCGAGGACATCTTGAAGGACCTCGACGAGCGCGGCATCATCCGCATCGGCGCCGAGGTCGGCCCCGGCGACATCCTCGTCGGCAAGGTCACGCCCAAGGGCGAGACCGAGCTCACGCCCGAGGAGCGCTTGTTGCGCGCGATCTTCGGTGAGAAGGCGCGCGAGGTCCGCGACACGAGCCTCAAGGTGCCGCACGGCGAGACCGGCAAGGTGATCGACGTGCGCGTGTTCTCGCGCGACGACGGTCACGAGCTGCCGCCGGGCGTGAACCAACTCGTGCGCGTGTACGTGGCGCAGAAACGCAAGATCTCCGAGGGCGACAAGCTCGCCGGTCGGCACGGCAACAAGGGCGTGATCGCCAAGATCCTGCCCATCGAGGACATGCCGTACCTCTCGGACGGCTCGTCGGTCGATATCGTGCTCAATCCCCTCGGCGTGCCGAGCCGGATGAACGTGGGCCAGGTGCTCGAAGCGCACCTCGGCTACGCGGCCCGTCACGGCTGGGATCCGGAGCAGACGAAGCCGGCGTCGCCCCACAAGACGCGCACGGTCACCGAGCCCGCGGTGTGGATCTCGAGCCCTGTGTTCGACGGCGCGCACTGGGACGAGAACGACGAAGCCGGCGTCCTCGACACGATCCAAGACTTGTTCGGCAACCTCAACCCCGACGGTGCCGACGGTTCGCGTCTCATCGGCCGCGACGGCAAGGCGAGCTTGTTCGACGGCCGAACCGGCGAGCCGTACGACCGCCCGGTCACCGTCGGTTACATGTACATCCTGAAGCTGTCGCACCTCGTGGACGACAAGATCCACGCCCGCTCGACCGGCCCGTACTCGATGATCACGCAGCAGCCGCTGGGTGGGAAGGCGCAGTTCGGCGGCCAGCGCTTCGGAGAGATGGAGGTGTGGGCGCTCGAGGCCTACGGCTCCGCGTACGCCCTCCAGGAGATCCTGACGATCAAGTCCGACGACGTGCTCGGGCGGGTCAAGGTCTACGAGGCGATCGTGAAGGGCGAGAACATCCCCGAGCCGGGAATCCCGGAGTCGTTCAAGGTGCTCATCAAGGAGATGCAGGCGTTGTGCCTCAACGTCCGCGTCATGAACGAGCGCGGCGAACAGATCGAGATTCGCGAGCTCGACGAGGACGCATTCCGCACGACCGAATCGCTCGGCATCGACTTGTCGAGGCCCGAACGGGGCACCGACGAAGAAGACGCCGCCGCCCCGGCACGTTTCTGAGCAATACGAGGAAAATTAGGGAGCCATCACGTGTTCGACGTGAACGAGAGCCATCGGCTCACCATCAACCTGGCGACCGCGGGCGACATCCTCACCTGGTCCAACGGCGAGGTGAAGAAGCCCGAGACGATCAACTACCGCACGCTCAAGCCCGAGAAGGACGGACTCTTCTGCGAGAAGATCTTCGGTCCGACGAAGGACTGGGAGTGCTACTGCGGCAAGTACAAGCGCGTGCGCTTCAAGGGCATCATCTGCGAACGCTGCGGCGTCGAGGTGACGCGCTCCAAGGTGCGGCGCGAGCGGATGGGTCACATCCAGCTCGCGGCGCCGGTGACGCACATCTGGTACTTCAAGGGCGTCCCGAGTCGGTTGGGCTACCTGCTCGACATCGCGCCGAAGTCGCTGGAGAAGGTCATCTACTTCGCCGCGCACCTGATCACGTGGGTCGACACCGAACGCTTGCACAAGGACCTCCCGTCGTTGGAGGCCGAGATGCGCGCCGAGATCGGCGACCTCGAGCGTGAGCGCGAGGTCCGCCTGCGTGAGCGCGACGAGACCTACATCGGCGAGCTCGAGGAGCTCGAGGGCCGCCGCGCCAAGAAGGCGGAGCTCGAGCGGGCCGAGAAGGCCAAGAACAAGGACTTCGAGGAGGTCCGCGGTCGGTACGAGGAAGAGATCGCGCAGCTCCAGCTCGTCTGGGACACGCTGAAGTCGCTGAAGGCCAAGCAGCTCATCGACGACGAGCGGGTGTGGCGCGAGCTCACCGACCGCTACCACGAGTACTTCGCCGGGGGTATGGGTGCCGAGGCCGTCAAGGACCTGGTGTCGCGCCTCGACCTCGCCGTTGTCGAGGTCGAGCTCAAGGAGACCATCGCCACCGCGAAGGGGCAGCGCAAGGCCAAGGCGATCAAGCGTCTGAAGGTCGTCTCCGCGTTCAACCGCCGCGACGACCACGGCCGGTCGGTGAACTCGCCGCTCGGCATGATCCTCGACGTCGTCCCGGTCATCCCGCCCGACCTGCGCCCGATGGTGCAGCTCGACGGTGGCCGGTTCGCGACCTCCGACCTCAACGACCTGTACCGCCGCGTCATCAACCGCAACAACCGGCTGAAGCGGCTCCTCGACCTCGGTGCACCCGAGATCATCATCAACAACGAGAAGCGGATGCTGCAGGAGGCCGTCGACGCGCTGTTCGACAACGGTCGCCGCGGGCGTCCGGTCACTGGTCCCGGCAACCGCGCGCTCAAGAGCCTCTCCGACATGTTGAAGGGTAAGCAGGGCCGGTTCCGCCAGAACCTGCTCGGAAAGCGCGTCGACTACTCGGGCCGCTCGGTGATCGTCGCCGGCCCGCAGCTCGCGCTGCGCCAGTGCGGCCTTCCGAAGCAGATGGCGCTCGAGCTGTTCAAGCCCTTCGTCATGAAGCGTCTCGTCGACTTGGAGTACGCGCAGAACATCAAGTCCGCCAAGCGCATGGTGGAACGCGCCCGCCCGCAGGTCTGGGACGTGCTCGAAGAGGTCATCAAGGAACACCCGGTGTTCTTGAACCGTGCCCCAACGCTGCACCGTCTCGGCATCCAGGCGTTCGAGCCTGTGCTCGTCGAGGGCAAGGCCATCCAGATCCATCCGCTCGTGTGCGCGGCGTTCAACGCCGACTTCGACGGCGACCAGATGGCCGTGCACCTGCCGCTCTCGGCGGAGGCGCAGTCCGAGGCGCGCCTGTTGATGCTCAGCGCACACAACATCTTGTCGCCGGCGTCGGGCCGCCCGATCGCGGTCCCGAGCCAGGACATGATCATCGGCGTCTACTACCTCACCGAGTCCATCGAGGGTGACAAGGGCGCGGGGCGCGTGTTCAGCTCCCTCAACGAGGCGTACGCCGCGTACGAGGAACGGTTTGGTGGCGACGGCGAGACCCTCTCCGCGCACGCCAAGATCAAAGTGCGCATGCCGGCGGCCAAGTTTCCGGCCGACCGGTTCGCCCGCCCACTCCCGGACGGCACGCCGCAGAGCGAGGTGCTGCGCGAGTACGGCACGAACGGCACGAGTGCAGGAGACGAGCGAGCAGCGACCGGAGGGGAGCGGAGCGCGGAGTCGACCCATGGACATGTGCTCGTCGAGACGACGCTCGGTCGACTGCTGTTGAACAGCGCGTTCCCCGACGACTTCCCGTACGTCAACCGCGCCATGAAGAAGCGTGACGTCACCGAGGTCGTCGGCGAGCTGGTGGTCAGCTTCGACAAGGCCGTCGTCGCGGCCAGTCTCGACAAGTTGAAGGCGCTCGGGTTCGAGTGGTCCACTCGCGCGGGCTTGACCATCTCGATTTCCGACGTCACGACGCCGCCGGCCAAGGCCGGATTGCTCGAGAAGTTCGAAGGCGAGGCGGCGAAGGTCGAGAACCAGTACGAGCGCGGCATCATCACCGATGACGAGCGCCGTCAGCAGGAGATCGAGATCTGGACCGACGCCACCAACCAAGTGACGAAGGCCATGCAGGACCTCTTGCAGGCGACGCCGTTCAACTCGATCGACATGATGGTCGGGTCGGGTGCCCGAGGGAACGTGATGCAGGTGCGTCAGATCGCGGGCATGCGCGGTCTCGTGGCGAACCCGCGTGGTGAGATCATCCCGCGGCCGATCAAGAGCAATTTCCGTGAAGGACTGTCGGTGCTCGAGTACTTCATCTCGACGCACGGTGCCCGCAAGGGTCTCGCCGACACCGCCTTGCGCACCGCTGACTCCGGTTACCTGACCCGCCGTCTCGTCGACGTCGCGCAGGAGCTGATCGTGCGCGAGGAAGACTGCGAAACCAACCGCGGCATCTGGCTCGAGAACGTCGAGCCCGACGCGCGTCTGCTCGAGACGAGCTTGCTCGGTCGCTGCCTTGCCGAGGACATCACGTTGACCGACGGCACAGTGATCCCGCGCAACGTCGAGATCGACGACGACCAGATGATGGCCATCGGCGACGACCCGAAGACCAATCGGGTTCGTGTCCGCTCGGTGCTCACGTGCGAGACGGTGTCGGGGGTCTGCGCTCGTTGTTACGGCCGCATGCTGGCCACCGGCAAGGTCGCGGATCTCGGCGAGGCCATCGGTATCGTCGCGGCCCAGTCGATCGGTGAGCCCGGTACGCAGCTGACGATGCGGACGTTCCACACCGGGGGTGTCGCCGGTGAGGACATCACGCACGGTCTGCCGCGTGTCGTCGAGCTGTTCGAAGCGCGGACCCCGAAGAGCGCGGCGCTAATGGCCGACGTGTCCGGTGTCGTGCGGCTCGGCGAGAACGACAAGGGCGAGAAGGTCATCTCGATCATCGCGGACGACGGCACTGAATACGAGTACGCGGTGTCCCGTCGCGCGCACATCAGCGTGCGCGACGGCGCGGACGTCGCGGCCGGCGACCGCCTGGTCGGTGACGACAAGAGCCCGCTCGATCCGAAGAAGCTGCTCGAGATCAAGGGTGTGCGCGAGACGCAGCAGTACCTCACCGACGAGGTGCAACGCGTCTACCGCGACCAGGGCGTGTCGATCCACGACAAGCACATCGAGGTCATCGTCCGCCAGATGTTGCGACGCGTCACCGTGTCGGAACCGGGCGATAGCCCCTTCCTGCCGGGTGAGAAGGTCGACGCCCGCAAGTACGCGGAGGAGAACCGGCGGCTGGTCGAAGAAGGCCGCAACCCTGCGGAGGGTCGTCCCGAGCTCATGGGGATCACCAAGGCGTCGCTCGCAACCGACTCGTGGTTGTCGGCCGCGTCGTTCCAAGAGACGACCCGTGTGCTCACCGAAGCCGCGATCGAGGGTCGCTCCGACGGGCTCGAGGGCCTGAAGGAGAACGTCATCATCGGCAAGCTCATCCCGGCCGGCACCGGGATGGCGCTCTACCGCGACATCAAGACGCATGCACCCGACTACGAGCCGCTGCCGTTCTACACGTCGGAAGCCGAAGAGGAGATGGACCTCGCGACCTGGTTGCGGGAGGCGTCGACGCCCCGCGCGACCGAGGTCGCCGAGCTCGGCATCCTCGCCGGCGCGCCGGCCGCGGGCGCCACCGCGACGATGACCGAGCGCGAGCCGGCCGACGTCACATTCGAGGTCGCCGAAGAGCTGATGTCCGAGGCGCCGGGCGAGGATCCGTCCGCGGCGTCCGCCGGCGAGTAGCACCCAACGCCGCTCGAACTGGCGTGACAGGAGCGCGCTCAGCGCGCCTTTGTCACGCCAGTTCGGCCTCGAATCGGGCCTGCTAACCTCGTCCGTCGGCTCTGAGCGCCCTGGCGCGCTCGCCGGGAGCTGCCAGCTCGAGTTTTGCGAAGGATCACGCGTGCCCACGATTGCCCAGCTCGTCCGCAAGGGACGGGAATCGAAATCCAACAAGGTCCGCACCGCGGCGCTGAAGGGCTCACCGCAGCGGCGGGGCGTGTGCACGCGTGTGTTCACGACCACACCCAAGAAGCCCAACTCGGCGCTCCGGAAGGTCGCGCGTGTGCGCCTCACGTCCGGCGTCGAGGTGACCGCGTACATCCCGGGTATCGGCCACAACCTGCAAGAGCACTCGATCGTGCTCGTCCGCGGCGGTCGGGTGAAGGATCTCCCGGGCGTGCGTTACAAGATCATCCGCGGTGCGCTCGACGCGTCCGGCGTCGCCAACCGCAAGCAAGCCCGCAGCCGTTACGGCGCGAAGAGAGGTTGAGATGCCGCGCAAAGGTCCCGCGCCGCGTCGCGAGTTGATGCCCGACCCGATCTACCGGTCGGTCGTCGTCACGCAGCTGGTCAACAAGGTGTTGTTGAGCGGCAAGCGTTCGAACGCCGAACACATCGTCTACCGCGCGCTCGACGAGATCAGCCGCAAGACCAACGGCGACCCGGTCGCAGTGCTGAAGCGCGCGGTCGAGAACGTCCGGCCCCCGCTCGAGGTGAAGAGCCGGCGTGTGGGCGGTGCCACCTACCAAGTGCCGGTCGAGGTCCGGCCCCGCCGGGCGACGACCCTCGCGATCCGCTGGATCGTCGGGTTCTCCCGCCAGCGCCGGGAAAAGACGATGGCCGAGCGCCTTGCGGCCGAGCTCATGGATGCCAGCAACGGCATCGGGGCGGCCATCAAGCGCAAGGACGACATGCAGAAGATGGCCGAGTCGAACAAGGCCTTTGCGCACTACCGCTGGTAATGCGCCACGGAGGACCGATACAGGCATGGAGCGAAGTGGCGCCCCGCCCGGCGGCGCCCGCTCCGGGCGAGAACGAGAGCGACCAAGAGACATGGTGATTCGAGCAGTGACACGAGGGGAGGCGTCAGACCGCTAACGCAACCTGACGCCGAGCGGGGTTCGACCCCGCGTCTCCGACCGGGCCCGTGCGCCCGGTCGACTGCTGCCCCGTCCCCTGACCCCCACCACACCGTTTCAGAAAGCACGAGAGAGATGGCACGCGAATTCCCCCTCGAGAAGACCCGCAACATCGGGATCATGGCCCACATCGACGCGGGCAAGACGACGACGACCGAGCGGATCCTCTACTACACCGGCCGTACCTACAAGATCGGCGAAGTGCACGAAGGCGCCGCGGTTATGGACCACATGGTCCAAGAGCAAGAGCGCGGCATCACGATCACGTCGGCCGCGACCACCGCGCAGTGGCGCGACTGTCAGGTCAACATCATCGACACGCCCGGCCACGTCGACTTCACGGTCGAGGTCGAGCGGTCGCTGCGCGTCCTCGACGGCGCCGTCGCCGTGTTCGACGCGGTGGCCGGTGTCGAGCCGCAGACCGAGACCGTGTGGCGCCAGGCGAACAAGTACAACGTCCCTCGCATCTGTTTCATCAACAAGATGGATCGGGTCGGCGCCGACTTCGAGCGCTGTGTGCAGATGATCCGTGAGCGGCTCGACGCGGTTCCCGTCGTCGTCCAGCTTCCGATCGGGGCGGAGAACGAGTTCCGCGGCGTCATCGACCTCATCGAGATGAAGGCGCTCGTATGGCCGCTCGACGACGACAGCGAGGGCGCCAAGTTCGAGGTCGTTGACATTCCCGACGAGCATCGCGCCCACGCTGACCAGTCGCACCAGCGCTTGATGGAGGTGATAGCCCACGTCGACGACGCACTGTTGGAGAAGTACCTCGAAGAGCACGACATCGCGCCGGACGAGATCCGCGCCGCCGTCCGCAAGGGAACGCTCGCGTTCGAGTTCGTGCCCGTGCTGTGCGGTTCGGCGTTCAAGAACAAGGGCGTGCAGCCCATGCTGGACGCGGTTGTCGACTTTCTGCCGTCGCCGATCGACGTCCCGCCGACGGTCGGCGTCGACCCCAAAAGCGACGATCCGATCGAGCGCAAGGCGAGCGAGGACGAGGCTTTCGCGGCGTTGGCGTTCAAGATCGTCGCCGACCCCTACGGCAAGCTCACGTACTTCCGCATCTACTCGGGCAAGGTCGAGAAGGGTTCCGAGATCTACAACTCGACCAAGGACGAAAAGGAACGCGTCGGTCGCATCCTGCGCATGCACTCGAACCAGCGCGAGGACATCGACGTCGCGTACGCGGGTGACATCGTCGCGGGCCTCGGCTTCAAGCAGACGACGACGGGTGACACGCTGAGCGAGCGCCAGCATCCGATCATTCTCGAGCGCATGGTGTTCCCCGAGCCCGTGATCTCGGTCGCGATCGAGCCGAAGACGAAGGCCGACCAGGACAAGCTCGGCCGCGCGCTCGGGTCGTTGTCCGACGAGGACCCGACGTTCCAGGTGCACACCGACGACGACACCGGTCAGACGATCATCGCGGGGATGGGCGAGTTGCACCTCGAGGTGTTGGTCGACCGGATGATGCGCGAGTTCAACGTCGAGGCACACGTCGGCAAACCGCAGGTCGCGTACCGCGAGACGATCACGCAGCCCATCGAGAAGGTCGAAGTGCGCTACATCCGCCAGACCGGCGGAAAGGGCCAGTACGCGCACGTCGTCATCGCGCTCGCACCGACCGGCCCCGGAGGCGGCTACGAGTTCGTCGAGGAGATCAAGGGCGGCGTCATCCCGCGCGAGTACATCCCCGCGGTCGACGCCGGCATCCAGCAGGCAATGGAAGGCGGCGTGCTCGCGGGCTACCCGCTCGTCGACATTCGCGCTCGCCTCACGTTCGGGTCCTACCACGACGTCGACAGCTCCGAGATGGCGTTCAAGATCGCGGGCTCGATGGCGCTGAAGGAAGCGGCCAAGAAGGCCAAGCCCCAGCTGCTGGAACCGGTCATGGCCGTCGAGGTCGTCACGCCCGAGGACTACATGGGCGACGTCATCGGCGACCTGAGCTCCCGCCGGGGTCAGATCGAGGGCATGGACCAGCGCGGCAGCGTCCAGGCGATCAGGGCGAGGGTGCCGTTGGCGGAGATGTTCGGCTATGTTGGCGACCTTCGGTCACGCACCCAAGGGCGCGCGACCTACACGATGCAGTTCGACTCCTACCAGGCAGTTCCGGAGTCGATCGCAACCGAGATCATCGCTCGAGTCCGCGGCGAATGATCGCGACGTCCTCTTTCAAGGAGCAGAGGTAGATCCATGGCCAAAGAGAAGTTCGAGCGCACGAAGCCGCACTTGAACATCGGGACGATCGGTCATATCGATCATGGGAAGACGACGTTGACGGCGGCGATCACGAAGGTGTTGGCCGACAAGAACCCGAACGTCCATTTTACGGCGTTCGATCAGATCGATAAGGCGCCGGAGGAGAAGGCGCGTGGGATCACGATCTCGATCGCGCATGTGGAGTATGAGACGGATGCCCGTCATTATGCGCATGTGGATTGTCCGGGTC
>JBQTGT010000045.1:0-6479 GCA_052390615.1 Actinomycetota bacterium
CGCCACGAGACCTCCGCGTCAAACTAACCGCGGGCTCCGAGCGCCATAGACGAACGACGGCAGCCCGGCCGACGCACCAGATTCTCATCCGACGAGAGCGGCGCCGCCAGGCGTCATCCCAACTAACCGGCGATGGTGAGCAGCATCGTGAACGCGTCGCCGTGCTCAGCGTGAACCTCGAATCCGTGCCGTGCGTACAAGCGCCGGGCCCGGTTGTCGCGCGCGACGCTGAGACTCAACGCCGGTTGGGCATTGGAGTGGGCCCGGGCGATCAGGGATCCGAGGAGCAGGCTGCCCACGCCCTGGCCGCGGAACTCGGGGTACACCGCCATCGACACCTCGGGGATCTCGTCGGCGACGAAGCCGTAGCCGGGCTCGCGGGCCGAGAACTGGCGATGCCACGCCGCGCCGACCGGTTCGTCGCGCCGGTCGAGCGCAAGGACCGCAAGGTCGCCGGGCCGGCCCCAGCCGTCGACATAGCGCGCCGTTTCGGGTTGCGCGAGGAGCGCGTCCAGCGGCGGCCGTTCTTCGGCGCTGTCGTCGCGCCAGTACACGGCTTCGTACAGCATCTCTGCGAGGAAGGTGGGATCTGCTCTTGTGCTCAGGCGGAACACGCCGAGCACTCTAGGGTGCAGACCGTGCGCTCTCGCAGGACAGCCGCCGCCGCGATTGCCGTGCTCGTCGCGATGGCCGGCGCGTGCACCGGTGATGACGACGACGGCGCGGTTCGCGGGGCGCGGAGCTCGGAATCGACCGCGGCGGACGAGCTGCCGATCGATTCGATCAAGTGGAGCGATTGCGACGATCTCGAGTGTGCCACCCTAACGGTGCCACTCGATCACGACGACCCCACCGGGCCCACGATCGATCTCGCCCTGTCGCGACGACCCGCCGACGGCGATGCAATCGGCTCGTTGCTATTCAATCCGGGTGGTCCGGGTGTGGCCGCCGTCCCGTATGTCGCGCAATCCGAGTTGCTCTTCTCGAGCGATCTGCTCGAACGCTTCCATATCGTCACGTGGGATCCGCGCGGCGCCGGCGAAAGCACTCCGGTCGACTGCGTCGACAACCTCGACGACTTCTATGCGGTCGACCGTTCACCCGATGCCGTCGCCGAGATCGCCGCGATCGAGGAGGTCACGAACGAGTTCGTGCGCGGCTGCGCGCAACGAAGCGGAGAATTGTTGCCGCACTTGTCCACGGCCGATACGGTGCGCGACCTCGAAGCGATACGCGTCGCGCTCGTCGACGAGCGGCTGAACTACATCGGCTTCTCGTATGGCACGTTTATCGGCTCGCTCTATGTTGACGCCTACCCCAATCGCGTCCGTGCGATGGTGCTCGATGGCGCGGTGGACCCGAGCCTCGATGCCGCGACCTTGAGCAAGGACCAAGCCGTCGGCTTCGACCGCGCGCTCGACGCGTTCCTCGCGGACTGTGAGCGCAGCAACTGCGGCTTCGGGGGGAGCGATCCGCGTGCGGCGTACGACTCGTTGCTGGCGCAGATCGACGCCGAGTCCCTCCCGGCCGAGATCGCCGGCGAGGAGCGCGAGCTCGGCCCCGGCGAGGCCGATATCGGTGTCGCAACTGCGATGTACTCGGGTGAAGACGGCTGGGGTGTGCTCGCGGACGCGTTGAGCGAGGCCGCGCGGGGCGACGGCACGGCACTGCTCGAGCTCTCCGACCTCTATACCGACCGCCGGCGGGGCGGTGAATACAGCAATCAGGGCGAGGCTTTCTACGCGATCGGCTGTGTCGACGGACCGTCGCCGTCCTTCGAGGAGATGACTGAGCTCGCCGAGGAGTCCGCGGCCGATGCGCCTGCGTTCGGTCCCGCGACGATCTGGCTCGGGTCGCCGTGCGCGGTATGGCCGGTGCCGCCATCCGGCACACCGCGTCCGATCCTTGCGCCGGGCGCGCCGCCGATCGTCGTGCTCGGAACGAGCAACGACCCCGCGACACCGCTGCGGTGGGCCGAAGGCCTCGCCGAGCAGCTGGAGTCGGGCGTCCTCATGGTGTGGGAGAGCGAGGGTCACACTGCGTACGGCCGCGGCAGCGCATGCATCGACGACGCCGTCGATCGCTACCTGATTGATCTCGAAGTACCCGACGACGGGACTACCTGCCGGTAGGACGCTCGGCGTTCGGGCGACGCGCAGCTCGTAGACTTCGCCCTCGTGCAGCTGCGGTACTCGGAGGCCGACGAGTCCTTTCGCGTCGAGCTCGCGAACTGGCTCACGCACACGCTTCCGGCGCTCGCGTCCGCACCACCGCGCGCGGCGTGGGCGGAACGACGGAAATGGGATACCGACTGGCAGCGGCGGCTGTTCGATGGCGGCTACGCAGGATTGCACTGGCCGACCGAGTACGGCGGGCGCGCAGCGTCGCCGACCGAGCAACTGATCTTCTACGAGGAAACCGCGCGCGCCCGGGCACCGTACGTCGGCGTGAACTTCGTGGGCACGTTGCACGCAGGCCCCACGCTCGTCGAAGAGGGCACGGACGCGCAGAAGGCGGCGCACCTGCCGAGGATCCTGCGCGGCGAAGAGGTGTGGTGTCAGGGCTTCTCGGAGCCCGGCGCGGGCTCCGACCTCGCCGCCCTCCGCACGCGCGCCGAGCGCGACGGCGACGACTACCTGATCAATGGTCAGAAAATCTGGTGTTCGTTCGGACAAATCGCCGACGTCGGTGAGTTGCTCGTGCGCACCGATCCCGACGCGCCCAAGCACAAAGGGATCTCCTGGTTGATCCTGCCCATGGACCAACCCGGCGTCGAGGTCCGCCCGCTGCGTACGGTGCTCGGATCATCGGAGTTCGCCGAAGTATTCCTCACCGACGTGCGAGTGCCGATCGCGAATCGAGTCGGGGCCGAGAACGACGGCTGGCGCGTCACGCAGGTCACGTTGAAGTACGAGCGGGGCACCGCGTTCGTGAGCGAGCTCGTCGATTCGTTGCGGCTATGCGAGGACCTTGCGCCCATCGTTTCGGACGTCGCGTATCGGCGCGAGCTTGGCCGCTGCGCCGCCGAGTTCGATGCATTGTGGTCGTTGACGAAGCGCAACGTGTCACAGGCCACTCGCGGGGTCACCGGGCCGGGCGCGATGGTGATGAAGCTCGCGTATTCCGAAGCGCGGCAACGCTTCGGCGAACTGTGCCTCAGGGTCCTCGACCGCGATGCCCTGCATGTCGACGGCAACGAGCTGGTCGAGGAACGGCTGCGCACACTGGCGCTCCCGATCGCGGCCGGCACATCGCAGATCCAACGCAACATCATCGCCGAACGTGTGCTCGGCTTGCCGAGGGAACCCCGCTGATGGATCTGGGCTGATGGATCTGGGCTGATGGATCTGGACCTCTCCGCCGACCAGGTGGCATTGCGCGACGGCATCGCGGCGCTACTGACGGGACGGTTCGACAGCCGTCGCATTCGCGACGGATTCGATCGCGAGATGTTCGAAGAGCTGCGCGACGCGGGTGTCTTCTCCCTGCGCGCCGACGGCTTCGCGTGGGCAGACTGTGTCGTCGTGTTCGAACAGCTCGGGCGCGCCTGCGTTCCCGGACCGTTGATCGGTTCCCTCCTCGCCGGCGCGGGCATCGTCGGGATCGTCGAGCGGGCGGCGCCGACGTGGATCGAACATCTCGACGTGCTCGAGTCGCTCATCGTGCTCGACGACGACGGCGCAACGACCGTCGATCCGCGCGCGCTCGACGCGGACTCGTCGTCTTGGCCGCTCGACCCGCTGACGCCCGTCGCGCGCGTGAACGGGCTGCCGACCGGTGAGCGCTTCGATGCCGAGGTCACCGAGTGGCGTCGGGCTGGAACGGTATTGACCGCGGCATTCCTGCTCGGCATCGCGGATCGATGCGCCGAGCTCGCGGTCACCCATGCGAACGCGCGCGTGCAATTCGGCCGGCCGATCGGCGGGTTCCAGGCGGTCAAGCACCTCTGCGCTGACATGGTCACCCGCACCGAGGTTGCCCGCGCCGCGGTGTACGCCGCCGGCGCGCACCTCGACGACGCCGCGCTGCGCGGGCTCGACCGCGACGTCGCGGGCGCCAAGGTCGTGGCCGCGGACGCCGCGCTCGCCAACGGCAAGTCGGCGACGCAAATCCATGGCGGGATGGGTTTCACCTGGGAGGTCGACGTCCACCTGTATCTCAAGCGGGCGTGGGTGCTCGACACCCACTTCGGAAGCGCCGACTCGCACGCCGACGCTGTCGCGTCCACGGTCGCCCGCGGCGGGTCAACCGACAATCTGACGTAGAGCCCACGCGCCCATGGGGGGATTGTATGGCGGTGGGGGATTTGTCAGTTCTCGTCGCGGCCCGGGGGCGAGCCGTCGGGGGTCCGGCGCGGCGCGTGACGAATTGGACCTCACGTCCATCTGACCCCGCGTCGATAACCCTTCTCGTGCTTCAATGCGACAATTGCGGCTACCTGGTCCCGGCGGACTGGGAGGAGTGCAAGCGCTGCCACGCCGCGGTGACGGCGGGAGTGCTCGCGCCGGTCACTGCGACGCCGAGCGCCCCGGCCGCGACGCCGAGCGCGGCGCCCGCGGCGCCGTGGCTGCGCCCGCCGGGCCCGAGCGCGCCGAGCGCGGCGCCGCCCCCCCCGTCACGACCGTCGCCGTCGGCGCCGCCCGAAATCGCGACGCCAGGCGGGCACGTCGCGCCGAGCGGTTTCGACCCGCGCTACGCCGCGCCGGCTCGCATCGGTCTGCCCGGCGCACCGGGTGGACCCACGCCAAGCGGACTTGGAGCCGCGAGTCCGTACGAGCGCGTTCCCACCGCGAGCTCGCAGTGGTCGACTCCCGTCACACCCGTCAAGCGCTCGTCGGGATCGCTGAAGAAGCTCTTGTGTGTCGGTCTGCTGTGTCTCGGCGCCTTCGTCGGTTGGGAGTACGTCGGCGCGTGGCGCAACGCGGTTCCAGCGGAGGTGGAGGAATACGTCGACGGTGGCGGGGTCGAGTACGCGCCGGCGGGCATGGGCTACTCGGTTCGCCTCCCCGAGACGCCCACCGAGACGTCCGACACGCAGAGCGCGTACGGCATGAGCGTGACCATCAACGCCGCGATCATCGAACGGGACCAGTGGGAAGCGGGCGTCGCAGTCACGGATCTGCCGGTCGTTGTTCCCGACGACCAAGCCGAAGCGGTGATGCGGGAGGCGATCGCAGGTGGGACGAGCGCCATGGCCGGCGAGTTCGAGTCGGCCGAGGTCACCACGCACTCGGGTCTTCCCGCGATGGACGCGACCCTCGACGGGCCGGACGGTCACCCCGTCCGTGTCCTCGTCGTGATGTCCGGCAGTCGGCTCTACATCCTGATGGCGCACGCGGTGCAGGGAACAGAGAAGATCTTCGACGAGCTGGTCGAGTCCTTCTCGATCGGTCTCGCGGTCTAGTGCTCCGACCACGAACCATGGGTTCGTGGTCGGCATGTGATGGAGCGGCCTCCGACCGCACGTCGAGCACCCCCCGACATCGCAACGTTCGCTGTCACGGCACTGTCCGTCCCGTTCGCTGGTCGCGGCGGCGTGCACGCCAGATCTGCTCGGACGGCCATTTGCGTGCCCACTTCGCGGGAACGAAGTCCTCATAGGTCGTGGTCGCGTGCGAGGGCGGACGCAGCTCGATGAGGGTTTCCACGTCGAACCCGTGCGCGCGAAGCAGCTGTACCCATGCGCCGGGTGGGAGCACCCAATCCGACGTTCCTTCGCCGAAGTCGAGCCGTCCGAGCTCGTAGTCGCGCTGGAGCCGACGGGTTTGCTTGGCATTGTCGTCGTCCCACGTCAGGTACACGAGCGGATGCGTTGTGCAGAACGCGAACAGACCACCGGGTCGCAGGACGCGCGCGGCTTCGGGAACGGTGCACTCGGGATTGCAGAAGCTCATGGCGCCGTGGTCGCAAAACACGATGTCGAACGCCGCCGCGGCAAACGGCAGCGATTCGGCGTTGGCCTGCACGGGCGCGACCTCGGCGCCGCGATCGATAACGTGTCGACGCGCGTAGTCGAGCTGCGCGCGGGACAGATCGAGCGCGGTCGTGCGCGCGCCGAGGTCGTGCAGCGCGGCTGCCCACTGGCCCGCACCGCATCCCAGCTCGAGGACGACGCGACCCGCAACGGGGCCGAGCACTTGCAGTTCGGCCTCTTGGACGCGCCACGCGCCCCAGGCCAGTGGCTCGCGCGCGAGCACCTCGCCGTGCGCGGCCTGGTATTCCTCGGCATCGCTATCCCAGAACGCGCGGTTGCGCGCGATGTGATCGGTCATCGCTTGCTCCTATGTCAAGCTGCCTGTGCGAGGCAACTCGCGGCAGCGGATTGGGCGTCGGCGAGTAGCGCGCGGTAGACGACGTCGGAAAGCTTTCGCTTGAGGACGCGCAGGGCTTCGGTCTTGGTCTTGCCGTTGTTCATTTGTCGTTCCATCAGGGTTCGGGCGTCGTCATGGATTCGCATCTGGGTGATCGCGATGCGATGG
>JBQTGT010000046.1:0-21160 GCA_052390615.1 Actinomycetota bacterium
ACGCGACGACGCTGCCGACAAGGGACAGGTCGGCCGTCAGAAGATCTTCGACGGCCTCCTCACCCGCATCGACGAAGCCGCCTCATGACCGTTCTCCACTCGATGCTTGACACGATCACCCGCATAACTACAACGCTATGCGTCTCCACGCCGGCATCGGCTACGTCACACCGAACGACGAACACGAAGGCCGCGGCAACGAGATCCGCGCCGCGCGCAAACAAGGACTGGCCGATGCTCGCGAACGCAGAATCGCGTACCATCGCCAGCAACGTAACCAACGATCGCCGGACACCCGATGATGCGGACTAATAGATCCGGGATCTCCGGCTTTGAGTCGGACACACCTCAGATCGGGGTTGACGGCGCTGTTTTTTCAGTCGTCGAGGTCGGCTCTGATCAGGGCAGCAACGCATCCAGGCCGCCTCTCGAGGAGTTCATGAACCTCGAGCCGGATGACGGTCTCCATCCGCGCTGCCTGGACGAGAGTGTTCCTGCGTTTCGGCTCGGTGTGGTGGAGTTCAGCGAAGTCGGTACGTACTTCCTGGCGTACGTCGCGCTCGGCCAGGACGCATCTGCGGACACGATACGCAGGCTCGAGTCGGTGGTTCAGTCGCTCAAGGTCGAGCCGATGTAACGGATCGCGACGTCCGTGGCCAGTCGATCGAGCAGTTCCTTGTCCCGCTGCAACAATTGCCGCGCACGCCTCGTGAAGGTCTTGTCGTTGCGAGCTCGCTCCACCTCGGCGGCGAGCGAATCGACGATGAGCGCGTTCAGGCTGGTGCCGCGTACCCGCGCGACCACCTCGGCTTGGTCGGCGAGTTCCTGGATATCACGCTATCGAGATTCGCCAGGCGGCTTCGGCTGAACGAATCGCCACGTCGCGTCGTCTCACGAACGGACGGCATCGGTCAGGGGGCCGAATGAACTTCACGCAGCGCGGGCTCACGACATTGATCGTTCTGAGCGTGGCGCTGACCGGTTGCAGCGGCGGCGACGACGCTCCCAGCAGCCAACCAGCCGATGATCCCGCGGCCACGACCACCACCGCGGCCGAGGTCGCCACCGATGCCGTCGGCAGCTACGTCGGCACCGTGGATGGATCCGACACATACGTCGCGGTTGTCGCGATGGACGACGGCGAGGCGCAGGCCTTCGTGACCGATGGCGCCAACCGCGTCGATTGGGTCTACGGGCTGCTCCAGGGAGGCACGGCGCGCCTCGACAACGACGGCGGCGCGGTGCTCGACGTGTCGTTCACCGGCGTCGAAGCGTCCGGCACCTTCACGCGTCCCGGAGACGAGCCGCTCACCTTTACGGCCGCGCGGGCGGTCGCGCCGGCCGGGCTCTACCGCGCGCAGGCCACGTTCGACGACGGTGACTACGTCGGCGGCTGGATCGTGTTGCCCGACGGCTCGCAGCGCGGCGCGGTGCGACGCTACGAAACACCGTTGCCGCCCGGATCCGTCGACGGCGTGCTCGACCTGAACGATCCGACGGTGATCGTCCCGGGCGGCGTGCTTCCCGTCGAGCTCGTGGAGGCAGCCGGGGAAAAATAGCGCCGCGCTACGCGGAGCGCCGGCCGAACCACCGCCGACGCGGCCGCTCTCGTTCGACTCGCGGTGCCACCGTGACCGTTTCGCGGCCGCCGCGCAGCGCGATCGCGGCCTCGGCGAGCTCGGCCTGACCCGCGCGCCGCGCCGCGTCCGCACTCGCGGCGAGCAGCGCGTGCGCGCGCGTGACGACGACGTGGCGGTCAGGTTCGTCCGGCGCGTGCGCGAGCAAGGCGGTGCCGATCACGATCGCGGCAATGGCATCGTCGAGTGAGGTGGCGCAGAACTGCAGTGCGCGGTCGAGTCGCTGGCGAGCCGAGATGATCGTCTCGCGAATGGGTGCTGCCTCGCCCCGAGCGAGTCGTCCCGCGCAGTCGTGCAGGATCGCGGCGGACCGGGCGGTAATGACGACGACGGCCGCCGGAGTTGTGTCCCGGCTGCGTTCGGCTGCAACCGTCGCGAGTGACACCGCCCAGCGGACGTGGTCCTCGGTGTCGGTCCCGATCATCGCGCGCCGCAAGTGCAACCCCGCCACGCGCAGTGCGGTGTCGAGCTGGATCGACAGGGGTGCGGTACCGGGCGCGAGCAGCGCGGCATGGCCATACTCGATCAACTCGTCAAGCTCGTCGGCGCCCCGCGCGCCCTTGCGCCGTCCGCCGGATCGCTTCCGGCGGACATAACCCTCGCGCCACGGCCACTGGACTTCTTGGATAAGCAGGTCCCAGTCGTGGTCGGATTGCGACGAAAGGCTGGCACGGCGCGTGACGTCGGCGAAGTTCGGGCTCGGCACCACCAATCCGGTGATGATCTGTTGGGCGTTGAACGAGTGCCATGCCATCGCCTGGCGCAGCGCCGCGATCGGTCGGCCGATCTGCGCGACCCAGTGGTCGACAGCGTCTCGCAGCGAGTCTTCGCGTAGGGCCGTCTCGAGCAGCCGGCGAGACTCATCCGAGATCGGAAGATGCTCGAGAGTCTCAGCGAACGCCGACTCGAGGTCGGGGACGGTCGGGCCGGACGCGTCGCTCCACCGCGCGAGCGCCGCGCGCGAGGCCGCGCCGATTTCGGTGCCGATGTGGGCAGTGGCCGTCGGGCCGAGGACTCCCGCGCCGTCGCCGTCGACCGCGAGCTGACGCACCGGCAATGTCTCGGGGGGAGGCGCCGGCGCCTCGTGCACGTGCACAACGACGTCGGCTTGCGGCGCGGGCGTGTAATGGATGTGCACGACCGGCGCGACGGGGGACGCCGCGATCTCGGGTGCGACCTCGGCGATCAGCTGCGTCAGCGCGTCGGCCGCGACCGGTTCGGGGGCCGCGTCGCTCTCGACGTCGACGTCGTCGTCCGCGACCGGTTCCGGGGCGGGCGCCGCGTCGGCGATCTCGTCGGCGAGCGCCGCCAGCGCCTCGAGCTCGAGCGTGTCGTCCTCGCCGGCCTCGGGCTCGAGCGTGCTCGCCCGGTCGGGCTCGTCTCGCTCGGCCTCGACCTCGACGTCGATCTGGGCGGCCTCGACGTCGACGTCGTCGTCCGCCGACTCGAACGCGTGCTCGGGCTCGACGAGGTCCGCAACCGGTTCGATCGTCGCCGCGACCGCGTTGGTATGGAGTTCGGCGACGATCGCGACGTCGGGCTCGTGCGACACCGTCGACCACTCGACGCTGACCGGTGCGACGCTGACCCCGGCGGCGTCGACCGCGACCGTCGGCCAGTCCAACGAGGCTGCCTCGCCGATGGACGCGACTTCGAGCTCGCCGTCCGACTCGCTGGCGTCTGCATTCGTCGGGCCGGTTTCGAGCACGACCGTGAGTTCGACTTGCGGTCCGTCGACGATCGCATCGTGCGCGACGAACTCGTCGGTCGAGGCCGCGAGGTCGCCGTCGTCGTCGACGAGCGATTCGGGCGCGACCGGCGCGTCGGAGTCGAGTTCGTCGAGCGGTTCGAGCAGTGCAGTCGTGGGCTCGTCGGCGTCGGTGAGCGGCGGGACGGCGTCGGTGAACGGGTCGACCTCACGCCGACCGATCGACGCGTCCGCCGCGGTGATGTCGAGGACGTCGCGCTCGTCCGCGACCTCGGGTGCTGCGATCTGCGCTTCCGGTGTCGGCGGCGCGACGGTCGGCGGGAGGAACACCGGACTGAGCGAATCGATCCAGATCGTGAACTCGACCGGCGGCGCGGTGGTCGGCTCGACTTCAGCCGCCCGCGACGGCGTCGCGGCGGCGGGCGCATCGTCGTCGTCCGCCTCGACCGGAGCGGGCGTCGACGCCGCCGCGCGTTCGGAAACCAACCAGCTCGAGTCCAACCCGTCTTCGCTGTCTGGGCGGTCGGTGCTGCGGCGGTCGACCGACCACGACGACGCCAGCGGGAACCGCGGCTCGGGCTCGGGTTGGAGCTCGGCGTCCGCTTCGAGCTCCGCCTCCGCGTGGAGCTCGGCGTCGGGTTCGGGTTCCGCTTCTGCATCGGGTGCATCGAAGGGGTCGAACGCTGCGCGCCCGTCGGGCGGGGCGATGTCGACGAGCTCCGGTTCCGACGCGGGTTCGGGTGGCGCGAACCAGTCGAGGGCGGCGTCGAGCCCGAAGGCGGGCGGGTGGATCGGCGCGACCACGTCCTCGATCTCCGGCACGGCATCGGCCACCGGTTCGAGCACGGGCGGCGGGGGCGCGATCGCTTCGGGCCGAAAGGGCTCGCGCACCGCGAACGGTTTCGGCTCCGGACGCCGCGCCGCCGTCGGTTGGGCGAGGCCGACATCGGGTTTGGCCGCAGCAGGGGCGACGGTCGCGACCGCACCGTCGACGCCGCGGCCAATATCGGTCTGGGGTTCGGCTGTGTCCTTCCACCAGAGCTTGCGGTTGGCGCCGACCGCGGGATCGGGGGGATGGTGCGCCGCAGGAGGCCGCGCCTGCGTCACCCAAGGTGCGCCATTTCCGAGGCCCTCCGGCCACGTGCGAGCCCGGTTCAGGCTCGAGAACGCGTCGCGCATCTCGGCAAGGCGACCGGCGCGAGAGGCGCGTACGCTCGAGCGCCCGATCCCGGCGACGCTGAGCAGCATCGCGACAAACGACGCCCGTCCGGGCGCCGTCGCCAACGGGTCCGCTTCGACGTCGAGCACGAACTCCGCGCTGCAACGCGGCCCGCCCTGCAGAGTCGCGCGCACGGCCAGCTGGTAGAGGCCGGCGCCGATCCACTGTACCTCGTCGGCGCGAAGGACGAGTCGCAGCGTGTGGGGATCTCTCGCCGTCGCGACGTCGCGGCGAATCGTGTGCACCGCGATGTCGCGTCCGGCGTAGCCGACTGTCATGTCGCCGCCGGTGATCGGCGTAAAGCTCGCCACCACGACCTCGACGGTTTCCGTCGCGTCGGTGACGACCGCATTGGCGGGGTTGGCGACGAGCATCGTTGCATCGACGTCGTCGACCGTGATGACGCACGGCCCGGTCGCGGTCGCGGCCGCGGGTCGCGCCGTGCTGGCACCCACCATCGCGATCGCGAACATCACGATGCTGACGGCGGGCGCGACCCAGCCGCGTACCGGGCGCGCGGTACCGAACATCCGCCGGGCTTGGCGTGCTTGTGACCACGCGGCGAGGGTGAAGAGCAGCGACGGCAGCAGGACGCCGAGTGCCGCGCCACTGAGCATTCCCATGCCCAGCAACTCCAACGAGAGGGGCGCGACCGAGTACTGCTGCGCGAGCACGGCCATGGCGGCGCCACCAAGTACCCCGGCAAGAACCGGCAATACGCGGATACGGACCCCTCCTCGGCGGGTCCGCGCGCGACCTTCCATGGCCAGATTCCTCCTCCGTCGCCCACCGCGGGCTGACCGCGGCACTCGAGGTTTGATCGGCGCACGAAGGCTCGGGCCGAACAGAAATCGACGACTCCCGAATTTCGGTGGTGTGGCGCCCGAGCACACGTCGCCCCGGCTTCGTAGGCTGCGCAGGCGCCCGGCGTGCCCAGGGGGGAACATGACCGACGAAACCAGCCGAACGAGCGACACCATCGACCTGACCGCACGCACGTGGGGGCTTCCGGCGGCCGGCGAGACGATCTTCGACTTCGACTACGCCAACGGCCGCGACCAGCTCCTGCGGCTCTACGACAAGGGGACCCGCCGCCAGTGGGTCGCGTCGGACCGAATCGATTGGACGATCGACGTCGACCCCGAGAACCCGCTCGGCGTCCCCGACGAGAGCATCATGCTCGCCGGGCTCCCGTTCTGGGAGCGGATGAATGCCCGCGAGCGGGGCGAGGTACGCCACAATCAGGTCGCGTGGCAGTTCTCGCAGTTCCTCCACGGCGAGCAGGGCGCGCTCATGTGCGCGTCCAAGATCGTCAACACGGTGCCGACGATCGATGCCAAGTTCTATGCAGCGACACAGGTGATCGACGAGGCTCGCCACGTCGAGGTCTTCGGGCGGTACCTGCACGAGAAGCTCGAGCTCGTCTATCCGCTCAACAACAACTTGCAGTCGCTCCTGAACGACGCGCTCGCCGACAGCCGCTGGGACATGACCTATCTGGCGATGCAGGTGCTGATCGAAGGCCTCGCACTCGCGGCGTTCAGCCTCATCCGCAACAACGCGACTGATCCACTGGCCAGGTCGCTCAACGCGTACGTCATGCAGGACGAGGCCCGCCACGTCATGTTCGGTCGCCTGGCACTGCGCGACTACTACCCGCAGCTGACCCAAAGGGAGCGCGACGAGCGCGAGGAGTTCTGCGTCGACGCGTGCTACCGGATGCGCGATCGGTTCCTCGCCGAAGAAGTCTGGGAGCGACTCGGCCTCCCTGTCGACGAGGTCGTCGACGCTGTGCGCCACAGCGAGCTCCAGATCATGTTCCGCGGCTTCTTGTTCGCGCGAATCGTCCCAATCCTTCGCGACATCGGCTTGTGGGGGCCGCGCATCCGCGCCGCATTCGACGACATGGGCGTACTCGCGTTCGCCGACACCGACCTCGACGCGCTCGCGAGCGAGGACGAGCGGATCGCCGAGGACCTCGAAGCCGAGCGCCGGGCGGCCGTCGAGGCCGTCATCGAGGCGTAGCTCGCGCACCCGACGACAGCCGGCCGGGTGGGTGGTTGCCGGGACCGCTGCTCGGCGGACCTGGTCGGTCGGACGGGAGGCGGCCCGCCGGCAGCGGCCGGACCGTCTCCGGCCGCCAGGCGCGAGGGTCCGGGACGTGACCTTTGACCATTCTGCGCTCGCCGCGTTCATGGTCTCGGCCCCGATGGGCGATGAATGAATCGTGCGTTTCCGCGTGGCGCGGGCACGCCAGGCGGGTCCCGGCTGGCCGTCGGAACATCGGGAGCAGGTCATGGATGAAGAGGGCGCGGAGGTGAACGCACCCGGCGGGCGGCGCCCGTCGGGACGCTTGTGGCTCTTCGCGGCGGCGATGGCCATCGCGGCGGCCGCCATCTTCGGTCTAGGGCTCGCCAGCCGGCCCGGCGTGGCCGAAGCGCCGATGCAGCTGCCGTGGTACCTGATTGCCGTCGCGGTCTTTCTCGTCGAGCTGTTCGTGCTCGACTTGCACATCCGCGGTGAGGCCCATTCCTTCTCGGTCAGCGAGATCGTCGTCGTCGTCGGGTTCTTCTTCCTGTCGCCGATCGCGCTCCTCGCCGCGGTGATGACCGGGACCCTCGCCGCGATGCTCTGGCAGCGCAGTCCACTCGTGAAGCTCGTGTACAACCTGACACAGCTCGCGCTCGGTACCGGCGCGGCCCTTTGGATATTCGGTGCCCTTTACGCCGCCGACGCGCCGCTATCGTGGCGCTCCTGGGTCGGTGCGCTGGCCGCCAGCGTCGCGACCGGCGTCATCACGATCGTCGCGATCAGCCTCGCCGTCGTGCAGTACGCCGGGCGGCTCCCTGCCAGCGCCGTTGCCCAATCGTTCCTGTTCTCGATGGGCAGCGCTGTCGTCAACACGATGCTCGGTCTCGTCGCGGTCTCCTTGCTCTGGCACGAACCGTGGACGGTCGTGCTGCTCACCGGCCCGATCACGGTGTGCATCGTGGCCTACCGCGCGTACCACTCCGAACGCTCCAAGACCGCCGGACTCGAGTTCTTGTACGGCGCGACGCAAGTACTGAACGAAGCGCCCGATCTCGAAGGCGGACTCGTCGCGCTACTCGACTTCGCGCGTGACGCACTGCACGCCGAGTACGCGCAGGTCGTGCTGAACGGAACGCCGGCGGACGGCAACGTGTTCCTCACAGCAGTCGGGCCCGGGGATCACGCCCGGCGCATCGAGTTGGCCTCGGCCGATTTGGTGGCACCCGTCTTCACGGCGCTCGGTGCGACTCCGCGGCCAGTTGTGCTGCGCGGCGAAGCCGCAGTCGGTCTGGCGGCGGAGGACTTCGCGATTGAGGCCGCGATGGTCGCGCCGCTCGGCGGCGAGTCGGATCTGCAGGGTGCAGTGCTCGTCGCGAATGGCCGCGGAAGCGTGCGCCGGTTCGAGAAGGACGACCTCCACCTGTTCGAGACGTTCGCGAGCCATCTTGCGGTGACGCTCGAGAAGTCGCAGCTCAGCAAGTCGCTGGAGCAGCTTCGGACGCTGAAGAACGAGCTTGCGCACCAGGCCTTTCACGACTCGTTGACCGGTCTCGCCAACCGCAAGATGTTCCGCGAGCGCGTGGACGAGGCGCTCGTCGAGAACGCCCGGACCGGCAGCCGGATCGCCGTGCTGTTCATCGACCTCGACGACTTCAAGACTGTGAACGACACGATGGGTCACGCCGCCGGTGACGCGCTACTCGAGGAAGTCGCGCGCCGGATCGCAGGATCGATCGGCGCCAACGGCACCGCTGCCCGCCTCGGCGGTGACGAGTTCGCGGTTCTCTTGCGCAACGTCGCGAGCGACTCCGTGGCGCGTACGGTCGCGGACCGGATTCTTGTCGCGCTCGGCGATCCGATCGACGTCGGCGGCCATCCCGTCATCACCCACGCGAGCATCGGCATTGCCTCGCACGTCGGTGCTGTCGACGCGAGCGAGCTCATGCAGAACGCCGACGTCGCGATGTACACGGCCAAGCGCAACGGAAAGGGCCGCTTCGACGAGTTCGAGCCGACGATGAGATTGAGCGTCGCGCGCCGCCATCAGCTGAAGCTCGGCTTGGAGCGAGCGCTCGCGGCGAACGAGTTCTTGTTGCACTACCAACCGGTCATCGACGCCGCGACCGGCGCGGTGGTCGCGACCGAGGCGCTCCTCCGCTGGCAGGATCCCCAGCGCGGTTTGTTGCCACCGAGTGAGTTCGTCGGTGTCGCCGAGGAGACCGGCCTCATCGTGTCGATCGGCCGATTCGTTCTTCGGGAGGCGTGCCGGCAAGCGGCGGAATGGGCGGTCGATGCGCCGAATGTTCGGATGTTCGTGAACCTCTCGACCTGCCAGCTCGCCGACCCGGACATCATCGAGGACGTGTGCAATGCGCTCGAGGACGCGGGGCTCGAGCCGAACCATCTGCTGCTCGAGGTCACCGAGACCGCGATGATGCGCGACATCGACGAAGCGAAGGAGACGCTCGAAGCGCTCAAGACGCTCGGCGTCGGCATCGCGATCGACGACTTCGGCACCGGGTTCTCGTCGCTCAGCTACTTGCGCCAACTCCCGATCGACACCCTGAAGATCGCGAAGCCGATCATCGACGCGATCTGCGAGTCGAAAGCGGACGCCGGTTTCGTCAAGGGAATCATCGACCTGGGCCATGTGGTCGGCATCGATGTCGTCGCCGAAGGCGTCGAGCAGGTCGAGCAATACGCGCAGCTCGTCGACATGGGCTGCGACTACGTGCAGGGCTACTACCACTCGCCGTCGATGGAGCCGGGCGCGATCGCAACCCTGCTCGCCACCGGCCAGTCGGTGCCGCAGCCCGCGCACGACGACTTCGTGCACACAGCCCGGTAACGCTCCTGCGCCGGCAGTAGCGTCGGTGGTGTTCCACCGCCGTCCGCCGTCGAGGAGCTGCGATGTCCGACGCGAACTATCCCCGTTGGCCCAATTACCCGCGTTGGCCCAAATACCCCCGTTGGCCCAAATACCCACGTTGGCCCAAATACCCACGTTGGCGAGGTGTGCACCACCTCGCGCTCGTCACCGACGACATGGACGCGACCGTTCGGTTCTATGTCGGTGTGCTGGGCGCCCGGATCGTAGCGACGGTCGGCACCGACTCGTTCCGGCACTACTTCTTCGACTTCGGTCAGGGAACGACGATCGCCTTCTTTGAGTACCGCGGTCAGGTCGTCGACTCGTACGCAAAGCCCGCCGGGGTACCGAGTCCCCGCGCGACGCAGTTCGACCACCTGTCGATGGCGCTGGTCGACGAGGACGCACTCGTCGAACTCCGGTTGCGGCTGAAGGCCGCGAACTGTGAGGTCACCGACATTGTCGACCACGGATTCTTGCGCTCGATCTACTTCAACGACCCAAACGGCATCGCGCTCGAAGCCTCGTGGTGGGTTGTCGATCCGACCGGCCATGCCGAGGTCGCGCTCGATGACACGCGCCTGTTCGGCGATGTCGATCCCGTCGCCGCGGTCGAAGAGCTGCGCCGCACGGGCGAACTCGCCCGGACGGTCGCGACCAAGCTGGTCGACGGCTACACGGAACGCACCGAAGACTGGGTCGTGCGCGCGTAGACCCGTGAAAGCCGACGACGCCGAAGCCGATGATGCGAGCGACGACGCCGCGGGCCGTCGGGTCCCGCCGGCGCCGCCATGGCCGATGCCGCGGCCGAGGGCGCGGCCCTCGGTGACGTACGGCGACTCGCCGAACAGATGGCCACCGTGCAATGTCGCGAGATCCACGAGCTGAACCGCCGACGCGTCGATATCGGCCTGCCCGCCCACGCCTCGGTTTCCGGCGAGGCGCACGACCACGCTGCCGCCGGGTAGAAATGGGAACGCTCGCCACGGTCGTGCTGTAACACGTACCGTGAGTACCGGAGGTCTTCGCCGTATACCCCGCGGCGTTCGATAGACCCCGAATTCTTAGGGTCTATCGACGCATCGAGGTTTCGGCGAGAGTGTAAGGGCCGACTGGACCCGCGAGGTTTCGATGTTTCACCGTGACAAGCTGCGCGTGCCGACGCCCGAAGACGCACTCCCGGGCCGGGCCGCCCGCCCCTTCACGGTGCCGGCGCGCCACGATGTGCTCGGCACCCCGTTGGAGCCCCCGTTTCCGGACGGATTGCGCCGAGCCGTGTTCGCGCTCGGGTGTTTCTGGGGCGCCGAGCGCACGTTCTGGCAAGTCCCGGGTGTGTTCACGACCGCCGTCGGCTACGTAGCCGGCCTAACGCCGAACCCGACCTACGAAGAGGTGTGCAGCGGCCGCACCGGTCACACCGAAGCAGTGCTCGTCGTGTTCGATCCGACGCTCATCTCCTACGACCAGTTGCTGGCTGTGCTCTGGGAGAGCCACGACCCCACCCAAGGGATGCGTCAGGGCAATGACGTCGGGACGCAGTACCGCTCCGGAATCTATGTGTTCGACGACGAGCAACGCGCCGCGGCCGAGCAGTCGAGCGAGAGGTATCAGCAGCGGCTGCGCGCCGCCGGCCACGACGACATCACGACCGAGATCGTCGACGCACCCACGTTCTTCTACGCAGAGGACTACCACCAGCAGTACCTCTCGAAGAATCCGAACGGCTACTGCGGGCTCGGCGGCACCGGCGTTGCCTGCCCGATCGGGCTCGCCGCAGACTGAAAGGCGAGCGGCTAGCGTCGCCCCGCTGTGGACACGGAAGAGCGCGAGCTCTCGCCGTATGTCGACTTCACCCGCGAGGAGTGGAGCCGGCTGCGCGCATCGACGCCGTTGACGCTGACCCAAGCGGACGTCGATTTGCTGCGCGGCCACAACGAGCCAGTGGAGCTGAGTGAGGTCGAAGAGGTCTTTCTCCCACTGTCTCGCCTGTTGAACCTTCGGTTCGCGGCCACGCGCGAGCTCCATGCGTCGACCGAGACTTTCCTCGGTCAGCTCCACGCGCGCGTTCCCTATGTGATCGGTCTCGCCGGCAGCGTCGCGGTTGGCAAAAGCACGATCTCGAGGATCCTGCAAGCACTACTTTCTCGCTGGCCAGATCATCCGCGCGTCGACCTCGTCACGACCGACGGCTTTCTGTACCCGAACGCGGTGCTCGAAGCACGCGGCCTGATGAGTCGTAAGGGCTTCCCCGACAGCTACGACGTCCGTCGCCTGCTCCGTTTTCTCGCGGAGCTCAAGTCCGGCGAACCCGTCGTGCGCGCCCCGGTGTACTCGCACGTCGTCTATGACGTCGTTCCCGACGACGAGATCATCCTGCAAGGGCCCGACATCGTGATCGTCGAAGGGCTCAATGTGCTGCAAGCACCGGCGCGGCGGGGTGGGGTGGAACCGACCGTCGTCGTGTCTGATTTCTTCGACTTCACGATCTACGTCGACGCCGCGGAAGCAGACATCGAAGCGTGGTACCTCGACCGGCTCGTGATCCTCCGGGAGACCGCGCTCGTTGATCCGCAGTCCTTCTTTCATTTCCTGACGCAATACACGGACGCCGACACGCGCGCGTTCGGTCGCCAGATCTGGCAACAGGTAAACGCCGTCAACCTTCGCGAGAACGTCGAACCGACGCGCGGGCGCGCGTACCTCGTCCTCGAGAAGGGTCCGGACCACCGCGTACAGCGGATTAGGTTACGGAAGTTGTGATGGGGTTTCCGCTCGCACGCCGCGCAGACCGAACCACGCGAACTCGGCCAGCCAGCTCGCCAACTGCTCGGGATCGGCCCGTGTGCCATCCGGTCGTGGCGACCCGACGTCGGTGGCGTCGTGTCCGATCGCCTCGGCCATGCCCACGAGCGCGTTCGCGAGTACGTGCCGGTGTTCTTCCGACACCGGGATCTCGATCAGGGTCGCGATCACGTCGGCCGCGGCGCGCACCACACGGTCGACGATGCCGACGAACTCCGGATCGGTGCGAATCGAGCTGCTGAACAAGAGTCGAAACCCGGCGCGACTGTCAGCGACGAACCCGAAATACGCGCGGAACCCGGACTCGACGCGCTCGCGACCGGTTGACGCGCTGTGGGTCACCTCCCTCAGCGCCCTCAGGAGTTGTTCGCCAGTTTGGGTCAACAGCTCGATGTAAAGCGCCCGCTTGCTCGGGAAGTGCTGGTACAGCACCGGCTTCGTGACGCCGGCGGATTCAGCGATCTCGTCCATCGACGCGGCGTGGAACCCGTGCCGCGCGAACACCTCGGTCGCGACATCGAGCAGTTGCTCGCGACGTTGATCGGCCGGAAGGCGCATTGTCAGGACGGCGCAACGCTCGACTTGAGCGGCATCACGTAGCGGTCTCGATGGTCGAAGTTCCGGGACCAGAGGTCGTCGACGGCGGCGCGCTCGTCGCTCGTCAGTGGAAGATCGGAAGCGGCCGCGTACTCGCGGACGTCCTCGACGGTCAGAACGGAGGGCAGGACGGTCGTGAACGACGGATTGGCCAGGATTCCCGCGATCGCAGCTTGGCCGATCGTTCGCCCGGTTTCGGGCTCCCAGAGGAACGACAGCGTTTCGGCCTTCTCGAAGTTGTCGAGCATGTTGTCGCGGTTGCGGTGCGCGCGATGGTCCTTCGGGTCGAACACGGTGTCGCGCGTCACGCGTCCCGAGAGCGTGTCCGAAGCGTGCGGGACACGCGAGATCAATCCGACGTGACCGGAGTGCACGCGCGGCCGCGCCGCGAAGGTCAAGCCCGGCTCCTGCTCGAGCACGTTGAACACGGTTTGGAGCGACAGGATCGGGCGATCGTCGATCGCGCGCACGCCTTCTTGCACCCAGCCGATGGCCGGTCCGAGTGCGACGCCGAGTTCGCGCACCTTGCCGGCGCGCTGCAGGTCGAGCAACGCGTCCCACAAGTCGTCGGCCAGGATCGGCTCCATGCGGGTGTTGTGCAGCTGGTACAGATCGAGACAGTCCGTGCCGAGCCGCCGGAGCGAGTCCTCGCACTGACTTCGCACGGATTCCGGTCGCCAGTCGTGCGGGCGTTCCGACTGGCCCGGATACGTCCGCGGGGCGTCGATGTCGTATCCGACCTTCGTGGTCAGCACGATGTCGTCGCGCTTGGCGAGCAGTTCTCGCAGGATCGTTTCTCCGGCACCGCCTTCGCCATAGACGGGCGCGGTGTCGAAGAAGGTCACGCCGGCGTCGAGCGCCGCGCGCAGCATCGTCTGCGGATCGTCACTCTTGCCCCACCAGTCGGAGACGAGCGTCCACGTGCCGATGCCGACCTCGGAGACCACGAGGTCGCTGGTGCCGAATCGCCGGTAGCGCATCGGCCGATCGTATCCACGCCGCGGTTCGTCATTGTCCGCCCTAGCCACGCACGGTAGCATTAGACGGATACCCGTCGTAACGGGACGGGTCGGCGGTGGGTGTCGTTCGTGTGGCGTGCTTCGGCTGCAAGCGGCGGTGCGGCGGAGAGACGGAGTTGCCGCGCCCCACGCCGGGCGCCTCATTGAATCACGCTCCGTGGTCAATGGTACCCGCCGACCGCCGCCGAGCGCGATGCTCGCCCCGGTGAGAACGCCGTGAAGCGCACACTCCCCGACCGCGTCGCCGGGCCGGCCGCCGTCGCGACCCTCGGGCTGCCCTGGTGGACGTTCCTCGCGTTCGCGGCGATGCCCGTCGCGGCCACGCTCGTTGCGTTTGCCCGCGACGACACGACACTGCCCACGGGTGTGGAGATGGCGCTGCTGCTGGTTGCGCTCGTCCCGTTCCTCTTCGAACGCTCGCTCGTCGGGTTCCGCTATGGCGAGGTCATCGTCGGGCTGGCCGGGCTCGGCGCCCTCGCGCCGCTGCTCGCAACGGGCGGCGATTCTGTTCTCTTGTGGATACCGGGCGTGATGCTGCTCTCCGACACCGCGCTCGGCGGCCTCCGGGCCAGCGCGCCCATCCTTATTGGCGCTTTCGTGCTCGTCGCGACTGGCGCGTTCGCAGGGCCGGGCGTTCCCAACGCACCCTTCGTCATCGCAGGCTACGTCGTCGCGACGCTCGCCGGCGTCTCCGGACAGCAGATTGTGCGATTGATCGGACACCTGCGCGAGACCGAGCATTTGCTCGCGATCGAAGCGGCGCGTGACGAGCGACGTCGACTCGCCCGCGAGATCCACGACGTCATCGCGCACTCGATGACCGTCACGCTCCTGCACCTCCAGGCCGCGCGCCTGGCGTGCCAGACCCAGTCCGACCAAGCCGACGACGCGCTCGCAGAAGCCGAGCGCCTCGGCCGGTCGTCCCTCGACGACCTGCGTCGCACTGTCCGTCTGTTATCCGAGCACGCCGACCCCAACCTCGACGTTCCGGTCGAGCTGCTCGACGACTTGAAGAACCTCGCCGACGGCTTTGCGAACGCCGGTGCGGACGTGCACTTACGCATCAGCGGCGACGCGAACGACATACCTCCGGTGGTCGCCCAAGCCTTGTACCGCGTCGCGCAGGAATCGCTCACGAACGCAGCCCGCCACGCGCCCGGAAGCCGCGTCGACATTGCGGTCGATGTCGGGGGTGAGCGCATCTCCATGCGCATCGAGAACGGACTCCCGCCGGTCGGGCCCGCCCCTGTCGCGCCGCGCGGGAGCGGGCACGGTTTGCGCGGCATGATCGAACGCGTGTCCATTCTCGGTGGTCGTCTCGAGGCCGGCCCGACGAAACACGGGTGGCTCGTCACCGGCTGGGTTCCGCGCGAGCCACCTCCGGGTGGGCTCGCGTTGTAGGCCGGATCGCCGCGACGCCTAACGTCCGACGATGGCTCCGGCAGCGGTGGTCGTGTCGTACCGTCTCGGCGGCGACGACGGCGTCTCGGTTGAAGCCCGCAAGTGGGCGTGGGCGTTGGGTCAGCTCGGATTCTCCGTCCGCCGGGTTGCAGGTGCGATCGAGGATGCCGGCCAGGCTGACGACATCGTGCTGCCCGGCCTCGCCATCGATTCCGGCGAGCCGCCGAACCAACCGCACGTGCGCTCCGCGATCGACGGCGCCGACCTTGTCGTGATCGAGAATCTCTGTTCGCTGCCGCTCAACGCGGGCGCCGCCCGCGCGACCGCCCATGCGATGCGCGAGACGCATGCACGCGTCGTGTTCCGACACCACGACCTCGCGTGGCAACGCCGACATTTGGCGCACTTCGAAGGGGAGTTCCCGCCCCGCGTCGAGGGCGCGCTGCATGTGACTGTTAACCTCCGATCGCGCCGCGAACTCCAAGCTCGGGAGTACTCCGCGGCGTACACGGTGCACAACTACTTCGATCTCGACGCGGCTGCGGGCGATCGCGCGGGGACGCGCCGACAGTTCGGATTCGATGCTGACGAATTGGTTGTGTTCCAGCCCGCGCGTGCGATCGAACGCAAGAATGTCCCCGGCAGTCTCCGATTCGCGGCGCGACTGCGACGGTTGCAGGATCGGCCGGTCCAGTTCTGGCTGTCGGGTCCGGCTGAGGACGGATACGAACCGACACTCGGCCGCCTCCTCGCGCGCACCGATCTCCCGGTCACACTGGGTCGGACAGACTCGTCGGCGGATGCGTATGCCGCGAGTGACGTGATCGTGCTCCCGTCGACATGGGAAGGATTTGGCAACCCGACGATCGAGTCGATCGTCGCTCGGAGGCCGCTGGCGGTGTTCGCGTACCCGGTGCTGAGCGAGATTCTCGCAACGGGTGTGCGCTTCTTCCCGATCGACGCGCCCGAGCAGCTCGCGAGATTTCTCGACGAACCGCAGGTCGTACAGGCCAAGCACTTCGACCTGAACGTGCGTCGCGCGCGTCTGTCCTTCGCGCTCGACGACCTGCCCGCTGCACTCGAAGCGACGTTTCGCGCCCACGGGTGGGCGGCGTGGTGAACGACGATCCGGTTCTGCTCGGCCGAGCTCGCGCCGCGCGCATCGCGGCGATCGGCAAGCGCATCGGTTACTCGGCACTGTTGGCTTCGATGGTCGCGTTCTTCGTGGGGGTGGCAACGAACTATCCGACGGGAACGGTCGCGATCGCGGTCGGGGGTCTCGTCGTCGCGTGTGTGGTGCTGCCAATTCCCATCGTCGTCGGCTACGGCGTGCGAGCCGCGGCGCGCGAAGACCGCGAACGGTCGTAGTACGGTCGAGATGCAATGGGTTCCGTTCCGATCCTCGTGTGTCGAGACTTGCGCAAGGCGTACGGAGATCGGGTCGCGGTCGGCGGTGTCTCCTTCGACGTCGCGCCCGGTGAGGCCTTCGGCCTCCTTGGTCCGAACGGCGCGGGCAAGACGACGACGATCAAGATGGTCTGCGGCCTGCTGAAACCCGACAGCGGCGAGGTGCTCATCGGCGGCCGGCGGATCGACGACCGGGCGGCCGACCGCCGCGCCCTTGGCTATGTACCGCACGAGTTGGCGCTCTATCCCGAGTTGACTGCGCACGAGAACCTGTCGTTCTGGGGTCGGCTCGAGGACCTGCGGGGGGCTGCGCTCGGCGCGCGGATCGCCTCCGTGCTCGAGACCGTTGACCTTCGCGAACGCGCGCACGACCGCGTGAAGGAGTTCTCGAGCGGGATGCAGCGGCGTCTCAATCTCGCGGTCGCGTTGCTCGGCGAGCCTCGCCTGCTCGTGCTCGACGAGCCGACGGTGGGCGTAGACCCGCAGAGTCGCGGCGGCATCCTCGACCGGCTCGGCGAGCTACGCGAGAACGGCGTGGCGTTGCTGTACGCGAGTCACTACATCGACGAGATCGAACGTTTCTGCGATTCGGTGGCGATCATCGACCACGGCTCGATGATCGCGTACGGCACGCCGACTGGGCTCATCCGATCGCTCGGTGCCGTGCAGCGGCTCGAGATCGGCGCGACTGGCAACGTTGGCGCGTTCGTGAGCGCGGCGTTCGCGATCGCCGAAGTCGAGGAAGCCAAGCTCGTCAACGGGACTGTCCGACTCGCGGTCAGAGACGCCGCGGCGGCCATTCCCATGGTTGTCAAGGCCGCCGAAGACCTCGACGTGTCCCTCTTCGACATCCAGATCGCCGGTGCCAACCTCGAAGCGGTGTTCTTGCACCTCACCGGACGGACGATGAGGGACTGAGTTCACCATGCGACTACTGCGCTTCCTCGTGGTCATGGTGCGGCGCGAGCTGCGCCAACTCGCACGGGACCCCGTCGCGCTGATTCTCACGCTCGTCGCGCCAGTGGCTGCCGCCGCGATCGCGAGTGCGGCGTTCGGGTCACCACCGAGAGTCGAAGCAACCGTCGTTGGGGTGGCCTCCGATCTGCGACTCGGCGACCTGTCCGTGCTGATCGACATGCTGCCGGCCGCGGCCGATGCCGACGGCACGTTGGCCTGGGAGATTGTCGCCGACGAGCAGCGCGCGCGCGACATGGTCGAGGCCGGTCACGCGGAGGCGGCGGTGATCCTTCCGCCAATCGGCGCACCCGCCGGCTCGCCGATCAAGGTCGTCGCGAATCGCAATGCGGAACTCGTCGCCGAATTGGCGTCGTCGGGCGCGGAGGCGCTCACGATGCGAGTCCGTGCGGTCGCGGCGCTCGAGGCCGCCGGCATCGCGTCGGTGCCCGGCATCGGGCCCATCGAGGTGCGTCTCGTATCGCCCGACCGCGAGCCGTTGAGCGGCACCGAACTCTACGGGCCGGCCATCGCGGTGTTCTTCATGTTCCTCACCGCGGGTTTCGTCGCACGCGGGCTGCAAGAGGAGCGCACGCTCGGAACGCTCGGCCGGCTGCGCACGATACCGATCGGTTCCGCCACGATCGTGACGGCCAAAGTCGTGACCATGCTGATTGTCGCGTGTGTCGAGTTCGCAACCGTGTTCGTGACAATCGGCATCTTCTCGGACGCGCAGTGGGGGAATCTCGGCGCGATCGCAGCGGTGGCGCTCGCGCTCGCGCTCGTCGTCGGCGCGTTGGCGCTGCTGATCGCGTCGTTCGCGGCGACGGCGATCGGCCTCCACGCGTTGGAGGCCGGCGTCGCCTTCGGCTTCGCGGCGCTCGGTGGCTACATCGTGCCGTTGCAGAACCTGCCCGACGCCGCCCGAACCGTCGCGGCCGCGCTCCCGAACGGCATCGCCATCGGTGCGATGCGAGACATCACCGCGAACGACGCGGGCGGCGGCGACGTGACCGCCGCGGTTCTTCTAATCCTCGTGTTCGCCGGTGTGTTCGGCGGCATCGGGTACGCGCGGGTCCGGCGGGTCGTGGAAGCGTGAGAGTCGGGCGGGTCCTGACGATCGCCTTGGCGTTCGTTCGCCGTCAAGGACGCGAACCGGTCGGTGTGTTCTTCATGGTATTCGCGCCGCTCATGCTCGCGTTCGTATTCGGGCTGGGCGACAAGCGCGCGAACGACTCGGTGCCCATCGCGATCGTCCGTGAAGATGACGGCCCGCTCGCTCGCGACCTCGCCGAACTGATCGACGACCGCCCCGAATTGCGCGTCCGCAACTTCGACTCCCGTGCTGATGTGGAAGACGCGATCCGGCGCAGCGATGTGTACGCCGGTGTCGTCATCGGCCGCGACTACGACGAGCGCGCGCTGAGCACGACTGGTGAACCGATCGAGGTCATCGGCAACCAGTCCAGCTCGGCGTTTACCGCCGCCAGCGCGGCGATCGCTCTTGTTGTCGACCGCGAGAACCAAGCGCTGACAATGGCACGCGAACTCGATCTCGACGTCGACGATGCGCGCGAGCGGGCCGGCGGCCCTCCGGTTGAGGTGGTGCGTATCACTGCACACGAGACCAAACGAGCTACCGGCCTCGGACGCGCGACGGCCGGCATGCTGATTTACTTCGTTTTCGACACGTCGATGTTTCACTGCTCGGCGCTCCTCGCCGAGCGCCGTCTCGGTGTCGTGGCACGAATGACAACCACGGCGACGCGAAATTCCGAGATCGTCGCCGGCGAGATCCTCGGCCGGCTCATGATGGCAGTCGTGCAGATCGCGCTCGTGATACCTGCGGGGATACTTCTGTTCGGGGTCCGTTGGGGTGATCCGTTCGGTGTTGTCGCGATTGCAGTGTCGTTCGCGATTGTGTCCACAGGGATCGGCGTCGCGATTGGTTGTCGCGCAAACACGGAGCTGTCGTTGTTCGCCCGCACCGGCTTGGCGGCCGTCGCCGCGCTCCTCGGCGGCTGCTTCTTCGCCCTGTCGGTCGTGCCCGACTGGCTGCGGATCGCGGGGCATGTCACACCCCACGCGTGGGCGGTCGACGGCCTCAGCCGGATGGTGTCGACGGATGCGGGCGTTGGTGCGATTGCGACGCCGCTCATCGTGCTCATGAGCGCGAGCGTCGTTGTGACCGCGCTGGTCGTCGTTCGCTTCCAGCGCGCGCTCGTGCGGTGAGGTTCAGCCGGACAGCGTGACGTAGGCGAGGCGACGGTTCGTTGCGTCCAGCACCGCGCGCGCGACGGCGTCGGCCTCTTGTTGCGGTCGCACGATCGCCGAACCCGAGACAACCTGCTCCGACGGCGGCACGACGAACGTGACGGTCACCACTGCGACATCAAGAGATCCGACGCGCACGATCTGGGCGTGGTCGACGTCGATGCATTCCGCCGCCGGTTCGAGCTGGCGCAGGGCGTCGACGGTCGCGGCGGCGACGAGTCGGTGGCGGGCCGTCGTCGCGATTGAACCTTCGGCGAACCCGACAGCTTCGTCGTCGTCGCGCGCGAGTGTGACGCGCACGAGCGACCGCAGTCCGCTCGCCTCCGCGGTGATCGCGACGATCGATGGGCGGTTGAACGGGATCTGGTCGGCATCGAGCACGTCACCGCCGAGCTGTACGACGGAGACGATGCGGCGGTCGAGCTCGAGGCCGAACGACGCGAGCGCGATCGATTGCACGTCGCGCACGATCTGCTTCGGGTGCTTGCCGGTCTGCGCGACGACGTGCACTTCGGTAATCCGCCCGCTGGGCTCGGCAACGATGCGCGCGATGGATACGTCGGGGAGCCGGCAGATCTCTCGCTCGACGTCGGCGAGCTGCACGTCGTCCACGCGTTCGTTTGGCGTTGGGCCCGGCGTGTCGAACGCGACGGCGTCGGATTGTTCCGCCGGATCGACTTCGTCGTCAGCCCGCTCGTCGAAGTCCTGATCCATGACCGTCGATGCGTCCCCACGTCGCAGAGTGGTCGGCAGCGTACCAATCGACCGAATGGCAAAGGCTGGGCGGCCGCGTCATTCCGGCGGCGACGTCGCCGGCACCGTGCCGAGCAGAGTCGGCGGCAGAGTCGGCGGCAGAGTCGGCGGCAGCGTCGGCGGCAGCGTCACGAAGGTCGGTGGTGTGGGCGGAGCGGGAGCCGGCGCGTACTGGGGGGGTGGACTCGTCACCGGCGGGACCGTCTCACTGGGTCGCGTCGGGGAGGTCGGGGGCGGCGTCGCGGCAGTGGCGGCGGGCGGCGTCGTCGTCGGCGCGGTCCGCGGGCGCCTCGGCGCCGCGAACGCGACCGTTGTCGGCGCGCCCGTCGTCTCGGGCGCGACCGCGAGCGAGGTGGTCGGCGGCGCGGTCGCGCGCGATGTCGAGGTCGGCACATCGGTGACCCGGGGCGGGCGGGGGGGCGGATCGACCCGAGTCGTTCCCGTACCGCCGTCGCCGCCGGCGAGGGTCGCGACACACAAGACCCACGC
>JBQTGT010000047.1:0-58743 GCA_052390615.1 Actinomycetota bacterium
ACCAACACGAACACCTACACCGCGCTGCTCCAAGCCGGCTACCACACCGGCACCACCTGGGAAGGCCACGCCGCCGGCCTCCTTCACGAAGCCGGCATCACCGCCCACGACGCGCTCACCATCCTCGGCGACGCCGGCACACCCGCCTGGGACGCCTGCGAAGGCCTCACCTACGGCGGCTACACCCGCCACGAAATCGAAACCGCGTAAACCAGACCCGCGGGAAGCAGCGAACGCGCCGCCGGGGCCGGTGATTCCACGAGAATCCACCCGGCGCAACGCACCCGGCCCAGGTGCCCCGGTATCAGAGATGTATCAATCCGTCGCGTGTTTCCGGCTGTCGCCGAGCATCGTCGATGCGCGCATGTCCTAATCAGACGGCATACGCGGGACGCGGCGCTACACGCCGGACGTGCGTATTCGGATTTG
Organism: Actinomycetota bacterium; assembly: GCA_052390615.1. Taxonomy (GTDB): domain Bacteria; phylum Actinomycetota; class Acidimicrobiia; order IMCC26256; family PALSA-610; genus JBQTGT01. The sequence goes on from JBQTGT010000047.1 coordinate 430, forward strand.
CAAGCAGGGGGTCGTGGGTTCGAGTCCCATCGTCTCCACTCGGCCTCATCTGACTGTATCGATGCGTCGCGGCCAGCCGATACGCACCTCGACCGACGGCGAGAAGTGCACGAGCGGCGTGCCTTCTGGCTCGGGAAGGCCCGCCGCGCCGATGAGTTCGTCGCGGACGTGCGTGAGCTCGGCGCGATGCAGCGGCCAAGGATCGTGACACGCGCGCGCGGCGTGCAGCCCGGTGAGTGGCGCGCTGTACAAGACCCAGCGCGCGGTCAGGAAATGGTCAAGTTCGGTGAGCTCGGCTTGCGTGTACGGATCGCCGATCTCCACCGCGGCCGAGCTGCGAGCGCCGCGCGGGCCGGGCCAGCGGCGGCGACACTCATAGGTGATCGTGGCACCGGTTCGTTCGCAGCGCATGTGCGACCAGAAGTAAGGGAGTCGATACGTAGCGCGCGCAACGACCACCGCGCCGAGGCGCTGCGCGTCTAGCGAAAAGAACCAGATGCCGCGTTCGCCATCCGCGCTGCGAACATAGGTGCGCACGTTGGTCTCCGCGAACTGCGACATCCACGGCACGGGGCGGCGCACGTGGGCGAGGCCGACGCGCAAGACGAACGGCACCAGCCCGACCCACGCGCTCCCGTCGATCGTCTCGACTTCGAGCCCCGTGGGCAGCAGGCGCTGCACCACGTCGGGCCGGAAGCGCCAGTGGACGAACGTCAGCTCGTCCCACCAGTGCACCATTGCCGCGCGCCCGACCGGGACGGGGCAGACCCCGACCGGGACGGGGCCGACGGCCCGGCGGGAGTCTTCTGAATCCATTCAGAAATAGCGTAACGAGGCTGGGCGCCGGGCAAGCCCGTCTTGCCGGTCGCCTCGACGCGCGACGACATCGATTTCGCCGCCGTGGGCTCACCCGATCCGGTTCCGCCCTCCTCTTCGCGCTCCTCGCGTACGACCGCGGCCCGGCTCCGTCGTCGTGATTGCGCTCGCCTGCTGGGCGCGTCGGCGTGTCGGGACGGCGACTCGCCGGCGCCGCCGGTACCGAGCACCGTCCGCCGATGCCGTGCTCACGCGAAGGAGCCCTCGACCCGGAGGAGTGTGCGGGCGACTGGATCGACGGCGGCGACCTGTGGATGCTGCACGCCTGGGTGATGCCGGGCTACGAGAACGTCGACGGTGTGTTCGCGCCGACGAACTCGAAGCTGTGCCCACCGCGTTTCGGCGTTGACGCGGGCTGGTGCTAGCGCGGCCGCTACCGTGCGGCTGTGGCCGCGCAGACCCAGGTCCCGGCGCTCCGGTTCCGGCTGTTCGGAATTCCAGTCGAGGTGCACGGCGCGTTCTTTCTCATCGTCGCCTTGTTGGGCTGGACCGGCGACTTCGCCGACTTGGTCGTGTGGATGGCGATCGCGTTCGTCTCGATCCTGCTCCACGAGCTCGGGCACGCGGTGGCGGCACGGCGCTTCGGGAGCCCGACCTCGGTCGTGCTGTACGGCTTCGGCGGACTGACGTCGCACCATCCGACGACGACCGCGCGCGACCTCGTCGTCACGCTCGCCGGCCCGGCGGCCGGGCTGATCGCCGGCGGGCTCGTCTACGTCGGTGCCGAGATCGCCGAGCCGCTTCACGGCGAGGTGCGAACGGCGGCGCTGTACGCGCTCTGGATCAACGTCGGCTGGGGCATCGTGAACCTGCTGCCCATACTGCCGCTCGATGGCGGGAACGCCCTGCGGTCGGTGATCAAGCTGGTCACTGGCGTCGATCGCGAGACTCTCGTGCGCAAGGTGTCGATAGCGGTCGCGCTCATCGGGGCCGTGATCGCGTTGAAAGCGGGGCTGTTCTTCGCCGCGCTGCTCGCGGTGTTCTTCGTGGGCGAGAACCTCAAAGGGCTGCGCGACGACGCCCGCACCGGTCAGCTTCGGCGCCTGGTCGACGCCGCGCCCGGGCTGGCGCACAACGACACGGCGGCCGTCCTCGCCGCCGCCGACGAGGTGTTGGCGCAACGCCCGTATCCGGACGTCGCTGCGACCGCGCTGCAAGTGAAGGCGTGGGCGCACCTCGGCCGCCACGACGTTGCCGCCGCGCGCGCCGCCGTCGACGCCCTCCCCACCGGTCATCACCCGTCGTTGCACCTCGTCGGTGTCCTGGCGCTCGCGGAGGGCGACACCGATCGCGGACTCGCGTTCGTGGTCGAAGGCTTCCTCAACGGCGCGCCGTCTGTTCCGCAGACACTCGCCGACGAGGTGCTGCGCGATGGATGCCTTGACGCGCTCGACGCGCGGATCGCGCTGCTCGACCCGTCCGTCGCGCAGCCAGCCGTCGCGCTGCTCCATGCCGGGCTCCACCACGCGGGTCACTATCGCGCGGCAGTCGACTACGGCACGGTGGCGTACGCAAGCCCGAACGCGCGACGCGAGCTGATCGCGTACAACATCGCGTGCTCGCTGGCGCGCCTGCACCAGTCGGACCAGGCACTCGAGTGGCTCGCGACGGCATTTCGCGACGGCTTCGCCGACGCCGCGACCGTCGATACCGACGACGACCTCGTTGCGCTGCGGGCCGAGCCGGGCTTCGCCGCCGTGCGGGCGCTCCTCGCCGGCTGATCGCGAGCGCCCGCTCCCCCGGCCCGCCCGTGTGCGCCGGCGCGACCATGAAGCCTCGCGGGCCTTTTCGGCCGTTAGGCTCGGCGTGGCCTCGACTGCCCCCAGTCGAGAGAAACACCTTGGAGGGTGGGCTTGTGATGCGGCGTTCGCGTTTTGTGGCAATGGTGATGATGGGTTCGCTCGTCTTCGCGGCCTGCGGTGGCGATGACGACGACGAGGCGGATTCGCCGAGCGCAGCCGTCGACGACGACGAGGCCGGCGACGACGAGTCGCCCGATGAGGACGTCGACGCCGACGTCGATCCCGACGACATCGACCTTGATGATCTCGAGGACATCGAGGGATTCGACGAGGATTGTGTCGAAGCCTCGTTGGCAATGGCGGGCGCGATGAGCGGCGCCTTCACGGGCGAGGCGATCGGCGACGACGAGAGCTTGGAACAGTTCCGGGAGCTCGCCGACAACGCCCCCGACGAGATCGCGGACGATCTGCAGACGCTGGCCGATGCCCTCGGCGAGTACTACGAAGCACTCGCCGATGCCGGCGTCGATCTCGGAAGCGGCGACACTCCCGACGCGGATGACATCGCGGCGCTGACGGAACTGGGCGAGAGCCTCAACACCGAAGAGGTGCAAGCCGCGTCCGACAACGTGAGCACCTGGTTCGAAGAAGGCTGTCCCTAAAGAAGGCGAGTGGGTCGGACGTCCGTGACTGGCGCAGGCGGCTGGTACCGTCTCGAACGTGGCGAGACGCCCGACCACCACCTCCAACTTCGGTGTGTCGCGTCGTGAGAGCCACGACGCCTCCGGCTTTTACGATCGCTTCGTGCCCCCGCGCGTCTCCGATGCGCGAGACGTAGCCGAGAGCGGGCGCGACGTCGACGACGTCTACGGGCACAGCGCGACGGAGATGCCGGAGATCGTCGACCGCTCGGTTGCGCTCGTCGTCACGTCACCGCCGTACTTCGCCGGGAAGGAGTACGAGGAGGCGCTCGGTCACGGCGAGATCCCGTCGACGTACTTCGAGTACCTGAAGATGCTCGAGGATGTGTTCCGTGCCTGTCACGACAAACTCGAGCCCGGCGGACGTATTGCTGTCAACGTCGCCAATCTCGGCCGGCGGCCGTACCGCTCCTTATCGTCCGACGTCATCACCATTCTCGGCGACCTCGGGTACCTCCTGCGCGGCGAGGTCATCTGGCAAAAGGCGAACGGCTCGGCTGGCTCGTGCGCGTGGGGGTCGTTCCAGAAGGCGACCAACCCGGTACTGCGTGACCTGACCGAGCGCGTCGTCATCGCGAGCAAGGGTCGGTTCGACCGCGCCCTCCGCCCCGCAATCCGCAAGGAACGCAACCTGCCGTGGGACTCGTCGCTCACGCGTGAGGTGTTCATGGACGGCACTACCGACGTGTGGGAGATCGCGCCGGAGAGTGCGCGGCGCGTCAACCACCCGGCCCCCTTTCCAGTCGAGCTCCCCTACCGGCTGATCGATCTGTATACCTACAAGGGCGACCTCGTGCTCGATCCGTTCATGGGATCGGGCACGACGGCGGTCGCCGCCGTGCGCGCGCGCCGACACTTCGTGGGCTACGACACTGATACCGAGTATGTCGAACGGGCGAAGTTGCGCGCCGATCGTGAACGCGAACGCATCGAATCCTCCGCCGTGCCCGACCTGCCGCTCGGCGTGTTCCCGGCCAAGCTCGCGCCGATAAGTGACGACAACCTCTTCTTTCAGCAACGGGCGGTTCGCGAAGGACGTGCGGCCAGGGACGCCGCCCGGGAGTTGCTCGACGCGTGCGGCTTCACCGGCCTCGAAACCGACATCAAGCTTCCCGGCGGGCTCGAGGTCAACTTCAGCGCGCGTGACTACCGGGAGGACCTCTGGTACTTCGACGTGTCGGGCGCGTTCGCGAGCACGCGGCCGGGGCTGAAGCGCACCGACACAATGTGGAAGGCATTGGGCAAGGCGCTCGTGTTGTCGCGCGTTCAGCCCGATGTCCCGCTCGTGCTCCTCACCACCGACGCGCCCGCGAAGGGCAGCGCGGGCGACGCCGCGCTCGCCGCCGTGCGTGGCACCGCGATCGCCGACGTCGTCGAGATGTCGGACATGGTGGGCGTCGCGCGGCTCGCTGCGTACGCGCGTGAAGGACGCGACGCGCTCGCGTGACGTCGTTCCAGGCGTACGGGCTCCAGCAGGGCCGCCAGTTTGCCGAGCAGTGCGACGCATTGCTCGTCAACCGCGGCTTCGTGCTCGACGGTCGCCTCGTGCTCGCCGATGTCGGCGTCGAGATCGACCGCGTGGCGACCGCGCCGTCGGGGCGCACCGTGTGGTTCGAGTACAAGGGCAGCGTGCAAGGGCACCGCCCCGGTTTGATGCGCACCGACACGTTGAAGAAGGCCGTCGCCAACGGCGCGTTGTTGGCGGAGCTCGGCGAGCACCCGCCGTATGTCGTGCTCACGTCGCACGTCCCGCAGGCCGGCGCCGGCCTGTCGATGCTGCGCGCCGCCCTCGGCCTCGGATACTTCGCCGACGTGATCTGTCTGTACGAACCCGCTGCGGCGGATCGACTCGCCACAATGTGATGACGCGGGCTCAATAGCCCCCCGCCGTCGTGCCGAGAACCCTTGGGATCGCATTGGCAGCGGACGAAGGAGTCGGCAGTGGCAGCGAAGGTGCTCGGACAGCTCGAGGCGTTGGCGGCGCCCCATTTGGCGGACGGCGAGCGGGTGCTCGGCGGCGTGCGGGTGAACAAGAAGGGCACCGTGAGGCGGGCGGCCTTGTTCGGGGGAATCGGCGGCGTTGTCGGCGGCGCGCTCTCGCACAACGCGACGACCGCTGGTACCAAGGCGCAAGCCGTGGTCGGGCTCCCGCCCGCCGCGCAGATGGCCCTCGCGGTGACCGACCACCGGTTGCTGGTGTTCTCGCGCAGCGCGATGTCGGGAAAGCCGAAGGACCTCCTCATGAGCGTGCCCATCGACCATGTCGTCGGCGTGGCGCTGGAGCCGGCCAAGCTGGTGCCGAAGCTCACCATGGAGTTCGCCGACGGCAACGCGGTCGAGTTCGAGGCGATCAAACTCGACAAGCCCGAGGATTTCGCAGCAGCGTTGCACGCGTTGATCGCGCGCCGGACTGCGTGACTCGCGCTATTCCACCGCCGGCCGTTCGTCGTCGCTCGGGAGCGCCCCGGCCGGTTCGGCCGCGGTGAGCGCGCCATCGACGACGTCGAACCAGTAGCCACCCAGGTTCGGGATCAACGTGTGTACGTCGATCCCCGTGCGCGTCGCGACGAGCCGCAAGATGCCATGGTGTGTCACGATCAACAACAGGCTCTCGCCTGTGTGCGCGAGTGCGCGGTGGATCGCCGTATCGAACCGCGCCAGTACCAGGTCGTCGGTCTCACCGCCTGGCGGTGAGCGCAACCGGCCGTGACGCCACGCGTCGCGCTGACCGGGCCAGCGGGCGTCGATCTCGGCGCCGGTGAGGCCCTGCCAATCGCCGCCGTGGCGCTCCCGAAATCCCATATCGGGAAACACTGGGCACTCGAGACGGGCGGCCATGATCTCGGCAGTTCGCACCGCGCGCCCGAGATCGGAGCAATATACGACGCGCGGGCGAATGCCAGCGCGTGCGAGTTCGCTGCCGCGCGCGTTCGCCTGCGTCGCGCCGTCGGCCGTGAGCGGTGCGTCGAGCCAGCCCTGCCAACGATTCTCGATGTTCCATTCCGAGGTGCCGTGACGAAGCACGAGAACGCGAGCAGGCGCAGGCATCGGGGTAGTGAATCATGAGGCGCGAGGGTGCCGCATCCATTTGAAAGAATGGTGCCGTGATGCAAACACGAGCGGCCCGCCTCCTCGCACGCGGGGACACGCTCCGACTCGTGGCCACCTTCGCCGTGATCCCGGCTATCTGGATCGTCGATGCACCGACTGCGACGCGTGTCCTCGTCGCGCTCGCGCTCGCCGCCAACGTGGTGATCTCGGTGTTGGCAGAACGCTACGCCGACCGCCACCCGAGGTTTTCGGTTGCGGCCGTCATCGCGCCGGTCGGGGCGGCGACCGCGTTTGCCTTCTCGTACTTGAGTGATTCGGTTCGGCTCGTCGGCATTTTCGGGTATCTGAGCCTGGTTGGCTACCTCGCCGGTGCGGTCAGCCGCCGCGCGGCGCTCATCGTCGCGATTGGCACGACTGGGCTCGCGGTGATCCGCGAGTACCACCTGCACGCGTCGGAACGACTACCACCGCTCGTGTTCGTCGTGTTCTTCATTTGCGCGACGCTGCTCGCGACCCTCATCGACGCGCTCGTGCGGGAGGCGTCGAGTTCGGCCGATGCCGTCGCGCGCGTGTACGAGGCAATGCGCAGCGTCACCTCGCAACCCGGCCTGGCCGCAACGCTCGACTCGCTCACGCGTGTCGCGACCGACGCGGCCGGAGCGTCGACGACCGGCATCATGTTGCTCGAGAACGACGAGCTCGTCGTCTCCGCGCTCAGCAGCCGGTTCGGCGGCCTGCCCTCTGACGCGTTCAAGCGAGCCGCGACGGTTGACTTTTTCGGCGAGGGGAAGAAGAGCCCGCTCGGTGTCGCGTGCACGACTGGCGAGCCCGTTGTCGTAGAGGACATCGCGGCCGAGGCGCGGTTTCCGTCTTGGACAGCGCGGTTCCGGCCGCTGTTCGAACGGGGCGGTGTTCGCGGCATGGTTTCGGTGCCGCTCCGAGTCGGCGACCAGATAGTGGGCGCGATGGAGAGCGTGTTCACCGAACCGATCAACGCGCAGGCACCCGCGGTTGGAATCCTGGCGGTATACGCCGAGCAGGCGGCTCCCGTCATCGTGCGCGCCCAGGCGTACGAGCGCGAGCGCCAGCTCCGGGAGCGGCTCGCTGGCGCCGATCGCTTGAAGTCGGACTTTCTCGCGCTCGTATCGCACGAGCTGCGCACGCCGCTGACCGCGGCCAAGGGTTTCGTCGAACGGTGTTGCTCCAATGGGATCGCCTCGACGACGCGTCCCGCCGCGATCTGCTATCGCGCGCGAGCCGCAACGCGGCCGAACTCGTCGGGCTCATCGACCGGCTCCTCGAGTATTCGCGGATCGAAAGCCACGAGGTCGAACTCAGCATCACGATGTTGGCACTCGGGGCAACGATCGCCGAGGTGGTCGACCGGCTCGAGCCGCTGCTGAGCGGCCACCGGGTCGCGATCGACGTGCCCGCCGATCTGACGGTACAGGCGGACGAGCGCGCGGTGCAGCACATCCTTGGGAACCTGCTCGCCAACGCGGCCAAGTTCGCGCCACTGCGAACGGCGGTCACCGTGCATGCGAGCGTCGAGGACGCCGAGGTCCTGGTGGCCGTCGCCGACGAGGGCCCGGGCATCCCGCTCGGGGAACAAGAACGGATCTTTGAGCGCTTCTACCAGTCGCCGGGAAACCGCGTCGGCCGGCGCGGCACCGGTCTCGGGCTCGCGATCGCGCGCCGCTACGCCGAGGCGCTCGCCGGGCGACTCTGGGTCGAGAGCGAGCCCGGCGCGGGCGCCACGTTCGTGTGCGCGCTCCCGGCCGGCTTGACCATGAACACCGCCGCGGCCACACTTGACCGCCCGGTCTAGTTTCTCGAGGAGGCCAGCAATGGCGACGGCCGTCATCGTCGACGCGGTCCGCACCGCGCTCGGACGCCGCAACGGCGGACTCAAGAACGTGCACCCCGTTGATCTCGCCGCGCACGTGCTGCGGTCGATCGTGGGACGCAACGACCTCGATCCGGCCCTCGTCGAGGACGTGATCATGGGTTGCGTAATGCAGGTGGGCGAGCAGGGGATCAACGTCGCTCGCAATGCCGCGCTCGCCGCCGGTTTTCCCGAGACGGTGGTTGGCACCACGGTCGACCGCCAGTGCGGTTCGTCGCAGCAGGCCGCCCACTTTGCCGCCCAGGGTGTGATCGCGGGCGCGTACGACATCGTCATCGCGGCGGGCGTCGAGAACATGACGCGCGTGCCGATGGGCGCGTCGGTCGCCGAAGGCAAGTACGGCCTTCCGTTCGGTCCGATGATGACGTCGCGCTATCCGAACCTGGTCCCGCAGGGGATCTCGGCGGAGCTGATCTCCGAGAAATGGGGGATCTCGCGTGAGGACAACGACCGGTTCTCGGTCGAATCGCACGTCCGCGCGGCGCGCGCGCGTGAAGAGGGGCGCTTCGATCGCGAGATCGTACCCGTTGCCGCCCCGGGCAACGAGGGTGAGCATCTCGTCGCGCAGGACGAAGGCATCCGGCCCGACTCCAACCTCGAGAAGTTGGCGACGTTGAAGCCGGCGTTCAAGCCGGACGGCGTCGTCACCGCCGCGAACTCGTCGCAGATCACCGATGGTGCCGCGGCCGTGCTCGTGATGAGCGAGGAGCGGGCGAACGCGCTCGGGTTGATGCCACGCGCGCGGTTCCACACGTTCGCGTTGGCCGGAGTCGACCCGGTGCTGATGCTCACGGGCCCCATTCCGGCCACGACGAAGGTGCTCGAGCGGGCAAAGATGTCGCTCGAGCAGATCGATCTCGTCGAGATCAACGAAGCCTTTGCCCCGGTCGTGCTCGCGTGGGAGAAGGAGCACCACCCCGACATGGCGAAGGTGAACCCGAACGGCGGCGCGATTGCGCTCGGGCACCCGCTCGGCGCGTCTGGTGCCCGGTTGATGACGACCCTGCTCAATGAGCTCGAGCGCACCGGTGGCCGCTACGGCCTCCAGACGATGTGCGAGGGCGGCGGCATGGCCAACGCGACGATCATCGAGCGTCTGGACTGACGTGCGCGCCCTGGCGGCCGCTCGGCCGGCGCTGGATTTCACCACAGGGTCGAAATTCCGGTCGGTTCACGGCGCCGCGGCTCCACAAAGTCGATTTCCGGTCGGGTACGCGGCGCTCGGGATCTGACTGCGCGCGTGAGTAAGTTGCACGCGCAGGGCTTCGTACGCACGTAGGTATCGCCGGGTGGACATCGCTTGGGACATTGTTCGGGTACTCGGGGCGGTCGCGATCGCGCTCGGCCTCTATCTGGCCGGCGCCGCGATAGTCCGCAACTTCGCGAACTTCGAGCCCCCCGAAGACGAAGCACCGGCCCCGCTCGAGGACGTGGACTACCGCTATCAGTGCGGGGTGTGCGGCGCCGAGGCCGTGTTGTACTCGGCACCCGAGGGTGAGGTGCCCGAAGCGCCCCGCCACTGCCGGGAACCGATGACGCTCGTCGGCTGACCGCCGCTCCGACTTATCCACAGTCTATGGATAAGTCTGTGGGTACTTACACGCTTGCGATTCAGCTACGACGGGTTCACCCGCTGGTTACCGGTAGGTCGTGGCGAGCATGAAGCCGGCCGTGATCTCGGCCAGGCCCAACAGCAGGTAGCGGTTCACTGCGTCGCCGGGGAGCAGCTCCATGTAGTTGAGGACGACGAGGACCCCCCCGACGACCATGAGGGTCGTCATCACGACCGGAACCCACAAAGGACTCGGGGGCGCCTTCTTCGGCGGCGGCGGCGTGTAGCGCGAACGCTTGCTCTTCGACTGCGGCACGGCCCCCGACAATACCGGCGCTGCGCCGTGCCTTGTGTCCTACCGTGGCGCGCGTGGGTGCGCGCGTGCTCGTCGTCGACAACTACGACAGCTTCGTCTACAACCTCGTGCAGTATCTCGGTGAGCTGGGCGCCGACCCGGTGGTGCACCGCCACGACGCAGTGACACTCGCCGAGATGGACGCGCTGGCGCCGGACGCAGTGCTGATCTCGCCCGGTCCGGGCCGTCCGGCGGCCGCCGGACTGTCGAACGACGCGATCCGGCACTTCGGCGAGCGCGGCGTGCCGGTGCTCGGCGTGTGCCTGGGGCTGCAGTGCATCGGCGAGCTGTACGGCGGGCGCGTCGAACGGGCGCCGCATGTCATGCACGGCAAGACCTCCGAGATACGCCACGAAGGAATCGGTGTCTTCGACGGGCTCGCGAATCCTCTGACCGCGACGCGCTACCACTCGCTCGTCGTCGCCCGCGACAGCGTGCCCGAAGTCCTCGAGATCACGGCCGAGTCCGATGACGGCCTCGTCATGGGGCTGCGCCACCGCGAGCATCCGATCGAGGGTGTGCAGTTCCACCCCGAGTCGATCCTGACCGACGCCGGTCACGCGCTGCTGCGGAACTTCCTCGCGCGCGCCCAGCTCGGCGGGTGAGGGTGATGACAACATGCGTCCTTTGGGCCACACAAGCCGCCTTGGCCGGGCCTCAAGGCGGTGATTGTTGTCACCGCGTCGCCGGCGTCGGCAATACCCCGCAGGTATATGCCGACAACACCACTGATGCCCGCTGGCGAGGCTCGCCCCACATTCGACGACACTGTCGCGAACGACCCGAGCGCTCATGCGCGTGTCATCGCAGTCACCGCGGTGCGCGCTGGAACCGCAAAGCGCGGTGTGGCGGCCGCGATCGCGATCGCGATCGCCCGCGCACGACCAGGCCGGGTGTGTGTGTTGGACGCCGACCTCACCATGAGCGACGTCGCGATGCGGTTCAACGTGATCGGGCCGACGTTCCTCGAGCTCGCGCGTGCGCTCGAAGACGAACCAGACCGCGACGCGTGTGCGTCAATTGCCGTTGATCCGGCATCGGGCTGCCTCGTGATCCCCGCCGGGGCCGGCCGTGACATCGTCGACTCGTCCGCCTACAGCCGCGTGATCTATTGGTTGCGCGACCACGTCGATCAGCGCGTCATCGACGTGCCCCCGCGGCTGGCCACGATGTCGCGGCCCGCCGACAAGAACATCAAGGCGCTCGACGCTGTCGTGGTGGCTACTACGCCGCATGCCGACGAGCTGGGCGCCGCGATCGACTACCTGAACTCGATTACCCGCGCGCAGATCGTCGGCAACCTCCCGTCCTGGATCGAGTTCCATCTCCTCATCACGGGCACCGACACCGAACTGGCGTCGAGCCGCCTGACGCTCGAGCGCACCCGGCGAGCCGTGGATTCCAGCGCTGTGCTGCCGTGCCTGTGGGGTCGAAACGCGGCGTCGCCGATCGGCGACGACGGGACTCTGCAAGGTCCATTCGCCGCCCTCGTGGACCAGCTGCTCGTGACTGACGTCCGGCGGACCGCCACCCGACCGCACGTAGAGCGCTAGTGGTCTGATTTCGAAGGGACCGCTACCGCGACGCGAGCTGCGCGGTCGCGCCGCGCACCTCGGCGAGGCCGTCCGCGACCAGGCTCGCGAGCGCGTCGGTATCGAGGTCGGCCGCCGCGATGCGGCCCGCGCGCAAGCGCGCCATCACCGCGCCTCGCCGTTGACGGAACGACCCGGCGTACGGTGCCTGGCGGTGCTTGGTCTCGGTCGGGAGCGTGCCCCGCGTCGCACAGCGCCGCCGGAGTGGGCACGCGGGTCACGCGTCGCCCGCCACGGCAGGTCGTGACGGCCGTGCGCCCCATGCCAGCGCGCGAGCGCGCTCACGTCGAGGGTGTGGGTGCACTCGTCGTCGTTGTCGCCGCCGTGACCGAGCCGACTGTCAGCACGATCGTGGTGCCGAGTGGTACCTCTTCGCCGTCGGCGCGCGACTGGCGGATGACGAGGCCTTCGTTGCCGGGCGACAGCTCGGACAACACGGTGTAGGTCAGTCCGAGCCCATCGAGCGCCTGCTCGGCTTGCGTCCTCGTGAGGCCAAGCAGCTGCGGCACGACTGCGCCCGCGGGCCCGGTCGAGACGATGATGCGCACCGCCGATCCCTTGGGGGCTTGGGTGCCGCCCGCCGGCTCGGTGCGGATCACGGTTCCGCTCGGGATCGTGTCGCTCGATTCCGAAACACGGCGCTCGACGAAGTCGGCGTCGCTGATGATCGTGGCCGCTTCTTCTTCGGGCAGGTTGTCGACGTTCGGAATCGGGACCTGCTCGCGGCCGGACGACACGATGAGGCGCACCGTTGAGCCGCGCGCCGCGAGCTCGCCGCCTTCGGGTTCGGTGCGGATCACGAGGAGTCCGGAGATCTCGTCGCTCGGTTCGTACTCGATCTCGAACTCGAGCTCGGCTTCGGTCAGCGCGGTTTCGGCGTCCGTCTGCGTCTCACCGACAAGATCAGGGACCTCGACCTCGCCCGCGCCCGCGCTCACCTTCAAGTCGACGGTGTCGCCGCGGTCAAGCTTGTTGCCGGGATCGGGGTCCTGGTCGAACACGATGCCCTCGGCGACGGTGTCGTTGGCGACCAGTTCGGCCGCGCCTTCGAGGCCGGCCCGTTCGAGCCGTTCGATCGCTTCCGCCTCGGGCATGTTGAGGACTTCGGGAACGCTGATGTCGCCGCTGTCCTGGCCGGCGAGCGCGCTGACGAAGATGATCGCGGCGACGACCACTATCAGCACGAGGACGGTGAGCGCGGTGCTGAGCGCGCGCCGGCGCGATGGTGGCCCAACCGGCGGCAGTCCGCCGCCGTAGTAGGGCGGGCCCCCCGGCGGGACGCGCGGTGCCTGCATCGTCTGGGCCGCGCCGTACGCCGCCGTCGCGGCGGCGGCCGTGGCGCCGGCCGCGGCGCCGGCGCCGGGTACCTCGGCGACGATCGCGGTGACCGGTGCGGCTGCAAGCGGGCGTCCGCGCCGGAAACGCAAGAGGTCGGCGCGCAAGTCGTCGGCGGTCTGGTAGCGATGGTCGGCGTCCTTGGCGAGCGCGGTTGTGATCGCCTTTTCGAGGTCGGCCGGTACGTCGGGATTGCGCCGTGACGGCGGCACCGGCTCCTCGCGCACGTGCTTGTACGCGACCGCCACCGGAGAGTCCCCCGTGAACGGAACGACGCCGGTCACCATCTCGTAGAGCACGACGCCGAGTGAGTACACGTCGGAGCGACCGTCGACCGCGAGGCCTTGCGCCTGCTCCGGGGAGAAGTACGTCGCTGTACCCATGACCGAGCCGGTCTGGGTCAACCCGTCGGACGTACCGGCCCGCGCGATCCCGAAGTCAGTGACCTTCACGGCTCCTGAACGCGTCAGCAACACGTTGCCGGGCTTCACGTCTCGATGCACGACACCAGTTCGGTGCGCGAACGCGAGCGCACCGGCGATCTCGGCCGTGATCTCGGCCGCCTGGTGCGCTTCGAGGGGTCCCTCGCTGCGGATGAGATCACGCAGCGACCGACCCTCCACGTACTCCATCACGATGAAGTACGTGCCGGTCTCTTGCCCCCAGTCGTAGATGGCGACGATGTTCGGGTGGTTCAAGTTGGCGGCGGCTTGCGCCTCGCGGCGGAATCGCTCGACGAACGACGGTTCCCGCGCGTACTCGGGGAACAGGGCCTTCAGCGCGACCGGGCGGTCGAGCAGGCGGTCACGGGCGAGGTAGACCTCGGCCATGCCGCCTTGCGCGATCTCGCGCTCGATCTCGTAGCGATTCGAAAAGACCTTGCCGACCAGGGACATGGTGCGCAAACCCTAGCTTTCGGACGTCTCGGGAGTGGTTCGCACGTGTTCGACCTCGAACCCGTCGGGACCGGTTACCTTCCGAGCAGTCCGGCCAGCACTTGCTGCGCGATCGGCGCCGCGACGCGCCCGCCGGTGGCCTCGGTGAGGTCGCCGCCATTCTCGACGAGCACGGCAATCGCGTAGTGCGGTTGCTGAGCGGGCGCGAATGCGATGAACCAGGCGTGGGCGGGCTCACCCTCGACTTGCGCGGTCCCGGTTTTCCCCGCGACCTGGACTCCGGCAATCTGCGCGCGGGTGCCCGTGCCGTTGTTGACGACGTCGACCATCAGCTCGGTGAGCTGCGCCGCGGTCGTCGAGCTCATCGCTCGCGAGTATTCACGCGGCGTGAAACCCGAGTCGCGCACGTCCTCGCCGTCGGAGTTCTCGACGTGGTCGAGCACGTGCGGCACCATCATGACGCCACCATTTGCGACCGACTGCGCGATCATCGCCATTTCGAGCGGCGTGACCGCGACCTCGCCCTGTCCGATCGCGGCCTGCGCGAACAGCGGCGCGTTGCGCTGGAACGTTCCCGGCTCGGGTCCGATGCTGCGCACGAGCTCGGGGCGTAAGTCGGTGTTGGGCGGGTCGGTGCTTACACCGTAGTTCTCTATCCCTCCGGCGAGCCGGTCGCCGAGGTCGAGTCCGATCCGGCCGAAGGTGGTGTTACACGATCGGAGGAACGACTCCCGGAGGTTGCCGCCACACGTGTCACCGCCGAAGTTCTCGAGTGTGCGATCGGTAAGCGGCAGGTCGAGCTCGGAGATGCTCGGGTAGACGGGTTCGTCGAGTGTCAACGTGTACGGCGGATCGTCGGCGGGGGTGAGCGGGTTCTCGAGACCTACGCCCGACGTGACGACCTTGAAGGTCGAGCCGGGTGCATAGATTTCGCGCCACGACCGTTGCAGCAGCGGCTTGTCCGGGTGTGCGTTCAGGAATCGGAACGCGTCCGACGCGGCGCCCGTGTCGTGGGTCGACAGCGTGTTGGGATCGAATGTCGGGTTCGAATAGGCGGCCACGATTCCGCCGCTGACGACGTCAAGGACGACGACTGCGCCGCGTCGGCCGGCGAGCCCGTCGGCCGCCAGCTGTTGCGCCTGCCGAGACATCGTCAGCACGACATTGCCGCGTACGTCGCGCCCACTGAACACATCGCGCAGTTCGGTGAGCGCGAGATCGACGTCGCGGCCGACAAGCTGATCGTTGTACTCCGCTTCCATGCCGACGTTTCCGAAGTTGACCGATTGGTAGCCGACGACGTGTGCGAACAGTTGCGCCGTCTCCGGCGGATAGATGCGCACCTGCTCGAGGTCGTCGTCGGTCGGGAGCGACTGGGCGAGGATGTCGCCCTCCGACGACAGGATCAACCCGCGCGGCCGCGAGTAGTCCTTGAGGAACACGCGGATGTTGTTCGGGTCGTTCTTCAACTCGTCGGCGCGCACGAGTTGCAGGTACGTGAGCTGGGCGACGAGCCCGACGAACAGCACCAGCATCGCGATGCCGACCCGGCGGATGGTCGTGTTCACGAGCGCGCCCCCGTGGCGGCGGGTCTTGGCGCGTCCGAAGTCGCGGTGGCATGCGAGATGCGCAGGAGCAGTGCGAGCACGACGAAGTTCGCGACGAGCGACGATCCGCCGTACGACACGAACGGCAGTGTGATCCCGGTGAGGGGTATCACCCGGGTCACACCTGCGAGGATGATGAACGTCTGAAACGCGAGGATCGTCGCCAGCCCGGCCGAGAACAACTTCGCGAACGGACGAGCCGCGTCGACGGCGACGCGGAACGCGGAGCCGACGAGGAGCATGAAACCGATCGCGACCGCCATCGTGCCGACCAAGCCCAGTTCCTCGCCGATCGCCGAGAAGATAAAGTCGGTGGCCGCGTTCGGAATCTTGTCCGGGTTCCCGAGCCCGAGACCCGTGCCCGCCAACCCGCCGGTACCGAACGCGAACCAAGACTGGATGATTTGGAATCCGTCGTCGTCCGGGTCTTGCCACGGGTCGAGCCACGTTTCGACGCGTACTTGGACGTGGTCGAACACTTGATATGCGAGCGTGGCGCCGATGGCGAACAGCACGAGCGCAATGAGCACGTAGTGGATCCGTCCGGTGGCCATGTAGAGCATCGCCGCGAACACGCCGAAGAAGAGCAGGCTGGAGCCGAGATCTTTCTCCATGACCATCACGAGGATCGACGCGCCCCACGCGAGCAGCAGCGGACCGAGGTGCCGCAGTGCGGGCAGCAGCACGCGACCGACGCGCACGCTCCCCACCGCGAGCACTTCGCGTTTGTCGGCGAGGTACGCCGCGAAGAAGATGACGAGCAGCACCTTGGCGATCTCGCCCGGTTGGAAGTTGAGCGGGCCGATGCTCACCCACAGACGCGCGCCGTTCAGCGTTCGGCCGACGCCCGGGACCAGCGGCAGCAAAAGGAAACCGACACCGAGCATCAAGAACGTGTAGCGGTAGCGTTCGAGAAGTCGGACGTCGCGCACGAGCACGAGCGTCGCGACGAACGCACCGACGCCGACGAGCACCCAGACTGACTGGATGCGGGCGAGATCACGGTCGAGCCGCGAGATCGTGACGAATCCGATTCCGTTGAGCGCGGCGGCGAGTGGTAATAGCGTGGCGTCGGCGGCGCGTGCGAACCGACGGATCGCGAGGTGGGCGACGACGTACACCGCGAACACGGAGGCGAGGAACACGTACAGGTCCGGTGGGAGGTCGGGCCCGTCGGCGAGCGCGACCAGCACGTACCCGCCGCCCGTGACCAGCACGACGAGCAGGCCGAGCGCGAGCTCGGCCCGCCGGCGGCTGCGCGCGAACGTGATTGCGGTCATGCGGGCGGGGGCGCGGTCGCGAGCGTCGCGATCGGGACGGGCGTTGTCGTGGTGGTGGTCGCCGCCGTGGTCGTGTTGGTCGTCGTAGCAGTTGTCGTCGAGGTCGCCGATTCGACGAGCCGAGCGAGGAAGGCTTCGGCCTCATCGCGCGATCCCTTCGCCGCGCCTTCGTCCAGCGCGGCGCGCTGGCTCGCCGACAGCGCGTCGTCGGTGAGGCGGCTCCGAACCTCGACGGTCGGGTCCCACCCGAGCACGCCGCCGGGCACGCCTTGGAACAGCACGACTTCGCCGTCGTCGAGTCCGACGTAATACGATCGGCGCGCGTACCAGCCCAGCACTCCGATCGCGATTGCGAGCACGAGGACGAGCGGCACCACGACGAGCGCAACGCCGCGTATCCGTCGCCCGAGAGCTTCTCGCGATGGGGTCGGCGGCTCGGCGGCGACGTCGGGTGGCGGCTGACTCACCGCGGGGATCGCCGGGTCGGGGATCGCGAGCAACTCCGGGTCGGGCACGGCGGAATCGTCGACCTCGACGACGTGGAGGACGACGGCGGTGACGTTGTCCTCTCCGCCGGCAGTGTTGGCGGCGTCGACGAGGATCTCCGCCGCGCGCTGCGGATCCGATTCCGCCCGCAACACCCGTTCGACATCGCGATCGCGGACCATCCCGGTAAGGCCGTCGGAGCAGATCAGTACCCGGTCGCCCGCGTCGACCTCAACCGTGAACAGGTCGATTTCCACCTCGGGGTCGATGCCGAGCGCGCGGGTGATGATCGCACGCCGCGGGTGCGATTCCGCTTGCTCCTCGGTAATTCGGCCTTCTCGCACGAGCTCTTCGACGAGGCTGTGATCCTCAGTGATACGGCGGAGCGTGTCGTCATGGAGCACGTATGCACGCGAGTCGCCGACGTGACCGACAAGCAACTGGCGACCACCGGCAACGACGATTGCAGTCATCGTCGTGCCCATGCCCGCGAGCGCTGGATCCGTCGCGGCCCGTTCTCGAACGGCGTCGTTGGCGCTCGCGATCGCGTCGTTCACCGGTCGGCCGTTCGCGATGCCGGCGCGCACGGCCTCGATTGCGGTCCACGATGCGACTTCGCCGCCGACGTGTCCGCCCATGCCGTCGGCGACGGCGAACAGCATCAGCCGTTCGTCGACGAGCAGGGCATCTTCGTTCCCCTCGCGCAATCGACCGACGTCCGAGAAGGAACCGACCTCTAATTTCATCTTCGCCCCGCCCACTTGCGCGCGCTCGCAGCATCCCGCGGTCGGCGCGCGCGGCGCTCCCACCCCTTCATCGGTCAGCCTGCAACAGGGTCTCGCCGATCTGGACCCGGTCGCCCTTTCGGAGCTTCGTGGGCTGCGACACCTGCTTCCCGTTCAGGAACGTGCCGTTCGTCGAACCGAGGTCTTCGACCCACAGCGTGCCGTCGCGCTCGACAAGACGCGCGTGCACTTGCGACACGAACGTGTCGCTCGGCACCGAGATCGTGCATCCGCCCCCGCGCCCGATCGTGGCCTCCCCGTCGATCCAATGTTCGGCGCCCACGCCGGCGGCGTCGGCGGCGGCAACGACGACGATCCGCCACGCCCGTCGTTTCTCGCGCTTCGCCACGGGGGCGACCGGTGGCGCCGCGGGGGACACGGTTGTACCCCGGAGCTCCCGCCCGACGATCCATACGACCCGCGCGAGGAACAGATACAACAGCGCGAGGAGGCACAGCTTCAGGATGGTCAGGACACCTTCGGACATGCGCCGGTCAGGACTCCTCGTACATGATCGACGTGTTCCCGATCACGATGACGTCGCCGTCGCGCAGGTCGTGGGAGGCGACACGGGCGCCGTTCACGAGCGTGCCGTTCGTCGAACCCAGGTCGATGACCCGGTAGCCGTTGTTCTCGGGGCGGATTTCCGCGTGGTGGCGGGACACTTGCGCGTCCGAGAGCGCGACGGCGCAGTCGGGGAGCCGACCGATCATTGCGGGCGTGTCGCCGAGCTGCACGCGCCGACCGTCGGGTAGTACCAGCGAGCCGACGATGCCGCCTTCGCCCTCGACGAACTCGGCGACCACCTTCAGGTCTCCGCGCTTGCGGTGCTCGTCGACGTCGAGCACCACCTCGACCGGACCGGTGAAGTAGTAGCCCTCGTCACGCGCGTGCTCGCGCACCGACTCGGCCAGCTCACGCGCGAGCGCGTCCTGGAAACCGGTGAAGCGGTCGGTGTCTTCTTGCGACAAAAGGATCGTGAATCGGTTGGGCGCGACTGTTCCCCGCACGCCCAATGTGCGACCGGCGTCGAGCTCGCGAACGAGCCGTCGGCCGATCTCCACGGGCTGGAGACCACTGCGGAACGCCTTCGCGAAGGCCCCTTCGACGAGCCGTTCGAGCCGACGCTCGAACCGCTGGAGTCCCATCGAAGCGACGTTATACCCGGCTGCGCGCACGTTTGCTGCGACCCCGGAAGAGGGCTGCTGGTAACGTTTCGCCTTCGCGCGCGAGTGGCGGAATTGGCAGACGCGCAGGATTCAGGTTCCTGTGCCCGCAAGGGCGTGGGGGTTCAAGTCCCCCCTCGCGCACGGTGTGAGTCGCCGCCCGACGGCGGACCGGCATCGAGGTCGACTAGTAGTCGATTCCCTTCTTCGCCGCGATGCCGGCATCAAACGCGTGCTTGATGTTGCGCATCTCGGTGACAGTGTCGGCGACGTCGATGAGTGCAGACGGCGCGTCACGACCGGTCAAGACAATGCTGACGGTCTCGGGGCGGCTGTGGAGCGCGGCGACGACATCCTCGATGTCGATCCAGCCCCAGTTGATCGGGTACGTAATCTCGTCGAGCACGACCAGTCGGTGTTGGCCGCCTTCGATGAGCACCTTGGCTTGTTCCCACGCCGCCCGGGCAACGGCTTGGTCTTGGGTGAGGTCCTTCGAGTCCCACGTGAATCCCTCGCCCAGCGCGTGCCAGTCCACGCCGAGGCGGCGGGCGACGTCCTCCTCGCCCACGTGCCACTCGCCTGACTTCAGGAACTGGATGACAGCCACCTTCCAGTCGCGCGCGACTGCCCGCATCACGACGCCAAAGGCCGCGGTCGACTTTCCCTTACCGTCGCCGGTGTTGACCAGCACGATCGACCGCGCGGTGCGCAGTCCGGTCGGAATCGGGTTCTCGACCGGCGGTTCGTCGTCCATCGAGCCGCCACGTTACGGCGACGCGGTCCGATTGGTCGGCTCGTTCGTGGGTCGGTAGCGTACGCGCCGGAACGGACGGGGGAAGCCGGTGCGAATCCGGCGCTGACCCGCAACTGTGAACGGCGACGGCCGTGAGCCAGAACACCCGCCTTCCTCGATCCGGATACGGATCGGCCGTAACGAACCACCGCGCGTCGGTGGGCGACCCTCGCGGAGCCGGGGTCGGCGGAGGTGAGCACGATGCCAGGACGACGGAGCCGGTGCCGGCGCTCGTTGGCGATGCTGATCGCGGTCGTCTCCCCAATCGCGGCTCCTGGTTTCGTGCGGGCGGCGGACGCGCAGACAACGATGCGCGTCGGCGTGGTCGTCGATCTCGGGAATGGCACTGTGCGCAAGATCCCGCTCACGATGCCCGGGAGCGCGGCCAGCGGCGTACAGGTACTCCAGGCCGCCGGCCTCGCACCGACGTTGCGCGGTTTCGGTGGCATCGGACAAGCGGTGTGCGCGCTGACCGTCGACGCGGTCACGCTCGGATGCCCGGCCGACAACTCGTGTCTGACCTGTGCGCAGCCTGCGTACTGGAGTTACTCGCGTGCCGTCGGCGGCGCGTCCTCGTTTACGAAATCCCCGGTCGGGGCCGGCGCGACCGAAGTCCACGACGGCGACGTCGAGGGCTGGCGCTGGGGGACCGGCGCGTCGCCGCCCTCCGCGCCGTTCTCCGAGTTCTTCCGGCCGCCGCCGCCGTCGACAGCGCCGCCCGGGACGAATCCGCCCACGAACCCGCCGGAGACGTCGTCGTCGGCGACGCCCGCGAGTACCGGTGGCGGTGCCAATTCTGGGTCGATCGCGACTCATCCGTCCGCGGGAAGTACGAGCGCGCCGGACGCTCGTACCGAACCGCGTGCCGCGGGCGGCGCGTCCGCCGCGCCGAACGAGGGTGCGCCGAACGGCGACCCATCCCCGATCGCGACGACGACGTCGGTGTCCGTCGAATCCGGCCGGGCGGACGACGCGACGAGTATCGGGAGCACCTCAGCCTCCTCGAGCGCGTCGACCCGCCCGCGCGCGGATGCGGCGAAGGATCCGGGAGACGACGCCATTGCGGCAGGACCTCCTCGCGTCGATGACGAGACGAGTGCCGTCGGCGCCGCGCCGCTCGTTGGACTCGGCGCGGTCATCGTCGCGCTCGCCGGCGCGATCTTCATGATTCGACGTGGACGCGCGCGCGTGGCGCCCGACTAGTCGCACGTTGTTCGCGGTCGGGGAAGTCCGGTGCAAGTCCGGCACTGACCCGCAACGGTGACCCGCCCGATGCAGGGCGGGAAGTCCGAGAACCGGCTGCGAGCCTCCGCACTCGACCGAGTTGCGGAGCCGTCCCCGCCGCTGGATGCGGCTGTCCGGCCCTCGAGGAATGGGGCCATGGAGGTAGCAGAAATGAACCAGGCACGAAGAGTTCGGGGCGTGACGTGCGCGCTCGCGCTCGTTGTGACCCTCAGCGGGTTCCGCTACACGGGCTTCGACGATCCGGTCGCGATGGAGACCGCGGCCGACGCCGCCGCGTGGTTGACGACGCAACAACAGTCCGACGGTAGCTTCGAGGTCGCCGGCTTCCCGGGCTTCGAAACGCCCGACGCAGTGTTGGCGCTGGCAGAGAACGCGCAGACGACCAAGAAGTGGAACAAGAAGCGGGCGCGCACCGCGCTCGTCGCGATCACACAGAGCGGAAACTCGGCGCTGCACGCGCTCGATGACTTTGTGGACGCCGGAATCAGCGCGGGCCAAGCCGCCAAGATCATCGTTCTCGTTGCTGACCCGCTTGGTCTGTCGGTGAAGACATTTGATCCCGACGACGATGGCGCGGTCAACCTCGAGGCGCTGATGGTGGCGGGCGCGTCCCCCGACGGCTCGTACGGTGCCTTCAACGCCACGCTCTATGGCGCGATTGCGCACCGCGCAATGGGCAAGAAAGTTCCGCCGGCGACGCTCGCGTACATACGCGCCGCGCAGGAATCCGACGGCGGTTGGGACTTCCTCGGCGACCCGACCGGAGACGATGCGGATGTCGACACGACCGGACTCGCGCTCGAGGCACTCGCCGCCGCGAAGGTCAAGCGCGACGACCCCGACCTCCGTGAAGGACTCGAGAATCTCGCGCGCAATCAACAGGCATCGGGTGCGTGGTCTTCGTTCGGTTCCGACGACCCGAACTCGACCGCGCGCGCCGTCATTGCCGTAACGGCCGCCGGGTTCGATCCGACTGCCTCGTGCTGGCGTGACGTCGTCGCGCCTGACCTCGCCGCAACTGCGTACGCGTCTCCTGTCGCGTGGCTAGTGGCACAACAACAGGTGGACGGCCATATCGCGAGCCCGAACGACATCTTCGGTCTGAACACTTTCGCGACCGGCCAATCGGTGCAGGCCCTGCGGCGGGGAGCCCTCCCGGTCACGGTGGTCAAGCAGAAGAAGAACCTGTGTCGGTGACGCGCGGATGACGGAACGGACGCGCCTCCACGCGCTGACGTTCTCGACGTGGGCGCTCGGCGCGGCAGTGTGTGTACACGCTGCGCCGAGCGTTGCGTACACGACCGTCGTCCTCCTGGCCGCGATTCTGCTCGTTGAGGTGCACGGCCGCGCGACACCGTTGGGTCGATCTTTTCCCGTGTTGGTTGCCGTTGCCGGTGTTTTCGGCGTCGTGCGGGTACTCCTCACGGTGCTCACGACGCACGGCATCGACGACACGCTGTTCACGATCCCGATGGAGTTCACGTTGCCTGAGCTCTTGGGTGGTTTCACGGTCGGCGGTTCCGTCGAGCAAGCCGTGCTGCTCCGCGCGATTGCCGAGGCGTATCCGATCGTCGTCTTTGTGACCGTGTTCGCAGCGTGGAGCGCCGTCGTCTCGCACTCCGAGCTGTTGCGGTATGTGCCGCGCGCGTTTCACGAGCCGGCGCTGGCGGTGACGATCGCGCTCGCGTTCGTTCCGACGACCCTCCGGTCGCTGCGCGCGGTGCAGGAAGCCGAACTCGCGCGCACAGGCGGCATCCGCAGACGGCGCGGCCGAGTTCGAAGAACCGTTCTGCCCATTCTCGAAACCGGACTCGAGCGGGCGATCGCGCTGTCGGAGTCGATGGATTCTCGCGGGTACGGCCATAAACCGCCGGACACGGTCGAGCGGTACACGGGCTGGATGACGCTGGTGGCGTTGACCGCGATCGCGGGTGGATTCGTCGCCCTTGTGTCGCGCGCCGGCAGCATCGCGCTCGTACTCGCCGCGAGTGGTACCGCGTTGCTTCTGGGTGCGACTGCCGTCTCGTCGCGAGCGATCGTGCGGACCCGATACCGACCTCGCGCGCTCGAACGTGTCGACGTGTTCGTCATTCTCGGCGTCCTGCTCGCGCCCCTGGGCGTGTGGATCGCCGCGCTCGCCGACGAGTCGTCGTTGCGCTGGCAGCCCGGTCGGTTCGAATGGCCGCCGGTCCATCTGGGTGTGGTGCTTGCACTCGTCGCGCTCGTCGCGCCTGCGCTCGTACGACCCGGTTCCGCGTCAACGCCGGTTCGCGGGATCGACCTCACCGCATTGGGCGCAGCCGATTCGTCTGACGAACCAATGGATGTCGCGTGGACGCGCTGAGTTACCGCCAGTTCTGCTTCTCGTACGCGGACGCGCCTGAGCCCGCACTGCGCGAGATCTCGTTCGTCATCACTCGCGGCGAGTTCGTGGTCGTCGCGGGTCAGTCAGGATCGGGCAAGAGCACGTTGCTACGAGCCGCGAACGGGCTTGTCCCGTATGCGAGCGGCGGCCGTTGCGGTGGCGATGTCGTGGTCGTGGGCCGGTCGACGCGTACGCACAAGCCTCGCGAGTTGGCCGATGTCGTTGGGTTCGTCCATCAAGATCCCGAGGCGCAGTTTGTCGTCGACCACGTGGAGCGGGACATCGCGTTCGTCCTCGAGAATCTCGGGCTGCCAGAGCACGCCATGCGGCGACGCGTCGAGGAAGTGCTCGACGCGCTTGCGATCGCGTACCTCCGCGACCGCGAACCAACGTCATTGTCCGGGGGTGAACGCCAGCGGGTTGCGATTGCCGGTGCACTCGCAGCTGCGCCGGACGTCCTTGTGCTCGACGAACCGACGAGTCAGCTCGACCCCCAAGGCGCCGACGACGTGCTCAGCGCGCTGGCGCGCCTGAATGCCGAACTCGGGACCACGATCGTCCTCGCCGAGCACCGGCTCGAACGCGCGGCACCGCTCGCCGATCGCGCAGTGCTCGTCGCGCACGGGCGAGTCACGGCCGACGGGCCGCCCGCGACCACACTTGGTCGCTACCCCGGCGCACCGCCGGTCGTTCGGCTCGCCCGGATCTTCGGTTGGGAGCCGCCCCCGTTGACGGTGAAGGACGCGCGCGCTCGGATCGCCAGCGTGTCGCTGCCTGACTATCAGGATACGGCGGCGTCGGCGCCCGGCGAGGAGCTGGTGCGGGCGTCCGGTATCGACGTGGTGTTCGACGGGTTCCGAGCGCTCCGCGGTGTCGAGCTGGCGTTGCATCGGGGTGAGATTGTCGCGCTGCTCGGCCGCAACGGAGCGGGCAAGACGTCACTGCTGCGAACCCTCGCGAACCTCACGTCGCCGCGCCGAGGTCGCGTGCACCGTGAAGGTCGAGTCGCCTACGTGCCCCAAGATCCGAGCGCACTGTTGTTCGCTCCGACAGTGCACGACGAGGTCGCGGCGACACTCCAACTCGTGGGGGGCGCCGTCGATGACGAAGCGGTCGACGCGATGCTCCAACGGGTCGGGCTCGCCGAACTCGCACGTCGACACCCTCGCACGCTCTCGGGCGGCGAGCGCCAACGTTTGGCTATCGCCGCGGTCGCCGTCTCGGGAGCGGAGGTGCTCGCCCTCGATGAGCCCACCCGCGGAATGGACGCGCAATCGCGGGCGGCGCTCGTGCAGCTCCTGCGCGTCCACGCCGCGGACGGCGGCGCGGCCATCGTTGCGACGCATGACGTCGAGTTGGCCGCACGCGTCGCATCCCGGGTCGTTGTGCTCGGCGCCGGCGAGATCATCGCGGCTGGAGACGCTCGCGACGTCCTGGCCGGGTCGCTGTTCGCGCCGCAGGTCCTCCGAATCGCGCCGCCATTTCTCACCGTCGACGAGGTCGAGCGCGCGGTGGCGGTGATGCGGTGACACTCGACCGTGTGCGCGCCGTCGGCGTGTACGCCCTCGTGGTGCTCGTCGGCGGGGTCGCCTTTGGCTGGCCGTTCCTCCTCGCGCGCGACAGCTCGATCGACGCCGCCCATGCCGCCGATGCCTGGTTGTGGGTCGCGTTGCTGGCGGCGCTCGTCGTGCTCGCGCTGACGTTCGAGATTCGGCGCGGCGCGATGCGCAGCGCCCATGTCGCCGTCCTCGGCGTCCTTTCGGCCTTTGTTGCACTGCTGCGGCTGATCGACCTGCCTGGGGGCGGGAACGCGTTGTACTTCGTTGTGATCCTCGCGGCGGCCGCGTTCGGCCCGCGCTTCGGCGTACTGCTCGCGCTCGTGTCAATGGCGGCGTCCGCCGCGGTGACTGCCGGTGTCGGACCGTGGTTGCCGTATCAAATGCTCGCGCTGGCCGCGCTGGCGGTTGGCGCGGGCGCAGTTGGTCGCATCAGCGCGCGGTTGTCGCCGCGCATCGAACTTGGTTTGTTGGCGAGCGTGGGCTGGGTGTCGGGGTTCGTGTACGGCGCGCTGACGAACTTGTGGTCCTGGCCGCTCATCCAAGATGGTGGGACGCTGTCGTACGCTCCGAAACTCGGTGTCGTCGAGACGTTCGAGCGCTATCGGTCGTTCTACGTGGCGACATCGTTCGCTTGGGACGCGGCCGGCGCGATCGCGAACGTCGTGCTGATCGTCGCGCTCGGCGGGCCGATCCTCGCGGCCCTCCGCCGGGTCGACGGCCGGCTGCGACCGGTCGTCGAGTGGGACGCGCCCGTTGCTGTTTCGGGGCTGACGTGACTGTGATCGCCTACCGTCGGGAAAGTGCGCGCCTCGATCGTCGTCGTTGCTCTCGCGATCGCAGCGTTGCTCGCGACGGGCTGCGCCAGTGACGGCTACACCGAGGTCGGCACGCGCGAGAAGCTCGAGGGCGCGGGACTGACCGGCGAAGAAGCCGACTGCGTGGTCGATCGCCTGGAACGGCGCATCGGGGCCGACCGGCTCGGTGGCCGCGACGCTCCGTCGGTGCGTCAGCGCGAGGTGTTGACCGAGGTGCTCGCGACCTGCGAGGTCACGACGCCTTCAACTCCGACATCGTGAACAGCGCCGCGAGCGTGAGGTCGAAAACGGCCAGGCGCTCGCGCCCGCCCGCCTCGCGATCGATCACGCACACGACCGGTCCGAGGATAGCGCCCTGGGCGCGCAGTTCGACCGCGGCGTCGAGCACCGCGCCGCCCGACGTGACGACGTCCTCCACGATGCAGAGCCGCTGGCAGGCGATTTCGCCCCCCTCGGCGAGTCGGGCGGTCCCGTAGGTCTTCGCCTGCTTGCGGACGAACCGGGTCGGGATTCCCAGAACTTGGGAGCACATCGTCGCGAGCGGGATCCCGCCCAACTCCAGGCCGGCCAGGGCCGAGCAGTCCGGCGGGACGAGCGTCGCGAGCGCGGTCGCGAGGTCACGCAGGAGGGCCGGATCGGCTTCGAACAGGTACTTGTCGAAGTATTCGGTGCTCGTCGCACCCGATCGCAGCGTGAACGTGCCGGTCAGGTGGGAGGCCGCGAGTACGCGCCTCGCGAGGACACCATTCGCGCTCACAGCGCCGACGGTAGCCCGCCCGCCCTCGCCGCACCGTTGACCGCGATCCGCGCGCGCCGTAGCGTCCTACGCTGCGGAGGCGGGAGTACCGCGCCGGCCTCGGCGCTGGTGTCGGGATGACGAGACCGGGGGGACTCGTCATCCCGCCTCCCTCGTGCGCGTTCGGCCCTGTTTGGCGCGCATGCGCACCGCCAGCCGCCGACACTTGGCCGACTCGTCGGGGAACATGTTCGCGTCGCCCGCCTTCCAATCCGCACAGCGCGCGATTGCGGCGAAGAGCTCGGGGCCCCACCACCGCCGCGCGAACTGGCGCGCCAAGAGCCTGCGCATCGGCTGCAACGCGGTGCGGACGATCCACGGCGCGGGGACGCGCGGGCATGTCAACAGGACGTAGGCCAGCGCCGGGTCGGTGAGCCGATCGCCGACCGCGGCGTTCGGCCAGTCGATGACGACCGGCCCGGTCGGGGCCATCATCACGTTCATCGGGTGCAGGTCGAGGTGCAACAGCGTGTCGCCCGGTTCGTGGCGCCGCAGCCATGCGGGCGCGGGGATCATGGCCAGGCGCTCGGCGAGGTCGGCGAGCACCCGCGCGCCCTTCGGGATCGTCCAGGGACGGCGCGCCATCGTGTCCATCATCATCGGGCCCTCGATGCGCTCCATCACGATCTCGGTGCCGTCGGCGCGCACCTCGTAGATAGCCGGGACGGGGTAGCCCTGTTCGGCCAGGTAGGTCATGATCCGCGCTTCTTGTTCGATGACGCGGCCGGTCTTGGTCCGACGCAGCACCCGCCCCGGCCCGAACTCGAAGATGTCGCCGTCGCGTCCGCTCGCGATCAGCCGCCCGGGTTCCACGCGTGCAGCGTGTCCGCATTTCTCCACAGAGTCGAATTCCGTCAGCGGTCGTCGTCCGCCCGCGGACCATCCCGCGTCGGTTGCCCGCACAGTGGTTTGCTGGTCCCGTGGCGCGCGGGGCGCGGTTGGTGTTGATCGAGGGCCTTCCCGGTTCCGGGAAGACCACGGCGGCGGCGCGCATCTGCGCGCGCTTCGAACAGCGCCAGATCCCCGCACTGTGGACGCGCGAGGAGGCGGGTGACCATCCAGTGTTCCCGCCCGGCCTGCGCGCGGCGCATCGCGAGCCCGACTTCGCCAGCCGCTGTCTCGATGCGTGGGCGCAGTTCGTCGAACAGCCCGACGACCGAGTCCGGGTGCTCGACGGGTGCGCGTTCTCCGCGCCGGTGCGCTTCATGTACGAGGAGCGAGTTGATCGCGCCGAGATCGATCGGTACTGGCGCGCGTTCGAGGCGCTCGTCGCGCCGGTGAGCCCGGTACTCCTCTATCTCTGGCACCCCGATCCGGCGTGTCTGATCCGCGAGCACACGATCCCGACCCGCGGGATCGACTGGTACGACAAGGCCGCCGACTACGTCGCGCGCACGCCCGCGGGAAGGCGCTACCGGCACCTCGGCGTCGGCGGGTTCGTCGAGTTCTGGGTGCGCTACGGCGCGCTGTGCGACGAGCTGATCGCGCAGACACGGCTCCCGGTCGAGCGACTGCCGGCCGCGGGTCAGACGATGCGCGACGTCTTGTTGCCCCAGTAGCGGTCGCGCAACAGCCGCTTGTAGAGCTTCCCGGTGGGCTGGCGGGGCAGCTCCCGCTCGAAGTCGACCGCCTTCGGGCACTTGTAATGCGCGAGGTGCTCCCGGCAGTACGCGAGCAGCTCCTGCGCGAGCTGCGGGCCGGTGTCCTCCCATCGGGCGGGCTGCACCACCGCGTGCACCTTCTCGCCCATCTCCGCATCGGGGATCCCGAACACAGCGACGTCGAACACCCCCCGGTGGTTGATGAGGATGTTCTCCGCTTCCTGCGGATAGATGTTCACGCCGCCCGACACGATCATGAACGTGCGGCGGTCCGTGAGGAACAGGAAGCCGTCGTCGTCGAGGTAGCCCATGTCGCCGACGGTCGACCAGCCGTGCGCGTCGAACGACTCGCGCGTCTTGGCGTCGTCCTTGTGGTACGCAAAGCCCGGGCGCGACGCGACCGGTTCGAAGTAGACGGTGCCGACCTGGCCCGCGGGGAGTTCGGTGCCGTCTTCGTCGACGATGTGGATCGGACCGAGCAATGTCGGGCCGACCGAGCCCGGGTGTGTGAGCCACTGTGCACTGTTGATGTAGGTGGCGCCCATGCCTTCGGTCGCCGAGTAGTACTCCTCGACGATCGGGCCCCACCATTCGATGATCTGACGCTTCACCTCGACCGGGCAGGGCGCGGCCGCGTGAATCGCGCACCGGTGCGACGACAGGTCGTACTTCGTACGCGTGGTCTCCGGAAGCTTCAGCATGCGCACGAGCATGGTCGGCACCCACTGACTGTGTGTGATCTGGTATTGCTCGATATAGCGCAGCGCGTCCTCGGGATCGAACTGCTCCATCACGACGACCGTCGCGCCGAGCCGCATCGTGCTCATGCAATAGAACAGCGGCGCCGAGTGGTACAGCGGTGCGGGTGACAGGTACGCCGCGTCCTGGTTCATGCCGAACATCGCCGTGAGCAGCGTCATCTGGGCCGGCATCGCACCGACCCGTTCGCGCTCGAGCCGGTACTTGATGCCCTTGGGTCGACCGGTAGTGCCCGAGGAATAGAGCATCGGTGTGCCCTCGATCTCCTCGGCCAGCGCCGCGGTCGGGTACCGGTCGCGCTCGTCGGCGTAGGGCTCGTACCCGTCGACGATGGCGTCACCGACGACGAGTCGCACCTTGACGTTCGACATCTTGTCGGCGAGCTCGGCCGCGAGGTCGCGGTAGGTGTCGGAGATCACGAGCACTTGCGCGTCGCAGTCGTCGATGATGTACGCGGCTTCGTCGACCGTGAAGTGGTAGTTGATGCACGTGTAGCGCAGCCCCGACCGCTGCGCGGCCCACGTCACCTCGAAGTACTCGGGGCGGTTCTCCATCAGGATCGCGATGTGGTCGTCGAAGCGAAGGCCCGCGTCGAAGAACAGCTGCGCGATCTGGTTCGAGCGGTCGTTCAGCTCGCGGTATGTGACGGCATGGCCCGAACCCGCCATCACGTATGCGACCTTGTCAGGCGTCTGTTGCGCGTACAGCCCTGGCCACACGGCCCGCCCCGATCGTCTCGGCGTTCGATCTAAAAGGACGTGATGACGCTGCGGATGACCTCGCCCGCTTCCATCGCGCGGAACGACTCGTTCACGTCGTCAAGGCCGATCGTGCGCGACACCATCGCGCCCGTGTCGAGCCGGCCGGTCTCGATGAGGTCGATGAACCGCTGGAAGTCGCGACGCACCTGACCGGACCCGTACTTCGAGCCCTTCAACGTCTTCTCGTTGAAGAAGAGATCGAACGTGGGGATCGTGACGGTTGCTTCCGCGCGCGTCATGCCGACCATGATCGCGGTACCGCCCTTGCGGATCATGTTGTACGCCTGGAGTGTCGTCTCGGGCAGGCCGATGACCTCGAACGCGTAGTCGACGCCGCGGCCGCCTGTCGCGGCTTGGATCTGGCCGACGGGGTCGCCCGCGCTGGGGTCGATCATGTCGGTGGCTCCGAGTTGCTCGGCGGTCTTGCGTTTCAACTCCACGGGGTCGACCGCGAAGATGCGTGATGCGCCGGCGATTCGGGAACCCTGGATGACGGCCTGGCCGACGCCGCCGCACCCGATCACGGCGACGGTCGCGCCGGGGTGCACCTGCGCGGTGTTGAGCGCGGCGCCGACGCCGGTGGTCACCCCGCAGCCGATGAGCGCGAGCTGCTCGTCGGGGAGATCGGTCTCGACCTTCACGATCGAGCCCTCGTTACAGGTCATCGCTTCTGCGAACGTGCCGAGCCCGGTCATCGCCATGTACTGGCTGCCGTCGCTGCGAGCACCACGCATCGCCATCATGACTGCCAGCTCGTTGTCGCACAGGTGCGTCGCGTCGCGCAGGCAGAAGTAGCAGGTGCCGCACGCGGGGATGAACGACGCGATGATCCGGTCGCCCGGCTTCACGGCGGTAACCTCGTTGCCCACTTCGACGACCTTGCCGGCGCCTTCGTGGCCGAGGATCGTGCCGGGCATGATCGCCACGTAGCCGTTCTTGAGCGACAGGTCCGAGTGGCATACGCCGCTCGCACCGACTTCGACGACGACGTCGCGGGGGCCGGGCGGCGCCGGCTCGACGTTCTCGATCGAGAGCGGTCCACCGGTTTCGACGAAGACTGCGGCCCGCATGCGGTGCCTCCCTTTTCCCTGCCAGCTAAGAGCCCGCACGCTAGCGCCGGGGCGTTGACCAGGGCGAACGCCGGTCGCCGCCCACTCCGTCGCGGTCTCGCGTTTGGTTCGGCCTCGTCGCGCCGTCAGCGATGTGGGACCCGACGTAAGCGACGTCCCGCAGATGGGTCAGGACCGAAGAACGAGACGAGGAGGTCGCCATGACGCTCATGACCCTGGTCAACCGCATGTGGTGTGCGGCCACGAGATCGTCCGGGCCGCGAACGCCCGAACCGATCGTCGTTCTCGCCCGCGTGCAGGACGGTCGCATTGAGCGCTACGGGTACGCAGGCCGCTGATTAGCATTCTCAGGTGCGCACCGTCGTGTACTTCGGCCCCGCGGGCACGTTCACGGAGGAGGCGCTCCTCAGCCAAGCCGACCTCGCGGCGTGTGAGCGCGTCGCCCAGCGGTCGGTGCCCGAGGTCATCACCGCGGTCGAGCACGGCGAATTCGACGTCGGTCTCGTTCCGATCGAGAACATGATCGAGGGATCGGTCTCGGTCACGCTCGACACGCTCGCCTTCGACAGCGACCTGCTGATCCAGCGCGAAATCGACCTGCCGGTTTCGCTGAACCTGTGTGGCCGTCCCGCCACCGCGCTCGCCGACGTTCGGACCGTGGTGTCGTTCCCGCACGCGATCGCGCAGTGTCGCGGCTGGCTCGCCAAGAAGTTGCCGGCCGCCGAGTCGCGCGCGTCGCACTCGACCGCCGACGCCGCCCGCGAGGTCGCGAAGTCGAAACGCGACGACGTCGCCGCGATCTGCAATCGCCTCGCGGCGGAGCTCTACGGCCTCGATGTGCTCGCGACCGAGATCGAAGATCATCCCGAAAACCAGACTCGGTTCGTGCTCGTCGGCCGCGGCATCCCTGCGCCGACCGGTCACGACAAGACAACCTTCGTGTGCTTCCAGCGCGAAGACCGACCGGGTTCGCTCCTCGGCATTCTCCAGGAGTTCGCGGCGCGGGCGATCAACCTGACGAAGCTCGAATCGCGCCCGACCAAGCGCGGCCTCGGCGACTACTGCTTCTTCATCGACGTCGAAGGGCACGTTGCCGACGAGCTCGTCGCCGACGCGTTGCGCAACCTCTCGGCCAAGCAGGGCGACGTGAAGTTCCTCGGTTCCTATCCGGTCGGTGGGCCGGCCGAGGCTGGTGTCGCGCGCCGCCGGGCGCACGGGCGGGCGTGGAAGCACGCGAACACGTGGGTCGAGCAGCTGCGCGCGCAGATCCGTGAGGGTGACGAGTGATCGACCTGCGCCGGCTGCGCGAGGACGAGGAATACCGGCGGGGTATCGAACGGAAGCGGGTTCGCGAAGGGCTGATCGCCGACGTGCTCGCCGCCGACGCGGCGCGCCGTGAGCTCGTGCAAACGGTCGAGGTGTTGCGGGCGCGTCAGA
The DNA here is from genome assembly GCA_052390615.1 of Actinomycetota bacterium. Classification (GTDB taxonomy): domain Bacteria; phylum Actinomycetota; class Acidimicrobiia; order IMCC26256; family PALSA-610; genus JBQTGT01. Next base: position 32,961 of record JBQTGT010000047.1, read on the forward strand.
ACGCGGCTTCGAAGGAGATCGGGCGCGCCGTCGCCGCCGAGCGTTCGGCGAAGATCGACGCCGCGGCCGTGCTGAAGCAAGAACTGCAGCGCGGCGAGGACGAGCTGGCTGCCGCCGACGAGCGTCTGCGCGAGCTCGCGCTCATCGTCCCGAATCCGGCGGACGTGTCGGTACCCGATGGCGGCGAGGACGACAATGAGGTCGTGCGCGCCGTCGGCGATCACCCCGAACCGCCGCCGCTCGATCACGCCGCGTTCTCGGATGCGATCGGCTTCGTCGACACCGCGCGCGGCGCGGAAGCAAGTGGCAGCCGGTTCGCGTACATCATGCGCGAAGGCGCGCTGCTCGAGCTCGCGCTCGTGAACTACGCGATGGAGGCGCTCGTGCGCCACGGGTTCACGCCCGTCATGACGCCGACGCTGGTGCGGGAACGCACAATGGAGGAGGCGGGGTTCTTTCCGACCGACCGCGCCCAGGTATACGACGTCGACGACGGCGAGCTGTTCCTGATCGGCACCAGCGAGATTGCCCTCTCGGCGCTCCACCGCGGCGAGACGCTGACCCCCGATGACCTTCCTGCTCGCTATGGCGGCTTCTCGACGTGCTTTCGGCGTGAGGCCGGTACGTACGGCAAGGACACGCGCGGCATTTTCCGCGTGCACCAGTTCGACAAGGTCGAGATGTTCGCGTACGTCGAGCCCGACCAATCCGCGGCCGAACACGAGCGGATCCTGACGATCGAAGAGGAGCTCGTCGCCGGGCTCGCGTTGCCGTATCGAATCGTCAATATCGCCGCCGGCGATCTCGGCGCAGCGGCGGCAAAGAAGTACGACATCGAGGTATGGCTGCCGTCGGAGGGTCGCTACCGCGAGCTGACGTCGTGCTCGAACTACACAGACTTCTCCGCGCGGCGCCTCGGCACGCGGGTCAAAGGCGACGGTGGCAGCGAGCTCGTCCACACCCTGAACGGCACCGCGTGCGCGGTTAGCCGCACGCTCGTGTTCATGTTCGAGCACTACCAGGAGCCCGACGGCGGCTTTGCCGTGCCTGACGTGCTGCGCCGCTATACCGGGTTCGATCGGGTGGAACCGCGGACGTAGGTCAGCGGGCGAGATCCACCCCGGTCAGTGACGCGCTGAGCTCCCAGAGCCGTCGCGCGTCCTCGTCGCTTGTCGCGGCGGGGCGCAGCGTTGGCTGTTTCAGCCCCGACCAGTACGTGCCCGATACGTCGTCGAGGTCCGGCGCGCTGCACAGCTGGATCAGCGACTGCGCGCCCTGTTCGGCCGAGAGGGAGAAGGGCCACAGTCGCAGCGCGACCTTGGCCAGCGGGTGCACGTTGTGTGCGAAGCCGGTCTTGGTCAGGCGCGGCGGCGAGCACGCGTTGGCGGTGACACCACTGCCGTCGATGCGGCGCGCCAACTCGCGCGTGAACAAGATGTTGGCGAGCTTCGACTGCCCGTAGCGTCGGAGCGGTGAGTACTTCTGCTCGGCGTTGTAGTCGTCGAAGCTGAAACCGCCTTTGGCGTCTTTGTACGCGTCGCTCGCGGTGTTCACGATCCGAGCCGGAGCGCTCGCTTCGAGCTGCGCGAGGAGTTGCAGCGTCAGCGTGTAATACGCGAGATGGTTGAGCGCGAACGTCATCTCGATTCCATCGGTGGAGACCTCGCGGCGAAATCCACAGACGCGGCCGGCGTTGTTCAACAGCACGTGCAGTGGGTCGCCGGTCGACTGGAACTCGGCCGCCAGTTGCTTCACGTCGTGCTGCGAGCTCAGGTCGGCGATGAGGACGTGGACGTCGGTATTGCCGGTCGCGTCGGTGACGGCGCGCGCCGCCGCCTCGGTGCGACCGCGGTCGCGCCCGACCAGGTACAGCCGCGGGCCCATCGCGCCAAGTGCCCGCGCGGCCTCGTAGCCCAGACCGCTCGACGCGCCGGTGATCAGCACGACCTTGCCGTCCATCAGGTCGTTTCCCACGGCCCGATCGTCGCACGGTGGCGAGTGTCGGACAACGCGTGCTCAGGGTTCGTCCCTACGGCGCGGCCGGTACCCTCGACGGTGGAGGGGTGCCGGAGCGGCCGAACGGGACGGTCTTGAAAACCGTTGTGCGCAAGCACCGTGGGTTCGAATCCCACTCCCTCCGCTCGTTGGGTCGACGCCCTACTCGCCGGTCGTGCCGTCGAGCAGCTCGCGCGTCGCGTCGGCGTGGCCGGCGTGGCGAGCGGTCTCGTTGATGAGGTGCAACAAAACCCACCGGAGATCCGTGCCGGGCCTGGCCCGACATGGTTCGCCGAGCGACATCGAGCGAACCGCGGCGTCGGTTGCCGCCGCCCGCGCCGTGTACGCGGCGACGGCAGCGGCGACGCTGAGCTCGGGTGCGGGCGCGAACTCGGCCTCGCTCCGGCTCGTTTCGAGGCCGAGCACGGCGCCGTCGATCCAGCGCCACTCGATGTGGGTGAGGTGGTTGACGACACCGAGCACCGAGATCAGCTTGCCGTCGGGATGCCAGCGCGCCTGCTCGTCGGACAGGCCTTCAAGGTTGCGCAGCACCGCGCCCCGCAGGTAGATGAGCCAGCGCAGCAACAGCTCGCGCTCGTCGTCGTCGCCGAGCGGGAAGCCGATCTCCTCGTTCGTGGGCATCGGCCCTATTCGAGCAGGCGGGTGAGGGCGCGGTCGAGGATCGCCGTGCGCGTGCCGTCGGACACGTCGAGCCCGGTGGCGGCGGCGATGAACGGTTCGTACAGCTTCCAGCCCAAAACGAACGCCGCCGCCTGCGCGGCGCGCTCGCGCGCGTCGGCGCGACCCTCACGTTCGAGGCGCGCGACGAGCGCCGCGATCGTCGGGAACTCGGTCTGCACCGCGGCGGGATCGCGCGCCTCGAGGAGCAACGACGCCACGATGCGACCGTGCCGGGAGGCGGCATCCCCCGTCGCGTACAACGCCGCCGAGTCGTCGACGTCGGCGGCGGATCGGCGGGCGAGGTCGTGCAGAATGGCCGCGAGCAGCCCGTCCTTCGAATCGAAGTAGTGGTGGACGAGCCCATGGTTGACGCCGGCGCGCTCGGCGATCTCGCGGACCGATACCGTGCTTACTCCGCGCGCCGCGAACAGTTCGGCACCAGCCGCGACGAGCGCCGCCCGAACGGCTCGCTCACCACGGACGCGCGTCATTGCATGGCCGCGATCGGATGCTTCGGCGGATACTTCCCGAACGTCACCAGGTGGTCGCGGATACCGTCGGTGAAGGTGTCGATGTACGCGAGCTTGCGGATGAGATAGCTGCGGCTCTCCTTGGGATCGAGATAGAGGTTGTAGAGGCGGCCGTGTGAGTACCTCTGCGTCACGCCCGTGAACCCGCCGAGGTTCAGTGTGTCGCGGTCGTCGTCGGAGGTCGACGCCACCATGAACTTCCATTCGCCGATGCGCAGCGCCGAGAACACGTTGGTCAGCCAGTAGAACAGGTACTTGCGGTTCGACTCGCCGTCGGGATCGAGCAGGAACGAGGTCTGGTCGACACCGTCGATGTAGCGGTCGGGCGGGATGCGATCGTCGGCGTGGCCGAGCCGCAGCAGTGTGTTGAAGAGGTCCATCTGCGAGAACACGCCATCGGTCGCGCGATCTGCTTCGATCATGCCCGGCCACACCACGATGCCCGGCACGCGCTGGCCTCCCTCCCACGTCGAACCCTTCGCGCTCCGAAACGGCGAGTACGCGGCGTCGGGCCAGGTTTCCATCTCCGGCCCGTTGTCGGACGAGATGAAGATCAGCGTGTCATCGAGCTGGCCCGTCGCTTCGAGGGCGGCGACAAGCCGGCCGACGATGTCGTCGAGCTCGATGATCGTGTCCTTGTACGGATGCTTCGCGGGCGAGGAGCCGAGGAACCGCTCGTGCGGGTAGTTGTCGAAGTGCGCGCCGCGGGTGCAGTGGTAGAGGAACCACGGCCTGTCTGGCGTCGCGCCCATTCGACGGATGAAGTCGAGCGAGTAGTCACACCACTTGTCGTCGAGCAGCGACAACACCGGGATCGTGACCTCTTCGACGTTCTCCGTATCGCTACCGCGGGTCGCGTGTACGAAGCATTTGTTGAACGGCATGTTCTCGACCCAGCGTGTGCGCTCTTCGCTGTAGGCGATCTCCGGGAAGAAGCACGTATCGCGGCGCGCGATGCCTGCAAATGCACGCATCGCGAAATCGCGACACGGGCGATGTCGGTGGTGGCCGACAATAGTTCGGGTATCTAACTATTTGGTATTCTCGTCCGGTGGAGGCCGACCAACGACGGGCAGTGCGGGCCATCGCGTTCGCGGCCCGGAAACTCGAACGCGCCGCCGGCGAGTTGACCGTCGCGCAGTACCGCGTGCTCGCGCTGGTCGCCGACGGCGACGAGCGCTCGACGCTGCTCGCGCACCGGCTCGCGGTCGCCAAACCCACCGTCACTGCAGTGGTCGACGGGCTCGTCGAGCGCAAACTCCTCACCCGTGAGGCAGTCGAAGGCGACCGCCGCTCGCTCCGCCTCGCCCTCACGCCCGCGGGCCGGCGCGCGCTCGAGCACACCGAGGCCGCGATGGCCGACGCCCTCGAAGCGGTGCTCGCGACCACCCACGACCGAAGCGCGGTGCTCGGTGCGCTCGCCGAACTCGACGACGCCATGACGCGCTACTTCACCGAGCGACTCCGGTCATGAGTCGGACCAAGCGACCGCCGGGTTGGGTCCGCCGCCTGGTCGGGTACATGGCCCCGCACAAGACGAACGCATACGTCGCGTTCGGTGTCGCGATCGCGGGCACGCTCGTCGCTTCGCTTTCTCCGTTGGTGCAACGCGTGATCGTCGACGACGTCATCACCAAAGGAGACGAGCCGCTCGCGCCGTGGTTGATCGTGCTTGTCGCCATGGGCCTCGTGCGGTTCGCGCTCGCGTACGTGCGCCGCTACCGCGGCGGCCGCATCGCGCTCGACGTCCAGCACGACCTGCGGGCGGCGATCTTCCGCCAGCTCCAGCGTCTCGACTTCGCCCGCCACGATGAGCTGCAAACCGGTCAGCTCGTGAGCCGCGCGTCGTCCGATGTTGCGCTGATCCAGGGCTTCATGCAGTTCCTCCCAATCGGCGTCGGCAACGTGCTGATGTTCGCTGTCTCGCTGGTCGCGATGTTCTGGCTGTCGCCGCTGCTGACCGTTGTCATGCTCGCGGTCGCGCCCGCGCTGTTGTTCACGGCGTTGCGCCTCCGCACCTCGGTGTTCCCGGCGAGCTGGGATGCGCAACAGCGCGCCGGTGAGGTTGCCCACGTCGTCGAGGAAGCTGTCACCGGCGTCCGCGTCGTGAAGGGATTCGGCCAGGAGCGCGCGGAACTCGACCGACTGGCGGCCCGATCGGAACGCTTGTACGCAGGCCGGGTACGACTCGTGCGACTCCAGGCGCGTCTGCAACCCGCGCTCCAGGTTGTGCCCGCGTTCGGCCAGGTCGGCGTGCTTGCCCTCGGCGGCTGGTTGGCGATCGAGAATCGCATCAGCCTCGGTACGTTTCTCGCGTTCTCGACGTACATGCTGCGGCTCATGCCACCGGTACGGATGATGGCGGCGATCCTCACCGTCGGACAACTCGCGCGCGCGGGCGCTGAGCGCGTCTTCGACCTGCTCGACTCGACGCCGCTCGTGCAAGAGGCCCCCGACGCGCCACCGCTCGTGGTCACCGACGGCGAGGTGCGGTTCGACGGCGTGACGTTCGGCTACACGCGCGCCGAGCCGGTCCTGCGCGACTTCTCGCTCACCGTCGCGCCGGGTGAGACGGTTGCACTCGTGGGCGCGTCTGGATCAGGGAAGTCGACGGTCGCGTTGCTGTTGCCGCGGTTCTACGACGTGCAGGAGGGGGCGGTTACCGTAGACGGTGCCGACGTCCGCGACGTCACACTTTCGTCGCTTCGGCAGCGGATCGGTGTCGTGTTCGAGGATTCGTTCCTGTTCTCGGACACGGTGCGCTCGAACATCGCGTTCGCGAAGCCGGACGCGACCGACGCCCAGGTCGAGGCCGCCGCACGCGCGGCCGAGGCACACGAGTTCATCGCCCGCCTCCCGTACGGCTATGACACCGTCGTCGGTGAGCAAGGCTTGACCCTCTCGGGCGGGCAGCGACAGCGGATCGCGCTCGCGCGTGCGTTGCTCTCCGGCCCCCGCATCTTGCTCCTCGACGATGCGACGTCGTCCATCGACTCGCGCGTCGAGGAGGAGATACACGCCACCTTGCGGCGGCTCGCAGTCGGGCGCACGACGATCCTGATCGCGCACCGCCGGTCGACGCTTTCCCTCGCCGATCGCATCGTCGTCGTCGACGAAGGCCAGGTGCTCGACCACGGCACGCACGACGAGCTCGTGACGCGTTGCGCCCGCTACCGCATGCTGCTGTCTGGGCCCGGCGACGATGTCGAAGGCATCGACGCACCGGTCGCGCCCGTCGACGACGAACGCGTCGACGGGGTGACCGTCGCCGCGTGGCGGGGGCTCGACCCGCAGGCGCAGCGCGCCGCCGTGATTGCCGACGCGACCCGCCCGCCCGTCGTGCAGATGCGCCCCGGCGCAGGCGGCGCAGGCGGCGGAGGCGGCGGGAACTGGATGGCCGGCATCTCGCTCGCGCCCACGCCCGAACTGCTCGCACAGGTCGACGCGCTGGCCGCCGCGAGCGACGACCCCGAGGTGAACGTCGACGCGGAAGCCTCGCCCGCACCGGATTTCAAATTCCTTCCGTTCCTGCGTCCGTACCGCGCCGCGCTCGCCTTCGGGCTCGCGCTCGTGACGCTCGACGCGATCTGCACTCTCGCGGGTCCGTGGATGGTGCGGCGCGGTATCGACCGCGGCGTTCTGGCGGGAGCGACCGGCGCTCTCTTTGTCGCGGCCGCGCTGTTCCTCGCGGTCACGCTGTTCGACTGGGTCGTGATGTGGCAACAAGCACGCGTCATGGGCCGGACCTCCGAACGGTTGCTGCACGCACTACGCATCAAGGTGTTCTCGCACCTCCAACGACTCGGCGTCGACTACTACGAACAGGAGATGGCGGGCCGGGTCATGACGCGCATGACGACCGACATCGACTCGCTGTCGCAGCTGCTCCAGCAGGGGCTGATCACCGCGCTGGTCAACCTCGTGTCGTTCGTCGGCGTCGGTGTCGCGCTGACGCTCATGAATCCCCCGCTCGCGCTCGTCGCGGCGGCGGTACTTCCGCCGCTGATCATCGCGACCCTCTGGTTCCGTGCCCAGTCGAGCCGGGCGTACGAGACGGCGCGCGACCGCATTGCCGCGGTGAACGCGAACCTCCAGGAGGGCCTGTCGGGTGTACGCGTCTCGCAGGCATTCGTGCGGGAGGAACACAACGAGCAGCAGTTCGACGAAGTCGCTCGTGGTTACCTTGAAGCGCGCCTCGGGGCGCAGCGCCTCGTCGCGATGTACTTCCCCTTTGTCGAGCTCCTGGCCGAGCTGGCGGCCGCATTGGTGCTCGGCGTGGGGAGTGTGTACATCGGGCGGGGTTCACTCTCGCCGGGTGAGCTGATCGCGTTCCTTCTTTATCTCGATCTGTTCTTCGCGCCGATCCAGCAGCTCTCGCAGGTGTTCGACGCGTACCAACAGGCGCGGGTGTCGCTCGATCGGATCGGCGACTTGCTCGCTACGCCGACTTCGGTACCGCCCCCAGTCGACGCGATCGTGCCGTCGCGTGTGCGGGGCGAGGTCGTGTTGGACGATGTGCACTTCCGGTATCCGACCGCGGTCGACGAAGCGCTGCGCGGCCTCTCGCTTCGGGTCGCGCCCGGCGAAACGGTCGCGCTCGTCGGTGAGACCGGCGCCGGCAAGTCCACGGTGGTCAAGCTCGTCGCCCGCTTCTACGACCCGACCTTGGGCGGGGTCATGGTCGACGGTGTTCCCGTCGACCGCTACGACCCGGTCGCGTTCCATGGCCAGCTCGGGATCGTGCCGCAAGAAGCGTTCCTGTTCTCGGGAACGATCCGCGACAACATCGCGTACGGTCGCCGCACCGCAACCGACGCCGACGTCGAGGCCGCCGCGCGTGCCGTCGGCGCCCACGATTTCGTCGCGTCGCTGGCGGGCGGCTACCTGCAACCGGTGAGCGAGCGGGGTCGGTCGCTGTCGTCCGGCCAGCGGCAGCTGATCGCGCTAGCACGGGCGCATCTGGTCGATCCGGCGATCCTGCTGCTCGACGAAGCCACGTCGAACCTCCACCTCGCCACCGAAGCGCAGGTGACGAACGCGATGGGTGTCGCCGCCCACGGCCGCACGACGATTCTCATCGCGCACCGCCTGCAAACCGCGCGGTTCGCCGATCGCATCGCCGTCATCGACGCGGGCCGTGTCGTCGAGGAGGGAACGCACGACGAGCTCGTCGCCCGCGAGGGCCGATACGCCGCGCTCTGGGCCGCGGCCGAGGGGGAGCACGCCTCGACCGCACACTGAGTAGCTTCGGGCCATGTCCGACGACACGCGCGAGGACAGGATGCCGGCCGATCGAGCAGGCCGCGACTGGTGGCGCGACGGCGTCTTGTACCAGATCTATCCCCGCTCCTACATGGACACCAACGGCGACGGTAGCGGCGATCTCCGTGGCATCGAGCAGCGCCTCGACCACCTGCAATGGCTCGGTGTCTTGGCGATCTGGCTCGATCCGATCACGGTGTCGCCCAACGACGACTGGGGCTACGACGTCGCCGACTTCACCGACGTCGACCCCGCGCTCGGCACGCTTGCCGATGCCGACGCGCTGATAGAAGCGGCCGCCCAGCGCGGGATCCGTGTCATCCTCGATCTCGTCCCCAACCACACGAGCGATCAGCATCCGTGGTTCGTCGACGCGCGGTCGTCACCCGCGTCGCCGTACCGGGACTGGTACGTGTTCCGCGACGCCAAATCCGACGGATCCCCGCCGAACAACTGGGTGAACGTGTTCCACCCGGGTCGCCCCGCGTGGACGCGCGACGACGCGAGCGGCCAGTACATCCTCAACCACTTCCTGCCCTCGCAACCCGACCTCAACTGGTGGAACGACGGCGTGCGCGGCGCGTTCGACGACATCCTCCGGTTCTGGTTCGACCGCGGCGTTGCGGGCTTTCGAATCGACGTCTGCCACATGATCGTCAAGGACGCCGAACTCCGGGACAACCCGCCGGCGACCAATGCCGACCACTGGTACGTGCAACTGCGGGGCCAGCGTCAGGTCTACAACTCCGGTCGACCGGAAGTACACGACATCCTGCGCCGCTGGCGCAAGATCGCCGATTCGTACGCGCGCAACCGCATCCTGGTCGGCGAGACCTACGTGTTCGACCCCGAGCTGCTGGCCGAGTTCTACGGCGCCGGCGACGAAGTCAACCTGGCGTTCAACCTGATGTTTCTGCACTCGCACTTCGACGCCGAATCGTTGCGTGAGATCGTCGAGGCCGCGGAGCGAGTACTGCCCGACCACTGCTGGCCGACGTGGACCGCGGGAAATCACGACAACCGCCGGTTCCCGACCCGGTGGTGCGACGGCGACCCGGCCAAGACCCGCGCCGCGATGCTCGTGTTGATGGGACTGCGCGGCACGCCGTTCCTGTACTACGGCGACGAGATCGGCATGCCCGACACCAACGTTCACGACGACCGCATTCTCGACCCGGTCGCCCACTATCACGGCACCCGCCTCGGACGTGATCCCGAGCGCACGCCGATGCACTGGTCGCCCGAAGCGGGAGCCGGATTCACCGCGGCGGGTGTCGAGCCGTGGCTGCCGTTCGGCGACCACGCCGCGTGCAATGTCGCCGAACAACGGCACGATCCCGACTCGATGCTGTCGTTGACGCGGGATCTCATCGGGCTCCGGGACGCGATCCCGGACCTGCGACGCGGCTCGTATGCGACGCTCCCCAGCTCGAAGGGCGGGCTGTGGGCGTGGGCGCGCGGCGACCGCACCCTCGTCGCGTGCAACCTCTCGGACTCGGCCGCGACCGTGCCCGACGTCGACGGCGACATCCGCGTGTCGACGCTCCGCGCCCGTGACGCCGAGCGCGTCGATGGCGCGCTCCATCTCGACCCTTGGGAAGCCGCCATCCTCTGGCGTTCCTAGCGGGACGTGGTCCAGGCCAAGAGCTCGGGCGCCGACATCGCGTTGACGACGTGGTCGACGCGCACGCCGCATTCCGCGGCGCGATCGGTGCCGTACGGCTGCCAGTCGAGCTGGTCGGTGGCGTGCGCGTCGGTGCTGATCGCGATCTTGACCTCGAGCGCGACCGCCTCGCGCAAGATCGCGCGCGGCGGGTCGAGCCGCTCGGGCCGGCAGTTGATCTCGAGCGCGGTATCGTGCTGTTTGCACGCGGCCAGTACCGCGTCGACATCGAACTGCGATTCGGGCCGTCCCCGCCCGGTCAACAGCCGACCCGTGCAATGCCCGAGGACGTCGGAACGGGGATGCGCGATGGCGCGCACCATGCGGCGGGTCATCGAGTCGGCGTCCATCCGCAGTTTCGAGTGAACGCTCGCGACGACGACGTCGAGGCGCGCGAGCAGGTCGTCGTCCTGGTCGAGCTCTCCGTCCTCCAGGATGTCCACTTCGATCCCGGTGAGGATCCGAAACGGCGCCAGCTCCTCGTTCAGCGCCTCGACGACGTCGAGTTGTTCCAGCAGGCGCTCTCGTGAGAGTCCGTTCGCGATCTTCAATCGCGGTGAATGGTCGGTGAGCGCGAGATACTCGTGACCGAGGTCGCGCGCCCTCTCGGCCATGGCGCGGATCGTGTGCCCGCCGTCGGACCAGTCGGAGTGCGAGTGCAGGTCGCCCTTGAGCTGCGCCCGCAGCGCAACGCCTCCATCGGTACCCGGTGTCGGCGCGTGCTCGAGCAACTTCTGCAAGTACGCCGGCGTCTCCCCGGACAGTGCTTGCGCGATCACCGCGGCTGTCTTGTCGCCGACACCCGCAATGTCGGTCAGTCGTCCGAGCTCGGCCAGGCGGCACAGCTCGCCTTCGGGAATGTCCTTGATCTCGCGCGCCGCGCGCCGGAACGCCTGCGCGCGGTACACAGGCTCGCGGCCGCGTACGAGCAGATCCGCGATGCGTTCCAACGCCTCGACGGGTGTCACGGCGCGACGGTACCCTTCCGCGGTGGGGATCTACCTCGAACAAGCGGTGCCTCGGCTCCGGGCCTCGACAGCGCGCGCATCGTCCGTGAACCACCGCCGCAACTTCTCGCGAGCGCGACGTTGGACGCTCGTATACTCGTTTCCCCTGGAGGGCTGACCGAGTGGCCGAAGGTGCTCGCCTGCTAAGCGAGTAGGGGGTGTTAAGCCTCCTCGAGGGTTCAAATCCCTCGCCCTCCGCCAGTGCGCTCGCGACCCGACCACCTTGCTACTGCGTTCGGCGAACTCGGTGTGGCCACGATCAGCGAAAGCGGCGGCCGCCCGATGCGCGCGCGTATTCGTGCTGCGTGGGTCGGCGCGCGCGTCGCCGGCCCGGCGTACACGGTGTCGTGCACAACCGGGGACAACCTTGCCGTCCACGCCGCGGTGGCGGTCGCACCCGAATACGGCGTGCTCGTTGTCGACGTCGGCCGCGAGCACGAGCTGGGATATTGGGGTGAGGTATTGACGACCGCCGCCCAGGCGCGCGGCCTCGCCGGGCTCGTCATCGACGGCTGCGTCCGCGACCTCGACGCCCTCGAACGCCTCGGCTTCCCGGTGTTCTCGACCGGGATCGCGCTTGCGGGCGCAAGCAAGAAGCTGCCGGGCGAGATCGGCGGTCGCGCGCGCGTCGGTGGCGCCGACGTCGTGACCGGAGACTGGATCGTCGGCGACGCCGACGGTGTGGCGGTCATACCCGCCGACCTGGTTGAGACGGTGTTGGACATGGCGCGTGCCCGCGCCGCGAAGGAGGCGCAGCTGTTCGCCGAGCTGCGCGCCGGCCGAACGACGATCGAGCTGCTCGGGCTCGATCCGTCACCGGTCAAACGGGTCGACTGATCAAACGACGTTCGGTGGCGTGCCACCGGCGAGCGCTGTCGCGACCGCAGCCGTCGCCATCGTCGCCATACGCGTGCGCGTGGCCTGTGACGCCGAGCCGATATGGGGCAACAGCACGGTCCGCGGTGCGGCCAACAGCTTGGGATGGATCTGCGGCTCGCGTTCGTAGACGTCGAGCCCGGCCGCGAACAGGCGACCGCCGTGCAGCGCTTCGGCCAGCGCCTCCTCGTCGACCACCGTCCCGCGCGCCGTGTTGACGAGCACCGCCGACGGCTTCAACAGCGCGAGCCGCCGCGCGTCGATCAAGTGGTGCGTCGCGCCGCCGCCGGGGACGTGCAGCGAGACGATGTCGGCGGCGGCGAGCAGCCGATCGGGGTCGTCCACGTACCCCGCCACTCCGGTCGGCCGGCGGGCGTGATGGATGACCCGCATCCCGAAGCCGCTCGCGCGCGCCGCGACCGCGCGACCGATCCGCCCGTAGCCGACGAGTCCCAGCGTCGCGTCGTGCACGTCGCGGCCGAGATACTGCGTGATCCCCCACCCCTGCCACCGGCCCGTTCGCAGATCAGTTTCCGCCGCCGACGCCAGCCTCGATGCGGCCAACATCAGCAAGAACGCGAGGTCGGCGGTGGTTTCGTCGAGCACGCCGGGCGTGTTGCACACACGTACGCCGTGCGCGGCCGCGGCGGCGATGTCGATGTTGTCGTAGCCGACCGCGACGTTGGCGACGATCCGCAACCCGGCCGTGGCCCCTGATGTAATGACATCCTCGTCGATGCGGTCGGTCAACACGCAAACGATGGCGTCGACCGCGCCCGCCTGCGCGCACAGCTCGGCGTGCGTGTACGGCGCGTCGTCGGGGTGCGGCCCGACGACCTCGTGGCCGGCGAGCGGGTCGAGTCCGCCGTCGGGGAGACGGCGGGTCACCAACACTCGCGCCACTATTGATCGGTGTAGTTGACGGGCGCCGCGCCGGGGACGCCGACTGCAAAGCAGAAGCAGTGGATTGGCGCGTTGTCGCTGATCGGTCGGAGGCTGTGCACGGCGTTGGGCGGGATGTGCACCAGATCGCCCTGGTGGATCGCCCGCTCCTCGCCCCCGATCGTCATCAGTCCTCGGCCCGCGGTCACGTAATAGAACTCGTGCGTCGGGTGGTGGTGGGGGTCGACGAAGCCGCCGCCGGCGACCTCGAACTCGCTCACCAGCTCGAGATGCCCGCCCTTGGTGATGTCGAACATCTCGCGCGGGTTCACAAGCCACCACACTGGCACGGTGCCGTTGTGCTCGACGACCGGGTTCACGTCCTCGATCGAGCGCACGTCCATTCGCCACCTCCGTGCACACCGAGACGACAGCGCCGCGACCGGAGGGGAGCGCAGCGGGGAGTCGACCCGTAAGAATGGTGCATCGCAGCGTACTTGCGCACCGTCTCACTCGTTGCCGCGTCCCTGACGGCGCATGCGTTCGCGCCGTTCGGCGTGCTGGTACCGGACGAAGGCGATGGTTCCCCGACCGCCGACCTCGAGTTCCTGTCCAACGATGGCTGGGCCAACTACATCACACACTCGCTGGCCGAGATCCCGGTCGTGGACGGGGCGCTGCACTGCGAGCTGGTCAACCGCCATGACACTCACACTCAAACGCTCATGCCGACGACCGGCGCGGCGGTGATCGTCGTGGCGCCCGCCGCGATCGACTTCTCCGGTCCGAGCGACCTCGACACGGTGCGGGCGTTCTTGGTGCCGCAGTACGGGTGTGTACACCTGTTCCGCGGCACCTGGCACTGGGGGCCGTATCCCGTTGGTGCGGACGAACTGCGCATGTTCAACATCCAGGGCCGCGGCTACCCGCACGACAACGGGATCGCCTGGTTCGCCCGTGACCACGGCATGGTGTTTGCCGTTCGTGTCGAGGCTTGATTCAAGATTGACCCCCCGAAGTTTCGACGATCGAGATGAGGTTCAAGTGCGGGGACGCACGGAGGGGCTCGTCGACGCGTTTGCCAAGGCGCCCTCGCCGGGCTGCTCAGCACGTAGGAGCGCCTGTTCGCAGGCGCACCAGCTTTTGAGTTCCGCGCTACTCCCAGGGTGGCGGTGGCGGGACAACTCGAACGGGCGTCGAGCAGAAAAAAACTGGCCGGTTTGGTCACTGGCCCGCACGAAGGGGCGCGCTGACCAAACCGGAGTACTCGTGTTCGAGCTAGACGGCCTCGAGGAGTTCGCGGGCGCCGACGTCAGCCGACGGGTGGCGCAACTTCGACATGGCCCGAGCCTCGATCTGGCGGATGCGTTCCCGGGTGAGGCCAAAGTACTCGGCGACTTCTTCGAGCGTGCGCTCGCCGCCGCCGTCGAGACCGAAGCGCAGCGTCAAGATCGTGCGCTCCCGGTCGTCGAGCACGGCCAGGACCTTGGCGACCTCGCCCGGCAGCAACGACGTGGCCGCGTGGTCGAACGGCGCGACCGCGTTGCGGTCCTCGACGAAGTCGCCGAGCTCGGCGTCTCCGTCGTCGCGAACGGGCTCGTCGAGCGAGACCGTGTCGACCGCGTAGCGGAGCACTTCGACGACCTTGTCGAGGGGCAGCTCGGCTTCGCTCGCGAGCTCGGCGAGGGTCGGGGTGCGCCCCATCGAACCCTCGAGCTGCGCGCGCAGCTTGAGCAGGGCCGAGAGCATGTCGCCCGCGTGGACGGGGAGACGAATGACGCGCGCCGAGTTCGCGATTCCGCGCTGGATCGCCTGGCGGATCCACCACGTCGCGTACGTCGAGAACTTGAAGCCCTTGCGCCAGTCGAACTTGTCGACCGCGTGGATGAGGCCGAGGTTGCCCTCCTGCACGATGTCGAGCAGCGGCAGGCCCGACGACTGGTACTTCTTCGCGATCGAGACGACCAGCCGCAGGTTCGAGTTCACGAACTGGCGGTGGGCCTCTTCGCCGGCGCGCACCGCGCGGCGGAGATTCCGACGCTGGGTCGGTGTGAGGCGCTTGGTGATCTCGAGCTGGTTGCGGGCGTCGACGCCGGCCTCGATGGCCTGGGCGAGGCGGGCTTCGTCGTCCTTGGTGAGGAGGTCGTGGCGGCCGACGTCCTCGAGGTAGAGGCGGACGAGGTCCTCGTAGTCGCGATCCAAGCTGCGGGACTTGGTGACCTTGGCGGGCATGACTTCCTTTGACGGGGCTCGGTGTGTATATCGACCCGACGGCGGCGCCGGGTGAATGGACACTGGTGCAAACGCCGTACGCACGGGGATGTTCCCCATTGCTTCCGCCGGGGACGGGGGGCGGCGGATGTACGGGCCCGGTGAATTGCCGGTCCTAAAATCTACCGCGATTCCGAGCGCGTCTCAAGCCGAAAAAGGCCCCCGACCTGGGCAAACGCGGATTTATCCCGACCAGAGGTGCACAGCAGCGTACGCCCGCCACGGCCGCCATCGCCGCGCGCGCTCGGTGAGCTCGGGGGCGCTGATCCCGCCCATCGCGCCTCGGAGCCCCAGGTCCCCGGCCGGGAAGGCGTCGCGCTCGGCGAACGCGCGCATCGCCACGTACTGCGCCGTCCACGGCCCGATCCCCGGGATGGCGCCGAGCCGCGCCACGAGGTCGTCGAGGTCGGGTGCGACCAGACTCGGGACCGTCGCGGCCGCGGCCCGGATCGTGCGGCCCCGTACCTCGGTCGTGCCGATGCGCCGATGATCGATGGTCGCCAGCGTGGGGGCATCGGGAAACAGATGGGTGAGGCCGAGCGCGGTGACCCCCGGCAGCGGCGTGCCGTACTCCTGGACCAGGCGGCCCGCGAACCCGGTCGCGGTCGCGACGCCAACCTGTTGGCCGAGCACGGCCCGCACCGTCAACTCGAGCGGATCGACGGCGCCCGGCACGCGCAATCCTCGCCGGGCCCGCACGCGACCGCGCAGCTCGGGGTCGCGCGCGAGATGGGTGTCGACGGCGGCCGGGTCGGTGTCGAGATCGAACAGCCGCCGCACCTTCGGCACGAGATGTACGAGACCGTCGAACCGCGGCAGATGCACGGTCAGTACGAGGGCCGCCGCCGCGGCGTCGTCACGCGCTTCGAGCACGCCCGGGTTCCCGTCGAGGTGGATGGTGCGCCGGTACACCGCGGCGTCGAGGTCGACCGATTCGACGCCGGGGATCGCGCGCGGCGCGAGGAAGCGCAGCAGTGCGTTCCACGCGAGCGGTGGCCGGTAGGGGAGGCGCAACGCGAGCCCGCCGTCGGCGACGAGGCGGCGCGGGTCGCGCCGTTTGGCGCGCAGCTCGGTTGGCGTGAACCGGAACGTTTCCTTGATCACTCGGTTCAGGTCGCGGACGCTGCGAAAGCCCGCCGCCGCGCCGACGACCGCGACGGGGAGATCGGTGTCGTCGAGGAGGCGGCGGGCGAAGTGGGCGCGCCGTGAGCGGGCGACCTCGCTCGGGGTTGCGCCGACGTGCGCGTCGAACAGGCGCCGCAAATGGCGCGCGCTCACGCCGACGCGAGACGCGAGACCATCTTCGGTGTCGTCGTCGAGCGCGCCGTCGGCGATCAGACGCAGCGCGCGGCACACGAGCTCGGGCGCGTCGATCCACCCGTCCGGCGGCTGCTGGTCGGGGCGGCAGCGCAAGCACGCGCGGAACCCGGCCGCCTCGGCCGCGGCGGGATGCGCGTACGGCCGGGTGTTGCGCCGCAACGGCGTCGCCGGACACCCGTCGCGGCAGTAGATGCCGGTCGTGACGACTCCTGTGAACGCGGCCATTGCGGACCGTTGTACACGCGCCAGGTGGACGGATCCGGACGGGGAGAAGTGTTGTCCGGATCGGTCCATCCGGGGTGGCGTAGAACGTCGGCATGGATCTCGTACAGCTCTGCACCCCCCTCGGCTCGTTTCGCGCGTACGTCGAAGGTGGCAAGGTCCGCGAAGCCCGCTTCGTCAACGGCGGCGGCTCTCCGCGCGCCGAAGACACCAAAGTCGCCGACGCGCTCAGCTCGTACTTCGCGGGTGAGGTCGACGTGCTCGACAGCGTCGCGGTCGACGCGGTCGGGACCTCGTTCCAACAGCGCGTCTGGGCCGCGTTGCGCACGATCCCGGCCGGCGAGACCGCGTCCTACGCCGAGATCGCAGCCGTGATCGGTGCGCCCGGAGCCGCGCGCGCAGTCGGGTCGGCCAACGCATCGAACCCGGTCGGGGTCATCGTCCCGTGCCACCGCGTCGTGCGCAGTGACGGCGCGATCGGCGGCTACGGCTTCGGTGTCGACCGCAAGCGCTGGCTGCTCGAACACGAGGGCGCGATCCAACCCGCGAACCGCTTGCTCGTTTGAGCTTGTCGCGTACCTGCGCCGCAAACCGGGAATTATCTGGGTTTGGCGGCGCAGGTTCGCATTACGGTGGGCCTCGGGATGGGCGACTTGCAACTCGATACCGCAGTTGTCGGCTCGAACGGTCGCTATGCGTCTGTGCCATGCGAAGACTGGCGCATCTGGGGTCCGATGGGCGGCTACATCGCGTCGATCGCGTTGCGGGCCGCGGCCGCCGAGATTTCCGAGGGGCTCCTGCCCGCCAGCTTCACGTGTCAATTCTTTGCACCCGCCCGGTTCGAGCCGGTCGACATCGACGTCTCGGTGCGCCGCGCGTCCCGCCGCACTGCGGCGATCGCGACCTCGATCACCCAAGACGGCGCGCCGATCCTCGATGCGCAAGCATGGTTCGCGGCCGAAGTCGACGTCGTGAACCACGACCATGCCGCGCCCCACCCTCACGGCCACCCCGACGACCACAAGTCGATCTCGGAGTACACGTTCGAGCCCGCGCCGTTCCCGTTCTGGGAGAACTTCGACGCCAAACCACTCGGCTGGATCGAGGACTGGGAGCACTATCCCGGCGGCGCGCCCGAGTGGGCCGAATGGGTGAAGTTCCTTCCGACCGCGAGCTTCGACGACCCCATCGTCGAGGCGTGTCGAGTGCTGATACTCGGCGACTTGCCGTCCTATCCGGCGGCCACGCGCGCGCATCCGGGCGGGCCGCGCTCATGGGTCGCACCCAACCTCGACCTGTCGGTGCAGTTCCACCGACTCGCGGATCTCGGCGACTGGTTGCTCACGAGCGGCGTCGCGCCGATCGCCGACCGCGGGTTGATCGGATTCCGTTCGGAAGTGTGGACCGCGTCGGGAGTGCTCGCGGCCAGCGGGGGCGGCCAGCTGCTCTCGCGCGAAGTTCCGCCCGAAGCGCGCTGACGCATCCGTGCGCCTAGCCGGACTCGCCCGCGGCGCCGGCCGCCGACTTGGACATCTCGACGCGGTACAGGACCCCGCCGACGACAACCGCGATCGTTCCGAGCAGGCCGAACCACAGACCGAAGCCCACGCCCGCGCTGGCATCGAGGCCGCTCTGCTCGACGAAGTCGATGAGGTCGTCGAATTCGCTGGTGATCTGCAGCCACTCGATGATGACGAGCACGGCCCCGAGCGCGCCGAGCGCGATGATCCCAGTGGCGAGGTTCTGGTTGCGGTTGCCGCGCGCGAGGGCGAGCGCGAGGCCGCCGGCCACGAGCACGATCGGAAACAGCAACAACAAGTCGCTCGTACCGGTGTCGCTCGCGAGCAACTCGTCGGCGTCTGCTCCCAGGAGCGCCCACGGGATATCGCCCGACCAGCCGTTGAAGCTTTCGGACTCATCGAGCGCCTCGGCGGTCGCCCACGGCAGCAGCGACGAAATCGCGAACAAGATCACGCCCGCGAGGACCAGCGACAGCCCGCGCGGCGTGGACTTCAAGAACGCGCCCGCGTCGGGACCGGTCGCGCCAGGCGGGTCGGCGCCCCGAACTTGCTCCGTCCAGGTGCTGCCGTCCCAGTAGCGCTCGCCCGCACCGCCCGGGCTCGGGTACCACCCCGGTTGCTGGTTGCCGTCTGCCATCGGGCCTCCCTTGTGGCGCGGCGCGGAGACTAGCGACGCGAATCGAGTCCGGGTTGGATCCGCGGCGCCGAACCGATCGGGCACCCTCGATTACCGGAAAACTAGACGTGGCCTGTCAGGGTTGTTCCGTAGGGTCGCGGGATGCATTCGCTCATTGCGCCGAAGCCGATCACCGCGGTCCCGCCAGCTTCGCCGGCGGCGACCACTGCGATTCTCGCCGAGGGACTCGAGCGCACCTTCGCCGAGACGGTGGCGGTCGACCGCATCAGTCTCTCGATCGCCGGTGGTGAGATCTATGGGTTCCTCGGCCCGAACGGCGCGGGGAAGTCGACGACCGTGCGTCTCCTGTGCACGCTGCTCGCGCCGACGGCGGGGCGGGCGACGGTCGCCGGGTATGACGTGGCGCACGATCCCGAAGCGGTTCGGCTGCGCATCGGTGTCGCGCTGCAGGAGGCCGCGCTCGACCCGAAGCAGACCGGCACCGAGCTGTTGCGGCTGCAAGCTCGCCTCTACGGCTTGCACCGTCGCGAGGGCGAACAGCGGATCCGTGAGCTCACCGATCTCATCGACATCGGTGACGCGCTCGACCGTCAGATCGGTACGTACTCGGGTGGGATGCGCCGGCGCCTCGATGTCGCGGCCGCGCTGGTGCACAACCCCGAGATCGTGTTCCTCGACGAACCGACGACCGGTCTCGACCCAATAAGCCGCGCGCGCGTCTGGGAAGAGGTACGCCGCCTTAATACCGATCTCGGCATGACGATCTTCCTCACGACGCAATATCTCGAGGAAGCCGACGAGCTTGCGCACCGCGTCGGCATCATCAACGAGGGCCGGCTCGTCGCCGAGGGCTCACCGCAGGAGCTCAAGCGCTCGATCGGCTCCGATGTGATCGTCGCCCGCGTCGAGGGCGACATCGAGATCGCCAAGAAGGCGGTCGAGGGCGTCGACGGTGTCGGCCCGGTGGAGGCGCACGGCGAAGAGCTCACGATCGCGACGGCAAGTGGCGCGGCGAGCATCAGTCCCGTCGCCGTGGCATTGAACGGTTGCGACGTACGCGTCCGTGAGCTGACACTGCGGACGCCGACGCTCGATGACGTGTTCCTGGAGCTCACCGGGAACCGCATCGAATTCGAGCGTTCGCGCGCAGAGAAAGAAGAGCGATGACTGCGACTGACGTGATCACCGCGCTGCGGTCAGACATTCGCGCCCGTCGCGCGGGCTTCCCGGCCGACGTTCTGGCGATTGCGGGTCGAGCGTTGCGCAGCGTCACCCGCGACTTCGAGTTCGTCGTGCCGGCGTTGATCATTCCCGTGTTCTTCTACTTCGTGAACGTGGGGTCGCTGTCGAACCTCACGGAGGGCGTCGCGCCGGGCTTCGACTACAAGGCGTTTCAACTGCCCGCCGCGGTGATCTTCGGCGTGACCGGCATCTCGCGCGCCGGGATCGTCGTCACCGACGTGCAGGACGGATACTTCGACCGACTGTTGTTGACACCGGTGCGTCGACTCGCGCTGCTGCTGGGGATGATGGTCGCCGATGTTGTGCTTGTCGCTTCACTTATCGTTCCGATCCTCGTGTTGGGTTTGGCCACTGGTGTCGACTTCGAGACGGGGATTCTGGGCGTGCTCGCGTTCATCGCGCTGGGCGCGTTCTGGGGACTCGTCTTCACCGGGTTCCCGTACGCGATTGCGTTGAAGACCGGCAATCCCGCGGCGGTGAACACGAGCTTCATCTTGTTCTTCCCGTTCGCGTTCTTGACGACGTCGTTCGTTCCTCGCGATGCGCTGTCAGGATGGATGGACGCGGTCGCGGGTTGGAATCCGGTCACGTATCTTCTCGACGGAATGCGGAGCCTGCTCACCGAAGGCTGGGAGTGGGAGACACTGGGCAAGGCGGTGCTCGCGGTCAGTGCCGTCGGGCTCGTCAGCATGGCGCTGTGCTTCGCGGCGCTGCGCAGCCGCCTGAAGCGCACCTGAGGCACGTTCGCCGGCGCGAACTCGATCGGGGCGCCGCGCGGCCGATGAAAGCGGCATGGAACCCGCAGTCGCCGTCGTCGACGCCGGGATCGGCAACATCCGGTCGGTGGAGAACGCCTTCGCGGTGCTCGACTGCAAGGTCGAGGTCGCGTCTTCGCCGGCGGCACTGGCCGCATCGACGCACGTCGTCCTGCCGGGCGTCGGCGGATTCGGCGATGGGATGGCCGCGCTGCGGGAGGGAGACTGGGTCGAGGCGCTCGGCGACGCCGTGCTCCGCCAGGGTCGCCCGTTCCTAGGGATCTGTCTCGGGATGCAGCTGCTCGCCGCGCGCGGAACCGAGCACGGCGAGCACGCGGGGTTGGGCTGGATCGATGGCACCGTGGACCGGCTGCCCGACGCGGCGGATATACGAGTGCCGCACATCGGCTGGAACGACGTCGAGCCAACCGCGCCGTCTCCGCTGTTCACAGAACCCGACGCGTTCTACTTCGTGCACTCGTACGCGCTGGCGCCTCGTTCGCCGGCCGCGGTCGCGGTGACGGAACACGGCCGACCATTTGCGGCGGCTGTGCAACGCGACCATGTCTTCGGCGTGCAGTTCCACCCCGAGAAGAGCCACCGGGCCGGCCTCGCGCTCCTTCGACGCTTTCTGGCGGTGTGCTGAGCATGCTCAAGACGCGGCTGATCCCGTGCCTGTTGTTGATGAACGGTCGGCTCGTCCGCAGCGAGCGGTTCGCCGAGCATCAGGTGATCGGCTACCCGCTGCACGAGGTCGCGCGCTTCAACGAGTGGGCAGTCGACGAGTTGATCTATCTCGATATCAGTCGCGACGACGGCTACGACATCGGGCGCGACGACCACAAGGTCCGCGATCTCCGCACGCCGATGGAGATCCTCGAACACGTCTCGCGTACGTGCTTCATGCCGCTGACGTTCGGCGGCCACATTCGCTCCGTCGCTGACATGCAGGTACGACTGGCGTCCGGCGCCGACAAGATCGCCGTCAACTCTGCCGCGTTCGACGCGCCCGATCTTGTCACTGCCGGCGCCCGTCGCTTCGGGAGCCAGGCGATCGTGGTGGCCGTGGACGTGCGACGCCACGGCGACGGACGGACCGAGGTCTACGTCGATCGGGGCCGGCGCGCGACAGGACTCGAGCCACGCGCGTGGGCGCGTGAGATCGAGCGTCTGGGTGCGGGCGAGATTCTCTTGCAGTCGATCGACCGCGACGGTACCGGCCAGGGGTATGACGTCGAGTTGATCGGCGAGGTCAGCGCGGCGGTCAAGGTTCCGGTCGTCGCGTTGGGCGGCGTGGGGACCTACGAGCACTTTGCCGCCGCGATCGCGGCCGGCGCGTCGGCGGTCTCCGCCGCGAACATCTTCCACTTCAAGGAACTCAGCGATCGCAGCGCCAAGCGCGCGTTGCGGCGCAGTGGTGTCGAGGTGCGCGCGTGAGTCCCCAGCGCATTGGCGCGGCACGCATGCTGCAGGGGCCGCCGGGTGCGCCGCCCATGTCGTACTGCACGCGCTGCGTGATGCCGGCCGTGTCGGCGACTCCGCTGACGCACGACGAGCACGGCGTGTGCAGCGCGTGCCGGGTCGCGTCGCAAAAGGACGACATCGACTGGGAACGACGGCGCGAGGAGCTCGGCGATCTCCTCGAGAGCTACCGCACCGATGGCTCGAACTACGACTGCATTGTGGGTGTTTCGGGCGGCAAGGACAGCTACTGGCAGGTGCACGTCGTCAGCAGGGTGTTCGGCCTCAAGCCGCTCCTCGTCACGTACCACGGCAACAACTATCTCCCGACGGGCGAGTACAACCTCGGTCGCATGCGCGAGGTGTTCGACTGCGATCACATCGTCATGCGTCCGGGCGTCGAGCTGCTGAAGAAGATGAATCGTCTGTGCTTCGCCAAGATGGGCGACATGAACTGGCACGGACACTGCGGCATCTTCACCGTCCCCATTCAAATCGCGGTGCGGTACCGCGTTCCGCTGATCGTCTGGGGCGAACACGGCTTCATGGAGCTCGGCGGCATGTTCAGCCACGCCGACTATCCGGAGTTCACCGCCAAGACCCGGCTCGAGCATGCGCTGCGCGGCTTCGACTGGCACGACATGATCGACGACGAAGTCGGCATCACCGCCCGGGATCTACTCTGGGCGCGATACCCGACCGACGACGAGATCGACGACGTCGGTGTGCGGGGCATCTACCTGTCGAACTACCTGAAGTGGGATGCGAACGAGCACGGCCCGCTCATGCAGGACCTGTATGGATGGCAAGACTCGCCCGAGCCCTTCGACCGCACCTACCGGCGCATGTCGAACCTCGACGACATGCACGAGAACGGCGCGCACGACTACCTGAAATACGTGAAGTTCGGGTATGGGCGCGCGACCGATCATGCCTGCAAGGACGTCCGCGCCGGGCGAATGTCGCGGGCCGACGCCATTGAGATGGTGCGGACCTACGACCATGTGCGCCCGCGCGATCTCGTGCGCTGGTTCGACTATGTAGGAATGTCGTCCGCCGAGTTCGATCACGTCGCCGATTCGTTCCGTGACCCGCGCGTGTGGGCACGCGACGCCTCCGGCGCCTGGGTCAAGACGAGCTTGTGGGATCCGCCCGCTCGGTGATCGTCGTCGCGAGCGCCGCCATCGCTGCCTCCCACGTCGCGCCCGGGGCGCGTTCGAACGTGCGGACCGACGGCAGCCACGGCCAATGGTCGGTGCCGAGCCCCGTGAAACTGTGTGCGGGGACCAGCACCGCCGTGGGTGCACCGACGGCACCGGCGATTGCCGCGACCGCGTTGTCGACCGACACCACCGAATCGAGCGAGGCCGCGAGTGCGGCGACGCCGTCGAGATCGTCGCGCAGGTCGAGGCCCGGCGGCACGACCATCTCGATCCCGAAGCGTTGGCGGATCACGCCCCGGTCGACGTTCGAGTCGCCGTATTGCATGCACACAAACGTCGCGCCGGGCGCGCTGAACAGCGGTTGCCAGTCTTCGATGGGCGGGTAGGCGCCGCGACGCGTCGGCGTGACCAGTCCGCTGCGCCACGAAACGCCGATGCGGGGGGCAGGCTGCGTGCGCAGCCATGTGGCCCAACGCCGCGCCTGGTCGGTGTCGGCGACGAGATAGTGGCCGCGCGCCGGGAAGTCCGCGAGCGATTGGCGGCGATAGCGGGGGACGCTGCCGGCGGGCACGGCGACGTCGACGGGTGGCAGCGGCGACTCGTCCCGTGTGGCGCGCACGGTCGCGTCGGGGAAGGTGCGCGACAGCAGCGGTACGAGACGTCCGCGGCACTCGATGACAACGTGATCGGCCTCGGCGACGAGGTCGGGGTAACACGATCCGAAGATCAGCTCGTCGCCGAGTCCCTGCTCGCGGTACACCAACACCGTCTGGCCGTCGAGCCCTTGGCCCTCCCATGTCGGGATGTGGGAGTGGCGCGCGTCGTAGCGCAAGCGCGACACGGAGCCGCGGTCGTACTCCGACCATCCTCGCACCAGATCGCCGGACGCGAGCGCGCTGAGGGCACCGTTCATGCGAAACCACGCGTTGTCGGGCTCCAGCGCGCACGCGGCGTCGTGTGCGACGCGCGCCTCCTCGAAGCGTCCGGCGTCGGCGAGCACGCATCCGAGGTTGGAGTGGACGAGCGCCTTTGGCGGCGCGAGCGCAGCGCTTCGCCGCAAGTGCTCGATGCTGGCATCGAGATCTCCGAGTCGATGCAGCGCGGTGCCGAGCGCATTGTGGACATACCAACTGTCGTCCCCGAGGCAAATCGCGCGCTGGAGCGCGGCGATGGCACTATTCGAGCGTCCGAGCTCAGTGAGCGCGATGCCGCGAAACGCGTACGCGCGCGCGTTGGTCGGATCGGACGCGATCGCCTGCTGTGCGCACGCGGCCGCTTCGTCGTGACGCTGTTGCTTGCCAAGTGCGCCCGCCAGAGTGACGAGGGCGCGGCCGTTGCGGGGATCGCGCGCAAGCACGCGGCGCAGGACAACCTCGGCTTCGGCGAACTGTCCCGACTTCAGCAACTCCTCGCCGCGCGTCGCACCGGAACTTGCCGCTCCCGGCTGACGCCCAGCGGTTCGCCGCGCCGCGCGATTGCCCATGGGCGCTCCATCGGCATTTCGGCCCCAGCGCTGAGCGGAAGCCCGGGGAGCGACGAGCGCGACGAAGCGGCCTTTCGATGGCGTAGCGTGGCGTGTCGCTCGTGAACCACGAGCCGGATGATCAGGGTGTCACGTCGAGGAGACCGACGACCAGCTGCGCTCGCGCTCCTTGCGCTCGCCGGGTGCGGCTCGCCGAGCGACGATGCCGACCTGACCGATTCGCTCACGGCCCCGTCGACACGAACGGTCGCGCCCGCGCGAAACGCGCTCCCCGTCGACGCGACCTGGCAATGGCAGCTCCAGGGCGAGGTGAACACCGATTACGACGTCGACGTGTACGACATCGACCTGTTTGACAGCCCGCCGGCGGTGATCGACGCGCTCCACGCCGCCGATCGCACGGTCATCTGCTACTTCTCCGCCGGTTCGTACGAGGAGTGGCGGCCCGACGCGGATGACTTCGCCGACGGCGCGCTCGGCGAATATCTCGAGGGCTACGACACCGAGCGCTGGCTCGACGTACGCGACGCTTCCGTGCGCGCCGTGACCCGACAGCGGCTCGATCTCGCCGCCGAGCGTGATTGCGACGGCGTCGAGCCTGACAACGTCGACGGGTACTCGAACGACTCCGGTTTCGATCTGACGTCCGACGACCAGCTCGACTTCAACCGTTTCCTCGCGTCCGAAGCGCACGATCGCGGACTGCTGATCGCACTGAAGAACGCCCTCGACGAGGTCCCTGCCCTGGTCGACGCCTTCGACTTCGCCGTGAACGAGCAGTGCTTCGAGTACGACGAGTGCGACGCGCTGCGA
>JBQTGT010000048.1:0-85166 GCA_052390615.1 Actinomycetota bacterium
TCGTGGTGGTTTTTGGTTCTGTCCTCCTAGACCCTCTATGGTTCGTGGTTGGGGGCGCCCGCGCCGCCGCCGACCGTCGACGCGTCGCCGTCGTCCGCGCCCGAGACGACGGGTCCGCGCCGGATCGAGTCGGCGGAGGCGCCGCCCGTCGACTTGTTGGAGATGGCCGGCGCGCCGCTGACGAAGCGGCTCCTGCCGATCGCCGTCGGCGTCTTGGTGGTGTTCGTCCTCTGGCGCGTCCTGCGCCGCCGCTGACGTTTCGCGCACGCGACCGGCGTGCGCGGTCGCCAGTGTCCCCAAAGGACAGAACGCGCACGCCACCGGGTGCGCGGGCCGCCAGTGTCCCCAAAGGACAGAACGGGCCACGATCGGGCGCGCCGTGTCCCCAAAGGACAGAACGCGCCCCGGTCGGACCTCGTCGGGCTCGTTGGGCTCGTCCCGCCCTGGCCCCGCCCTGGCCCCGCCCTGGCCCCGCCCGGTCCGCCCGGCTCGCCGCCCCCCTCGTTAGTATCGAACCTGTGTTCGATCCGGCGGGTCCCGTGTTGGGCATCGATCCCGGTGTGTCGCGCTGCGGATACGGCGTGGTCGCACGGGAGCAGGGCACCCAACGGGCGATCGCGTGCGGCGTGCTGCGAACCGAACCGACCGAGCCGTTGCCCGATCGGCTTGTGGCGCTCGCCGACGAGCTGACCGATCTCGTCACGCAATACCGGCCGTCGACGGTCGCGGTCGAGCGTGTGCTGTTCCAGGCCAACGCCCGCACCGCGATCTCCGTGGGTCAGGCGAGCGGGCTCGCGCTGGTCGCCGCCGCGCGCGCGGGCGTCCCGGTCGTGCAGTACAGCCCGAACGAGGTGAAGCTCGCGATCACCGGCGACGGCCGCGCCGACAAGGTCGCGGTCCAGGCGATGGTCACTCGTTTGCTCGGCCTGGCCGACGTGCCGCAGCCGGCCGACGCCGCGGACGCCCTCGCGCTCGCGTGCTGCCATCTCTGGCAGGCACCGCTCGCGGCGAAGGTGTCGTCGTGATCGGGTCGGTGCGGGGGACCGTGATCGAACGGTCGATGGGCGGTGAGGTGCTCGTCGAGGTCGGCGGCGTCGGCTACCGAGCGAACGTGCCCCTCAGCGCGGTACCGAATCTCGCGCCCGGCGCACCTGCGTTCTTGTTCACGCACTTGCATGTGCGCGACGACGCGATGGTGCTGTACGGCTTCCCGACGCGCGACGAACGCGACACCTTCGAAGCGCTCATCGGCGCGACCGGTGTGGGCCCGAAGCTCGCGCTCGCCATCTTGTCCGCGCACACCCCGCTCGCGCTGCGCCGGTGCCTCGCCGACGACGACCTCGACGCGCTGACAATGGTGCCCGGGGTCGGCAAGCGCACCGCCCAACGCCTCCTGATCGAGCTCAAGGCGCGCCTCGAAGTTCCCGATCTCGACCTCACCGCCCCGTCGGCCGGACCTGGGACTCCGCGCTCCGAAGTGCGCGAGGCGCTCACCGGCCTCGGGTACGCGTCCGACGAGGTCCGCGAGGTGCTCGGCCAGCTCGCGCCGGATGGCACGGTCGAAGAGCTGTTGCGCGACGCGCTGCGGCTGCTGGCGGGCGCGCGCTGAGATGCGCGAGGAACTGCTGCGCCCCGCCGCCGATCCGGCCGAAGCCGCGGAAGAGACGACGCTGCGCCCGCGCCGGCTCGGTGAGTTCGTCGGCCAGCCCCGCTTGCGCGAACACCTCGAGATCATGCTCACCGCCGCACGCGGCCGCGCGCAGGCGATGGACCACGTGTTGTTGGTCGGGCCGCCCGGCCTCGGCAAGACGACACTCGGCGGCATCATCGCGACCGAGATGGGGGCGCGGCTCCAGCCGACGAGCGGCCCCGCGCTCGAGCGGGCCGGCGACCTCGCCGCGATCCTCACCAACCTCGAAGACGGCGACGTGCTGTTCATCGACGAGGTGCACCGGCTGCCACGCGCGGTCGAAGAGGTGCTGTACCCGGCGATGGAGGACTTTCAGCTCGACATCGTGATCGGCAAGGGTCCGTCGGCGCGCACGATCCGCCTCGATCTCCCGCGCTTCACGTTGGTCGGCGCCACCACCAGGACCGGGCTCATCAGCGGTCCGCTACGCGACCGCTTCGGGTTCGTCGCCCGCCTCGACTACTACTCGCCGGTCGAGCTCGCCTCGATCCTCGAGCGGGCCGCGCTGATCCTCGGTGTGGTCCTCGACAAAGCCGGCGGCCGCGAGATCGCACAACGTTCGCGAGGCACGCCCCGGATCGCGAACCGTCTCCTCAAGCGCGTCCGTGACTTCTCCGAGGTGCGCGCCCACGGCGACGTCGACCACGAGGTGGCGCGCGCTGCGCTCGCGCTGTTCGAGGTCGACGACCTCGGGCTCGACAAGGTGGACCGCGCCATTCTCACCGCGCTGTGTCACACCTTCGCCGGGCGCGCGGTCGGGCTCGGCACGCTTGCCGTCGCCGTGGGAGAGGCACCCGAGACGGTCGAGGACGTCTACGAACCGTTCCTGCTTCAGCGCGGGTTGCTCGAGCGCACCCCGCGCGGTCGCGTCGCGACGACGGCGGCGTTCGAACACCTCGGCTTGCACGATCGCGGGCTACCGGGCGAGGCTCCCACGCTGTGGAACCGGTGAGCTATCACGTCGCGGATCGCATTGCCCACGTCACCATCGACAACGGGAAGGCCAATGCGCTGTCCCCCGACGTGCTCGCGGCGCTCGACGACGCGCTGACGACCGCGGAAAAAGCGGGGGAGGCCGAGGTCGGTGCGCTCTTGATCACGGGCACGCCGGGGATGCTGTCGGGCGGCTTCGACCTGAAGATCATGCGCGCCGATCCCGAGGCGGCGGGCCGGCTGGTGTGCGACGGGGGCGCGTTGTTCGCGCGCATGTTCGGCTCTGAAGTCCCGATCGTCGTCGCGTGCCCCGGACACGCCGTCGCCGGCGGCGCGCTGCTCATGTTCGGCGCCGACTACCGCGTCGGCGCGCTCGGCGAGTACCGCATCGGACTCATCGAAACCGAGATCGGCATGGTGCTGCCCCGGTGGGGCACCGAGTTCGCGCGCGAGCGGCTGTCGCCGCGCCACTTCCAGCAGGCCACCGTCGGCGCGCGCAAGTACGACACAGTGGGCGCGGTCGACGCCGGTTTCCTCGACGCCGCGGTGCCGGCCGCCGAGCTGGCGATTGCCGCGGCCGCCGAAGCGCAGCGGTGGGCCGCGCTGCCGCGCGCCGCGTATCGTGGTCAAGTCCGCATGAACCGGGGCGAGCGCCTGGCGCGCCTCGCCGAAGCGATCGCCGCCGATCGCACCCTCGTTTTCGACCCTTCCGTGTAGCGGGCGCCGCCCCGACCGATAAGTCGCGGTGCACCTGATCCCGCGGGCACCGCTGCTAGCGTCATCACCTCGTGAACCCGCTCGCCATCGGTTGGCTCGTCCTCATGGCGGCCGCG
The DNA here is from genome assembly GCA_052390615.1 of Actinomycetota bacterium. Taxonomy (GTDB): domain Bacteria; phylum Actinomycetota; class Acidimicrobiia; order IMCC26256; family PALSA-610; genus JBQTGT01. The sequence continues at coordinate 3,457 of JBQTGT010000048.1, forward strand.
TTCTACTTGCTCCTCTGGCGGCCACAGCAGCGTCGCATGGCGGCGGTGCGCGCGCTCCAATCGGCGCTGCGCGAGGGTGACGAGGTCATGACCACGAGCGGGATCTACGGGCGCATCGTCGACCTGCGCGACGACGAGCTGACGCTCGAGATCGCGACAGGAACAGTCATTCGGCTCGCGCGCGGCGCGATCGGGTCGCGCATCGGGAACGACGAGGACGCCGAGTCCGAATGAAGGTTCGTCGTCACGTCATTCTCTTGCTCGCGACACTCATCCTCGTCGGCGTCACGTTCGGGTTCACGCTTGCGTCCGACGACCGGCCCGTGCTCGGCCTCGACCTCCAGGGCGGAATCTCGGTCGTGAAGTTCCCCGAAGCTGGCCAAGATCTCTCGACGCTCGACACCGCGGCTGACGTAATTCGCAGCCGCGTCGACGCGGTCGGCATCGCCGAGCCCGAGGTCAGCCGTCAGGGCAACACGGTCGTCATCGACCTCCCGGGGGTGAAGGACCGCGGCCGCGCGCTCGAGCTGATCGGCCAGACCGCTGAGCTGCGGTTCCGGCTCGTGGAGGGCGGACCGCTGCCGTGGACCTTCGAAGTACCCGAAACGACGACAACGACTTTGGGCGAGACGACGACCACGGGCGCGGGGTCCTCGACCACCACCGTTGCCGAGACCGCGCCGACCACGGTCGCAGCAACGACGACGACGGTCGAAGGTGAGTCCGCGGGCGTCGCGATCGACGCCGCGCCGATCGCGGCCACGCGTCCGGCGCAGGAGGACACGTCCACCACAACCGTTGCGCCCGAGTCGACGACGATCCCCGGCGAGACGACCGAGACCACCGTGCCCATCCCGATCCCTGAGACCGGAGACGACTGCGCGTCGCTGGTCGCCGACCGCGAGGAGAACCTCGCCGAGGCGACGGTCTGGCTCCCCGACCGCGGCTCGCAGGGCGACGACGGCTCCCCTGATGGGTGCTACCTCCTCGGCCCCGCGCTGCTCACCGGCCGCGAGGTGAAATCAGCCACGGCCGAATACGACGGCGTCTCTTCGTGGATCGTCAATATCGAATTCCGCAGCGATCGCTTCGCGACAGAGATCGCGCAGCCGAATGTTGGTGCGACGCTCGCCATCGAGCTCGATGGCGTCATTCAGTCGGCCGCGACGATCAACCCCGACATCACTGGCCGGGATGTACAGATCTCCGGCGCGTTCACCAAGTCCGACGCCAAGGACTTGGAGTTGGTGTTGAAGTACGGCGCGCTGCCGATCGAGTTCGACGAGAGCGAAGAGACCGTGCGGAGCGTCTCCCCGTCGCTCGGCAAGGACCAGCTGCGGGCGGGCGTCGTCGCCGGGAGCATCGGCATCGGTCTCGTCATGCTGTTCATGATCCTGTACTACCGACTGCTGGGTGTCGTCGTCTGGATCGGCCTCGGGCTCACCGGCGTCGTCTTCTTCACGCTCGTGTCTTACCTGAGCGCGAGCCGCGGGCTGACGCTCACGCTCGCCGGTGTCACCGGGCTCATCGTGTCGGTCGGCGTCACCGTCGACTCGTACGTCGTGTACTTCGAACGACTGAAGGACGAGATCCGTACCGGCAAGACACTTCGCTCGTCACTCGACAGCGGCTTCCGTCGCGCGTTCCGCACGATCCTCGCCGCCGACCTCGTGTCGCTGCTCGGCGCGGTCGTCTTGTACCAACTCGCCGAAGGCAGTGTGCGCGGCTTCGCGCTGTTCCTCGGCATCTCGACGCTGATCGACCTCGCGATCGCGTACTTCGTGATGCATCCGCTCGTTGCGTTGTTGGCACGCCGGCCCGCGCTCGTCCGCATGCCCGGCGTCGGCCTCGCGTCGGGTCTCGACACGCCTGAGCTGCGCGCATGACCGCCACTCCTCCCGAGACCGAGGACGTCCCGGGCGTCACTCGCCGCCACAGCTTCAAGGACCTCTACCACGAGCGCACGAACTTTCAGTTCATCGAGCGCTCCCGCCGGTGGGCAATCCTCTCCGGCACCTTGCTCCTGATCGGCCTCGTCGCGCTCGTCGGGCGGGGCCTGAACTTCAACATCGACTTCGAGGGCGGCACGGTCTGGCTGGTCGAGATGGCCGAGGGGAACGACGCGAGCGTGGCGGAGGTGCGCGACCTGCTGGACCCGCTCGGCTTCGGCGACGCCAAAGTCGCGACGCTCACCGGCGGCGGCGACGAGAGTGTCCGCGTGCAGGCCGAGACGATCGAAGATCCGGTGCGCGAGCTCCAAGACGCGGTCGCCGAGGCGGGTGCTGTCGACGACGCCGATGTCGTGTTCACCCGCGCCGGTGACACCGGCACGTTCGAGTTCACGCTGCCGGCCGACGCGACGGCCGATGAGGCCAAGATCAAGGCCGCGCTCGCCGACGCCGGCCAACCAGAAGCGGCGATCGCGGTCGAGGGACAAACCGTCACCGTCACGATCTCGCAGTTGCCGACGAGCCCACTGCAACAGGTCGCGGACGCGCTCGCCGAATATGCCGGTGTCAACACGGCGGAGGTAAGTATCAGCACCGTCGGCCCGACCTGGGGCGAGCAGGTCACCGAGAAGGCCATCCAAGCGTTGGTGCTCTTCTTCGTGCTGCTCGCGGCGTACCTCTCGTTCCGGTTCGAATGGAAGATGGCGATCGCGTCGATCATCGCGGTGCTCCACGACATCGTCATCACCGCGGGCACGTACGCGGTGTTCCAGTGGGACGTGAGCCCGGCGACGATTACTGCGTTTCTCACGATCCTCGGCTTCTCGCTGTACGACACCGTGGTCGTCTTCGACAAGATCGGCGAGAACCAACGCGCGCTGACAGCGACGGGTCGCTCGACGTATCCGGAGATGGTGAACAAGTCGCTGAACGCGGTGCTGATGCGCTCGCTCTCGACCACCATCGTCGCCCTCCTGCCCGTCATGTCGCTGCTGATCGTCGGCTCGATGATCATGGGGGCCCAGGCGCTGGAAGAGTTCGCGCTCGCCCTGGCGGTCGGGCTGCTCATCGGTGCGTACTCGTCGATCTTCGTCGCGGCGCCGATCCTCGCGTGGTGGAAGAACCGTGAGCCGCAGTACCGCGCGCTGGCCGAACGCCGGCGTCGTACCGCGACCGCGCCGCCAAGGGGGACGCTCGGCACCGCCGCCACCGACGACGACGATCCGAGACCAGCCGCCACGGTTCGGACCGGCGCGGACGGGATCGCGGGCCCGCCCGCGGTACCCCGCACCACGACGCCACGGCCTCGTCAACAGCGCGGTCGGAAGCGGAAGTAGGGCTGGGAGCGTCGGTCCCGTGTGAGGCGGGTCGGTCGGCCCGCGCGGCGAGCGGAGGAGCCCGGAGGGTCCGCAGCTCGCTCGCTGCGAGCGGCGCAGCTCGCGTCGCGGCGGAGCCCGCCCGCCAGCAAGCGCGAGCCAAGAAAAATCCATCGGTACCATAGGTAGCGATGGATTGCGCCTGGCTGAAGGAGCACGTCCGCGACATCCCGGACTATCCGAAGCCGGGGATCGTGTTCAAGGACATCACGCCGTTGCTGGCCGACGCCGAGGCGTTCGCCGGCTCGGTCGACGCCCTCGCCGAGCCGTTCGCGTCCGAGCCGGTCGCCAAGGTGCTCGGGATCGAAGCTCGCGGTTTCGTGTTCGCGGCGCCGGTCGCGTACCGCTTCGGCGCCGGCTTCGTGCCCGTCCGCAAGGCGGGGAAGCTGCCGTGGGAGATCGAACGCGACGAGTACGCGCTGGAATACGGCACGGATCTGCTCGAGATCCATCGGGACGCGATCGCGCCCGGGGAGCGGGTGCTGGTCGTAGATGACGTGCTCGCGACCGGTGGCACCGCGTCGGCCGTGACGCGGCTCGTCGAGCGGCTGGGCGGCACAGTTGTCGGCCTCGCGTTTCTCATCGAGCTCGGCTTCCTGAACGGCCGCGCCAAGGTCGGGGATCGCCGCATCCACACGGTGCTCGAATATGAGTGAGATGAGTCACCCGACACGCGCCTCGGGTCATGCGGTGAGCGCAGCGCAGCGGAGCGAGCTCGCCGGAGCGAGGAGGATCAGTGGGCCAGGTATCCTGGCCCACCCGACGAGCGACAAAGACACGTGAAGACTCTCCCGCGGCGCCATCGCCCGCACGTCGATTCGTCGCTGCGGTCGCTGCTCGACGTCTACCACCATCGCCACCCACGTGCCGACACGGCGTTGATCGAGCGCGCGTACGAGGTTGCGCGCGACGCGCACCGCGACCAAGTGCGGCGCTCAGGCGATCCGTACATCGCGCACCCACTCGGCGTTGCGATGGTCCTCGCCGACCTGAGTCTTGACGACGTGACTCTGGCCGGCGCCCTGTTGCACGACAGTGTCGAAGACACGTCGGTGACGCTCGCCGATCTCGAGGCGGAGTTCGGCAGCGACGTCGCCGCGATCGTCGATGGTGTCACCAAGCTCGATCGCATCGAGTTCGATTCGAGGGAGGAACAGCAGGCCGCCACGATGCGCAAGATGCTCGTCGCGATGGCGAAGGACGTCCGCGTGCTCTTGATCAAGCTTGCGGACCGGCTGCACAACATGCGCACGATCGCGTCCCTACCCGAGACGAAGCAGCAACGGATCGCGCGCGAGACCCTCGACATCTACGCCCCGCTCGCCCATCGTCTGGGCATCCAGGACGTCAAATGGCAGCTCGAGGACCTGGCGTTCGCAGTGCTCCATCCGAAGCGTTACGCCGAGATCGAGCTGATGGTCGCGACGGCCGCGCCCGAACGCGACAGCGATCTGCGCGAAGTGCTCGACGGTGTACGCGCCCGGCTCGAGCAGCTCCACATCAGCGCCGAGGTGACCGGCCGGCCGAAGCACTACTGGTCGATCTACGAGAAAATGGTCGTGAAAGGCCGCGAGTTCGAGGAGATCAACGACCTCGTCGGACTGCGCGTGACCGTCGAAACGGTGAAGGACTGCTACGGCGCGCTCGGCTCGATCCACGCGCTCTGGCGGCCCGTGCAGGGACGCTTCAAGGACTACATCGCGATGCCCAAGTTCAACCTGTACCAGTCGTTGCACACGACCGTGGTGGGGCCGAAGGGCAAGCCGGTCGAGATCCAGATCCGCACCGAGGAAATGCATCGCCGCGCCGAGTACGGCGTGGCCGCGCACTGGGGATACAAGGAACAGCGCAATCCGACCGAGGACCTCGTGTGGCTGCAGCGGCTCGTCGACTGGCAGCAGGAAACCAACGACCCGAACGAGTTCATGGCGAGCCTGAAGATCGACCTCGAACAGGACGAGGTATTCGTCTTCACACCCAAGGGTCGGGTCATCACGCTGCCGACCGGCGCCACGCCGATCGACTTCGCGTATGCGATCCACACCGAGGTCGGGCATCGCTGTATCGGCGCCCGTGTCAACAACCGACTCGTACCGCTCGACTCGGCCCTGCAGTCCGGTGACACCTGCGAGATCTTCACGAGCAAGGTCGAAGGTGCGGGACCGAGCCGCGACTGGCTGCAGATCGTGCAGACGCCACGCGCCCGCTCGAAGGTGCGGCAGTGGTTCTCGCGCGAACGCCGCGTCGACGCCATCGATGCGGGTCGCGACGACCTCATCAAAGCGCTGCGACGCGAGGGTCTCCCCGTACAGAAATTGGCGTCCTCTCCGGTCGTGCTCAAGGTCGCCGAATCGTTGAACTATGCGGACCTCGAAGCACTGCACGCGGCTCTCGGAGAAGGGCACGTGTCCGCGAAGGCCGTCGTCCAGCGAGTGCAACGCGAGCTGCGCGGCGGCGAGGAGCAGCTGCCGGTCACGGTACAGCGCCCGCCGAGCGCGCGTAGCCGCCGCAATCTCGCCGCGGGCGTCCATGTCGAGGGTTTGGACGACGTCATGGTGCGCCTCTCGCGGTGCTGCACTCCTGTGCCGGGCGACGAGATCATGGGCTTCGTGACACGCGGGCGCGGGGTGTCGGTTCACCGCACCGACTGTGCGAACGCGCTCAGCCTGCAAAGCCAGGTCGACCGGGTGATCGACGTCGAATGGGACAACGACGCGCCGGGCAACTACGTCGTCGGCATCGAGATCGAGGCGCTGGACCGCTCGAGGCTGCTGCGGGACGTCGCGGAAGTGCTCTCCGAGCACCACGTCAGCATCCTGTCGTCGTCGTCGCAGACCCAGCCCGATCGCATCGCCCGGCTGCGATTCGAGTTCGAGCTCGCCGACCCGAGCCACCTGGACTCGATTCTCGCCGCGGTGAAGCGGGTCGGTTCGGTGTACGAAGCCGCCCGGGTGCTGCCCGGGCACTAGTTCCGCGCAGGCGGGGTTTCCCCGCTGCGGCTGCGTCATTGGTTCGCGACCGCCCGCCCGGACCCGCTCTCAGGTTTTCCGGACGCTCCGTCGATGATCCAGTGAGGTCCCCAGTGACGGAGGTCGCATGCGCCGCCACCGGCGTCCGGATTCGACGCGAGCTGAAGATGGGTTCACCCTGGTCGAACTCGTCGTCGCGCTCGCGCTTGTGGCCGTCGTCGCGGTCGGATTCACAGTGTCGATCGGGCTTGGCTTCCGCAGTGTCGCGATTGCCCGTCAGCGCCAGACGGCGTCCGAGCTCAGCAGCGGGCGGCTCGAACATATGAGAAACGTTCCCTACGAACAGGTCGCGCTCTCCACCGCTCCGATCCACGATCCCGACGAACTCCTTCCCGACCACTGGGTCTCCGCTGACGGTTCCACGTATGACACCAACGGCGACGAGCCGGGTGGTGTGGAGTCGCTGATCGTCGACACGACCGCTGGGCAGGTGTTGCACCTCGAAGATCCGGTCGAGGTTGGTGCGACTGTGATGGAGATCTATCAGTACGTCACATGGGTCGACGACGGCACGATCGTCGGCACGCAGGACTACCGACGGATCACGGTCGTCGTCCGCTACAAGGCGCCTGCCGCCAACGGTGTCAACGTCCTCCAGCGGGCGTCGACGTTCGTGACGCCCGGAACGGTGACCGTTGGCGTGGTTGCTCCGACGACCGCGCCGGCCACGACCACACCTACGACGACGCCTGGTACCACTGCGCCGACGACCGCGGCACCTACGACGGCGGTCCCGGCTGGGCCGTGCGCCGGCGATACGACCGGGCCGACCGGCGGGTTCACGATCGGTGCCGGCGGCGGGTCCGAGGCTGGGTTCACCGCGACCTCCAACGTGTCGCTCCAACTTGCCTTTGTCGACGTGTGCGAACCGGTCGTCGCGAACTTCTCGAACGACGGCGTCACCTGGGGAACCGACGTCACCTATGACGCCAGCAACCCGCAGGTCTCGTGGTCGCTGCCCGCAGGAAACGGGCTCAAGACGGTGTTCGGCCGCGTTCGCGATGGCGCAGGAAACCTCACCGGGTTGGTCAACGCGACGGTCACGCTTGACGCGACTGCTCCGTCGGCGCCGACGACGGTCAATACGACCGTGTCGTGTCAGGGTTCGAATCGGACCGCGACGCTGTCGTGGTCGGCCTCGAATGACGCCGAAGGCAACCTACGTGGTTATCGCGTATATCGCAGCACCGACGGGACTACCTGGACGCAGCTCGGTACGACGACGAGCACAAGCTACGCCGACACGCACGCCAAGACACTCAACAGCGTGCGTTTTTACGTCGTCGCATACGACAGTGCGGGCAACGTCTCGGCGGCGGCTCCAACGCCCGTCATCTCGCTCACCAAGAACCAGTGCAGCTGAGGCTGGTATGCGTCCAACGACCCTGCTGACCGAGAAGGGCGAAGACGGTTTCACCCTTGTTGAACTCGCGATTGCGATGACGCTGCTCACGATCGTGATGACCGTGCTCATGAGCACGCTCTGGAGTGTGCAACGTTCGGAGATGTATACGCGAGGCCGAACTGCGGCGCTCGACGACATGCGCGCCGCCGTGAACCGCATGACGAAGGATCTCCGGCAGACCTCCGACACGGTCGGCACGCCGGCACCGAGCTCCCTCACAGTCGAGACATACGTCGATGGGACCGCCGCGACGGTTGAATATGAAGTCAGCGGGGAGACGCTCATCCGTCGGGTCAACGGAGGCGTCAGCACGCCGCTGATCTCGGGACTGACGACCTCGGACATCTTCAGCTACACGCCCGACGCGGTCACACCAAACATGGTCGCAATCGTGCTGTCAGTACAACCCGCGAATCTTCCCGAGACGACTTTGACACTCGACGCCGAGATCGAGTTCAGGAATCGGTGACCGCATGAACGGATTTCGTTCCCGGCGCGCGCGCACAGAGCACGGCGTCGCAATGATCATGACTGTCGTCATCTCGTTCATCGCCGCCGCGCTCGCTGCGGTCGTCTTGACGCAAGGCACCAATACCGAGCGCAACAGCGGTCGGGGCGCCAATTGGAATCAGGCTTTGCAGACCGCGGATGCAGGCGTTGAGCAGGCGATCGCGCTGATGCAGGAGAGCGCCGGCAATCCCGGCGATTTCACGGGGGACACCGCGGATGGCACGTTCATGGTGACGATCACGTCGCTCGGCCGGAACCGCTACGAGATCCAGAGCACGGGAACTGCGGGGCAGGGCCCGGGCCTGGTCGGTGAGCGCACCGTACGGGTCGTCATGGGACCACCGAAGTCGTTCCAATTCGCCCTCTTCTCGCTCACTGATATCGATACCAAGAACAACGACATTGTCAACGGCGATGTCTGGGCGAACGGCAGCGTGACCGTCGACCAGAACGACGAGATCAATGGTGATGTCACTGCGGCGACGGGCATCGTGACCATGCGCAACGGTTCCACTATCGACGGTGACGTCGTGACTGGCGGCTATAACGCGTCCGGAAATGCTATGGAACTGACGACTGTGACAGGTACTGCGACAGCCGCCTCGACGTCACCGGGTTGTGTCGACGACTTCGGTCACTCGAACTACAAGATTACGGGCGGGACAGTGCAGGGCAACGCCACCTCGTGGGGGAGCATTGCCTCGACGGTCAACGGCACAAAGACGACTCACGTCTGTACGTCGGCTCCCGCGACCAAGACCATGCCCACGTTCACCTACAACGCCGCGAACTATTCGCCCGCGCCCCAGGTTTTCACGTCGCCGGCCGGCTTTGCTGCGTACGTCAACCTGCACGAGAACGATATGCACGGCACGTTCTATGTGACGGGAGGGGGTCAGAACGACCCCGTAGACATCACTGGCATATCAATATCAGGTGACCTGACGATCATCGCCACTGATGCGCCGATCACGGCCGACCAGGGTTCCGCCGACGTCACTTCGGCGAATGACGACGACAAGATCTTGGTCCTCGTCTCGTATTACCAGCCGCCACAGAACGTTGCCTGCGCGACCAATGGCGGCAATCCCGGCGACTGCGCCATCGGCGTCAAGAACAACTTCCAGGTCGACGACAACACTGCGACGCTGGTCTACGCACCCAACGGGCCGGTCGCGTTCAAGAACAACGCCGATTTTGTCGGCGCCGTTTATGCCAACAACATTGTCATGAAGAACAACCAGACAACGACCTACGACGCGCGCGTCGATCAGATCATCGGATTCGGGCCGGTGACGCTCGAGCGCGAGAGCTGGGTCGAGATCTCCGACTGAACGGTCTGGCTGCCGCGGCGGCCGCGCTGACAAATTGTGGTCAAGGTGACGTACGTCACCTGCCGATATCACGCAGAGCGTTCACTTCGGCTTTGGGGTTCGACGGGGGAAGCGCAGATGCTCCGCGTGAGCAGACAATCGCGCGCCCGCGCGCGGGCACGCAACGAACACGGCTTCACCCTGTTGGAGTTGGTCGTCGCGATGACCATCTTCGGCATCGTGATGCTCGGCATCGCCGCGACCCTCGGTACCGGCCTGGCGTTGACGCGCACGAACCGCCACCGCAGCGTGGCCGCGAACCTCGCCGCGCAGGAGATGGACGCGGTACGCTCGGCCGACTTCGACTCGATCGTGGCCTCTGCCGCGACCGTCGACGTCGACGGCATCACGTACACGGTCGTGCGCGAGGCAACATGGGTCGCGAAGAGCGCGACCGCCGGGCCATGCGACGGCGGCGGATCACCGCAGGTCTTGCGAGTCCGCGTGAGCGTGACGTGGCCGGACATGCGAGGCGTCGCGCCGGTCGCGTCCGACACGACCCTGACGCCACCGGTCGGTTCTTATGATCCCAACACGGGTCACATCGGCGTGAAGGTGCTGGATCGCGACGCCGGAAACCTCTTCAACGTTCCCGTGGTCGTGACAGGGCCCTCGAATCGCAACGCGCCGACGAACTCCGACGGCTGCGCGTTCTTCGCGTTCCTCCCGGCGGGGACGTACACGGTCGAACTCGGCTCGGTCGGCTACGTCGACCGCCAGTCGAATCCCGAACCGAGCCAGACCCTCGGCGTGACGGTCGGCAACATCTCGTCTGTCCAGTTCGATTACGACCAAGCGGCCAGCCTCGAACTGACGCTCCAGACCGACTACGCCAATCCGAGCCCGGATGACCTCCCGATCACGGTCGCGAGCCCGCAGCTCGTGCCCAACGGTCTCAAGAGCTACGCCGGAACGGGGACCGTGCGCACGATCGCCGACCTGTTCCCGTTCCTGGAGGGGTACAACGCGTGGGCGGGCTCGTGCGCGGATGCCGATCCGGAGGGTCGGATCATCGAAGACGTCGGCGGTAACCCGGTCGACGCGGGACCGTACTGGCCAGGGGCGACCCGCGAAGCGCTGATCGAAGTGCAAGGCGGACAGGTTTCGACGCGCACCGTGCACCTGCACGACGCGGATGTCACGGTGACCGATGCGCTTGGGCTCCCGATCGCGGGCGCCGAGGTCGTGGCGACCCACGCCCCCGACAATCTCTGCGACACGGGCGAGACGCACGTCGCGGGGACGACCGACCCCGCCGGTGTGCTGCGCGTCGCGTTGCCGTACGGGACGTGGGAGCTCAGCGTGACGGGCTGGACCGCGGTCGGCGCGTGGCCCGAAGCCGTGATCGATCCCAACGCCCACACGCCCGTCGCGGTCGTGGCGGTCGCGCAATGAGCCGGCCGCTCGCGGTGCTCCACCGCCGTTGTATGCACCGACGTGGCGACGCGCGCGGCACAACGATCACGGAGCTCATGTGCGTCGTGCTGCTCCTGTCGATCATCATGGCGACGATCTACTCGGGGTTGTTCGCGGCCGAGACCACCGTCAGCGGCACCAGCGAACGCCTGCGCAACCTCGAAGAGGCGCGCACGCTGATCGCGGTCGCGACCAAGGACGTCCGTACGGCGGTGCGCTTGTCGGCGGGGACCTCGCCGTTCGTGACGGCGGACGACACGGAAGCGGTGTTCTACGCCAACCTGGACACAGTCGCCGCACCGAAGCGAGTGCGCATCCACGTCGACGCGCAGGACCGGTTGATCGAGGAGGTGTGGGAGGCCGATGGCGGCTCGACCGCGCCGGACTACACCTACACCGGCAGTCCGAGCGTTCGCTTCGTCGGCCGCTACGTGGCGAACGAAGCGGATGAGCCCATCTTCACGTACCTGGATGCGAGCGATGCGGCGTTGACTTCGACGCCGCTTGGTGCCACCGATCTCCTGGCGATCAAGGCGGTGCGCATCACGCTGAAGGTCAAGCGGACCTCGGCGTACAACACCAACGCAACGACGATCGAGAATCGGGTTCGCTTGCCGAACCTCGACTACAACTCGGTGGCGGGATGATGCAGCTCGACATGCCCCTAGGACACGCGCGACCCAAGAAAGGCGAGCGCGGCATGGCGCTCATCACGGTCGTGCTCGGCACGACGATTCTGGCGCTGTTTGCGACGACGATCGTCGCCTACGCCGAAGGTTCGCAGAACCTGTCTCGCCACGACCAGGACTGGAACGCCGCGCTCGCGGCCGCGGAAGCCGGTATCGACGACTACATCTTCCGTCTCAACGAGAACGCGAACTATTGGCTCTACGACGCGGGAAACCCGCCGCCCGACGGCAACCTGGCGTTTACCGGCTGGGTGGCGGTCGCGGGCGGCTCGACGACGGCGGAGTTCCGCTACGACGTCGACGCGTCGAGCATCGGCAACGACGGCCGCATCCGCATCAGTGCAACCGGTCGGATTGGTGACAGCGAGCGGACGGTGCATGCGACCCTGCGGCGGCGCAGCTTCCTCGACTACCTCTACTTCACGGACTACGAGACCAAGGACCCGGCGTCGTACACGGGTAGTCCCTTCAGTGCTGCGACTGCTCAGACCCGTTGCGCGTGGTACTACTACGGCGGTGTTAACGCGCAGCGCGACGTCAACGGGCGCACCGACTACACCGGCGACACCGACTCGGGTGGCGCGTACTGCACCGACATCAACTTCATCACTGCCGACAATATCAACGGGCCGCTGCACACCAACGACGCGTTCCTCGTGTGTGGCAGCCCGAACTTCAATGGCGACACGTCGACGAGCTGGTCCGGCGCGTCGGGGCTCATGTATCGGACGAACAGCGGATGCTCGGGGAACACCCCTGATTTCGCGAATCCCGAAGACCCCCTGCTCGCCGACCCGCTGACGATGCCGCCGAGCAACTCCGCGATCAAGGCCGAGACCGGCGCCGGCCTCGGTGGCTGCCTGTACACCGGCCCGACGCGGATCCGCCTGAATGCCAACGGGACGATGGATGTCCGCAGCCCGTTCTCCCTGGCAACGAACAACGGTCCGTGTCCGACCAACGGCAACGGCCCGTTGCCGTCGAACGGCGTGATCTACGTCCAGAACGTGCCCTCTGTGACCACCGATCCGAACTACACCAGCGGGTGCCCGTTCAGCGTCGACGGCCGGGCCCATCCGCTGGGGTTCCCGCGGCCGTCCGACCTCGAGACGTACGTCTGCCGGAACGGCGATGTGTTCCTCGAAGGCACGCTCGACGGGCAGCTCACGATCGCAGCCGAGAACGATGTCGTCCTCACCTGGCACACACAGTACGAGGACGGAGTCAGCGGCGACGACCTGCTCGGCCTGGTGTCGAACAACTATGTGGAGGTGTACCACCCCATTCAGTGCACGACCGCCAACAACAGCTCGTGCGATCTCAACGCGACGCTGCCGAATGGTGCGCTGTTCGGTGGCGAGTCCAACAAGACCAACCAGTTCGAAGACGCGACGATCAACGCAGCAATACTCTCCGTCAACCACTCGTTCTGGGTGCAGAAGTACAACTCGGGGAAGGCGTCCAACCTCGGCACCTTGCACGTCGTGGGCGCCATCTCCCAGCGTTACCGCGGCCCGGTCGGCACGACCTCTGGTGGGTCGATGTACACCGGGTACGCCAAGGACTACGTCTATGACCAGCGGTTGCAATACCTGTCGCCGCCCAAGTTCCTCGATCCCGTGCAATCGGCGTGGGGAATCGCAACCTGGGCCGAGATCGACACCCCGGCCGCGTATTCATGACCGAAATCGCGCGCGCGCGTCGCTAGCATCGGTCCTCGTGTCCGGGGACCGAGACGTATTTCGCGCGCCGAAGGGAATGCTCGACGTGCTCCCACCGGACTCAGGCCGATGGGTCGACGTCATCAGCCGCTTCGCAGCTCGGGCCGAGCGGTTCGGGTATGGGCTGATCGTCACGCCGGTCGTCGAGCACTACGAAGTGTTCGAACGCGTCGGTGAACACACCGATGTCGTGAGCAAGGAGATGTACGCGTTCACCGATCGCGGCGGTCGCCGGCTGGCCCTGCGACCAGAAGGCACCGCCTCCGTGGTGCGCGCCTACGTGCAACACCGGCCGGTCACACCGTGGAAGGTGTGGTACGTCGCGCCGAACTTCCGGGCTGAGGCGCCCCAAGCCGGCCGGTACCGTCAACACTGGCAGCTCGGCGCTGAGGCGCTCGGTGTCGAGGACCCGGCCGTCGATGTCGAGATGATCACGCTGTTGCACGGCTTCTACCGCGACCTCGGGCTGCAGGACATTCGAGTGCTCGCCAACTCACTCGGCGACCGTGCGACCCGCGATCGCTACCGTGAAGTCCTACTCGGCTATTGGCGCGGCCACGCGGCCTTGCTCGGCGCTGAGCTGCCGCGCGCGGAAGTGAACCCGCTACGGATCCTTGACTCGAAGCGCGAGGACTGGGCCGAGATGATCGAGCGGGCGCCGCAGATTCTCGAGTACCTCAGCTCCGAGTCGGCCCTGCATTTCGACGCGGTGCAAGCCGGTCTGCGCGCCGTCGGGGTTCCGTTCGAAATCGAGCCGCGTCTCGTGCGCGGGCTTGATTACTACACCGACACGGTGTTCGAGTTCGCCAGTGGGGCCCTCGATGCCGCCAACGACGCAATCGGTGGCGGTGGACGCTACGACGGACTTGCCGAGGAAATGGATGGCCCCCGCACCCCCGGTATCGGATTTGGCAGCGGCATCGAGCGGCTCCTGCTCGCGTGTGACGCTGAGGGCGTGTTGCCGCTCCGTGGATCGCGCCTTGACGCGTTCGTCGTCGACAGCGTTGGCGGTGTCGAGGCGACGGTCTTGCTCGAAGAACTTCGGGTCCAGGGTCTTGCGGCCGACCGTGCCTACGGCGGGCGCGCGATGAGGAAGCAGTGGGCCGCGGCCGACCGGGCCGGCGCGCGTTGGGGCGTGTTGCTCGCACCGCGCGAGCTGGCCGACGGCAACGTCGCCGTGAAGGATCTCTCGACCGGCGACCAAGTTGAGGTCCGCCGGGACGAGGTCGCGGCTTGGTTGCGCACGCAAAAGGAATCGATGCCGCGATGATGCGCACGCACCGCGGCGGTGAGTTGCGCGCCGCGCACGTCGGCACGACCGTGACGGTCTGCGGCTGGGTCGCGAGTCGGCGGGACCACGGTGGTGTCGTGTTCTTGGATCTCCGGGACGCGACGGGACTGGTCCAGATCGTCGTGGATCCAGAACAGGCGGGCGCCGAGCTCGCGCACAAGGTGCGCGCGGAGTGGGTGCTGCGTGTCGAAGGCCGCGTACGGCCGCGCCCAGAGGGAACCGTCAACGCCGAGTTACCAACCGGCGAAGTCGAGATCGCGGCCAGCCAGCTCGAGGTATTGAACGAGGCAGAGCCGCCGCCGTTCCCCCTTGACGATCGTGTCGACATCGACGAGGTGCTGCGCCTTCGCCACCGCTACCTCGACCTGCGGCGCGCGCCGATGCAGCAGCGCTTGCGCATGCGGGCGCAGGTCAACTCGGCGATGCGCGCCGCGGTCGAAGCCCACGGCTGCGTCGAGGTCGAAACACCGATGTTGATCGCGTCGACACCCGAAGGCGCGCGCGACTTCATCGTGCCGTCACGCCTGCACCCTGGCGAGTTCTACGCGCTGCCGCAGAGCCCACAACTGTTCAAGCAACTGCTCATGGTCGGCGGACTCGACCGCTACTACCAAATCGCGCGCTGTCTTCGCGATGAAGATCTGCGCGCCGACCGCCAGTTCGAGTTCATGCAGCTCGACGTCGAGCTGACGTTCGCCGACCAAGAAGATGTGCTGCGCGTGATCAGCGACGCCGTGTTGGCCGCGGCAGCGGTGGCGCGGCCCGGCGAAGTGCCGGCCGAGATCCCGCGCATGGCGTGGAACGACGCGA
This sequence comes from Actinomycetota bacterium, assembly GCA_052390615.1. Taxonomy (GTDB): domain Bacteria; phylum Actinomycetota; class Acidimicrobiia; order IMCC26256; family PALSA-610; genus JBQTGT01. The sequence goes on from JBQTGT010000048.1 coordinate 19,026, forward strand.
TGGAGCGCTACGGGTCCGACAAGCCGGATACCCGCTTCGGGATGGAGCTCGTCGAGCTGTCGAGCGTGTTCGCGACGACCGAGTTCCGCGCGTTCGCCGGCGCCGAAGCAGTGAAGGGGATCCGTGTCGCCGGCGGTGGGAAGATGACCCGATCGCAGGTCGACGGCCTCGTCGACCGGGCCAAGTCGCTCGGCGCCGCGGGCCTCGTGTGGATGCGGGTGCGCGATGGTGGCGCGCTCGAGTCGCCGGTCGCCAAGTTCCTCTCCGACGTCGAGCAACGGGGCGTATTCGACTCGCTCGGCGCGGCCGCGGGCGACCTCGTCTTGATCGCGGCCGGCGACCGCGCGCTCGTGCGCGGCGTGCTCGGACAGCTGCGGCTCGACTTGGGCCGCCCGCCGGTCGGCGAGGGATTGCAGTTGCTGTGGGTCGTAGACTTCCCGTTGTTCGAGGGCGTCGGCGACGACGGCCGGCCCATTCCCGCGCACCATCCGTTCACTGCGCCGCATCCGGAGGACATCGACCAGCTGGAATCGGCGCCGCTGTCGGTGCGGTCGCAGTCGTACGACCTCGTGTTGAACGGCTGGGAACTCGGATCGGGCAGCGTCCGTATTCACCGCCAAGACACCCAGCAGCGAATCTTCTCGCTGCTCGGTATCGACCCCGACGACGCGCACGCGCGCTTCGGGTTCTTGTTGGACGCGTTCCGTTTCGGCGCGCCGCCGCACGCGGGGTTCGCGGTTGGGATCGATCGGCTGGTCGCGATCCTGGTCGGCGAGGAGAACATCCGCGAGGTGATCGCGTTCCCGAAGACGCAGTCCGGCGCCGATCCCCTGACCAACGCCCCGACGCCCATCGACCCCGATCAACTCCGCGACCTCGGCTTGCACCTCCTGCCCAAGTCGAGCCAGTAACCGTCGCCATTTGCACCATCTGATAGTGATCTCACGCACCGGTGCGGTGCGTCAGGTACCCAACAGATGGTGCAAATGGCGTTCGTGTCTCACCCGATTCGTAGCCTGCGCACCATGCATCCGTCGCTGAACGCGCTTGAACCTCGGGTTGCCGGCCAGCTTGGGCTCGTGACGTGGAATCAGCTCCGGTCCGAGAGTCTGAGTGAGCGCGAGATCAGCGGTCTCGTCCGCCGCCGAGTAATCGTGCGAGTCCGGCCGCGAGTCTATCGAATTGTAGGATCACCGCAGACGTGGGAGCAGGTGCTGCTGGCCGTTGTGCTGAGCACTGGTGACGGCGCGGCGTCTCACTCGTCGGCGGCGCGGTTGTGGAACTTCCGACACTACACAGATGACTACCTCGAAGTTGTGCTTCCGCGCCAGCAACAACTTCGGTTGCGCGGTGTTCGTGCGCATCGCTCGGTCGTGCTGTTTCCAACGGACCTATGCACGCGTCACAGTGTGCGCTGCACGTCATTCGAGCGCACGCTCTGTGACATGACGACGAACCTGTCGTGGCTGCAGGTCGGCAGAGTGCTCGACGACGGACTGCGACGCAAGGTTGCATCGCTCGATCGCCTCGGCGAGTGCCTCGAGCGACTGGACTCCGGGCCCAACCGGCGGCTCACGGTTGTCCAGGGTTTACTGAAGCGACGCGACTCCGGATTCGATCCGGGTGGAAGTGATGATGAACTCCGCATGCTTCGCGTCTTGCGAGAGGCCGGGCTGCCAGAGCCGGTGCAGCAGTACCGAGTGCGTGTCAAAGGTCGCACGTATTTCCTTGACTTTGCCTGGCCCGACTTCAAGGTGTTCGCCGAGTGGTACGGCTTGTCCTGGCACGTCGGCGCGTCGGCCGTTGCGTACGACAATGCTCGGATCACGGCGATGTCGACCATTGGGTGGCGTCCCTTGATTTTCACGGGCGACTCGTCGAACACCACGATCGCGTCGGATACCAGAGAGTTGCTGTCGCAGGTTGGGTATCTCACGCACCGGAGAGGTGCGTGAGATACCCAACAGATGGTGCAACTCGCGACGCCGTAGCCTGGTTGTCATGGCGAAGGGGCCGGATCTGTTTGCGGCGGCGGTCGAAGACCGGCTGGCGCGCAAGGCGCCGCTCGCGGCGCGCCTTCGACCCCGCACACTCGACGAGGTCCTCGGCCAGCGCCACCTGTTGGACGCCGGGAAGCCGCTGCGCGTGCTCATCGAATCCGACCGGCTGTCATCGCTCATCCTGTGGGGGCCGCCGGGCACGGGCAAAACGACGATCGCGAGGCTTGTCGCGGGCGCGACCGCGAAGGCGTTCGAGAATCTTTCGGCCGTCACCGCCGGCGTGAAGGACGTTCGCGACATCGCCGAACGGGCGCGCAACCGTCTCGGTGAGCGCGCGCAGGGCACGATCCTGTTCCTCGACGAGGTCCACCGCTTCACGCGCGCGCAGCAGGACGTGTTGCTGCCGTATGTCGAAGAAGGACTGCTGGTCTTCGTCGGCGCGACGACGGAGAACCCGTTCTTCGCCTTGACCGGTCCGCTGCTCTCGCGTAGCACATTGTTCAGACTCGAATCCCTCGAGGAGCCGGACCTCGACGAGCTTGCCGGTCGCGCGCTCACCGACGATGACCGCGGGCTCGGCAACGAACCCGTCACGATCGATGACGACGCCCGTCGCCACCTGACCGACCGCAGTGACGGCGACGCGCGCCACCTGCTGACCGTGCTCGAGGTCGCGCACGCGCTGACGGTCGAAGCCGGTCGCGACCGCATCACGTTGGCGGACGCCGAAGCTGCACTTGCACTTCGCAGCCTGAACTATGGAGACGACGAGCACTACGATGTCACGTCGGCGTTCATCAAGTCGATACGCGGCTCGGATCCGGATGCCGGTCTGTACTGGCTCGCGCGGATGATCGAAGCGGGCGAAGACCCACGATTCATCGCGCGGCGCCTCGTCATTCTCGCGTCGGAGGACGTCGGACTCGCGGACCCGCAGGCGTTGCTCGTTGCCGACGCGGCCGCGCGCGCGGTCGAGTTCGTGGGTATGCCCGAGGCCCAGTTCAATCTCGCGCAGGCGGTGATCCACCTCGCGCTCGCGCCGAAGTCGAACAGCGTGAAGGCGTCGATCTTGGCGGCGCGCGAGTCAGCGCAGCAACAACGGGCGGGCCCGGTGCCGATGCACCTGCGGGAGGCCAGCTACCGCAGCGCCAAGCTGCTCGGCCACGGCAAGGGCTACGTTTACCCGCACGACCACCCGGCCGGTTGGGTGCGCCAGGAACACCTGCCGCCCGAGGTGGCGGGGGAGCGGTTCTACCGGCCGGGCGGCCACGGCGCCGAGCCGGTGCTGTACGAAGCGTTGGAACGTCGGAGAGGGGACCAGCGTGTCGACGAGTGACGTCCTTGCCGTCGTCGGCATGACCGTTGTCGCGGTGCTCGCCGGTGCGCTCGTGGCAACGTTGATCGCACTGACGCGCACACTGCGCGCGCTCCGAACCAGTGTCGACAGGCTGTGCGACGAAACCATGACGCTGCTCGACGACGCGTACGAGGCGGTGCGCGGGGCTGCGATTGAAGTGGACCGCGTCGAGCGCCTCGTCACGTCGGCGGAGAAGATCAGTGACGCGGTCGACGGCGCGTCGCGAGTGGCGTACCGCACGCTGGCGTCGCCGGCCGTGAAGGCGATGGCCTTCGGGACTGGCGTGTCGCGTGCGGCCAAACGACTGCGCGAGGGCGAACATCCGGTGCCTGCGCGCGCCCGGAGCCGGCGCCGGCGCGCCTAGTAGCGGCAGCGAACAATGTTCAAGCGTGCGTTCTGGCTTGTCGTCGGGTTCGTGCTCGGTTTGGGTTCGTCGTGGGCCGTCAGCCGACGGTTGCGTCGTCTCGTCGGGCGCTACGCGCCGACCGAGGTCGTCGACCGTTGGGGTGGCAATGTGCGGGCCGCGGTCGGCGAAGGCCGCGCGGCGATGCGCGTGCGCGAAGCGGAACTCAATGCCACGATCGGACGGGAGGCCGGGCGGTAGCCTGACTTGTCGATGGCCAGCCGACCGAAGACCGCGGACGAGTTTCGACGCGCCTTTGTCGAGTTCTTCGTGGCGCGCGGCCACACGCCGGCGCCGTCGGCGAGCGTGATCTCGGTTGATCCGACGCTGTTGTTCACCGTTGCAGGCATGGTGCCGCTCAAGGGCTACTTCACCGGCGACGAAACGCCGCCGTTCGTACGCGCAGTGTCCGTGCAGAAGTGTGTGCGGGCCGGCGGCAAGCACAACGACCTCGACGACATCGGCCGAACCAACCGCCACTTCTCGTTCTTCGAGATGCTCGGCAACTTCAGCTTTGGCGACTACTTCAAGGAAGACGCGATCAAGTTCGCGTGGAAGTTCTACGCCGACGTCATCGGTCTCGACACGTCGCGACTGTGGGTGACCGTGCACGAACAAGACGACGAGGCCGAGCGCATCTGGCGCGACGTCATCGGATTTCCGGCCGGCCGCATCCAGCGGCTCGGTGAGGACAACTTCTGGCGCATGGGCGAGACCGGCCCGTGTGGACCGTCGTCGGAGATCTTCTGGGACCTGGGTGCCGACCACGGGCCGGGCGGCGGACCGATCACGGAATCCGACCGCTATATCGAGATCTGGAACCTTGTGTTCATGCAGTTCGACCAGCGGTCCGACGGGACGCGTGTGCCGTTGCCGAAGCCGAGCATCGACACCGGCGCCGGCCTCGAGCGCAACCTCATGATCGTGCAAGGCGTCGACAACATCTGGGACATCGACGTGTTTCGCCCGTTGATCGCGGCCGCGGAACAGGCGACGGCGACGCGGTACGGCGGCTTCCCCGGTGAACGCACCGATGTGTCGCTGCGCATCCTCGCCGAACACTCGCGGACGATGACGTTCATGGTGAGCGACGGTGTGCGCCCATCGAATCAGGAGCGCGGCTACGTGCTCCGGCGGATCATCCGACGCGCCGTATTGCATGCGTACCTACTCGGCGGACGCGAACTCGTGACCCCGATTCTCGTCGACGCGTGCATCAACGGGATGGGCACTGCGTATCCCGAGATCGTCGCCAACCGCGAGATCATCAGTACGGTCATCGTACGCGAAGAGGAGTCCTTCCGGACCACCCTGGAGCGCGGCGTCGACCTGCTCGACGAGGTCCTCGCCAAGGGTGACGTGAGTGGCGCCGAGGCGTTTTTCTTGCACGACACGCTGGGCTTTCCCGTCGAGCTCGCGATCGAGATCGCGGGGACGCGCGGCCGTGCCGTCGATACCGATGGTTTCGCCGTCCAGATGCAGGAGCAACGTGATCGTGCGCGCGCCGCCGCGCAGGAGTTGACCGACACTGGGGCGCCGGTCGAGCGCTACCGCGAGCTGGTCGACGAGCACGGTCCGACAGCGTTCACCGGCCGCGACGAGTACACCTCCACGGCGCGGGTGCTGGCCGTGATTCCGAGCGGCGACCACATCGACGTCGTCCTCGACCGCACGCCCTTCTACGCCGAGTCCGGTGGACAAGTGGGCGATACCGGCACGATCACCGGCGACGGTACGACCCTCGACGTCGTCGACACCCGATACGGGCTGCCCGGACTGCTCGTCGTGCACCGTTGCGATCCGCGCGAAGGTACGGTGCGCGCAGGCGACACCGTGACCGCCGCGATCGACGCCGTGCGCCGCGACCGTATTCGTCGCAATCATACGGCCACGCACGTGTTGCACTGGGCGCTGCGCAAAGTGCTTGGTCCGCACGTGCAACAGGCGGGATCACTCGTCGCACCCGACCGGCTGCGGTTCGACTTCAGTCACTACGAAGCGGTTTCGACCGACCAGTTGCGCGAGATCGAGCGGCTCGCCAACGAGCAGATCATCGCGGACACGCCGGTCCTGCACTACGAGACGACAAAGCGCGAGGCCGAGCGACTCGGAGCGATCGCGTTCTTCGGTGAGAAGTACGGCGACCGCGTCCGCGTCCTCGAGGCCGGGCCGTCGATCGAGCTGTGCGGCGGGACGCACGTCACCGCGCTCGGGTTCGTCGGGCCGGTCAAGATTCTGAGCGAGGGTTCGATCGGCTCGAACTTGCGCCGCGTCGAAGCCGTGACGGGTGACGGCGCCCTCGCGCACATCGAGGAGGAGGAGGAAGTCTTGCGACGCGCCGGCGACCTGCTGCGCGCGGCGCCAAAGGAAGTGCCGGAGAAGATCGAGCGGCTGGTCGAGCAGGTCCGTGTCCTCCAAGACGAACTGCAGCGATTGAAGCGCAAGGAAGCGGTCACGGCTGCGGGCGACCTGGCCCGGGACGCCGAGGGAGGGGTCGTCATCGCGCGCGTCGACGGCCTCGCGCCGGACGAGTTGCGGCGCCTCGCAACCGAAACGCTGCGCGCGCTCGGCTCGGGCGTCGTCGCGCTGGCCGGTGCCGGACCGGGCGGTGACAAGGCCGGGCTCGTGGTCGCGGTGAGCAAGGATCTACAGGATCGCGGCGCGTCGGCGGCCGACATCGCCCGCCCGGCAGTGCAGGTCATCGGCGGCGGGACCGGAAAGAACGCCGACGTCGTGGTGGGTGGGGGAAAGAGGCCCGAAGCCCTCGACGATGCCATCCGACGGTTACGCGAGCAGGCGGCCGCGTGGAAACGATGACGCGCGTCGGCCGAGCCCTCGGCGTCGACCTCGGTGTCCGCCGCATCGGACTCGCGCTCAGCGATCCGAGTCGTACCGTCTCATCTCCGCACGCAGTGTTGATTCGTTCGGGCGACGCCGCGACCGACCGCGATGCGATCATCGCGGCCGCGCGCGAGGCGCACGCCTCGACGATCGTGGTCGGCCTGCCACTCTCCCTTTCCGGCAAGGCCGGGCCGGCCGCGCGCGAGGCACTCGCCGAGATCGACGCGTTGCGTCGTGCCTCCGGCGACGCGTTCGAAGTCGTCGCCCACGACGAACGGCTCACGACCGTCGTCGCCGAGCGAGCATTGCGAGAAGCGCGAATGAAACCAGACGCGCGCCGACGAGTCGTCGATAAGGTCGCCGCCGCCGTCATGCTGCAATCCTGGTTGGAAGCGAACAGGAACCCGTCGTGACCACGACGTTCGAGGACCACGGCCCGCCGCCGGACGCCGAGCGCCGACGCAGTCGGGGTCGGCGTTTTCGCGACGAACACGGTCGGCGGCGAGTACTCCTTGTCGTGCTCGTCCTCGTCGTCGTCCCGCTCGCGTTCATCGCGATCGCAGCGACGTGGTTCTGGTGGCAGCTCGACCCTCCGGGAAGCGCCGGCGAAACGGTCGAAGTGCGAATCGACGATGGTTGGAGCGTCTCGCGCATCGGCGACGAGCTGAACGACCGAGGCGTCATCGGTTCGTCCTTCGTATTCAATGTGTACGCGCGACTGAGCGGCTCGAGCGACTTCCAGGCCGGCACGTACGACTTGAAGCGCGATATGGGTGTTCGGGACGCAGCGGCCACGCTCGAGGAAGGACCGCGCATCGACTACCTCGAACTCGCGGTGCCGCCCGGGCTGTGGGTCGACGAGATCGCGGCGCGCGTACAGGAATTGCCGGGGCGCAGCGGTGAGACGTTCCTGGAGTCGACGAAGAACGGGTCCGCCCGTTCGAAGTATCAGCCCGAAACGGCGGCGGCGGGCGCTCGCAATCCGCTGGAAGGCTTGTTGTGGCCCGATACGTACCGGGTCGCCGAATCAGAGGACGAGATCGACGTGCTCGCCTCGATGGTGGAGCAGTTCGACGTGCACGCCGACGAGGTGAGCCTCGCGGGCGCGAGCACCGAAGGTCGCACGCCGTATGAGATCCTCGTCGTCGCGTCCCTGATCGAGTCCGAGGCCAAGGTTGACGGCGACCGTCCGCTGATCGCGTCCGTCATCTACAACCGCCTCCGGGACGGCATGCCGCTGCAGATCGACGCGACGGTGCTGTACGCGGTTGGGGACGCCGAGAAGCAGACCATTACCGTGCAGGACCTCGACTTCGACTCGCCCTACAACACCTATAAGGTTCCCGGGCTCCCGCCGACACCGATCGCGAGCGTGACCCAGGCGTCACTCCAGGCTGCGATCTCGCCGGCCGCCACGGACTTCTTGTACTACGTGATCGCCAACGCCGACGGCAGCCACGCGTTCGCAGAAACCTTCGAAGAACACGAAGCGAACATCGAGGCGGCCCGCGCGCAAGGCTTGCTGTGATCTCTGGCGTCACCCGACTCGCCGGCGTGATTGGTGATCCAGTCCGTCACTCGCTGTCGCCCGCGTTGCACAACGCCGCGTACCGCGAGCTCGGCCTCGACTGGGTGTATGTCGCGTTCGAAGTTCCCGACGGGCGTGCGGGCGCCGCGCTCGACGCGCTCAGAACCCTCGATCTTGTCGGCCTCTCGGTCACGATGCCGCACAAGACGGTGGTGGCGGATCAATGTGACGAGCTGACCGAAGCGGCGACGGCGATGCGCAGCGTCAACACGGTGACGCGTCTCGGCGACGGTCGGCTGCACGGCGACTCGACCGACGGTGAGGGGCTGCTGCGCGCACTGCGCGACGGCGGCTGTGACCCCGCGGGCGCGCGGGTGCTGGTGCTCGGGGCGGGTGGCGCCGCGCGCGCGGTCGTGGACGCGCTCCAGCGCGCCGGTGCCGCCGTCGACGTGGCGGCGCGACGTCCGGACGCCGCCACCGCGACCGGGGGCAACGTCGTCAACTGGGACGATCGCGACCGGGCCGCGCGCACCGTCGATATCGTCGTGAACGCGACCCCAATCGGCATGGGCGACGGCGCCGCACCGCTCTCGATCGACGCGATCGTGAAGGACTCGGTCTACGCCGACCTCGTCTATCACCCCCTCGAGACACCGCTGCTCGCAGCCGCGCGCGCCGCCGGCGCGGCGACCATCGACGGCCTCGGCATGCTGGTGCACCAGGCGGCCCTGCAGGTCGAACGGTGGGCGGCGCGTCCGGCCCCGGTCGAGGTGATGCGGGCCGCCGCACTGGCCGCGCTGGGATCCACTTCGGAGGAGCCAAGTTCCTCAAGGTGACGCCCGTCACTGGTCGAAGCCTTTTGTGGAGGAAAACTCGTGCTGCAAGGAACCTTCGACACCCTTTCGTTCGCCGAGGTCTTGCGACTGCTCGCGAGCGGCCACAAGACCGGCGCCTTGCGGATGGACGCGGGCGTCGCCGCGACGCTGTGGATGGAGCACGGTGCCTGCCGCGCGGTCGAGGGCGGTGACCTTGTCGAGCCGCTCGCCGACGGTGGGGAGTTGCTGGCCCGGCTGGTCGATGTCGGCTTCGCCATCGCCCGCACCGGTGGGGGCACCTTCCGATTCATGGGTGACGAAGCCGCGCCGTGGCGCACGGAAGCGGTCATTTCCGTCGAAGACGTGCTGGCCGAGGTCGGCGGGCTGTTGACCCAGTGGCGCCAGATCGAACAGATCGTTCCGTCGCTCGACTGCCGCCCGGTCCTCGCCGACGAGTTGAAGGTCGACCACCTCGACGTCGACGCCGATCTGTGGAAGTTGCTCGTGCGCATCGACGGCCGCCGGTCGGTGCGTGACCTCGCGCATCGCACGGGCCGCAGCGTCTTGGACCTCTGCTACACGCTCATGGACCTCGCCGCGGCCGGGGCGATCGGCATCGTCCCCGAGCCGGAGCGGGCGCGGGCGCCCCACCGGCTCCTCGACGGCACCGTTCAGCCCGAAGAGCCGTACGGGCCCGGGGTCGAGTCGCCCCATCCGGGGCCGACTGAGGCCCGCGGCGACGGCGTTGTCGTCGGGGCCGCGGCCGGCAACGGTTCCGGCGACCGCGGCGCCCTCCTGCGCGTGTTCTCCGCCCTGCGCGACGAGTAGCGCGCGCCCGGTCTCCGCCCGGTTCCCGGCATCGCCCGTGCCCCCGGCGGAGCGGCGCGGTGGCCTCTGCCACGGAGAGTGACAGGTTATACAGCGGAGCGCGCGAATCGCCGATACATCCCCCGTCGGGACCGAGGAGGCCGCGCTGTCCGACGGGACCCCGCTCGGGGCACTACTGATCGCCGAAGGGCTACTGACCGAAGCGCAGCTCGACGCCGCGCTCGCCGAGCAATCGCGCAGCGGCAAACCGCTCGGCCGGCTGCTCATCGAGCAGGGCACGATCTCGGAAGTCGAGCTCGTCCGCACGCTCGCGCGCCAGGTCGGGCTCGAGTTCGTCGACATCTCCGACCGCGCCGTCGACGGGTCGGTGGCCAACCTGATCAACGAGTCCCTGGCCCGCCGCTACCAGGCGATCCCGATCGGCTGGGAGGACGGCAAGCTCGTCGTCGCCATGGCGGACCCGTCGAACGTGTTCGCCGTCGACGACATCCGCGCGATCGCCGGCGCCGAGGTGAAGACCGTCGTCGCGACGCCCACGCAGATCACCGAAACGATCGATCAGTTCTACCGCGTCGAAGGCGAAGTCGACGCCGTCGTTCAGGCCGCGGCCGACGAGCAAGCCGACGAAGACGAGTTTGCGGCGATCTCGGACGTCGTCGAAGACGCGCCGATCGTCAAGTTCGTGAACCTGCTGATCAACCAAGCGGTGCAGGACCGCGCCTCGGACATCCACGTCGAACCGACCGAGACCGACCTGCGGATCCGCTTCCGAATCGACGGCGTACTGCACGAGGTCATGCGCTCACCGCGCGCGATCCAAGCGGGCGTGGTGAGCCGCCTCAAGGTCATGGCCGACATCAACATCGCCGAACGTCGCATCCCGCAGGACGGCCGCATCGGCATGAAGGTCGGCGGCCGCCCCATCGACTTGCGCGTCGCGACGTTGCCGACCGTGTACGGCGAGAAGATCGTCATGCGCATCCTCGACAAGGGTCAGGCGTTGCTGCGTCTCGAGGAACTCGGCTTCCTGCCCGAAACATTGGCGCGCTTCGAGGCGTGCTACCGCAAGCCGTACGGCACGATCCTCGTGACCGGCCCGACCGGGTCCGGCAAGTCGACAACGCTGTACGCCACGCTCAATCAGCTGAACGAGCCCGACCGCAACATCATCACGGTGGAGGACCCGGTCGAGTACCGCTTGGCGGGTATCAACCAGGTCCAGATCCACCCGAAGGCGGGACTGACGTTCGCATCCGCTCTACGTTCGATCCTGCGTTCCGACCCCGACATCCTGCTCGTGGGTGAAATCCGAGACCGCGAGACCGCCGTCATCGCGATCGAAGCCGCGCTCACTGGGCACCTCGTCTTGTCGACGCTGCACACCAACGACGCCGCGTCGACACCGCTGCGGCTGGTCGAGATGGGTGTCGAACCGTTCCTCGTGTGCAGCGCCCTCGACTGCGTCGTTGCCCAACGGCTCGCCCGCCGCCTGTGCGACAAGTGCAAGGAGGATTTCCAGCCCACCGAAGCGGAGCTGAGCGGCGCGCGCTGGCCGGTCGAGGATCTGTCGGGCAGCGAGTGGCCGACGCTGAGCCGCGCGGTCGGCTGTGGTTCGTGCGGCCGCACCGGCTACCGCGGCCGGTTCGCGATCCACGAGGTCATGCCGATCACCGAGGAGATCGAACGCATGATCATCGAGCGCCGCTCGACCGAGGACATCCAAAAAGAGGCGGTCATGCAGGGCATGCTCGCCCTACGGTCCGACGGCCTTCGCAAGGTCGCGGCCGCCATGACCACGCTCGAGGAAGTCTTTCGCGTCGTGGCCTGACGGCAGCGAGGCCGTTCTTGTCCGCTCTGGGCGCCGCCGGCGCCGGGCTGCTCGGGCCCCGGCTCGGGCACCGCACGATACGTGCGTCGCGGATCCTCGCCTCGGGGTCGTCGCTCCGTCTGGCGACGCCAGAAGGGTGTGAAGAACGTCACACTCGACGCCGATACCTCCTCGGGCTGAGATTTTCGCCGCTCCCGGGGAGATTCCTGCATGCTCGCCAGCCAGGCGCGACGCTTCGGAGAGACGCTGGTCGAACGGCACGTGCTGTCACGTGACGACCTCGAACACGCGATCACCGAGGCGCAAACATCCGGAAGACAGCTGGCGCACGTGCTCATGGAGCGCGGGCTCGTCGGCAGCAAGGACCTCACGGCCGCGCTCGCCGAAGACCTCGGCATTCGATTCGTCGACTTCCTCGAGACGCCGATCCATCAAGACGCGCCCGCGCTCGTCCCCGCCGAGCTCGCGTGGCGGTACCTCGCGCTCGCGGTCGACTTCGACGGGCCGCGGCTCGTCGTCGCGTTCGCGGAGCCCTCCGACGACGAGGGCGTCGCCGCCGTCGGCGCTGCGACCGGATACGAGATCGTCGCGGCGGTCGCCGACGGCAACGAGCTCGCCCGCGCGATCGAAGCGATCTACGGACCACCATCCGCCGAACCGCTCCTCGACGACCCGAACGCGGCGTTGCGAGCCGAGGCGCTGCGAGCCGACGACCTCCACGTCAACGACTTGCTTGAGCTGGTGCTCCAGTACCGCGGTTCCGACCTCCACCTGACGGCCGGGTCGCCACCGGTCGTGCGCGTGCACGGCGAGCTGCTGCCGATGTCGCACCTGCCGGTGCTGAACGGCTCCCAGATCCGCCAGATGGTCTACACGATCATCTCCCAAAAGCAGCGCGAGAAGTTCGAGAACGACCTCGAGCTCGACACGTCGTACGCGCTCCCGGGCAAAGGTCGATTCCGCGTCAACGTGTTCCTCCAGCGCGACTCCGTCGGCTGCGTCATGCGGGTGATTCCCTACGAGATCGTCAACTTCGACAATCTCGCGATCCCACCGGCGGTCAAGTCGTGGGCGTGGCTGCCCCGCGGGCTCATCCTCGTCACCGGCCCGACCGGTTCCGGGAAATCGACGACCCTCGCGTCGCTCGTCGACATCATCAACCGTGAGCGCGCGGTGCACATCATGACGGTGGAGGACCCGATCGAGTTCCTGCATCACCACAAGCGGTCGATCATCAACCAGCGCGAGGTGGGTGAGGACACACACTCGTTCGCAGCCGCACTCAAGCACGTGTTGCGCCAGGACCCCGACGTCATCCTCGTCGGTGAAATGCGCGACCTCGAGACGATCTCCACCGCGCTGACGGCGGCCGAGACCGGCCACCTGGTGTTCGCAACGCTGCACACCCAGGATGCGCCGCAGTCGATCGACCGAGTGATCGACGTGTTCCCAGCGCACCAGCAACAGCAGATCCGCGTGCAGCTCGCCGCCGCGCTCCAGGGGATTTGCACCCAACAGCTTCTGCCGACGACCGACGGTCAGGGTCGGGTTGCCGCGTGCGAGGTCATGGTCGCGACGCCGGCGATCCGCAACCTCGTCCGGGAGGGCAAGGTCCACCAGATCTATTCCATGCTCCAAGCGGGCGGGAAGTACGGAATGGTCACGATGGACATGTCGCTCGCGTACCTGGTCCGCAACGGACGGATCACGCTGGATTCCGCGCTCGAACGCTGTGCGAACGAGGAAGACCTCCGCCGCCTCCTCAACGGATGACACGGGCACACTGATGGCCGAGACGTTCCAGTACAAGGTCCGCGACCGCGGCGGGAAGCTCGTCGAGGGACAGCTCGAGGCCGACAACGCGCAGCTCGTCGTAAGCAAGCTGCGCTCGATGGGCTACATCCCGATCGAGATCCAGCAGCAAGGCAAGCAGACGCTGACCAAGGACGTCAAGCTCCCCGGTGCGGGTCGCATCAAGCTCAAGGACGTCGCCGTGTTCTCGCGGCAGTTCGCAACGATGATCAACTCGGGACTCTCGCTCCTGCGGGCGCTCTACATCCTCGCGGAGCAGACCGAGAGCAAACCGCTGGCGGAGATCGCCAACCAGGTGCGCATCGACGTCGAGAAAGGCTCGTCGTTGTCGGCCGCGCTGAGCAAGCACCCAAAGGCGTTCAACCGCCTCTACGTCGCGATGGTACGCGCCGGTGAGGTCGGCGGAGTGCTCGACAGTGTGCTGATGCGGCTCGCGTCGACCATCGAGAAGCAGGTCGAGCTGCGTCGCAAAGTGAAGTCCGCGATGACCTACCCCGCAGTTGTCGCGGTGCTCGTGCTCTTGATCCTCACCGCGATGTTGTTGTTCATCATCCCGATGTTCGAGAACCTCTACACGGAGCTCGGTGGAAGCCTGCCGATGCCGACCCAGGTGCTGATCAACCTGTCGCAGGTCGCACGCAAGCTCTGGTATCTCGTCGTGGCCGCCGAGATCGCGGGTGTCTACGCGTTCCGGAAGTGGATCAATTCCGAAGAGGGCCGCAAGCAGTGGGACGCGATCAAGCTGAAGATGCCGATCTTCGGCCCTCTCGTCCGCAAGACCGCGCTGGCCCGCTTCTCCCGCACGCTGTCCGCGCTCGTTCGCTCCGGTGTGCCGATCCTCGAGTCGCTCGACATCGTCGCCGAGACTTCGGGCAACCACGTCGTCGCCGAGGGCACCCGGGACACCCAGGCGGCAGTGAAGCGGGGCGAAACGATCTCCAAGCAGCTCGAGCAGCATCCGGTGTTCCCGCCGATGGTCGTCCAGATGATGGCCGTCGGCGAAGAGACTGGTGCCCTGGACGAGATGCTCGACAAGATCGCCGACTTCTACGACGCCGAAGTCGAGGCGACCGTCGACGCGCTCACCTCGCTCATCGAACCGCTGCTGATCGTCGTGATGGGTGTCGCCGTCGGGGGCATGGTCATCGCGCTGTACCTCCCGATGTTCAACATCATCAAGCTGATTCAGTAGCGCGCTTGCCACGCTGCCGCCGGCGTGGTCACGATTTCGCGCATATCTGCGATTTTTCGTGACCACGCACGGTCGAAGGGCGAAGACGTGCTAGTCGCCGGCGACGAAGTAGATCCACTCGCCGCTGCTGTCGATGCCGACGCGGTACCCGAACTCGTCCTCCGGGTCGGACCGCCGCGCGATGTCGTCGCTCTCGAGGTCTCCCACGCCGGCGTGAAGCCGCGTGACGAGCGTCTGCAGGATCGGCTCGCCGCGGGCCTCGGCCTGCTGCCACTGATCGATTGCCTCGTCAGGGTCGTTGGATCCGCCGAAGCTGTAGGTGAACTCGTCAGCCATGAGCGCCCGCAGCGCACCCCAGTAGCACGCGATTGCCGCCGCCATGACTTTCGCGGCGGTGAAGGTCGCGGCGGCAGGAAACTCTGCGCTCAACACGAGATCGCCGCCGACCTCTGACGCCGAGCACGAGACCGTCGTTGGACCGTGCTCGAAGAGTCGCCACTTTCCGCTTTGTGCTTCGAACGCGATGCGGTACTCCTGCCCGCCCACGATTGCGGAGCTCATGTAGACACCAACCGCGACGAGGCTCTCGGGGTCGGTCGGCTCGAGTGCGATGAGTTCGAATTCGCCACCGAGCGTCGCCGCGATTGCCAACATCCAGCCGTGTTCCGCGTCAAGCGCGCGGACCACGGCGTCCGGAGTGTCGCCGAGGAACGACGTGAAGTCGGGTGCCATCGCGCTCCAGAACTCCTCGAGTCGGCAGAATTGCATCGCGTCATGTAGCTCGTACACAGTCGCTCGTGGCGCCGCGGGGAGGGTCGGAGCAAGGTTGATGTCGACGATTGTGGTGGCGATGCCGGTGCGGCACACCTCGTCGATCCCGGCGGTGTCCAGTGTGGGCGGTGCGGGCATCGGGGTCTCGGTGCTCGCCGAGGTCGGCACTTCTGGCTGAGTCAGAACCGGGCCGGGCGGCACCGTCTCGAGCGTGTTTTCGTCCGCCATGAGTGCGAGGCCGCCGAACACGGCCGCGGCCGCGACGACGGTCGCCGACGCGCCGAGCACCACGCCGCGCTGCAAGCCGCGGCGGGCGTTGCCGTCACGAACGACACGATCCCATCCCGTTTGCTCGTACGCCGCGGCCCCGGCATCGGCGCGCAGCGCGTCGCGCAGGCCGTCTTCGCTCAGGAGCAGGCGGGCGAGTCCGACGAGCGAGGAGTAGCGCGTCCGGTACACGTCGGCGAGCACCTCGGACGCTTCCCGAGCAACCGCGAACGGCGTGCTGGGCGCATCCATCGTCACCATCATGACCAACCAGACGCTCGACGCCAGGATTGGTTGCGTGCGAACCTCTGCGGGTGGGCAGCGCGGCTGATCGGCATCGTCGGGCTTGTGCCGGCTTCGGCGAGGTCGTCGCCGCCGGTAACGGGCGCTGGGACGTGCCGACGCCGTGCACCGAGTGGGACGCGCGCGATTTGGTCGAGCACGTCATCGGGTTCCACGAGGTCCTGTTGCTCCGTCCGCTCGAGATCAAGGCGCACCGGCCACACGGCGACGTTCCCGCCCGCTGGGACGCGACCGCGTCCGCCATCGACGTCGCGCTCGAAGAGCTCAGCGACGAGATGCGCAACCTGCTCCCGGCACTGACGACGGACGTGCTCGTACACACGTGGGACCTCGCGCGCGCCGTCGGTGCCGACGAGCATCTCGATCCCGAATTGGTGCAGCGCGCGCTCGGCAGCGCGCAACCGGGCACGCTCGCCCAATCGGGCATGTTCGCGGCGCCGGTGCCAGTCAGCTCGGACGCGGCGCCGTGGGTGATGTTGTTGGGGGCGTACGGCCGGCGGGTGTAGCGGGCGCGAGTCGCGCGCCGGCCGCAATGGCGAGCCCGATGCCCGCGCCAAGCGTGATGGCAACGAGCGCACGCGTCGCGCCGGCGGACAGCGACGACGGGATCTGCGAGTGCCACCACACCGAGACATCGGACACGCCGCCCGCGACCACGAAGACCACCGCGGCGACGAGTACGGCGGGTGCCGCAGCGTGCGCGTCGGTGTGCAGCACGCGCCCGAGCGCACCGATCCCGACGACCACGCCACCGATCGGAATGAGTTGCGCGCCCACGCGCCCGCCCAACGA
This sequence comes from Actinomycetota bacterium, assembly GCA_052390615.1. Lineage (GTDB taxonomy): Bacteria > Actinomycetota > Acidimicrobiia > IMCC26256 > PALSA-610 > JBQTGT01. Next base: position 35,763 of record JBQTGT010000048.1, read on the forward strand.
CGACGAGATCTCGTGCCAGCTCTCCGCGATGCGCACGGACTCCGCCACGATGAGCGCGCTGAGGGTCGTCGCGACGGTGGCGCGCCACCGCCGCCGCATCAGGAACGTCACGACGACCGCGAATCCCGCGACGACCAACAGCCACGGCCACCAGGCGCCGGGTCGCACGATCGTGATGTCGCCGCGCACCTCGACGGTGCGGCCGCCGACTTCGATCCCGATGACGAAGTCACCGGTTTGGCCCATCGGGTGCGCGCGGTGGTCGTGCCAGCGAACAACGTCGTCGTCTCCCAGTCGCCGCCATTCCGGTGGCGCGGACGCGTCGAAGCGCGCGGGGACGGACGCCGGCGGGTCGTTGGTGCGATTGACGAACACGGCGGGCGAGCGGACGTTCTCGTGCACGCCATCGGGACCGACCCGCAGGTACGGCTCGCCCGTATAACCGAGCACGACGACGTCGGCGGCGGTCGTGTTCCGAAGCTCGAGCCGGTCGTCGAACTCCACGAGGCGGATCTCGACGCCAGGAATCGCTGGTTCGATCGGGAACACGCGCACGCGCACGTTCGTCGGATCTCGGCCACCGACGCCGTGGGCGGCCGCGGGCGCCGCCGTCCCGACGAATACGGTGCCCACAATTGCGGCAATGAGGATCACGCGCGTCGACCGCATCAGGTCGCGAACACGCCGTCGCGGATCAGGTCGAACGCGATCAACGCCATGGCCACACCGGCGAACGCGCCCGCGACCCGTGCTGGCCGTCCGGGCGGCGGACCGGACCACCGCCCCGCCACCGCGGCAACGAACACGCACGCGACCGCGAGCGCCGTGAGCGTGACGCCGCGGCCCTCGGCTGCGCTCCACGCCACGACGGCCACGACCGCCGCTGGGCTCGCGAGCACCGGCACGCCCAACGGGAACACGCCGAGCCGCGTCGGCGACGCGTCGTCGGGTTGTACCCGTTCACCGGGACCGGGCCACAGGTGGTCGAGCGCCGGGACGAGCACGACGATGCCGGCGGTGAGCAGCGCGGCCGGCGGTGAGATGTCGAGCGCGTCGAGCAGCGGTCTCGCGATCGCGGCCGCGATCGCGAGCAACCCGCCACCGACGAGCACGGCCACCGCCATCGCTCGGCGGCGCGCGTGAGGCTCGGGTGCCAGCACGGCCGCGGCGCTGATCGTGGCGACGGGGTCGAGCACGATGAACACCGCGATCGCGAGCGGCAGCAGGTCATCCATCCGTGGCTCCGTCCAGCAGCTCGGCGAGCGCGAGGAGGCCGGAGATCGCGTGTTGCTGATCGTCCATGCGGCTCTCGCCGTCGGTGAACCACGCGCCCGCGACGGCTGGATCGTCGGCGCCGCGTTGGCGGTCGGCGAGCACATCCGCGCCGCAGCGGGCGTTTGCGAGCGCATCAGAGGCGACGTCGTCGAGCCGCTCGTCGGTACGCGCGAGCCGGGCGAGCGCGGCCTGGCCCTCCACCCATGTTCCGAGCGCCGCCGCCCGGCGCTTGGGCCCGTGCGCCCACTCGTAGACGGCACCCGCTTGCTTCATCGCCTCCCAGCGGATGAGCAGATGGAAGCGGCCGAACAGCGCCCGTGCGTAGCGGGCCTCGTCGTCGCCGAGCGGCCACTGCGCCATCTCGGAAAATCCGTACGCGGCCCAGTGGTCATTGAGCGGGGGCACGGGGACGAAGTCGGTGTCGTCGCGCTCGACGGCGATGAAGTGCGCGGCGCGTTCGGCCGTCTCACGGTACGCAGCGTCGGGGAGCGCGTTGTGCAGCCGGGCCAGCGCCCACAGCGCCTCGCCCGCGAAGTACTGCGAGATCGCGTCGAAGTCAGGTTCGCCGCGGTTGAGGTAGTAATACACATAGAAGTCGCCGTTGTCGCGCTGCATCGAGACGAGGAAGTCGCCGAGGCCGCGCATGGCCGCGTCGTGCACGGGCGAGTTGGTCAGCAACCGCCGTTCCGCCAACGCGGCGAGCATGAGTGCGCTTCCGCCGAGCGCGGCGACGCCACCGTCTTGCAGGGCGATCCAGTCGTTGCGCCGGGCGAGGCGATCAAGCATCCACTCAACGGCGCGGTCCGCCGCCGTTGCGAACGCGGGTTCGTCGAGCACGCGGGCCGCTTGATAGAGCGAGAGCGTCACGCCCGCGTGCCGCACGATCGAATAGCCGCCGACGTCGGCGCCGGTGTCGTCGACGACGTACACATAGCTTCCGTCGGCGCGTTGGTTGTGCCGGAGCCACTGCGCAGCGGCGTGGGCGGACGCGCCCGCGGTTGTCGCGGTGACGGGTGCGCACTCCTCGGGCGCGGCCACCGTGCACCGCGCGCCGACGAGGACGAGCGCGCTCACCACCAAGAGCGCGACGAATCGGCGGGTCAGCACGGGTGCGCATCCTTGCCGATGAGCCGGCCGGGCGACGGCCGATCCTGTGCGTTTCCTGTGTGACTCAAGCCACCGCACGTGGGGGCCGATATGAACCCTGGTCGGGGAGCACGGATGCCGTCGCCCCTCGCCTTTTCACTACCGGTATCGAGAAGGGCGTTCCCCAAGTGCGAATCATTCACTCCCTCAAGTCCCGCCGGGATCGCGAGGAAGGTTTCACGCTCATCGAGCTCATGGTTGTGGTGCTGATCATTGCCATCCTGATCGCCATTGCCATTCCGACCTTCCTTGGCGCTCGCGAGCGGGCCCAAAACAGTGCGGCCAAGTCGGACCTGCGCAACGCGCTGGCCGCGGCGAAGGTCGTGTACACCGACACCGAGGACTACACCGACGCGGACGCGGCAGCGCTCGAGGCCGTCGAGCCCAGCCTGACCTACGTCGACGGGGCCGGCACGGTAGACGCGGTCGGCATCCTTGCCGGGGCGACGGCCAGCAACATGGTCATGGTCAAGGTCAGCAGGTCCGGTGACACGTTCTGCATCGAGGAAGACCTCTCGCTCGGAACGTACTTCGGGCAGACGGCTGACTGCAGTGACGCAGATCCCGACGGCTGGTAAGCCGATCAGAGTCTGAAGACTCGAGAAGCGGTGACGGTCCCGGGCTTCGGCCCGGGACCGTTCGCGTTCGCGGTGCGACGCACGGTGCGCGGTGGTCAAGCGTCGACCGCGATGTGTCGATATTCATGTGTCGATATTCACAGTGGGCCGTGGGTGCGTTGACAACCGAAAGGAATCTGAGTGCGAGACGTCCAGCTTCGGACGCGTCGCACCGAGGAAGGTTTCACGCTTATCGAGCTGATGATGGTCGTCCTCATCATTGCCATTCTTCTGACGATCCTCATCCCGACCTTTCTCGGCGCCCGCGAACGGGCGAACGACACCTCGGCCAAGGCGGATCTGCGGATCGCGCTGACCGCGGCCCAGGTGCACTACAGCGAAACCGAGGACTACCGGTTGCTCACCGCGCCGATCATGGACTCGATCGAACCGCGCCTCGTCTACGACGCGGACGTAGCGAATGCCGACGAATCGACGGTCGGGTTCACCGACGCGGGGGCGAACAGCCTTGTGTTGGTGCGCAAGGCCAAGAACGGCGACTTCTTCTGTCTCGGGGCCGGTGACAATGGTCCGACCTTCGGACGGGCCGACGTCTTGGCGACGGTGGACACCCTCGCCGAGTGCGACGGCGGGTGGGACGGCTAGGCCGGGCGCCGCTCTCGCGTCCGCGACCGTTTGGTCATCTCCCGGTCGGAAACCGCACCGAGATGACCAGACGCATCTCCAACCGCCGTTAGCCTCTCGCTCCGATGACAGCGATCGTCGCCGCGATCTGCGGGGTGTTCGGGCTCGTGATCGGCTCGTTCCTGAACGTGGTGATCTGGCGCGTCCCCCGTAAGGAATCGATCGTGGCGCCGCCGTCGCATTGTCCAGAGTGCGACACGCCGATCTCGCCGCGGGACAACGTCCCGGTGGCGTCGTGGGTGCTGCTGCGCGGGAAGTGCCGCCACTGCGCGACCAAGATCTCGGGCCGGTACCCGCTCGTAGAACTGCTCACCGCGGCGCTGTTCGCGGCCGTCGGCGCGCGGTTCTCGGACGACTGGGTGCTCCCGGCATACCTCGTGTTCACGGCCGGACTGCTCGCGCTAGCGTTCATCGATCTCGACACGTTCTTGATCCCGAACCGGGTGCTGTACCCCGTCGATTTCATCTCGATCCCCTTGTTGGCGGGCGGCGCCGCGGCCGACGGGGACTTCGACCACATGGCGCGGGGGCTCCTCGGGGGGTTGGGCTCGTTCGGGTTCTTCTTCCTCATTCACGTCGTCTCGCCTCGGGGCATGGGGTTCGGCGACGTGCGGCTGTCGTTCCTCTTGGGAACGTTCCTCGGCTATCTCGGCCCGAAGTACGTGGTCGGTGGCCTGTTCGCCGGGTTTCTCCTCGGCGCAATCATCGGCGTCGCGCTCATGATCGCCGGCGCCCGCAAACGCAACCAGCACATCCCGTTCGGCCCGTTCCTCGTGGCCGGAGCGATGCTGTTCGTCCTCGCGGGCGAGCCGTTCGTCGACTGGTACTCCGACCTCGGCCCAGCGTCGGCCGAGTCGTCCGGCTCGACCCCCGCCTGACCGACCCGCTCACCAGGGCGGACTGCGGCCTCAGGCGCGCGCTCCAAAATACTTTGAGTGACCTATTCAACACGCATAGTAGTTTTGCCGATACCTCTCGTCATGGTGCGGCGATTGACGATTGTGGAAGTTGAACTCTAGTGTGGCGCCAGTCGACCAGAGGTGACAAAGGTGGATTCGGAGCACCGTCTGCTCACGGTGCGCGAGGTCGCCGAGGCGATGCGGGTCTCGACGATGACCGTGTATCGGCTGATCAAGGCGGGCTCGCTGCCCGCCATACGGGTCGGCAAACACTTCCGTATCCGGCCGACCGATCTCGCGCGGTACCTCGACGCGCAAACCGTCGGCGGCGCAGGACGATGGCCCGCCGCCTGATTGGGCTCGACATCGGCACCAACGCGGTAACGATCGCGGAGGTCACGCCGGGCTCGCCGCCGCGCCTGGAGTTGTTCGGGCAGGTGGCGTTGCCGCGCGACGCGATGCGCGAGGGGGAGGTCGTCGACGACTTCGCGCTCACCGACGCCCTCGCCAGATTGCGGGACGAGGTGGGAGTGCGCCGCGCCGGAGTGCGGCTCGGCATTGCCAGCCCCCGAGTCATCGTGCGCCAGGTCGAGATGCCGCTGATGACGCGCGACGAGCTCGCCAGCGCGCTGAAGTTCCAAGCGCAGGACCTCATCCCGATCCCGATCGACGAAGCGGTGCTCGACTTCTCGATCCTCGGAACCGAGACCACCGAAGACGGCGAAGTGATGCGCGTCCTGCTCGCGGCGGCCCAAGAAGCGACGATCATGCGGCTCGTCGCGGCCGTCGAGGCCGCGGGCATGCCAGTCGACGCGGTCGACCTCGTCCCGCTCGCACTGATCCGATCACTCGCGCATCCCGTCGCGGACAACGGTGCGGGAGCCGAGGGCATCGTTTCCTTCGGCGGCGGCGTGACGGCCATTGCAGTGCACGAAGGTGGAGTGCCACGGTTCGTCCGCGTGCTCGGCACTGCGGGACGCGAGCTCACCGACGCCATTGCCAACGAGCTCGACATCCCGCCGGAGACCGCAGAAGCGCTGAAGCGCCAACTCGGGACGCCCGGCGACGACCTCGTCACGCGTGCCAACAGCGCGATCGAACGACCACTGGCGATCCTGCTCGACGAGGTCCGCAGCTCGCTCGACTACTACCGCAACCAGCCCGGCGCGGCACGGCTCTTGCGCGTCGTTGTCACCGGCGGCGGCTCGCAGCTGCCGGGACTCGCCGACCGGCTCGGCACGCTAGTGGGCGTCCCCGTCGAGGTCGCCGAACCGCGCGCCGAGATCCTGCTCGGCGACATTCGCTTCTCCGAGGACGAATACCCGCGCCTCGACCCGTACCTGCCGGCGGCCGTGGGGCTCGCGCTCGGTGGATCGGGCCACGGCACCGTCATCGACCTCATGCCCACGACGCGGCGCGTGCGTCGCACCACGACGGGTACGCAGCGCAACGTTGTCGGCGCGGTCGCGGCCGGCGCCGCGGCCGTCGTGCTCCTGGGCGGCATCACCGTGCTCGCACAGCGTGACTTGTCCGACAAGAAGGACACGCTCGCAGCCGCGCAAGCGACGAACACCGAGCTGCAACAACAGGTCGACGCGCTGTCGGCGGTCTCCGCGCAGCAGGCGCAGCTCGACGCGCTGACCGCGCAGGTGAGCACACTCTTGCGCACCGACGTCTCGTGGGCGCGCATGCTGCAGGAGATCGGCCGCACGATTCCTGACAACGTCTGGCTCACGACGTTCCAAGGCCAGGTGAACATGGCGGCGACCGAGACGGGCGGGCGCACGTCGGCGGACGACGCCGCCGCTGTTTCCGCCTCGGTCATCTCCGGTGCGGCGGCGTTCGAAGCGATGGGCGTCGACTACCCCGACGTCGCGGTGTGGCTCGAGAACCTCGGCGACCCGACCCGGTTCCCGTCCTTCACGAACTTGTGGGTCTCGAGCGCCGAGCTTCAGGAGTTCAACGAACAGGACGTCGTCGGCTTCACGTCGACCGCGACGGTGACCGACGCGGCGCGCAGCGACCGGCTGGAGAAGTTCGAGCAGGGAGGCTCCGAGTGAAGACGCGTGTGGTCGCCGTCGGCGCGCTCGCGGCCCTGCTGGTCGTCGCGCTGTGGTACACGATGTTGCTGAAGCCGGTTCGCGCCGACATCAACGACACGTCGAGCGAGATCGAGGACGCCGAGAAGGAGCGTCAGTCGCTGGACGCCGAGCGGCGTCAACTCGAGGCGCTCGCAGACTCCGGTCCCGAGGTGCAAGCGCGCCTCGCGGCGTTGCGAGAGGCGGTGCCCGAGAACCCGGAGCTTGCGTCGTTCATCGACGCCGCCTACGCGATCGGCACCGAAGCCGGTGTCCGCTGGGTGTCGGTCGCGCCGACCGAACCCGTTCTGGCCGGCGGCGTCAGCTCGATTCAGCTCGCGATCAACGTCGAAGGCGGCTACTTCCAGGTCCTCAACTATCTCAACCTGCTCGAGGATCTGTCCCGACTCGTCGTCATCGATTCGGTCAACCTGACCGCGGGCACGGCCGAGGGCAGCGGCAGCGGCGGCAGCGACGACCCGACGGACTCGGTCGATGGCGCACCGTCGTTGTCGGCGCAGTTGACCGGCCGGATGTTCACGCAGAGCACCGCTGCGGTCGCGACGACTCCCAGCGCGACCGAACGCGCGACGACGGAGACGACGGTGGGTGCATCCGAAACGACGGCGCCGACGACGCCGACGGTAGAGGGGTAAGCGGCGATGGGTGGTGAGCGGCGACAAAAGATCCTGTTCGGGATCCTCGGCGTGCTGGTCGTGATCTTCATCGGCCGCATGGTGCTGGCCGGTGGCGGCGATGGCGACGAGAGCGGGAGCTCGACGACCAACACGACGCGACCGGATGCGGCCGCGCTCGTCCCGTCCGGTGCTGGCGATGCAACGACGCCCACGACCGTCTTCGTCCCCGCGCCCGAAGAGGACTTCAGCGTGTTCGCGGGGCGCAATCCCTTCGAGCCGGTCATCGGCGGCGGTTTCCCGTCCGGAGACGACGGCGACGCCGACAGTGACGACGACAGCTCGCCGCCCGACTCCGAGCCGCAGACCGACTTCCCGCCCGACACGTCGTTCCCGCCGTTCGACCCCGGCGTCACTGTTCCGTCCGACGGCGCAACTGACTCCACCGCGGTCGGCACCTTCGATCCCACCCGCCGCACCGTGACATTGCTCGACGTCTACGACGACAACGGCGCGTACCGCGCCAGCGTGCAGGTCGACGCCAGCGTCTACGACGTCGGCGTCAACGAGACGTTCGCGGGCAGCTACTCGGTCGTAAGCCTCGACGCGACGTGTGGACAGTTCCTCTACGGCGACTCGTCGTTCCAGCTCTGCGAAGGCGAACAGATAATCAAGTGACGCCGGTGTTCTGCGGCCAATGACCGGGGAAATGACCGCGTGGGGCGCATTCTGGTCAATGACCGCTCGCGTAAGCTGGCCGTGTGCTCCGCTTCTTGACGGCGGGGGAGTCGCACGGTCCGGCCCTGGTGGTGACGGTCGAGGGGCTTCCTGCCGGGCTCCCGATCCTTCTCGACGACATCGCGGCGGAGTTGGCGCGTCGGCGGCTGGGGTACGGCCGCGGACCGCGCATGAACTTCGAAGCCGACGAGCTCGAGTTCCTCGGCGGTGTACGCCACGGCCGCACCCTCGGATCGCCCGTCGCGATCCTCATTCGCAACAGCGAGTGGGCGACCGGCAAGTGGAACGAGGAGATGTCGGCCGCGCCGGGTGGGACCGCGACGCCACTCACGCAACCGCGTCCCGGCCACGCCGACCTCGCCGGCATGCAGAAGTACGGCTTCACCGACGCGCGCGACGTACTCGAACGTGCCAGCGCGCGGGAGACCGCCGCACGGGTCGCGGCCGGCGCACTTGCCAAGGCGTTGCTCTCGCAGATCGGTGTGACGACGATCAGCCATGTCATCGCACTCGGTTCGGTTCGCGCGTCGGAGGCCCGCCCGCCCGGCGTTGCCGACCTCCCCACTGTGGACGCGTCCGAGGTGCGATGCTTCGACGGCGACGCCGAGCACGAGATGATCCGCGAGATCAAAGAGGCTGCGAAGGTCGGCGACTCGCTCGGTGGTGTCATCGAGGTTCTCGGTTACGGAGTTCCGCCGGGGCTCGGCTCGCACGTCCACTGGGATCGCCGCATCGACGCGCTGCTCGCGCAAGCGCTGATGAGCATCCAAGCGATGAAAGCAGTCGAGATTGGTGACGGCATCGCCGGCGCGCAGCGCCGCGGAAGCGTGGCGCACGATCCCATCGTGTGGGACGAAGCCGCGAAGGAATATCGCCGTGAAACCGCGCGGGCGGGGGGAATCGAAGGCGGGATGACCACCGGCGACCTGCTCGTGGCGCGCGTCGCGATGAAACCGCTCGCGACGCTCAACCGCCCCGTGTTGCAAACTGTCGACGTCGAGACCAAGGAGGCGACGGTCTCGTTCAAGGAGCGTACCGACGTCACCGCGGTGCCGGCGGCGGGTGTCGTCGCGGAGACGATGGTCGCGCTCGTGCTCGCGGGCGAGGCGTTGCGGAAGTTCGGCGGGGACTCGGTGCTCGAGTTCGTCCGCAACCACGACGCCTACCGCGCCTACCTGCGCCAATGACCCACCTTGTCTTGGTTGGCCTGATGGGTACGGGGAAAACGACGGTCGGGCATCTCTGCGCGGACATGCTGGGCCGGCCGTTCGTCGACACCGACGACGTCGCGGGGACGCTGGCGGGTCTTCCCGTACCGGAGTTCATCGCCGCGCACGGTCTCCCGGCGTTTCGCGAGATCGAGTCCCGCGCGGTCGTCGACGTGTGTGCGTCTCCAGTGCCGCTCGTCGTCGCGTGTGGCGGCGGGACGCCGATCGACGCCGACAATCGTCGACGGCTGCGGGCGACCGGCCTGGTCGTCTGGCTGCGAGCCCCGGTCGAAGTACTCGTGGGGCGCGTCGCGGGGGACGGTCGCGACCGCCCGTTGCTCGCCGGCGACCCGCAGGGCGCGCTCACACGGCTCGGCGCCGCGCGCGAAGCCGCATACGAAGCGGCCGCGCACGCGTGCGTGGACACAGCCGGGTGTGCGCCCGAGGAAGTGGCAGCTGCCGTCGTCTCGCTGTTCGAAGGCGCGGCACCGTGAGCAAACGGGTTCGTGTCGACCTCGGCGAGCGCGGCTACGACATCGTTGTCGGTGCCGACGCGATGGACGAGTTGGCGATGCTGCTTGCCGGTCGCCGCCGCGCCGCGATCGTCAGCCAGCGAGGGATTGCCGCCGCGTACGCCGACCGCGTGCGCGCGGTGCTCGATCGTGCCGGCGTCGAGCACGAGCTCTTCACGATGGGGGATGGCGAGGACGCCAAGACGCTGGCCTCGATCGACGCGCTGAACCGCGCCTTCACGCAATGGGGCCTCGTGCGATCAGACGTGGTGCTCGCGCTCGGCGGCGGCGTGGTCGGTGACACGGCCGGATTCGCGGCCGCCACGTACTACCGCGGTGTCGACGTCGTGCAGATACCGACGACGTTGCTCGCGATGGTCGACGCCGCCATCGGCGGCAAGACCGGTGTCAACCTGCCGGAAGGCAAGAACCTCGTCGGCGCGTTCCACCAGCCATTGGCGGTACTGGCCGATCCCGAGACGCTCGGTTCGCTGCCCGCCCGTGAGTACCGGTGCGGCCTCGGCGAGGTCGCGAAGTACGCGCTCATCGACCGTTCGTTGCGGCCGCTCGACGCCGACGGCCTCAACGCGCGCGATCCGGGCGCGCTCACGGAGATCGTCACTCGGTGCGCGGCGATCAAGGCCCGCTACGTCGCGGCCGACGAGTTCGAACGGTCGGGAGCGCGCGCGATCCTCAACTACGGACACACGCTCGCGCACGCGCTCGAGACCGCGAGCGGCCACGCGCTCATGCACGGCGAGGCCGTCGCGGTCGGGCTCGTGTTCGCGGGTGAGCTCGCGGGTGCGCTCGAGCGCATCGATCCGCACCGGGTGGCGGACCACCGCGAGCTGATGGCCCCACTTGGCCTGCCCGACTCCGCGCCGCCGGGGCTGCGCGCCGACGACCTGCTCGCGATCATGCAACGAGACAAGAAGTCGGCGGGCGGGCTCACATTCGTTCTGGACGGACCGAACGGGATCGAGCGGGTCGACGATCCCGACCCCGGCGCCGTTCGCAAGGCGTTCGCAGCGATCGGAGTTGTGACCTGATGGCGAAGATCCTCCTGCTCTCGGGGCCGAACCTGAATCTCCTCGGTGTCCGCGAACCGCACATCTACGGGACGACGACGCTCGACGAGCTCGTCGCCCTCGCTCGCGAAACGGCCGCGAAGCTCGGGCACGACCTCGAGCACCTCCAGACCAACCACGAAGGCGGACTCGTCGATGCCATCCACGCCGCGCGCGGACGCTGCGAGGCGATCATCGTCAACGCGGCCTCGTTCACGCACTACGCCTACGCGATCGGCGACGCGCTGCTCGCCTACGACGGAGTGAAAGTCGAGTTGCACCTCTCGAATCCGTACGCCCGAGAGCCCTGGCGGCACACGTCTGTCATCTCGCCGGTCGTCGACGGGGCGATCTGTGGCTTCCGCGCGACGGGCTACCGCCTCGCCGTCGAAGCCGTCGCCGCCATGTTGGAATCCAAGTGAGCGCGCTCGCGCCGCTCGACATCGCGGCGCGGCTGGCGCGCCTGCGCGCCCGCCTCACAACCGCCGAACTCCCCGCGCTGGTCGTGTCGAAACGCGCCAACGTCCGCTACCTCACCGGCTTCACGGGTTCGGCGGGCACGCTGTTCGTCTCCGCCGACGATGCATTGTTCGTCACCGATGGTCGCTACGGCACCCAATCCCGTGAGCAGCTCGCCGGCGCCGGGGTCGAGGCGCGTATCGAGATCGGCGCGACGATAGCGGACCAGCGCGCGGCATTGGCCGACGCCGCGCGCCGCCACGATCGCGTCGGCCTCGAGGACTTCTCCGTGACTTGGGCCGAACAGCGCGAATACGTGACCGCGTTCGCCGACGCCGAGGTGGTACCCGCGGGCACCATGGTCGAGGAGTTGCGGCGCGTCAAAGATGCCGGCGAGGTGGACCGTATCCGCGCCGCGTGTGCCATCGCCGACGACGCGTTCACGACGCTGCTGCCCCGGATGGCCGAGGGGATCACCGAGCGTCAGTTCGCACTCGTCCTCGAGTTCGCGATGCGCGAACGGGGCGCGAGCGCCAACAGCTTCGACCCGATCATCGCCGCCGGACCCAACGGTGCCAAACCGCACGCGCGGCCGACCGATCGCCCGATCGGCAGCGGGGAGCTGGTCGTGTGTGACTTTGGCTGTGTCGTCGACGGCTACTGCTCCGACATGACGCGCACAGTGTCCGTCGGCGACCCCGGACCCGATGCGAGAAAGTTGTACGAGGTCGTCCTTGCGAGTCAACAGGCCGGCCGCGCGATCGTCGCGGCCGACGTCGCGTGCGCGGACGTCGACAAGGCGTCACGCGACGTCATCGCCGACGCGGGTTGGGCGGACGCCTTCTCGCACTCGACCGGTCATGGCGTGGGTCTCGAGATCCACGAAGCGCCGCGTGTCGCCGCGACCGCCCGTGATACGTTGCTCGTCGGCGACGTCGTGACGGTCGAGCCCGGCGTCTACCTGCCCGGCCTCGGTGGTGTGAGGATCGAGGACACCGTCGTTGTCACCGCGTCCGGTGCGGTCGCGCTGACCCTCGCCCCGAAGGAACTCGTGCTGTGAGCATCTCGACCAACGACTTGAAGAATGGCATGGCGCTCAATCTGCCCGAGGGGCTGATGACGGTGGTCGAGTTTCAGCACGTGAAGCCGGGCAAGGGCGGCGCGTTCGTCCGCACGAAGCTCAAGAACTACCGAACCGGCGCCGTGATCGACCGCACCTACCGGGCCGACGAGAAGGTGCCGCTCGCGGTCATCGACAAGCGCGACATGCAGTTCTTGTATCGCGAGGCGGACGACTACGTCTTCATGGACAACGAGACGTACGACCAGTTGCACGTCGCGCGCGCCGCCGTCGGGGACGCGGTGAACTATCTCAAGGAAGGCGACGCCGCAGTTCTCCCGATCTACAACAACGAAGTGATCGGCATCGACCTCCCAGCATCGGTCGAGTTGACCGTCGCCGACACCGAGCCCGGCATCCAGGGCGACCGCGTGTCGGGTGCGCGCAAACCCGCCACCCTCGAGACGGGCCTAGTCGTACACGTGCCGCTGTTCGTCAATGTCGGCGAGCGCGTCAAGATCGACACGCGCTCGGGCGAGTACCTGTCGCGGGTCTCGCCCGCCACGTGAGGAGGGTGAGTGCCGTCTCGCCGGGAGGCACGAGAACGAGCGCTCGGCCTCGCGTACGAGTGCGAACAGCGGCAGTGGAACGCGACCACGTTGCTGGCAGACCTACCGGTACCGCCCGATGACTACGCGCAACGGCTCGTCCTCGGCGTTGCGTCGCATCAGGAAGAGATCGACGCGTTGATTCGCAAGTACTCGGAACACTGGGCCCTTGAACGCATGCCGGTGATCGACCGGGCGCTCTTGCGCCTGGGGACGTTCGAGCTCGGATGGATCCCTGACGTTCCGACGGCTGTGGCCATCACCGAAGCCGTCGAGCTCGCCCGCCAGTATTCGACGAAGGACTCCGGCCGATTCGTCAACGGTTTGCTCTCGCGCATCGCTGAGGACTTGCGCGCAGGATCGTGAACGATACCGAGACGATCGTCGTTCCCGACACGGTCGAGGAGCTGCTCGGAGAAGGGGTCGAGGACACCGAGCGACCGTGGATCGTGCTCGTGTGGGACGATCCGATCAACTTGATGAACTATGTCGTGTTCGTGTTCCAGAAGTTGTTTGGCTACTCGCGCGAGAAGGCAACGCGGCTCATGCTCCAGGTGCACAACGAGGGAAAGGCCGTCGTTGCGAGCGGCACGCGGGAGAAGTGCGAGGGCGACGTGGTCCGACTCCACGCGCACGGTCTGTGGGCAACGTTGCAGCGGGACGACTAGTGCGCACGTTCCGGCGGGCATCCGACGGCCGGCTCGCGGTCACCCTGCTGGCGGGCGAGGCCGCGATGTTGCGGATGATCCTGATCGAGGTCCGCAAGCTGATCGGCGCGCCCGACGCCGACAACGTCGCGAGCCGGCGACTCTTTCCGCGCGCGTACCTCGATCCGACCGAGGAGGCTTCCGAAGCGGAGTTTCAGGACATGGTCCACGATGATCTCGTCGATACGCGGGTCCGGGCGTTCGACGAGATCTGGGAGCTGCTCGGTGGCGGCGCGGCCTCCGACGAGGTCGTGCAGCTGCGCCTCGGCCCCGATCACGAGGCGCGACTCCTCGGCACGCTCAACGACACCCGCCTCGCGCTGGCGGCACTGACAGGGGCCGACCAGCCTGGGGGTGGGGACGGTTCGGACGTGCACGCCCAGGACCTGCTCGACTGGCTCGGTGAGCTGGTCGACGAGCTGGTCGACCTCCTGCTCGCCGAAACCCCGACGGCTGGGATCGAGTAATCGCACTGGGGCTCGATTTCCCGGCAGCCGGTTTCCCCGGCAGCCAGTTCCCCAGGCAGCCAGTTCCCCGTGTCCCCCATTGTCCCCAAAGGACGCTTGACGACCGGCGCGGGCGCGCCCGGTGCCCGGCCGCCAATTCCCCCATCAGCTGGAGGGGCGAGGCACCGATACGGTTCCTGAGGATTCCAATCCGAATGCAGCGAAGATTGGCGCGATCGCGAGCCGCGACCGCGGTTCGGGCGCCAATCGGGCTCGCCTAGCCTTTGCCCCCACATGCACCCTTCGATCGCGCCAACATCTGGCCCCATTCGCGACCCGCGCCAGGTTGCGAGCGCGCTCCACGACGCGGTCGAGTCGGCCGTGCGGGGGGCCGAGCCGACGGTGCGGCTCGCCCTCGTCGCGCTGCTCTCCGGCGGCCACCTCCTGGTCGAGGGCGTCCCCGGTACCGGCAAGACGCTGCTCGCCAAGTCGCTGGCGGCTGCGATCGGAGGCCGGTTCGGTCGGGTGCAGTGCACCCCCGATCTCCTTCCCGCCGACGTCACCGGCACCCCGGTGTACGGGCCGCACACCGGCGTATGGGAGTTCCGGCCCGGACCGGTGTTCGCCAATGTGGTGCTCGTGGATGAAGTCAACCGGGCGTCACCCCGGACGCAGGCGGCGCTGCTCGAGCCAATGGAGGAGCACCAGGTCACGGTCGACGGCGAGACCCACCCGCTGCCCGAGCCGTTCTTTTGCGTCGCGACGCAGAACCCCTTCGGCAGCGCAGGGACGTTCCCGCTCCCGGAGAGCCAGCTCGACCGCTTCGCGCTCGTCGCCGCGCTGGGGCTGCCAGGGCGAGCCGCCGAGCGCGAGATCCTGAGCGGCGAAGGTGGTGTCGACGCGCTCGCGGAGATCGAGCCGGTGACATCGCCGGCTGAGCTCACGGCGACGATCGCCGCCATCCGCCGTGTGCACTGTGCCCAGACCGTCTTGGACTACGTGCTCGACGTCGTCGACGCCACGCGTGCCCATCCCGTCGTTGCTCTGGGTGCGTCGCCGCGGGCGAGCCTCGGTCTGTTGCACGCGGCCCGGGCCCACGCGACCGTGATGCGGCGCGACTTCGTCTCGCCCGACGACGTCAAGGCGGTCGCGCCGGCGGCGCTCGGGCATCGCATTGCCTTGGCCGGCGGCGCCGACCCGGTCGCCGGGACACGTGTCATCGGCGAGATCGTCGGCGTCGTCGCTGCTCCCTAGCCGTGAACAACGCCAAGCTGTCGCGAGCCCACGGTCCGGGTGACCTGACCGTGAGCGCGATGGCGCTGTTCACGCTGGGCGCCTATGGGGTCGCGGCGGGCAGCGTGACCAACGCGACGCGCGCCGTCGCGCTCGGTGTCTTCGCGCTCACCTTGTTCGTGATCGGGATCGTGTGGCCGATCGTGACGCTGGCGCGGGTGAGCGTGTCCTGCCAAGGCCCGTCCGACGCGACCGTCGGTGACGTTGTCCCGCTCCGTGTCGAGTTGCACGGCCGCGCCGCCCGCGTCGAGCTGCGGATCCTCGACCCGGCCGGCGCATGGGTGCGCACCGCGACGCCGGCCACGGGCACGATCTCGCACATCGCGCAACGGCGCGGCGTGTTCACACACGTGCGCGTCCAGCTGCGAACGTCTGCGCCGCTCGGTGTTTTCGTCCGCGTCCGTCAGGCGCGGGTCCCGCTGCCGCAACCCATCACGATCGCGCCGAGGCCGCTAAGCGCGCGACCCGCGCTCGGGCCGATTCCCGAGAACGCCGAGCTGCCGTCCGAGCGATCGGGGGGGCACGGCGCGGCCGATGTCGTGCGGTCGGTGCGCCCGTATGTACCCGGTGATGCCGCCCGTCTCGTGCATTGGCCGACGAGCGCACGAAGGGGCGAGCTCATCGTGCGGGAGCACGACCCGCCGGGAAACATCGGCGTCGCGCTCGTCGTCGACCTCAGCGGCCCTGACGATTGGGCCGAGGAAGCCGCCCGCGTCGCGGCCGGCGTTGGACGGGCTGCGCTCGCACGGGGTGGTCAGGTCGTGCTCGCGACGAGGGAGGCCGGCGGTGCCGTTTGCGCCCGGGTCGGAGACCCGCGCGAGCTCGGCCGTCGCCTCGCGCGTGCGGTCGCCGGCGTCCCTGCCGACCCACCCGGTGGCTGGCCCGTCCAGCACGTGCGGGCAGTGGACACCGCGGAGTCGAGTCGCGCGGGGCCCGTGGTGCACCGATGCGCGCGCCGGCGCGCCGTCCCGCCGCGCCCGGATCGCCGTGGCGGATCGTTGCGGCAGTAACCGCGTGCGCGCTGGCGCCCGTAGGCGCGGCGGCCGGACCGAACCTCGGCATCCCCGCGGTGTTGGGCGCGCTGATCGCCGCCGTCGCGGGATTACTCGCGGTGCTCGCGCTCCCATCGATTCCGACCAAGCGCGCGACCGTCCTCGTCCTCGCGGCCGGTGGACTCGGCGCGCTCCGCCATGCCGCGCTCCCCACCACCGACAGCGCCCTGATCGTGATCTGGGTGATCGGCTCGATCCTCGCGTTCGTCCTGGCTGACCGGGCCGAAGCCGAGGAGGCACCGCCGCTCACGGGCGGGCCGCCGCTCGCGCCGCGCGTCGCCGAAGCGGTGCGCGTCTCCGTCGCGATCGGCGCCGCGGTTGCGATCATGGCCGTCGCGACCGTGCCGACGATCACCGAGCAGTTGAGCCGCCGCATCTGGCCCGGGATCGTGCCGGGCCTGAACGACCGGGCGTCCGCCGCCGACTCGCTGCGCGCGTCACGCCGTCTTGACATGACGAACCGGCCCCGTCTGAGCGACGACGTCGTGTTCACGGTCGATTCGCCGCGCCCCGACTTCTGGCGCGGTGAGATCTACGACGTCTGGGACGGTCAGGGTTGGAGCCGCTCCGACAGCCGCGTGGTTCCGCTCGCCCGCGTCGGTGGCGAGGTGCAACTCCAGACCGACCCGCTCGACGAGAGCGCGCAGCGCGGCGTCGAGTTCGACCAGACATTCCAGATCGAGACCGGTTTCGCCGAGCTCCTGTTCGCGGCGCCGAGCCCGATCGCGGTGCAGTCCGACCGGCTCGTGGTGGGCCGCCCGGACGGGACGGCCGGTGTCGTCGACGGCTTCGGCAGGGGTTCGGTGTATACGGTGACGAGCCGCAGCTCGCTCGCAACCGAACACGACCTGCGCGCCGCGCAAGGCGCGCGCATTCCGGCTGAGATCCTCGAACGCTACGCGCAGGTGCCGCTGTCGACGGCGCGCGTACGCACACTCGCGCAGTCGATCACCGCAGGCGAGTCGACCACCTACGACAAGATCCGCGCCATCGAACGCTGGCTCGGCGCGAACACCAAATACTCGCTCAATGCGCCGCTCTCACCAAACGGTGTCGACATCGTGGACCACTTCTTGTTCGAGTCGCGCCAGGGCTGGTGCGAACAAGTCGCGAGCAGCCTCGTGGTGCTCGCGCGCAGCGCCGGCATCCCGGCCCGGCTCGCGACGGGATTCGTCACCGGAAGCGTCGACGAGCTGACCGGCCGGTTCGTCGTGCGCGAGAAGGACGCGCACGCGTGGACCGAGGTCTTCTTCCCGGGCATCGGTTGGCAAGGCTTCGACCCAACGGCATCGGTGTCGCTCTCCGGCGAGGCCGCGCCCGCGCGCTCCTGGCTCGAGATCGCTCGCGACAACGCCGTGCCCTTCGGACTCGCGCTGGGCGCAATCGTGTGGTTGTTCTTCGCGGGGCCCGAGCTGCTGGTCGCGATCGGCCGCTGGCGGTCGCAACGCCGCTCGTGGCCGGCGCGCACCTTGGCCCGACTCGAACGTCTCGGGGCGCGCGTCGGGCGAGCACGCCGTCCATCCGAGACGTACCGCGAGTACAGCCGGGCGCTCGCGCGCGAGCTCGGCTCGCCCGAGTTGGTGCGGGTGGGCGACACGCTCGACCGCGACGCGTTCGCGGCAGACGGGTCTTCGACCGAAGCGCGAGCCGATGCGGACGCCGTGCTGAATGACGCGCTCGCACGTCGAGACGGGGTGCTATCTTCGCTTCGACCGTGAAGGGGATCCTGTGAGGTCCCTACGGGAGGGACCGAGATGCCGGTGCGCCCCGCGCGAACCAACCTGAGCGACAGCCCGGCCGAACCGGCACTGCGAACCCGGGTATTCGACGCCGCCGATCTCCGCCGCGCCGTCACCCGCATCGCCCACGAAATTGTCGAGCGCAATCACGGGGCCGACGATGTCGTGCTCGTTGGCATGTACACCAGGGGCGTCGCGCTCGCCCAGCGGATCGTGGCCGCGATCGCGTCGTTCGAAACGGTCGCGGTGCCGCTCGGCACACTCGATGTCGCGTTCTACCGTGACGACATCGGCCTGCGTCCCGTAGCCCCGCTCGGGCCGACCGAGGTCCCGGACATCTCGGGGCACGTCGTCGTGCTTGTCGACGACGTGCTGTTCACCGGTCGCACCGCCCGCGCCGCGCTCGATGCGCTCACTGAGCTCGGCCGGCCCCGCGCCGTGCAGCTCGCCGTCCTGGTCGATCGCGGCCACCGCGAGCTGCCGATTCGCGCCGACTACGTCGGCAAGAACCTCCCCACCAAGATCGCCGAGGACGTGCGGGTCCGGTTCGCCGAGGTCGACGGCGGTGCCGACGCAGTCGAGCTCTGGAGCTCGGCGGGGTCCACGTCGCCCGAACGAGCGGGGGAGACATGAAGCATCTGCTGTCGGTCGACGATCTTGGCTCGCGGGCGGAGATCGAGGAGATGCTCGATCTCACCGAGTCCTTCGTCGAGGTCACACGGCGCGAGATCCCGAAGGTGCCCGCGTTGCGCGGCCGCGTCATCGTGTCGTTGTTCTACGAGGACTCGACGCGTACGCGGCTGTCGTTCGAGACCGCCGCCAAGCGGCTGTCGGCGGATGTCATGACGTTCTCGGTGTCGACCTCGTCGGTGCGCAAGGGCGAAAGCCTGCGCGACACGGTGCAGACAATCGAGGCAATGGGCGTCCACGGGATCGTCGTGCGGCACGGCGCGGCGGGTGCCGCGCATCGCGTTGCGTCGTGGTCGCAGGCGAGTGTGATCAACGCCGGCGACGGACGGCACGAGCACCCGACCCAGGCGCTGCTCGACGCGTTCACGCTTCGCACCCACCGCGGTCCGTCCCTCGACGGGTGCCGCGTGGCAATTGTTGGCGACATCCGCAACTCGCGTGTCGCGCGCAGCGACGTGAAGATCTTCCACACGCTGGGCTGCCAGCTCACGCTGGTCGGCCCGCCGACGCTGATGCCCGAGCGCCTCGACGGCTGGCCGGTCCGCGTCGCCCACGACCTCGACGACGTGCTCGCCGACGTCGACGTCGTCTACATGCTGCGAATCCAGCGCGAGCGGATCTCGCAGGCATTGTTCCCCTCGGAACGCGAATACGCGCACCGGTACGGCCTCAACGCGCAACGCATGGCGCGCTGCAAGCCGGACACCCTGGTGATGCATCCGGGTCCGATGAACCGCGGCGTGGAGATCTCGGGCGAGGTCGCCGACTCCGCCCGTTCGCTGATCACCGAACAGGTGACGAACGGAGTCGCGGTGCGGATGGCGGTGCTGTGGAAGCTCCTCGGCTCGGGCGGCCCCATTGTCTAAGCCGAAGGGCCGCGAGGTGGGTGGCCCGCCGAGCACTGAGGCGGGGCCCGAGCGGCCTCGCAGAGCGGAAGGCACTGAAGTCGTCGTGGTGGGCGGGCGGGTGCTGGATCCGAGCGGTGCGCGCGCCGGCGACGTGCGGATCGTCGACGGCGCCATCGCGGAGGTCGGCGTTGGCCTCGCGCCGAGCGCAGGCGCGACCGTGCTCGACGCCGACGGGTGCATCGTCACGCCGGGCCTCGTCGACCTCCAGGTGCATTTTCGCGAACCGGGACGCGAAGACGCCGAGACCGTGGAAACCGGCGCCCGGGCGGCCGCGCTCGGCGGCTGCACGGCCGTGGTGTGCATGCCGAACACGGACCCGCCGCTCGACGATGCGGCCGTCGTCGAAGCGGTGCTCGAGCGCGGTCGCCGCGCGGTGTGCGACGTGCGAGTCGCGGGGTGCATTACGAAGGGCCGGCGGGGTCAGCAGCTCGCACCGTTGGGTGAGCTGTACGACCTCGGAGTGCGGATGTTCACCGACGACGGCGACTGCGTCGCCGACTCGTTGGTCATGCGCCGCGCGTTCGAGTACGCGCGGGCGTTGCCCCACGCAGTCATCGCTCAGCACGCCGAAGATCCCGCGCTCGTCGCCGGTGGCCACATGCACGAGGGGGAGTGGTCGGCCCGGCTCGGTATACCGGGTCGTCCGGCCGAGGCCGAATCGGCGATCGTCGCCCGCGATCTCGCGCTCGCGAAGCTCACCGGCGGTCGCTATCACGTACTGCACCTCTCGAGCGCGCAGTCGGTGGCGTTGGTGCGCGCGGCCAAAGCGGACGGCGTGCGCGTCACGGCGGAGTGCACCCCGCAGCACCTCGTGCTGACCGATGCGGCGTGCGAATCGTTCGACCCCGTGTTCAAGATGAGCCCGCCGCTGCGGGAGTTGGCCGATGTCGCCGCAGTCCGCGGCGCGCTCGCAGACGGCACGATCGACGCGATCGCCACCGATCACGCGCCGCACACACCTGAGACGAAGGACGTCCCGTTCGAGGAAGCGCCGCCCGGCATGCTCGGTGTGGAAACCGCGCTCGCGGTCGTCCACACGACGTTGGTCGAAACGGGAGTGCTCACTCTTGCGCAGGCATTCGCCGCCTTGTCGTGGCGGCCGGCCCGCATCGCGGGACTCGACGCGGCCGGTCACGGCACTGCCGTCGCACCCGGCGCGCCCGCACACCTCTGCGTGTTCGACCCGAGGCACCCCTGGGTCGTCGACGGGCACCGGCTCGCGAGCCGTTCGCGCAACTCGCCGTGGGACGGCTGGAAGCTCACGGGCAAGGTCCGGCACACGCTGCTCGCCGGCGTCCCGACCGTGCGCGACGGAGCGTTGGTGTGAACGCGCGGGTCGACGATGCGCTGCTCGTGCTCGCTGACGGCGCGACCTTCGAAGGCGCCGCGGTCGGCTACCGGCCCGACTCTGGAGTCGCGGCCGGTGAGGTCGTCTTCAACACGGCACTGGCCGGATACCAGGAGATCATCACCGACCCGTCCTACGCCGGTCAGATCATCACGTTCACCTATCCGCACATCGGCAACTACGGGATCAACAATGAGGACGACGAGGCGATCCGCCCCTGGTGTCGCGGTGTCATCGTGCGGGACTTGGCGCGCCGCGCATCCAACTGGCGCGCCACCGACGATATCGACGGGTTCCTCAAGCGTCACAAGATCGCGGCGATCACTGGCATTGACACGCGGCGACTGACCCGACACATCCGGGCAGCCGGCGCGCTCCCCGGTGCGTTCGGCATTGCCGATCGCGACGCGTTGCTCGATGCCGCACAAGCCGACGGCGGTACCGACGGCCGCGACCTCGCGAGTGCAGTGAGCACGTCGGAGCCGTACACAGTCGGTCCCGCCGACGCCGCGTTCTTCGTGGTCGCATACGACTTCGGCATCAAGCGATCGATCCTCGATCAGCTCATTGCGGCCGGCTGCCAGGTCGAGGTCGTCCCGGCCGTCACGAGTGCCACCGACGTGCTCGCGCGCGCGCCCGACGGCGTGTTCTTGTCCAATGGACCGGGCGACCCCGGCGCGGTGACGGGACCGATCGAGGCGATTCGGAGCTTGCTCGGCGCGGTACCGGTATTCGGCATCTGCCTCGGCCATCAGCTGATGGGGCTCGCACTTGGCGGACAGCGTTTCAAGCTGCCGTTCGGTCACCACGGGGGAAACCACCCTGTCCGGCATCTCGAGACCGACCGAGTCGAGATCACGAGTCAAAACCACAACTACGCGATCGACGCGTCGTCGTTGCCCGAGGGATCGGCGATCAGCCACCTGAACCTGAACGACGGCGACGTCGAAGGAATCCGCACCGATCACTTGCAGGCCTACGGCGTGCAGTACCACCCCGAAGCGGGACCGGGACCGCACGACGCGCGCTACCTGTTCCGCACGTTCACTGATCTCATGAGGACGAACGGCTGATGCCACGCCGCGACGACCTCGAGACGATCCTTCTCATCGGGAGCGGCCCGATCGTGATCGGTCAGGCGTGTGAGTTCGACTACTCGGGGACGCAGGCATGTCGCGTGCTTCGCGACGAGGGCTATCGCGTCGTGCTCGTCAACTCCAACCCGGCCACGATCATGACCGACCCCGAGTTCGCCGACGCCACGTACATCGAGCCGCTCGACGTCCCGACGCTCGAACGCATCATCGCCAAGGAACGGCCCGACGCACTCCTTCCGACGCTCGGCGGACAAACTGGCCTCAACCTCGCAGTCGCGCTGCACGAGGCAGGCGTGCTCGACGCCCACGGCGTCGAGATGATCGGCGCGCAGATCGAAGCCATTCGCACCGCCGAAGACCGCCAACGGTTCAAGCTCGCGATGACCGAGATCGGGCTCCGTGTCCCACCGTCGGGCATCGCGTACACCGCCGACGAAGCGGTCCGCATCGCCGATCAGATCGGGTACCCGGTGATCGTGCGCCCGGCGTTCATCCTCGGCGGCGGCGGGACCGGCATCGCCCACGATCGCGCCGACATGCGCGGCATCGCAGCACGCGGCATCGCGGCCAGCCCGATCAGCGAAGTCCTGATCGAGCGGTCGATCGCCGGCTGGAAGGAGTTCGAGCTCGAAGTCATGCGCGACCACGCCGACAACGTCGTGGTCATCTGCTCGATCGAGAACGTCGATGCGATGGGTGTGCACACCGGCGAATCGATCACGGTCGCACCGGTACAGACGCTCACCGATCTCGAATACCAGGAGATGCGCGACGCGGCGTTCGCGTGCATCCGGCGCATCGGCGTCGAAACCGGCGGCTCGAACGTACAGTTCGCGGTCCACCCGCGAACGGGTGAACAGGTCATCATCGAGATGAACCCGCGCGTCTCGCGCTCGAGTGCGCTCGCGAGCAAGGCGACCGGCTTTCCGATCGCGAAGATCGCCGCGAAGCTCGCCGTCGGCTACCGGCTCGACGAAGTCCGCAACGACATCACGCGCGAGACGCCGGCATCGTTCGAGCCCGTCATCGACTACGTCGTCACCAAGATCCCGCGGTGGGCATTCGAGAAGCTGCCGGGCGCGCCGCCGGTGCTCGGCACGCAGATGCAGTCCGTCGGCGAAGTCATGGCAATCGGTCGTACGTTCGCCGAGTCGCTGCAGAAGGCGCTGCGGTCGCTCGAGACCGGGCGGCTCGGGCTGAACTGCGATTCCGGTGAGCACGTGTTCGACGCGCTGGAGGCCGACGAGCTCGTGCAAGCCGCGGGCGTCGCGACGCCTGATCGGCTGTTCCAACTCGAAGCGGCGCTGCGAAAGTTCGTCTCTCTCGAACGGCTGCACGAGGTGACCGAGATCGATCCCTGGTTCCTCGATCAGATGCTGCAGATCGTCGAGGAGCGGGACCGGCTGCGCCAGCGGGACCTCGCCGAGATGACCCGCGCCGAGTGGCGGCGCGCGAAGCGGCTGGGGTTCAGCGATGGTCAGCTCGCCTACCTCTGGGGCGTTCCCGAGGACGACGTCCGATCCGCGCGCCTCGCCCACAACGTCCGCGTCACCTACAAGACCGTCGACACGTGCGCGGCGGAGTTCGCAGCGCACACGCCGTACCACTACGGCACCTACGAGGACGAAGACGAGATTGCGCCGCTCGAACGCGACGCGGTCGTGATCCTCGGAAGCGGCCCGAACCGCATCGGTCAGGGTGTCGAGTTCGACTACTGCTGCGTGCATGCGGCCTTCGCGCTGCACGATGCCGGCTTCGAGACGGTCATGGTGAACTGCAACCCCGAGACCGTCTCTACCGACTACGACACCAGCGACCGTCTGTTCTTCGAGCCGTTGACCATCGAGGATGTCCGCAACGTCGTCGACGCGCTGAACGGTGCGTGGTCACGAACCGGGGCCCCGACCCCTGGCACTGACCAAACTGGATCGGTGCGCGGGGTGATCGTCTCGCTCGGCGGGCAGACGCCGCTCAAGCTCGCGCACGCGCTGGAGCGGGCCGGAATCCCGATCCTCGGCACCAGCCCCGAGTCGATCGACCGGGCCGAGGACCGCGAGCAGTTCAATCGCTTGTGCGAACAGCTCGGCATCCCGCAGCCGCCCGGCGGGACCGCGATCACCCCCGAGAATGCCATCGAGATCGCGCACCGCGTCGGATACCCGGTCTTGGTGCGACCGTCGTATGTGTTGGGCGGGCGCGCGATGGAGATCGTGTACGACGACGTCGACCTGCGCCGCGCGATGGGCGAGCTCGCCCGAACCGGATCTCTCGGCCGCGAGGGCGGGCTGTCCGCCGAGCGGCCCGCGCTGGTCGACCGATTTCTCGAAGACGCGATCGAAGTGGACGTCGACGCGCTGCGCGACACGCGCGGTGACTTCGTCGTGGGCGGAATCATGGAGCACATCGAAGAGGCCGGCGTGCACTCGGGCGACTCGGCGTGCGCGATCCCGCCGCCGACGTTGCCCGGTCCGGTGCTGCAGACGATCGAACAGCACACCCACGCGCTGGCCGACGCACTCGGCGTCGTCGGACTGCTGAACGTCCAGTACGCCGTGAAGGACGGCGAGGTCTTCGTGATCGAGGCCAACCCGCGCGCGAGTCGCACGGTTCCGTTCGTGAGCAAGGCGACCGGGGTGCCACTCGCCAAGGTCGCCGCGCGCGTGATGGTCGGCGTCACGCTCGCCGAGCTGCGCGCTGAGGGACTGTTGCGCCCGCCGGCCGAAGGCGGTCACGTGTCGGTGAAAGAAGCAGTGCTGCCGTTCAACCGGTTCCCCGGCGTCGACACGCTACTCGGCCCCGAGATGAGATCAACCGGCGAGGTGATGGGCATCGACCGGTCGTTCGGCATGGCGTTCGCGAAGAGCCAGGCCGGCGCCGGCAACACGCTGCCCCGAAAAGGGGCGGTGTTCCTGTCGCTCGCCGACCGCGACAAGCGGTCCGGTCTCGTCGCGGCGCGGCGCTTTGCGGAACTCGGTTTTTCGATCGCGGCCACCGACGGCACCGCTACGCTGCTCGAAGCG
Organism: Actinomycetota bacterium; assembly: GCA_052390615.1. GTDB lineage: Bacteria > Actinomycetota > Acidimicrobiia > IMCC26256 > PALSA-610 > JBQTGT01. The sequence continues at coordinate 61,010 of JBQTGT010000048.1, forward strand.
GAGGGAATTCCGGTCGACACAGTGGTCGCCAAGGTGGGTGAGGTCGGACGCGGCGTCGACGCCGTCGAACTCATCTCGTCGGGCCGCGTCGATCTCGTCGTCAACACGCCGCGCGGCCGGGGTCCGCGTGCCGACGGCATGCACATCCGGCGGGCGGCGATCGTCCACAACGTCGCGTGCGTAACGACGGTTGCGGCCGCGATCGCGGCGGCCGCCGGGATTGCCGAGCACCTGAGTCGCGAACCTGAGGTGCGATCGCTCCAGGACTACCACCGCGACGGACAATTGAGGCTCGAGGTCTGATGGCGCGACGCCGGCGACGGGAGCCTCTCGGCGCAGTGGATACGGCGGTCACGGTCGGTCGGCTGGCGCTCCCGAACCCGATCGTGGCCGCCTCCGGCACGTTCGGTCACGGCGCGGAACTCGCCCGCCTCTGCGATCCGCGTGGCGTCGGGGCGGTCACCGCCAAGTCGGTCGCGATCTTCGCATGCGACGGCAATCTGCCGGTGCGGGTCACCGAGACCGGGCTGGGCATGCTGAACTCCGTCGGGCTCCCCGGACCTGGCGTCGACGCGTGGATCGCGCACGACCTGCCGGCGCTCGAAGCGTTCGGCGCCCGTGTCATCGCGTCGATCTGGGGCCGCAGCGTGGAGGAGTACGAGGCGGCGGCGCGTCCGCTGAAAGCCGTGGGCGATCGCGTCGTCGCGATCGAGGTGAATCTCTCGTGCCCAAATGTCGAAGACCGCAGGAATGTGTTCGCGCACTCGGCGGCGGCAACCCACGACGTGATCGCCGCCGTTGTCGGTGCGCTCGGTGATGGCGTGCCCGTGTTCGCGAAGTTGTCACCGAATGTCACGGACATCGTCGAGATCGCGCGGCATGCGGTCGGTGGAGGTGCGTCGGGTCTCACCCTCGTCAATACGGTCATGGGTCTCGCGATCGATCTCGACACGCGGCGGCCGAAGCTGGGCGCCGGCGGCGGGGGGTTGAGCGGTCCGCCCATCAAGGCGATTGCCCTGCGCGCGGTGTGGGAGGTGGCGAGTGCGCTGCCGCGGACGCCGATCATCGGCACGGGCGGCGTGATGTCGGGTGCGGATGCCGTCGAGATGTTGCTCGCCGGCGCGCACGCGATTGGTGTCGGTACCGCGACCTTCGCGGATCCGAAGGCGACGCTGCGGATCGCGAACGAGCTGCGCGAGTGGTGCGCGCGGCACGCCGTGACGCGTGTTCGTGACCTCACTGGGGGTATCGCATGGCCATGACCCATCGCCCACTCGACGTGCGCGACCAGCTCGCGCTGGTGCTGGACGCCCCCGATCTCGACGAGGCGGAGCGACTCGCGGAGGAGCTGGCGGAGTGGTTCGGCGTCGTGAAGATCGGCTTGGAGCTGTACTCGGTGGCGGGGCCGCGCGCGATCGATCGGCTACAGGCGCGTGGGTTCGACGTCTTTTGCGATTTGAAATTGCACGATATTCCGACGACTGTGGGACGCGCGGCCAGGGTGCTCGGCGGTCTCGGCGTTCGCTATCTGAACTTCCACGCCGCGGGCGGCGAAGCGATGGTGCGCGCAGGGGTCGAGGGTCTGATGGCGGGCGCTTCCGAGCGCGGTCACGCGGCGCCGGTGGCGCTCGGCGTCACGGTGTTGACGAGCGACACCGAGGGGTCCGCGTTCGACGAGCGGCTGCGCGTCGCCATCGAAGCGGGGTGCGGCGGTGTCGTGTGCTCGGTGCAGGAGGTGGCGCGCGTGCGGCGCGCGCGCCCTGATTTGGTGACCGTCGTGCCCGGCATTCGCCTGGCGGACGGCGACCAGCACGACCAAGTGCGCGTCGGGACACCCGACGAAGTGGCGGCCGCGGGCGCGGACGTGCTCGTCGTGGGTCGCGCGGTGACGGCCGCGCCCGATCGCGCGGACGCGGCGGCTCGCGTGTACACGGCCGTGGCCCGCGTACGCGCGCAGGGATAGCGCGGGTCGCGTTCGCACGCAAGCCGAGGCCCAGTTGCGGTGCTGCGCTCGGTCGCTATGCTGACCCGCTGGCGCGCCAGGACCCCGAGCGCACCCAGCCCGCACCCGTGGTCCCCAACGTTCGACACGGAGGATGCCCGACATGGCGAACCCGCCCTCGCTCACGCCGGAACAGCGCCAGGCGGCGCTCGCGAAGGCCGCAGCCGCGCGACGTCAGCGGGCAGAGGTGAAGGACAAGCTCAAGATCGGGTCGCTGAGCCTGCAGGAGTTGTTCGACCAAGCGGACAACCGCGACGAGAGCGGCGAGATGCTCTGCAAGCTCAAGGTCGTCAGCGTGCTCGAGTCGCTGCCCGGCGTCGGCAAGGTGCGGGCGCGCAACCTCATGAAGGAGCTCGAGATCAGTGAGAGCCGCCGGCTCCGCGGTCTCGGCACAAACCAGCGCGAGAAGCTGCTCGAGCGCTTCAACAATTAGGCGCCGGCGAGCGTGCACCGCCGCGGCGTCCTGCTCGTGCTCGCGGGCACGTCCGGCGCGGGCAAGGGAACGATTGGCGCGCGTGTGCGGGAACTCGATCCTGCGTTGCACTGGTCGGTGTCGTGGGCTACGCGGGCCCGCCGCGCGGGCGAGATCGACGGCGTCGACTACCACTTCGTCACCCGCACCGAGTTCGAGCGCTTGCTTGATGCGGGCGGCTTCCTCGAGTGGTTCGAGGTCTACGGCGATCTGAAGGGGACCCCGCGCCGGTTCGTCGTCGAGACGCTCGAACGGGGCGGCGACGTCATTGCCGAAGTCGACGTCCAGGGCGCGATGGCAGTCCGGGACGCGATCCCAGACGCACTGTTGATCTTCGTACGGGCGCCATCTCGCGAGGAACAGCGACGCCGGCTGGAGGCGCGTGGGACCGAGACCGCCGAGTCGATCGCCCGGCGCCTGGCCGAGGCGGAGCGGGAGGAGGCGTTCGCGGCGACCGCGTTCGATGCAGTGGTCGTGAATGACGATGTCGAACACGCCGTCGCCGAGGTCGCTGCTATCCTGGCCAAACGCCGGGCGGCCGCTTCGTGAGCCGTCGGTGCCCCATCGTTCCCATCCCTCGTTCGTCATCTGTTCATCATCGTTGTGGAGTTGCAATGGCCGAGCGCCGCGCATCGTTGACCGATCCCCGCATCGAACAGTTGCTCGGCGCGGTCGATTCCAAGTTCACGCTGGTCACGCTGTCAGCGATGCGCGCCCGCGAGATCAACGACTACTACAACCAGCTCGGCGAAGGTCTCGGCCGCATCGTGCCGCCGCAGGTCACCTCGGTGTCGCGCAAGCCGTTGTCGATCGCCCTCGAAGAAATCGCAGTCGGCAAGATCGAGTTCGAGCGCATCGAGCCCGCAGCCGCCGCGGACGCCGAGGTCGACGCCGAAATTCCCGCCGCCGACCTGCCCGACGAGACGGCGTAGCCGACGCCCAAGCGCATGGCGCGCGTCGTCCTCGGTGTGAGCGGCGGCATCGCCGCCTACAAGGCGGTCGAAGTCTGTCGACGACTTGTGCACGCGGGTCTGCACGTCGTTCCGGTCCTCACCGACGACGCGCAGCGCTTCATCGGGGCACTGACCTTTTCGGCGCTCGCGTCCGAGCCCGCGCACACGTCGCTGTTCTCCGATCCGGCCGATCCGATTCCGCACACCACGCTGGGCCAGAGGGCCGATCTCGTCATCGTCGCACCGGCGACCGCGAAGCTGCTCGGCAAGTACGCGGCCGGCATCTCCGACGATCTGCTCAGCGCGACGTTGCTCGCGACACGCGCGCCGGTGCTCGTGTGCCCCGCGATGCACACCGAGATGTGGGAGCACCCGGCCGTGCAGGAGAATCTGGCAACCCTGCGCCGCCGAGGTGTGTACGTCTGTCCGCCCGAAACGGGGCGCCTCGCCGGCGGCGACGTCGGCGCCGGTCGGCTGGCCGACGCCCTCGTCATCGTCGAGCAGGCGCATACGATCCTGACCGAGCGGCTCGGACCGCTCGCGGGCGCGCGGGTGCTCGTCACCGCGGGCGGGACACGCGAGCCGCTGGACGCGGTGCGGGTGCTCGGGAACCGCTCGTCGGGAAAACAGGGATATGCGATCGCCGCCGCCGCCGCCCGGCGGGGTGCGCTCGTCACACTGGTCACCACGGTCGATCGCCCACCGCCCGCGGGCGTGACCGACGTTGTGCGGGTCGAGACCGCCGCCGAGATGGAAGCAGCGGTGATGCCGCGCGCGGCCGAACAGGACGTGATCGTGATGGCCGCCGCGGTCGCCGATTTCCGTCCCAAGGCCCCGCTCGACCGCAAGACAAAAAAGGAGGACGGGCCGCCCGACATAGTCCTCGAGCCCACCCACGACTTCCTCGTCGATCTCGGCGCCCGCAAACGGCCCGGCCAGATACTGGTCGGATTTGCCGCCGAGACCGAGCACCTCGAGGCCAACGCGGCCGCGAAGTTGACCCGCAAGCGTCTCGACCTGATCGTCGGCAACGACGTCAGCGCCGCCGACGCCGGATTCGAGGTTGACACCAACCGAGCGGTGCTGCTCGACGCCGACGGCGGCGTCGAGGCGCTGCCACTCATGCACAAGGACGCGCTCGCGGTGATCATCTGCGACCGGATCGCGGCGCTGTACTCGTCGTATCCGCGGCACGGGCCCTACGATGCCCCGACCGCCTGAGTGGCCCCGTGCCACAGGACGATCGAGGGCCGGAGGTCGAAGCCCAACATGTCACGACACACGTTCACGTCGGAATCGGTGACCGAGGGTCATCCCGACAAGATGGCCGACCGCATCAGCGACACCGTGCTCGACGCGGTGCTCGCCGAGGATCCGACGGGGCGCGTCGCATGCGAGACGATGGTGACGACGGGGTTGTGTGTTGTTGCCGGCGAGATCAGCACGAAGGCGTACGTCGACATCGCCCGTCTGGCGCGCGAGGCGATCTGCGAGATCGGCTACACGAAGTCTGAGTACGGCATCGACGGCAAGACGTGCGGCGTGATCGTGTCGTTGGACGAGCAGTCGCCCGACATCGCAATGGGCGTCGACAAGGCGCTCGAACAGAAGTCCGGCACCGGTGACCCGTACGACGAAGTCGGGGCGGGCGACCAGGGCATGATGTTCGGCTACGCGTGTGACGACACGACCGATCTCATGCCGATGCCGATCTGGCTCGCGCACCGGCTCGCGTTCCGCCTTGCCGAAGTGCGCAAGGACGGTACGGTGCCGTTCCTGCGGCCCGACGGCAAGACGCAGGTGTCGGTCGACTACGAGGACGGCATCCCGAAACGGTTGAAGACGGTGCTGATCTCGACCCAGCACGACGGTGGCATCAGCATCGACAGCGAGTTGCGCCCGGCGCTGATCGACCACGTGATCCGGCCGTCGTTGCCGGAGCTGTTCGTCGACGACGACTTCGAGGTCTTCGTGAATCCGACCGGACAGTTCGAGCTGGGCGGACCCCACGCCGACTGCGGGCTGACGGGCCGCAAGATCATCGTCGACACGTACGGCGGCATGGCTCGCCACGGCGGCGGTGCGTTCTCCGGCAAGGATCCGACCAAGGTCGACCGGTCGGGCGCCTACGCGGTGCGCCAGATCGCCAAGTCGGTCGTCGCGGCCGGTCTCGCGCGTCGGTGCGAGGCACAGGTCGCGTACGCGATCGGCGTCGCGCATCCGGTGTCGATCATGATCGAGACGTTCGGCACTTCGGAGGTTGCCCCCGACAAGCTCGAAGCGATGGTCCGCGACGTCTTTGACATGCGGCCCGCGGCGATCATCGAACGGCTGGACCTGCGCCGCCCGATTTACCAACGCACGTCCGCGTACGGTCACTTCGGACGCACTGATGCCGACGGGTTCACCTGGGAGCGCGTCGAGCGCTACGCCGACGAGCTCCGGCGCGCCGCGGGAGCCTGAGACGCGGGTTTGTCGGGTCGCGCCCGACGTCACGGCCGTCGAGCGCACATTCGACTATCTCGTCCCCGGCGATCTCGCCGACCGTGTGCGCGTCGGCACGATCGTCCGGGTGCCGCTGCACGGTCGCCGCGTGCGGGGCTGGGTAGTGGCCGACGCCGTCGTGTCCGAGGTCGACGACGGCCTGCTTGCGATCCTGTCGCTGTCGTCGGCCGGACCGCCGCCCGACGTCGTCGAGCTGTCGAGTTGGATCGCGCGCCGCTGGGCGGGCCCGCGGGTCGCGGTCTTGCGATCGGCGTCGCCCCCCAACAACGTCCCCGTCGTCGCCCCGCCCGCCGTACCTGCGCCGCCAACCGGGAACTATCCGGGTCTTGCGGCGCAGGTTCGCGACGCGCGGGAGCGGGTGGTGCGGTGGCCGCCGCTGCGCGACCGCCGCGCGCTGGTCGAGGAGCTGCTCGCACACGTGGGCTCGACGATCGTGTGCGTCGCCGACGGCGCCCGCGCCCGCTCGCTCGCGGGGACGCTGGCGCGGGCGGGACGGTCGGTGGCGGTCCTGCATTCCGATGAGCCGGCGGCGGCGCGCAGCGACGCGTGGCGACGGGCCGCCGCCGGCAGCTGCGTCGTCGTCGGAGGCCGGATCGCGGCGCTGGCCCCGGTGCCAGATCTCGCGGCGGCGATCGTCGTCGACGACGCCGACGAAGCGCTGCAAGAAGAACGGGCGCCGACCTGGCACGCGCGCGACGTGCTGCGCGAACGGGCCACGCGCGTGGACGCACGGTGGACCGTGCTGTCCCCGGCGCCGACGGTCGAAGCCGAATTCGTCGCCGGATTCGCAACCGAGATCCCGCCGCCCGACATCGAAGCAAGCGGTTGGCCGCGCGCGGTCGTCGTCGACCGACGAGAGGAGCTCCCGGGTGCGCGGCTGCTCACCGAACCGCTCGCGGCCGCGCTGCGCGACGCGGGTGGCCTCGCGGTGTGCGTCCTCAACCGGCGCGGCCGCATCCGTCTCGTCGCGTGCGGCGCGTGCCACGAGCTCCTGCGGTGGGAACGCACGGACGAGCGACCGCTCATCTGTCCCGCCTGTGGTGGGACGCGGCTGCGCGTGGTGCGCGCCGGCGTCACCCGCATCGGCGAGGAGCTGGCCGCGCTGCTCCCCGGCGCTCGCGTCGTCGACGTCGACGCCACGACCGACGCGCTGGCGACGCACGCGATCGACATCCTCGTCGGCACCGAGAGCGTCCTGCACCGCCCCGAAGTGCGGCGAGCCCGGCCCACGCTGATCGCCTATCTCGATCTGGACCAGGAGCTGATGGCGCCGCGCTATCGCGCCGCGTCGCAGGCGTTGTGGCTCGTCGTACGCGGGGCGCAGCTCCTCGCGGGGCGACCGCGTTCCGAGACGCGGCTGTTGCTCCAGACGCGCGCACCCGACCATGAGGTCGTGCGGGCGATCGTCGAAGGCCGACCGGAGATCGTCGGCGAAGCCGAGGCCGCGCGCCGGCGCGCGCTCGGCTATCCGCCGTTCGGCGCGTTGGCCGAGCTCGCGGGCGACGACGCGCCGCTGCGCGCGGTCGGCGCGGAGCTCCGCGACCGTGCGGTCGAAGTGCTCGGACCGCGCGACGGGCGTGTGCTTGTGCACGCACGGGACCAGGAGCAGCTCGCCGACGCGCTTGCGAACGCGCTCCCGGCGGGCCGCGCTCTCGGGCGCGTGCGCGCCGTTGTCGACCCGCCCCGCGTGTGACCCGGACCGGATCGAACGGGCCCGCCGGTAGCATGGCCGCGATGGGCACTCACCAGATTCGTGTCTTCGGCGACCCGGTGCTGAAGCGACCGGCGACGCCGGTGGCCGACGTCGACGGCGCGCTCGTGAAGCTCGTCGACGCGATGTACGACACGATGTACGAAGCGCCCGGCGTCGGGCTCGCGGCGCCGCAAATCGGTGTGCAGAAGCGGTTCTTCGTGTACGACGTCGGTGACGGGCCGCACGTGCTCTTGAACCCGGAGGTCGTCGCCGCGACGGAGGAGTGGACGTACGAGGAGGGGTGCCTTTCGCTTCCGGGGCTCGCGTTCGACATCGTCCGCCCGCGCGTGATCACGGTGCGGGCCCTCGACCTCGACGGCAACGACGTCCTCGTCGAAGGCGACGAACTGCTCGGTCGAGTGTTCCTGCACGAGATCGACCACCTCGACGGAGTCTTGATGCTCGAACGGCTCGATCGCGACGAGCGCAAGCGGGCGATGAAACAGCTACGCGAGCAGGGGATGGGCGTGCCCACACCCGGAGGCCGGCGCCACGCGCTGTAGCGCGCATGCGCATCGTCTACTTCGGTACTCCCGACGACGCGGTCCCGCCGCTGCGAGCGCTGGTCGCCACCGGCCACGATGTCGCGTTCGTCGTCACCCAACCCGACCGCCGCCGAACGCGCGGACCCGGCGCCGAACCCTCCTCGGTCAAGGCGGCCGCGCTCGACCTCGCGCTGGCCGTGACAACGCCCGAGAAGGCGCGTGATGTCGTCGATGACGTCGCGCGCAGTGGCGCCGATCTCGGTGTCGTCGTCGCGTTCGGTCAGCTGCTCCCCGTTCCGCTGCTCGACGCGCTGCCGCACGGCTTCGTGAACCTCCACTTCTCATTGCTCCCGCGTTGGCGCGGCGCCGCGCCGGTCGAGCGCGCCATCCTCGCGGGCGATACCGACACCGGCGTCTGTCTCATGCGGGTCGAAGCCGGCCTCGACACCGGGCCGGTGTACGTATGTGAGCGCGTCGGCATCGACCCCGACGAGACTGCGGGCGAGTTGCGCGCCCGGCTCGTCGACACCGGCACGCGCCTGCTCGTCGATCACCTCCCGAGCGTGCCGACGACGACGCCCACGCCGCAGGTGGGGGATGCGACGTACGCCGACAAGCTTACGGTCGAGGAGTTCAAGCTCGATCCCGTGCTCCCGGCCGCGCACCTCGCCCGGCTCGTGCGCGCCGGGAACCCGCGGCCGGGTGCGTGGGGCACGTTCGCCGGGCGCCGGGTCAAGGTGTGCCGCGCCCACGTGGACGACGCGGCCGCAATTCCGATCGCGACCGTCGACGAATACGCCCGGCTCGGCACGGCCGTGGGAGCGCTCGTGTTCGACGAGGTGCAGCCGGAGGGCAGGCGCCCGATGCCCGGCGTCGACTGGCGGCGGGGCCTGCGCGGCGACGTCGGGATCGCGTACCCGTGACCGGGTCGACGCGCACCGCGGACGGGCACCACCACCACCTCGCCGATTGCCATCAGAGTCCCAAAGGTGCGCTCACAGCCCACCAACGGGCTTTTGATGGCAGTTCGTGGCCGCCGTCGGCGGTGCGCGCGGCCGAGGGCAGGACGCGGTGACCACCGCCCGCACGGTCGCGCTCGACGCGCTCATCCGAATCGAGGACGGCGCGTACTCGCACATCCTGGTGCCGTCCATGCTCGGGCGCACCGATCTCGCCGCGCGCGAGCGGGCGTTCGTCACCGAGCTCGTGTACGGCACCGTGCGCATGCAGCGCGCGCTCGACCATCAGCTGTCGGCAGTGTCATCCCAGCCCATCTCGAATCTCGAACCCATCGTCCGCGCGGCGTTGCGCCTTGGCGCGTACCAGCTCCTGCAGAAGGTCCCTGCGCACGCCGCCGTGGGTGAGACCGTCGGCGCGGTCCCACAGCGGGCGCGCGGTTACGTGAACGGTGTCTTGCGGGCGATGGCGCGCCGTGGCCCGCCGTGGCCGTGGCCCGCTCCGGATGACACCGAGGGAATCGGCATTCGCACGTCGCATCCGGATTGGATCGTGCGCACACTCGTCGACGACTTCGGGCGGCCCGACGCGCTCGCGACACTGGCCGGCAACGACGAACCACCGCGGGTGACCTTACGGGTAAACCCGCTGCGCTCGACGCCGGACGCGGCCGCGCGCGAGCTCGAGGAAGCCGGCATCGGTGTCGAGCGGGGGACGATCGCGCCCGACGCGTTCGTCCTGCGCGGCGCGGGCGACATCGGCGCGCTTGCGTTGGTCGCGGACGGGCGGGTGACGCCGCAGGACCAAGCCAGCCAAGTGGTCATCGCCGCGCTCGACCCGCAGCCGGGCGAACGCGTCCTCGACGTCGCGGCCGCGCCCGGCGGCAAGGCCACCGCGACCGCCGAACTGATGCGCGACCAGGGCAGCGTCACTGCCACCGATCTCCATCCGGGCCGGGTCCGCACGATCGCGCGGGCTGCGGCTCGACTCGGTCTGCAGTCGATCGCGCCTGTCGTCGCCGACGGCCGGCGGCTTCCGCTCGCGCCGGCAGTGATGGACCGCGTGCTGCTGGATGCGCCGTGCTCGGGCCTCGGGGTGCTGCGCCGCCGCGCGGACGCGCGCTGGCACATCCGAGAACGCGACGTCGATGATCTCGCCCGGCTCCAACGCGAGCTGCTCGTCGCGGCCTCTGCCGCCGTGCGACCGGGTGGGCGCCTCGTGTATTCGGTGTGCACGCTCACTCGGGCCGAGACGATCGGCGTCGACGAGTTCGCGACCGGCGCGCTCGCCAACTTCCGCGCCGTGGACCCGCCCGGTTCGCCGTGGCGCCCGCACGGGCGCGGCGCGTTGTTGTTGCCGTCCGATGTGGGCACCGACGGGATGTTCGTCCTCGTCCTCCAACGTGACGTGTAGACGACTCCTAGGATGCGCTTCGCATGAAGATCGCGCCCTCGATCCTGGCCGCCGATTTCGCGAATCTCGCCGCGGATATCGCGCGCGTGGCGGACGAATCGGATCTGTTGCACGTCGACTGCATGGATGGGCACTATGTGCCCAACCTGACGATTGGCGCACCGGTCGTCGCCGCGTTGCGCCCGCACACGGATCTGTTCCTCGACTGCCACCTCATGGTCGACAAGCCAGCCGTGCTGCTGCGCGCGTTCGCCGACGCCGGCGCCGATGGTTGCACTGTGCACGTCGAGCTGGGCGACCCGCGGCCGTTGCTCGACGAGATCCGCACGCTGGGTATGCGGACCGGGCTGTCGTTCGAACCGGAGACGTCCTACGCGGCGGTCGCGCCGTACCTCGCCGAGATCGATCTGCTGCTGGTGATGAGCGTCAAGACTGGTTTCGGCGGCCAGCCGTTCATTCCTGAAGTACTCGACAAGGTTCGGGCCGCGCGGCGCGCGATCGACGAGCGCGGGCTCGCCACCGAGATCGAGATCGACGGCGGCATCAAGATCGACAACGCGCACGTCGCGGCCGAGGCGGGCGTTGACATCATCGTGTCGGGAACCGGCATCTTCGGTTCCGACGACCCCGCGGCCGCCGCGCGCGCGATCAGAGACGCCGCGACGGCGGCGCGCGCCGCCCGATGACGCGTGCGCTCCGAGCGAAGGTGCTCACGGTCTCCGACGGTGTCGTCGCGGGCACCCGCGACGACAAGAGCGGCCGCGCGCTTGCCGAACGGCTCGTCGCGGCCGGGTTTGACCTCGTCGACCAGCGCGTCGTCGCCGATGGCGTGGAGACCGTCGCGGAAGCGTTGTACGCGATGACCGATGGATATGCGGGGCTCATCGTCACGACCGGCGGGACCGGCTTCGGCCCGCGCGACCTCACCCCCGAAGGCACACGCGTCGCGATCGAGCGGGAAGCGCCCGGCCTGGTCGACGCGATCCGCCGCGCCAGCGACGCCGACGGGCGCGGGTTCGGCATGTTGTCGCGCGCGGTCGCCGGGACGCGCGGCGACGCGCTCATCTGCAATCTTCCCGGTTCCGCGGCCGGCGCGGTCGAAGGCCTCGAGGTGATCCTGTCGGTCGTGCCGCACGCACTCGATCTCCTCGCGGGCGGCCACCCGCACTAACGCTGCGCGCGCGTCACCACGTTGTTCCTCCCGCTACCCGGCAGCCGGAGATCAGCACGTACATCGCCGCAGTCGGGTCCAGACGCGAAATGAAACACGTTGCAAATTTGAGGGATCCGGTGCTAGCCTTCGGTGCACAACACCGAGAACAAGCCCTCGGGGTCGGGTGAAATCCCCAACCGGCGGTGACGGCAGCCCACCCGGCCGCCCAAGCCCGCGAACGCACGGCCGCCAGCTGTGCGCCGACCAGGTGCGAATCCTGGGCCGACGGTCAGAGTCCGGATGGGAGAGGGCCGGCGAGCACCGCGCGTGACCGCGGCGCGATGCCGCGTCGTCCGTCGCCCCGAGCCCCTCGGGCGGAACGAGGACGTGTGCACGACGACGAGGTGATGGACCGAGCCCGGGTGCTCGCACTCGCCGCGCGTCCGGTCACGCCGCCGTGGCCGACCGTCGGGTGCGTCCTCGTGCGCGATGGCGCCGTCGTCGGCGAGGGCGCGACCGGTCCGTACCCGACCGGCCCGCACGCCGAGGTCGCCGCGCTGGCGGCCGCGGGTGAAGCGGCTCGCGGTGCAACCGCTTGCGTCACGCTCGAACCGTGCGCACACGAGGGCAACACGCCGCCGTGCGCCGACGCGTTGATCGCGGCAGGTGTCGCGCGCGTGGTCATCGGCATCGAGGATCCCGACCCGCGTGTCGCCGGTCGCGGCGTGACCCGGCTGCGCGACGCGGGTATCACCGTGGAGGTCACGGGTGACGAACGCGTCGCCGACGATCTCGCCGCGTATGCGCACCATCGCCGCACCGGCCGCGCGTTCGTCGTCGCGAAGGTCGCGATGAGCCTCGACGGTCGCGTCGCCGCCGCCGACGGATCATCGCAGTGGATCTCGTCCGAGCCGGCGCGCGCCGACGCCCATCGGCTGCGCGCCGACTCGCAGGCGATCCTCCTCGGATCGGGCACTGCGCTCGCCGACCGGCCCGCGCTCACCGTGCGGGGCGTGACGCCCGCGCCCAGGCGCGCGCCGCTCCGCGTCGTGTGCGACGCCCGGGGTCGGGTGCCCGCGACGGGGCCGCTGTTCGACACGACCCTCGCACCGACGCTCGTTGTCACGACCGAAGCGGCACCGAACGCCGCCGTCGACGCGTGGCGCGCCGCGGGCGCCAAGGTGGAGATCGTCGCGCCCGGCGCCCAGGAGGGGACGAATCTCGACGATGTGCTCGCGCTGCTCGGGCGCGAGGGCGTCCTGCAAGTGCTCTTCGAAGGCGGCGGCGCGCTCCTCGGAAGCGCCCTGGCCGGCGGCCACGTCGGCCGGCTCGTCGTATACGTCGCGCCCCTCGTCCTCGGCGAGCATGCCCGTCCCGGCTTCGCGCTCGCCGGACCTGCAACCCTTGCCGACGCGGCGCGATACAGGCTCCGCAACGTGCAGCAGCTGGGCTCCGACGTTCGTCTCGACTACGAGGTCGCCTGATGTTCACCGGGATCGTCGAGGAACTCGGTCAAGTGCGCGCGATCGTCGCCAACGAAGGCGGCGCCCGCGTCGAGATCGACGCCAAGGCCGTGATCGAAGACGCGCGGATGGGTGATTCGATCGCGGTGAACGGCGTGTGTCTCACCGTCGTCGCGCTCGGTTCCGATTGGTGGGCGACCGACGCCGTGACCGAGACGCTCGCGCGCTCGAATCTGGGCGACCTCGTCGCGGGCGACCTTGTGAACCTCGAACGGCCGATGCGTCTCGGTGACCGGCTCGGCGGCCACATGGTGCAAGGTCATGTCGACGGCACCGGGGTCGTTCGAGCACGCCACGAGCAGGCCGATGGCTCAGAACTGGTGCGAATCGACGCGCCGCCCGATGTTCTGCGCTATGTCGTCTACAAGGGATCGATCACCATCGACGGCATCAGCTTGACGATCGCGGCGCGTCACGACGACGGGTTCACGGTGGCGCTGATACCGCACACGTTGGCAGTCACGACGATGGGAACGCGCGCGCCCGGCGCCACTGTGAATCTCGAAGTCGACGTCCTCGCGAAGTACGTCGAACGCTTGTTGCAAGTCGGTGGGGACGGCACGTGATGCGGCGGACGAAGCGGACTGAGCGCGACCAGGAACGGAGCCAGTAGATGCCTTTTCGGAAGGTCGAGCAGGCCATCGATGCCGTACGGCGGGGCGAGTTCGTCGTCGTCGTCGACGACGAAGACCGCGAGAACGAGGGCGACCTCATCGTCGCGGCGGAGAAGATGACGCCGGAGAAGATGGCGTTCATGATCCGATACACCAGCGGCGTCATCTGCATGCCCATGGAGGGTGAACGGCTCGACGAGCTGCAGCTCCCGCTCATGGTCTCCGGCGCGCAGAACACCGAAGGACAACGCACCGCCTTCACCGTGTCGGTCGACGCCCGCCACGGCACGACGACCGGCATCTCGGCCGCCGATCGGTGCACGACGGTGCACGCGTGCGTCTACAACGGGACCGGACCGGCTGATCTTGCCCGTCCCGGTCACATCTTCCCGCTGCGCTACCGCGACGGCGGCGTGCTCAAGCGGGCGGGCCACACCGAAGCCGCGATCGACTTCGCGCGGATGGCAGGGTGTTTCCCGGCCGGAGTCCTCGCCGAGATCGTGAACGACGACGGGACGATGCAGCGGCGGCCCGACCTGGAGGCGTTCGCGGAACAACACGGGTTGGTGCTCGTCACGATTGCGGATCTCATCCGCTACCGGCGCCACCGCGAGAAGCTGGTCCGGCGGATTTCCGAAGCCCGCATTCCGACCAAGTACGGCGACTTCACCGCCCATGTCTTCGAGTCGCTGCTCGATTCGACCGAACATCTCGCGTTCGTGCGCGGCGAGGTCGCGGGCCAACAGAACGTGCTTGTCCGCGTTCACTCCGAGTGCCTCACGGGAGATGTATTCGGGTCGATGCGCTGCGACTGCGGTACGCAGCTCGACGAAGCTTTGGCGCGTGTCGCCGAAGAGGGTCAGGGCGTCGTGGTCTACCTGCGCGGTCACGAAGGGCGCGGCATCGGTCTCGGTCACAAGCTGCGGGCCTATTCGCTGCAGGATGAGGGACGCGACACTGTGGAAGCGAACATCGAGCTCGGGTTTCCGGCCGACTCTCGCGAGTACGGCATTGGCTCGCAGATCCTGGTCGACCTCGGTGTCACGACGATGCGGCTGATGACCAACAACCCATCCAAATACGGTGGCATCGAGGGCTATGGCCTGGAGATCGTGGACCGAGTACCGCTGCACACCGAACCCACGGAGGAGAACATCGCATACCTGCGGACGAAGCAGCGCAAGCTCGGGCATCTCCTCGAGCTGGCCGACGAAGAGCTCGGCGGGAGCTAAGCCTGAGGCGAGGAAGGGGGCGCGCGTATCGTGCGCCGCCCGATCCGGGGCCCGAGCGGCCCCCTGAGCGGAGGAGACCGTGGGCGACTACGCGGCGCACGAAGGTGAGCTCGACGCGACGGGCATGCGGATCGCGATTGTCGTGGCGCGCTTCAACCAGGACGTCACCGAACGACTCCTCGACGGTGCGCACGACGCGCTCGAGAAGTACGGCGCGCGCGACGTGCTCGTCGCCCGGGTCCCGGGCGCATTCGAGCTGCCACTCGTCGCCAAACGGCTTGCCGCCTCCGGCGCGATCGACGGCGTGGTCTGCCTGGGCGCGGTGATCCGCGGCGAGACCGCCCACTTCGAGTTCGTCGCGGGCGAATCCGCGGCCGGGATCACGCGCGCGGCATTGGACACGGGGAAGCCGGTCGTCTTCGGTGTGCTTACCGTCGACACCCGTGAGCAGGCGTTCGACCGGCTCGGCGGCGAGGAAGGCCACAAGGGCGAGGAGGCGGCCGCCACGGTCGTCGAGATGGTGTCACTGCTGCGCCGACTGCCGTGAGCTGCGCGCGGTACGAATCCATCGGCCGAACTTATTCCAGCACTCGCCACACGGATCCGCGCATCGCGACTCAGATCAACGCCGCGTTGGGAGACGCTCGGATTGTCGTGAACGTTGGTGCGGGTACGGGAAACTACGAGCCGTCCGACCGGATGGTCGTCGCCGTTGATCCGTCGCGGACGATGCTCACCCAACGCGCGCATGGCGCCGCGCCGGCCGTGCTCGGCGTCGCCGAAGCGCTCCCGTTCGCGGACGCGACATTTGACGTCGCGCTCGCGATTCTCACGGTGCACCACTGGCCCGACTTGGAACGTGGCCTCTCCGAGCTGCGCCGCGTGGCGCCACGTCAGGTGCTGTTCTGCTTCGATGTCGCAACCGTGCACGAGCTGTGGCTGTACGAATACTTTCCCGAAATCGCGAAGATCGAGACCGAGCGAACCGCTCCCGACACGGCGCAGATCGCCCAACACCTGCACGTCGTGCGGATCGATCCCGTGCCGATCCCGGCCGACTGTGTCGACGGCTTCGGCGGGTGCTACTGGAATCGTCCCGAGGCCTACCTCGACCGCACCGTTCAGGAAGGCATGTCGTGTCTGGCGCAACTCGACAAGGACGCGCGCGCTCGCGGGACGGAACGACTGCGACACGACCTCGCGAGCGGCGTGTGGGACGCGCGCCACGGTCATCTGCGCACGATGGGGGAATGCGATATCGGCTATCGCGTCCTGACGGCCGGACTACCCTCATAACCCGTGCTCAGGCTGGTGTTGCCGAAGGGGTCGCTCGAAGCGGCGACCCTCCAACTGTTCGAGGATGCCGACCTCACCGTCGTGCGCTCGTCCGATGTCGACTACCGCGCGACGATCGACGACCCGCGCGTGATCGACGTGACGATCCTGCGGCCACAGGAGATCCCGCGCTACGTGGCCGAGGGCCTGTTCGACGTCGGTGTCACCGGCCGCGATTGGATCGAGGAAACCGGCGTCGAGGTCGTCACGCTCTCCGAACTGCACTACTCGAAGGCGACGGCGCGTCCGATCCGCATGGTGCTCGCCGTCGCCGGTGACTCCGCCTGGAAGTCGACGAAGGAGCTGCCCGACGGCGTACGCGTGCACACCGAGTATCCGGCGCTGACGACACGGTTTCTCGAGAAGAACGGGGTGCAAGCGGACGTGTCGCTGTCGTACGGCGCGACCGAGGCGAAGATCCCCGAGATCGCCGACGCCGTCGTCGAGATCACCGAGACCGGCCGCGCGTTGCGCGCCGCAGGGTTGCGGGTGCTCGACACGATCCTCGTGTCGTACACGGAGCTGATCGCCAACCCGGTTGCCCACGACAACGCCGAGAAGCGCAAGGCGATGGAGCAGCTGCAAACGCTGCTTACCGGTGCGTTGGAAGCGCGTGGGCGCGTGCTCGTGAAGCTCAACGTCGAGGAAGCGAACTTGCGGGCGGTCATCGACCTGCTCCCGGCGCTCAAATCGCCGACGGTGTCGAAGCTGTACGGCGAGGACGGCTACGCGGTCGAGACCGTCGTCGCCAAGAACGACATCAACGTGTTGATCCCCGCGCTCAAGGAGCAGGGTGCGACCGGCATCCTCGAGCTCCCGATCGCCAAAATCGTGCAGTGACGGGGCCCGCGCTTCGAGGGACCGTCACCGCGTTCGACGACCACCGCGGCATCGGCACGCTCACGGGCGACGACGGACGCGAGTATCCGTTCCACTGCACGCAGATCGCGGACGGTACGCGCGCGATCGCCGTCGGGACGGCGGTGACGTTCGAGACGATGCCCGGTCACCTGGGCCGCTTCGAAGCCACCACGATTTCCAGAGCCTGACCCCGAACTGGCGTGACAAAGGCGCGCTGCACGCGCTTCTGTCACGCCAGTTCGACTAGCGATCGGCGCGTTCGGACACTTCGACGAACAACATCTGCGCCTGGGTGACGGCGTCACGCAACGTGGCTTCGTAATCGCCCAACCGATGGCCGAGCCCGTCGACCAGCGCGGCCGCCGCGTCGATCGCGAGCGCGGCCGCGGCGAGATCGGGCGCGGGCACCTCGCCGTGCTCGCCGGGAGGGGTGGCGACACCGAGGTGCACCAGGCCGAGCTGCCAGATGCCGAGCACGTGATTGGCGAGCACATCGAGCACCGGCGTCGCCCGGAGCTGGTCGTGGAGCTGGCGCAGCGCGGCCACCTCCTCCGCGCTCGGTGTCGCGCCGTCTGCCCCGGGCACGGCATCCGGCTCGGCTGCGGGCCCAGAGGCCCCCGGCGGTGTCCAGAGCTCACTCACGCTGGTATCCTTGCACGGCACTTCACAACTCAACGGGAAGTGGGACCGGCGCCCTTCTACTGGGATCGTCCCCACCTGATCGGGATACCACCCGAGTCGGGTCGTTGCCGGCACACGGCCGACGGCGGGCTTCCCCAGTCCGTCGTCGATTCGCGCCGGCGGCGAATCACCGCAACCGACCGAGGAGAGTGCGCTGGCCACAGACGACGCCCGCATCAACGACCGCATCCGCGCTCGCCAAGTGCGCCTGATCGGCGCCGACGGCAGTCAGCTCGGCGTGAAGGCCCTTCCCGAGGCGCTGCAAATAGCGCGCGAGCAAGGGCTCGATCTCGTCGAGGTCGCCGACAAGACCGAGCCACCGGTCTGCAAGATCATGGACTACGGCAAGTACAAGTACGAGCAGGATCAGCGGCGCAAGGAATCGAGGCGGAAGGCGACCAGCGTCGTCATCAAGGAGATGAAGTTCCGCCCCAAGATCGACGGGCACGACTACGAGACGAAGATGCGCCACGTCGAGCGGTTCCTTGCCGAGGGGTCGAAGGTCAAGCTCACGATCATGTTCCGGGGACGGGAGATGGCGCACCCCGAACTCGGGCGGCGCATCCTCGAACGGGTTGCGGAGCGCGTCGCCGAGCTGGCGACCGTCGAGTCGTCACCCCGCCAGGACGGCCGCAACATGACGATGGTGCTCAACCCCACCCGACGCCCGAAAGGCAAGGGGCAAGGCGCGTCGAAGGGCGCAACGAAAGCAGGCGGCGACGCGACGGGTGAGACCACCGCCGTCGTCGCGGCAACACCCGCCGAAGCAACCGGCTAATAGACGACACGGGACCAGACCAATGCCGAAGATGAAGACACACCGCGGCGCGGCCAAGCGCTTCAAGATCACGGCGACCGGCCGGATCTTCCGGCGCAAGGCGTACCGTGACCATCTGCTCGAGAAGAAGTCGAGCACGCGCACGCGGCGACTCGGTCGCCCCGCCGAGCTCACGGGCGGCGACAAGAAGCACGTCGAGCGGTTGCTGGGGAGGTAACGGGATGGCTCGCGTCAAGCGCTCCGTGAACGGCCGGAAGCACCGGCGGGCAATTCTCGAGGAGGCGCAGGGCTACACCGGCGCCCGGAGTCGCCACTTCCGCAAGGCGAACGAGCAGGTGATGCACTCGCTGCGGTACGCGTACCGCGACCGGCGCGCGCGCAAGGGCGAGTTCCGGCGACTGTGGATCGTGCGGATCAACGCCGCGTGCCGCGAGCACGACATCGCGTACTCGCGCTTCATCGCCGGCTTGAAAGCCGCGTCGATCGACGTCGACCGCAAGATCCTCGCCGATCTCGCGGTCCGGGAACCGGCCGCCTTCGGGCGGCTCGTCACCGTCGCGCGCGAGGCCCTCGACGCGGCCTGAGGCCGGCGGCGCCGGGGGAGACGCAGGCGGAGCCGACCGAACGAGAGAGGCGAAGCTGAAGCCGACCAGTGGACGCGGCGAACGATGCCGGGGCTCGCGCGGCCCTCTGAGCGGGTATGGCTGAGGTTTCCAAGGCCGACATCCGACGGCTGCGGGAGCTGTTGCACGACCGTCGTGCGCGCGAGGACGCGGGCGTGTTCGTCGCCGAAGGGCCGCGGGTCGTGGGGGCGGCCCTCGACCATTCGGCACCGATCGAGAGCATCTATGCCGAGCCTGCGCACCCGGTCGCGGCGCGTGCGGCGGCGGCCGGCATTCGCGTCCTTCCACTGTCGGCGGGTGCTGCCGATCGCATCGGTGTGACGGTCACGCCGCAACCGGTCTTCGCGGTCGTGCGGTTCGCGCGCCACGGGCTCGACGCGCTCGACACAGTGACGCTGGCGTTGATCGGGGCACCGATCGCGGATCCCGGCAACGCCGGCACACTGATTCGGAGCGCCGTAACGGCCGGTGCCGACGGCGTCGTCCTCGGTTCGGGATCGGTCGATGCGTACAATCCCAAGGTCGTACGCGCCTCCGCGGGCGCGTGCTTCGCGATCCGGACCGTGGAGGGTGTTACCGCAGTGGACGTACTGGAACGACTCGGCGCGCGCGGCGTGCGGCGTATTGCGGCCGCCATGGCCGGTGGCGAGCCGCCCGAATCGTTCGATCTCACCGCACCGTGCGCGTTTGTGCTCGGGAGCGAAGCGCACGGTCTGCCGGCGGACCTCTCCGTCGACGCGGTCGTGAGCATTCCGATGCATGCGGCCGAATCGCTCAACGTCGCGATGGCAGGCACCGTGCTCCTGCACGAGGCGGCGCGGCAACGGCGGGCCGCCCGATGACGCTGAGCGAACAGATCCGGCGGGCGTACGACACCGCCCTCGCCGAGGTGGAAGTGGTCGACACGCTGGCCGCGCTGGCGGAGATCGAGCGGAAGTACAAGAAGAAGGACGGCCCGCTGCGTCGTGTTGTCACGGAGCTCAAGAACGTCGCGGCGGAGGAGCGACCTCGAATCGGCCAGGAGTTGCGCGAGACCGAACAACGACTGCAGGCCGTCGTCGACGAACGTCGCGAGCTGCTGGCGCGCGAAGAACGCGCGGCGTCACTCGTGCGTGATCGCATCGATCTCACCATTGGCGGCAGCGGCTACCGGCGGGGTCACCTCCACCCAGTCACGCGAATTTGGCGCGAGCTCGAGGACGTGTTCGTCGGCCTCGGCTACAAGGTCGCCGAAGGTCCCGAAGTCGAACTCGACTGGTACAACTTCGAGGCGTTGAACTTCCCGCCGGGCCATCCGGCGCGCGCGATGCAGGACACGCTGTACGTGCGCCTCGGCGAACCCGAGCAGGTGTTGTTACGCACTCACACGTCGCCGGTGCAGGTGCGGGTGATGGAAGCGCAACCGCCGCCGATCTACGTCATTGCGCCCGGACGTGTGTACCGCCGCGACACGCTTGACGCGCGACACTCGCCGGTGTTCCATCAAATCGAAGGCCTCGCGGTCGACGAAGGCATCACGCTCGGCGACCTGCTCGGCACGATCGAGGCGTTCATCCAGGCGCTGTTCGGTCCGAACATCAACGCGCGCTTCCTGCCATCGTTTTTTCCGTTCACCGAGCCTTCGATCGAGTTTGCGATGACATGCGTGTTCTGCGAAGGCGATGGCTGCACCGTGTGCTCGAAGACGGGGTGGGTCGAACTCGGTGGCGCGGGCATGGTCGATCCCGCCGTGTTCGACGCGGTGGGCATCGATCCCGAGCGGTATACCGGCTTCGCGTTCGGGTTCGGCATCGATCGAGTCGTCCAACTCCTCTACGGCGTCGACCACGTGAAGCACCTGTGGGACGGCGACGTCCGATTCCTGCACCAACTCTGAGGAGCGGGTCAGCTCATGCGCGCGCCGCTGACATGGATCCGAGAGTTCACGCCGATTGATGCGCCACCGGCCGACATCGCCGACGCGTTGAACCAGCTCGGGCTCGAGGTCGAAGAGATCGACGATCCCGGACGAGAGATCAACGGCGTCGTCGTCGCGCGCATCCTCGACGTTGTGCGTCATCCGGACGCCGACCGCATCCGTCTCGCCGAAATCGAGTTCGGTGACGGCACGCTTCGTGTCGTGTGCGGCGCGCCGAACATCGAAGCGGGCATGGTCGTCCCGTTCGCACCGGTGGGCGCCGTGCTTCCCGGCGACCTCAAGATCGAACGCCGCAAGATTCGCGGCGTGATATCCGAAGGAATGCTGTGCTCGCCGCGCGAGCTCGGCTTGGGTGACGACCACGGCGGCATCCTGGCGCTGCCGGCCGACGCGCCCCTCGGTGCCGACGTGCGCGGGATACTCGGTCTCGACGATGTCGTGTTCGATCTGTCGATCACGCCCAACCGGCCTGATGCCATGGGAATCGCCGGTGTCGCGCGCGACCTTGCGGCGTACTTCGGCACTCCGCTGCGCATTCCGGTCACCGAACCAGACGAGGTCGTCGACGCGCTGGGCGCGACGCGAGTGGATGTGGAGGCACCCGACCGTTGTCCCCGCTTCGTGGCGATGGTCGCCACAGTGAGGATGGGACCCTCGCCCGAGTGGATGCAGCGCCGGCTGCGGCTCGCGGGCATGCGCCCGATCAGCAACGTCGTCGACGTCACGAACTACGTGATGCTCGAACGCTGTCGGCCGTTGCACGCGTTCGACCGCGACCGGCTCGCCGGGCGCGGCATCGTGGTACGCACCGCACGCGCCGGTGAGCAGATGGAGACCCTCGACGGCGTGGTCCGCACGCTCACGGTCGAAGACCTGCTTATTTGCGACGCCGAACGGACCCCGCGTGGCATCGCGGGGGTCATGGGCGGGGCCGACGCCGAGGTCCGCGAGACGACCACGGAGATACTCATGGAGTCGGCGTACTTCGAGCCGTCGGGGATCGCCAAGACGGCGAAGCGCCTCGGGCTGCGGTCCGAGGCGAGTGCCCGGTTCGAGCGCGGCGTCGATCCCAACGGCACCGCTTCGGGGGCTCGGCGGGCGATGGAGCTCCTCTCCGAGGTCGCGAGCGCGCCCCCACCCGGCGCCGCGATCGACATCTACCCGACACCGATCGGACGGCCCCGGATCACAGTCCGGACCGATCGCGTCAACGCATTGCTCGGAACCACAATGACGACGGACGAAATCGGCGGGTTGCTCGCGCCGCTCGGCATCGACGAGGAGGCCCGCACCGCCGACGCCCAAGTTGTCCTTGCGCCGACGTTTCGCCCTGATCTTCAACGCGAGATCGACATCGTCGAGGAGGTCGCTCGTCGAGTCGGACTGCAGCACATCGCGCGGACGGTGCCCGCGAACCCGTTCAAGATCGGTGCGCTCACTCCCGCGCAGCGCGAACGGCGCGCGATTGCCGACGTACTCGTCGGCGCCGGCTTCGACGAGACGTATTCCCTGCCGTTGCTCGCACCGACCGATATCACGCGCGCGGGTGAGTCGCCCGTCGACGCGATCGAAGCCGAGAACCCGTTGCGGGCAGAGGAGTCGTTGCTGCGGCCCTCGCTGCTGCCGGGTTTGCTGCGCGCGGTCGCGCACAACGTTGCGCACGGTGAACCCAACGTTGCACTCTTCGAGGTCGGCACGGTATTCCTTGCGCCCGAAGGCGACTCGACGTTGCCGACCGAATGTCTCCGGGCCGCGTTCGTACGGTCGGGCGTCGTCGCCCGCCGCCCGACCGAACCGAACCGAGTGGTCACGCCCGCGGACGCCGTCGCCGCACTCGAAGCGGTGCTGGGTGAGCTGCGAGTCCGTGAGTGGTCGCTCGGCGAGCACCCCGGGCACGGATCGTTCCATCCGGCTCGGGCGGCGCGCGTGCTGGTGGATGGCGATCCCGTCGGCACCGTCGGCGAGATCGATCCGTCGGTGTGCGAGGCGTTCGCGCTGCCACCGGGCACCGTCGCCTGCGAGTTGGACAGCGGTCGGGTCCTTCGGGCAGCCCGCCGGACGCGCCGGCTTGCGCCCGTGTCGCGGTTCCCCGCGTCTACCATCGACTTGGCGTTCGTCGTCGACGACGCCGTCCCTGCGGCCGCGGTGCGAGCAACATTGCTCGACGCGACCGGCGATCTGGCCGAGCGCGTCGAGCTGTTCGACGTGTTCCAGGCCGACTCGATCGGGGCACGCCGCGTGAGCCTGGCCTTCTCGGTGCGCTTCCGCGCGTCAGATCGGACGCTCACCGACGAGGAGGTGGCCGACCTGCGCGAACGTGCCGTCGACGCGGTCGTGCGGGCGCACGGCGCCGAGCTGCGTGCGTGAACGCGCCCTTCGTACACTGCCTCCGCGTCCGGTACGCGGAGATCGACCGGCAGAACGTCGTGTTCAACGCGCATTGGCTCACGTACTTCGACGAAGCGTGCTGTCGCTTCATGGAGTCGCTGGGGCTCGGCGACGGCTTCTGGGCGCGCGACTTCGACGTGATGCCGGTCAAGGCGGTGCTCGAGTGGTCGGGTCCGGCCCGATTCAACGATCGGGTCGACGTGCAGGTCACACCGTGTCGCCTGGGCAGAACGTCGTTCGAACTGCGCTACGAGGCCACGGTCACCGGTATTCCCGCCTGCTCCGCGACGATTACATACGTCGCGATAACGCCCGGAACGAACGAATCGGTCGAGCTTCCCGCCGCCGTTCGCGCCGCATTGAACGATCGAACGCGCTAGTTACCCCCGATCATTCATGAACGGGCTGTGGTGCGCCGTGTTTGACGGGTAGGGCGGGTCGCGTTGCGTTGCCGGGTCGCTGGTGGTGTCGTTGTCGGCAGATCGGTGGTTGTGCGTCGCGCAATCTTGCG
>JBQTGT010000049.1:0-27145 GCA_052390615.1 Actinomycetota bacterium
GTTTCGGCGGGTGAGTGCGTGCGGAGTGGTCGCAGCAGCAGCGCTACGTAGAGTCCGGCGGCGGCGCAGGCGGTGATGCCGAGCCCGAGGTAGATGGCGTGCATCGCCGCGCAGATGGCGATGAAGATGATCGCGGCAGCGGCCGCGATGGCGACGCGAACGGTGATCTCGGCCGGCCGGGTTCGGGTGCCGCTGAGCGCGGCGAGACGTTGGCCGGCGGCGTGGTGGTCGGGGTGGGTTTGCAGGGCGCGGGCAACCAGCGCGGGTTGGCCGGTTGCGGCGCATCGACCCCGCGCGCTTCGCCGCGGGACGCACCGCGCTCGACGTGGATGCCGCGACGAAGGCCCTGACGCGCCTCGGCGAACCGCTCGGCCTCGACGCCGTCGATGCCGCGGCCGCCGTCGTCGCGATCATCGACGCGTACATGACCGACGCGGTGCGCCGCGTGCTCGCGCTCGCAGGCGCCGACCCCCGCGAGCTGTCCCTGGTCGCGTTCGGCGGCATGGGCCCCGTACACGCGACGACGCAGGCCCGCGCGCTGGGGATGCGCCGGTGCCTCGTCCCGCTCGCCGCCGCGGGCTTTTCGGCGCTCGGGCTGCTGCTGTCCGACCACGTCGTCGACGAGTCACGCGCGTACCTCGCCCCGTGGAACGACGCCGACGTCGACGCGCTGTCCGCGCTCGCCGCCCGGCTTGCCGCCGACGCCGACGCCGAGCTCGCCGACGCCGGCGTCGCCGCGGATCGGATCGAGCGCAGCTGCTTCCTGAACCTCGTGTTCCCGGGCCAGACCTTCGACGTGCTGATCCCCCTCGCGATCAAGCGCGACCGCATCTCGGCGGCGGCAATCACCGATGCGGTCGACGAGTTCCACCGGCGGAACGCCGAGGCTCGCCTCATCGAGTCGCGCGCCGAAGAGCCGCTCGTGCGCGGCCTGCGCCTCGTTGCGATCGGGCGCAGCGCACACCCCGACCTTCGGCCGCCGGCGGTCGCCGGCGCCGTCCCGGCACGCTCGCGCCGGGCGGTCCACGTCGACGGCGCCTGGTCCGACGCCGCGGTCGTCGACGTGGCCGAGCTCGCCGCGAGCCCCACCGAGGTCGAGGGACCGGCCGTGATCGAGCTCCCCTTCAGCAGCCTGCTCCTCCGCGCCGGCGACGTCGCGCGCGCGACCCCGGCCGGCGACCTGCTCGTCGACATCGCGTGAAGTTCGGCGTCGCGCTCGGCCGGCTGCACCCGGGCTTCTTCGTCGACGTCACGATCGAGGCCGACCGGCTCGGCTACGAGTCGGTCTGGCTCCCCGAGCACCTCGTGCTCACGACGCAGATGAGCCGCTCACCGCATCCCGGTGAGACGCACCCGCCGGTGCCGCCGGAGACTCCCGTCTTCGACGCGTTCACCTACCTCGGCTACCTCGCGGGTCGGACCGAGCGCATCCGGCTCGGCACGCACGTCTACAACATCGGGCTCCGCCACCCGTTCACGGCCGCACGCGGCGTGCAGACCCTCGACATCCTCTCGAACGGGCGCCTCGAGTTCGGCATCGGCGCGTCGTGGCTCGAAGAGGAGTGGACGGCCGCTGAGCTCGACTTCCACACGCGCGGCCGGCGCGTCGACGAGGCGATCGAGGTCTGCAAGCGCTTCTGGACCGACCAGGTTGCCGAGTACCACGGCGCGTTCTTCTCGTTCGAGGGTGTCGCGTTCGAGCCCAAGTGCGTCCAGCAGCCGTGGCCGCCGCGCCGCGCCGTCTACCAGGAGCTCAACGTCGCGATCACGTACCACACGGACGGCCGGCTGCACGTGCGGGCGGGTCCGAGCGCGTGTACTAACGAGTGTGTCGGAGGGGGGACTTGAACCCCCACGCCCTTGCGGGCACTAGGCCCTCAACCTAGCGCGTCTGCCTATTCCGCCACTCCGACGAGGCGGATCAGCATAGCGGCCGTGCGTTTCGGCCCGCCGCGCTGCGCCTTCACGATGACAACTCGCATCGCGTGCTCGCGACGCTCCGAGCAATCCGGAGCGCGCCCGCTGGACACGCAGTCAGCGAGCGGAAAGGATCACTGTCGCGCGGATTGCACGGCGTTCGGATCTGTCGGCGCGGGTTGCGTCCTCGCGTGCGGGTCGTGCGCGCCACGATCGGCCTCGCGCACGGGCTGGGTCTCGAGGTAACCGCCGTGCCGATCGAGAGTGCGCACCAGCGCGATCTTCTCGCCGAGGCGGGGGTCGACTTCGGCCAGGGCCGACTGTTCGCGCCGGCGATGCCGGCGGCGGACGCCTGACGCCTACTTGCGGCGGTGGTAGAGCCAGGTCGGCACCGTTTCTTGTCGTGGTGCCGCCGCGACGAGCGCAACGCGGGAGTCGTAGCGGGTGAGGCACTCTGCGATCGCGCCGTATTCGGTCGCGGCTTCTGGTCGATCGACGATCAAATAGCGGCGCCGCCCGCATGCGGCGGCGAGCGGCCCCGGTCGCCGATTGAAGCGGGTCCCCCGCGCACGGGTGATCGCGTCGATCTCGGCCCACGGCAGCCGATGCCGACGTAGCGCCGTTCGGCGCGTAATGCCGTGTTCGCCGAGCGTTGAAGAGAGCGGGTAGTCGAAGAGTGAGACCACCAACAGCAACCCGCCTGCGATCACGAGGAGCGCGGCAACGACATTGACCCCACCTCCCATCGCGAGGCTCCCGACGGCGAGCAGGAGCAGCGGCGACATGAAAGCGACAACGAGGCCACGCCAGCTCGAGTGCAGGCGGACCTCGCCGTCGGGTCCCCTACCCGGCTCGCTCACGGAACGCCACGGTGCGGCCGAGCGCCTCCGCCCGTCGCACCAACGTCTCGCCGGGTCCGAGCGCGAAGTGGCAGGCGACTTGCTGGGCGGCGTGCGTGACCGCGAGCGGTGGCTCTTGTTGCACGCAGATGTCCTGCGCGAGTGGGCAGCGGGTGTGGAAACGACAACCCGCGGGCGGCGACGCCGGACTCGGAATGTCGCCTTCGAGCACGACCCGCTGCCGCTGGCGCTCGCGGCGCGGATCGGGAATCGGCACCGCGGAGAGCAACGCGTGCGTATACGGGTGCGCGGGCCGCTCGTACACGTAGTCGGCCGGACCGATTTCGACGATCTTCCCGAGATACATCACTGCGACAACGTCCGAGATGTGTCGCACAACCGAAAGGTCGTGGGCGATGAAGACGTATGTGAGCTCGAGCTCGCGTTGGATCTCATCGAGCAGGTTGACAACACCGGCTTGGATCGAGACGTCGAGTGCAGAGACCGGCTCGTCGAGCAACAGCAACTCGGGGTGGAGTGACAACGCGCGTGCGACGCCGATGCGCTGACGCTGTCCACCCGAGAACTCGTGCGGAAATCGATTGGCGTGCTCGGGATTGAGGCCAACCAGTTCCATCAGCTCGGCAACACGCGCCTTGCCGTTGCTCTTGTACATCCTGTGGATGCGCATCGGTTCGCTGATGATTGCCGCTATGGTCATTCGCGGATTCAGCGACGCGTACGGATCTTGGAACACGATCTGCATCTTGCGGCGGAGGCGGCGAACATCGCCGCTGTCCATCTCGAACACTTCTTGGCCCTCGAAGCGAACCGACCCGGAGGTCGCCTCGAGTAGGCGCAGAATCAGTCGACCCGTCGTCGACTTTCCGCACCCGGACTCTCCGACCAAACCGAGCGTCTTGCCCTTCGGTACCGCGAACGAGACGCCCGACACGGCTTTCACAGATCCGATCTGACGCCCGAAGAAGCCGGCGCTGATCGGGAACTCTTTGACAAGGTCCGCAACCTCCAAGAGCGGCACACCGACAGATCGCAGCGGCAGCGCATCAGCCGGTTCGTTGACGACGGTCATGCGTCGCCCTCGACCTGGGCGGCGACCTCGGCGAACCGCTCATCGAGCGTCGCCGCGAAATGACACGCGGAACGATGGTCGGTCGTGAGGTACTCGAGATCGGGCCGGACACGGAAGCAGGCACCGTCAAGGTCGGTGGCGACGGGACAACGCGGATGGAACGCACAGCCAGACGGCACGTGAACAAGCGACGGAGGCTGCCCCTTGATGCGGTGAAGTCGCTCGCGGCGCGACGGCCGGTCGAGCCGCGGGAGCGATGCCAACAACCCGCGCGTGTAAGGATGACCGGGCGTGTAGAAGATGTCGTCGACAGTGCCTGCTTCGACGTGGCGCCCCGCGTACATCACGACGACGCGATCCGCGAGGCCGGCAACGACGCCGAGGTCATGCGTGATCAGCAACACGGAAGTACGGGTGCGGTCCTGTATGCGTTCGACCACCTCGAGAACCTGCGCCTGGATCGTCACGTCGAGCGCAGTCGTCGGCTCGTCGGCGATGAGGACGTCGGGATCGTTCGCGATCGCCATCGCGATCATCGCCCGCTGGCGCATGCCACCGGAATACTCGTGCGGGTAGTGATCGGCGCGGTGGCGCGCGTCGGAGATCCCGACAAGATCGAGCAACTGCACTACACGTTCCCGCAACTCCTGCTTCGGGATCTCTTCGTGCACGGTGATCGCTTCCGCGATCTGGTTACCGACGCGCATGACAGGGTTCAACGACGCCAGTGCATCCTGGAACACCATCGCGATGCGCCGACCTCGCAGCGGTTGCAGGTCCCGCTCGCTCCGTCCGACTATCTGGAAATCGCGAAAGAGAATGTTCCCGCGGATGTTGGCCGACCGGGGGAGAAGGCCGAGGATCGCAAGGGCGGTCACGCTCTTCCCCGCCCCCGACTCACCGACGACTCCCAGTGTCTCGTTCTCGCGCAAGTCGAACGTGACGCCGTCGACGGCCTTGACAATCCCGTCGTCAGACCTGAAGTCGACGTGCAGGTCTCGCACCGACAGGACGACGTCGTCGCGCGCCGGCTCGGCCGTCGGTGGGTCCAGATCCATCGCCGGCACCGGTGCCATTTCCGGCAGCGTCATATGTGATCCTGCTTCCCGCGAGGATCGAACGCGTCGCGCAGACCGTCACCAAGGAAGTTCACGCAGAGCACCGTGAGGAACAGCATGAGCCCGGGGAAGTACAGCGTGTAGGCCTTGTCGCTTCCGACCGTCGAGCGCGCGTCGTAGATCAAGGATCCCCACGAGAACTCCGGCGGCACGAGGCCGAAACCGAGGTACGACAGCGTCGCCTCGAGAATGATCGCGTACGCGACGACGAGCGTCACGTTGACCATGATCACGCCGATCGAGTTGGGAAGCACGTGTCGGAAGATGATTCGTGGCGTCGACGCGCCGGCCGCGCGCGCCGCTTCGACGAACTCCTTCTCCTTTATCGAGAGCACTTGGCCGCGGACGAGGCGCGCGACGTACGTCCAGCTCAAGAACGACAGGGTGACGATGATCGCGAACGGCGCATTGACCTCGATGAACAGCATCTTCTCACCGACATCCCACCAGAGGAACCGCGCCTCCTGCCGGACGTAGCTGAGCGACACCATCGCGACCAACAGCGCCGGCACCACGAGGAAGAGATCGGTGACGCGCGACAGCAGGTTGTCGATCCAGCCGCCGCGGTAACCCGCGAACGCGCCGACGACCGCACCCAAAGAGGTCGACAGGATCGCGACCGCGAACCCGATCGTGAGTGTCACGCGCCCCGCGAAAAAGATCTCCGACAGCAGGTCACGGCCGAGCCCGTCCGTGCCCATGAGGTGATCCATCGACGGCTGCATATCGGCGCGCGCCAGCTCCTGATCGTTGCGGTCGTACGGGGCGACCCAGCTCGCGCCGTAGCACGCGAACGACAACAAGAAGAGGAAGAGAAACGCGGGCAGCGCCATGCGATGGCGGAGGAAGCGTCGCCGGAACAGCGCCCACTGCGATCGCGCCGTCGGCTCCGCGGTTGGTGCGAGCCCGGCGTCACCGGGTGCCTCGATCGTGTCGGCGGGGTCGGCTCCCGCACCGAGCTGTGCCGTGCCGACATCGCCTTCGACCGTCATGCGAGCCGAATGCGGGGGTCGAGGACGCTGTAGAGCAGATCGGCGAGCAGGTTGAACAAGATGATGAAGGTGGACGCGATCAAGAGCCACGCGAGCACGATCGGTACGTCGCCGTCACCGAGCGAGCGGACGAACAGGCGCCCCATTCCTGGGATCGAGAAGAGCTGCTCGGTGATCACCAAGCCACCGAACAGCGCGCCGATGTCGAGCGCCATGATCGTCACGAGCGGGATCAGCGCGTTGCGGAGCGCATGGCGGGTAACGACCTGGCGCCGGGGCACACCCTTGGCTCGCGCGGTGCGTACGTAGTCGGAACCCAGCACATCGAGCATGGCGGCGCGTTGGAAGCGACTCCAGGACGCGATGATCTGGACGGTCAACGTGGTGACGGGCAGCACCAGGTGCCGCAGGTAGTCGGGGTTGAAGCCCTTCTCGCCGCTGGAGTGCAGCCCGAGCCCGTACAACACGGGCTCTCCGTCGTTGAACCACCTCGCGAGCTTGATCGCGAAGTCGTACGCGATGAGTCCGAACCAGAAGGTCGGCAGTGCGATCCCCGCGAACGCGAGACCGGTGAGCACATAGTCGCCGACCGAGTACTGGCGCACGGCGCTGAACACGCCGACCGCGACGGCAAGCAGCGACGAGACGAGCACTCCGAAGAAGGCGAGTTGCATCGTGTTCCACAGCGCGGGCTTGACCTCGTCGGCGACCGGCGACTCCCGGCGGTAGCTCTCCCCGAAATCGCCCCGGACCGCGTCGCTCAACCAGTCGCCGTACTGCACGACCAGCGGGCGGTTGAGGCCGTGCTCCTCCTTGAACTCCGAGACGAGTCGCTCTCGGTTCTGGCTCTGCGCGAACTTCGTCGTCGGGTCGAACGTCGCCGCGACCATGACGAACACGAGAAACGTCGCGATGATCAAGATGGGGATCGAATAGAGCACTCGGCGAAGGATGTAGATCAACACGGCGGCGCGACGACTGTTCGGCTGCCCGCGCGACCGCGACCCGCGCGAGGGGCCCGGCCGTTGTCATGGCCGGGCCCCTGTGCGCGAGGCATTCGGTGCGGAGCTTCCCTACGCTTCGACGCCGACGAGGTGCAGGTTCCAGAACGGCCCGAGGATTGGGTTGTCCATGACCGGCCCCTTGACGTTGTCCGCCCAGATCAAGATGTTCGGCAGCGGGTCGAGCGGGAGCGAGACGACTTGCTCGGCCTGGATCGCGTCGGCTTCGCGGCCGATCTCGGCCTGGCGTTCCTCGTCGATCGTCGTGTCGAGCTCCTCGAGGAGCGCGTCGAGCTCCGGAATGTCGGTGCGCGTCCAGTTCTGCCCGGAGAACTCGGTCTCCTCGACCGGGATGTTCTTCGAACAGAAGATATTGCACTGGCCAACCTTCAGCGCGGTGAGCACCTGGGCGTACAGCGCGAGCTGGAAGTCACCTTGGGGGAGCTGCTCGCCGAAGAGCGCCCCCGCGTCCTGGTAGTCGAGCGTCAGCCCGAAGCCGGCCTCGCCCAACTGCTCTTGGAGAATCTGACCGGTGCGTTCCCGCCGTTGGTTGCCGGCCGTCGACTTGAACGTCAGGTTCGCCGCGGTGCCGTCCTTTTCCCAGATGCCGTCGGCGTTCTTCTCCCAGCCGGCGCCCGTCATCAGCTCATCGACCATGGTCAGGTCGGGTACGTAGCCCGCGAACGCATCGGGATCGCTGAACTGCACGAGGATCGGCGCGTTCAACGTGTTGAGCGGCGCGTCGACGCCGAGGGCGCCGAAGAGCTGCTCCACGATCGCGGCACGGTCGACCGCGTACGCGATCGCTTGGCGCACCGCGACCTCGTCGAGTGGCGGCGCGGCATTGTTCATCCAGATCGCCTCGGAGTTCGGGCTGTTCGTCGTCGTGTACGCCGACCGCGCACCTTCGATCCCGGCCTCGATCTGGTCCACCACGTCCAGCTGCGGCTGCGGATAGATCATCGAGACTTCACGGTTCTGGAACGACTGGAACTCGGCTGCGGTGTCGGCCTGGAACTTGAACGTCACGCTGTCGAGCTTCGGCGCTTCGCCCCACCAGTTCGGGTTCGGCACGAGCTGTGCCTCGACACCCTTCGTCCAGTGGTCGAGCATCCACGGGCCCGCGGACCACGTGTAGCCGTTGCGCATTGCTTCGAGAATGTCCTGGCCTTCGAGGATGTGGGCGGGCAGGATGCCGTAACCGCCGCCGAAGAGCTCCTTCCAGCCCGCGTAGGGCTTCGAGAACGTCACGACCGCGGTGTTGGGATCAGGACAGTCGACCGCAGAGACGTCGACGTACCCGGTCGGGTCGTAGATCTCCTCGCCGTTGACGATCGCGTCCCACGTGAACACGAAGTCGTCGCACGTGATCGGCTCACCGTCGGACCACACGGCGTCAGGGTTGATGCTGTACGTGTGCACCGGGCTCGCGGGGTCGGAGTCGTCGACTTCGGGCTCACCAGTCAGCAAGTCCGCGCTCGCGACGACTGCCCACGCCTCGCCGTCGGGCAGCGTGTCGAACGCCCGCGGCATCGTCGTCGTGCCCATCATCCAATAGCCCCAACTCGAACCGGCGCAGGACTTGATCCATGCGGTGCAGTCGGGTTCCTGCTCGGCACCGATGACGAGATCGCCGCCCACGGGAACGTCACCGCCGTCGTCGTCGCCCGTCGTTTCGGTGTCGTCGCCACCGCAGGCGGCCGCAACGAGCATGAGCACAGTCAAAAGGGCGAGCAGCCGCAAGTGCCAAGCACGCTCCGCACGCATGTACGAGACCTCCCCGTCTCTCGTCGCTCTCATTCGGTGACCCGCGAGGGCGGGTGCCGAGACCGTTATACGACGCAACCGGCGGGATGTCTCGTCACGTCAGCCGCAGCGACAGCAAAATCGTGGTGAAACTGAAGACCAGCGCAACGACGACCGTGAGGCGATCGAGGTTGCGTTCCACCACTGTGGAACCGGCAAGGGATGCGCCGGAGACGCCCCCGAACATGTCGGAGAGGCCACCACCGCGGCCGGCGTGCAGCAGAATGAAGAGAATGAGCAGGAACGCCGTGAGCAAATGCAATCCGATGAGGATCGCGTTCAAGAACACGGCACTTCCCTTTCGTCCGGCTGTGCGTAGTTCTGGTGCCCCGGGTTCGGAGCCGAGCGAGCATATACCCGGGTTCGGCGCCCGAAGCCGGCACCGTCACCGTCCGTAGCGGACGATTCGGGCGAACTCGTCGGGATCCAGCGACGCCCCACCCACCAGCGCGCCGTCGATCTCGGGCATCGCCATCAGGTCGCCGACATTGCCCGGCTTGACGCTGCCTCCATAAAGGATCCGCATCGGGGTCGCGGCCTCGGCGAACAGCTCGCGCAGCGTTCGACGAATTACCGCAATCGTCGTGTTGGCATCATCGGGCGTCGCGTTGCGGCCCGTACCGATTGCCCAGATCGGCTCGTACGCGACCACGCAGCGTTGCGCGTCGGCCGAGGCGAGTCCCGCCAGCGCCGCTCGCAGCTGTGTCTGCACTTTCGTGTCGGTCACGCCACCCTCGCGTTCGGCGAGCGTCTCGCCAACGCACACGATCGGTGCCATCGCGTTGGCGAGCACCGCCCGGGTCTTCTTCGCGACCATCTCGTCGGTCTCGCCGAGCAGCTCACGCCGTTCGCTGTGGCCCACGATCACGTACTGGACCGAGAGCTTGGCGAGCATGGCTGCACTCACCTCGCCCGTCCACGCACCAGACGGCTCCCAGTGGCAGTCCTGGGCGCCGAGCGCGATGGGGATGCGGTCGGCATCGAGCGTCGTCTGCACCCCTCGCAGCGCGGTGAACGCCGGGTGGATCGAGACCTCGACCGCGGCGTAGTCCTTGTCGTCGAGCCGGTACGAGAGCTTCTGCACGACCTGGATGGCCTCCAGGTGGTTGTGATGCATCTTCCAGTTACCGGCCATCAGCGGCGTGCGCGCGGTCACGAGCGTCGGGGTCCTTTCCGAAGGGCGACGAGCCCGGGGAGGTCGCCGCGCTCCAGCAACTCGAGCGACGCGCCGCCTCCGGTCGAGACGTGGTCGATTGCTGACTCGTATCCGAGCTTGCGCACCGCGGCCGCGCTGTCTCCACCGCCGACGACCGTATAGCCGCGGCACTCCGCCATCGCGGCCGCGATTGCGCGGGTGCCGGCGGCAAAGGGCTCGAGCTCGAACACGCCCATCGGACCGTTCCACAGGACTGTGCGCGCCGCGACAATCGCGTCCGCGTACGGCCCCGCGCTTTCGGGTCCAATGTCGAGCCCAATCCAACCGTCGGGAATCTCGGACGCAGCGACGTGGCGCGTCTCGGCGTCGGCGCCCATCTCGCGGGCGACGACGACGTCGGCCGGGAGAGAGATGCGACCGGACGCGAGCAGGCTGGCGCAGTGGTCGACTCGATCGTGCTCGACGAGCGAAACACCCACGCCGTAGCCCTGCGCGGCCAAGAACGTGAACGCCATCGCTCCGCCGATGAGAAGCTGATCGCATTGCGCGAGCAACGCGTCGATGACGCCGAGCTTGTCGCTGACCTTGGCGCCGCCGAGCACGGCGACGAACGGTCGACCGACGTCGTCCCGCAGCAGCCGCCCGAGCGCGTCCACCTCCAGCGCCAACAGCCGACCCGCGGCTGACGGCAGCACCAGCGGCGGCCCTATGATCGACGCGTGAGAACGGTGCGCCGCGCCGAACGCGTCGTTCACGTACACGTCACCGAGGTCGCTGAGGTCGGTGGCGAACGCGGGATCGCACTCTTCCTCGCCGGGATGGAACCGGAGATTCTCGATCATGATCACTTCGTGGGGCAGAAGATCGTGCGCCATCTTGAGCGAGTGAAAGCCCGCGACGTCGGGCGCGAGCTCGACCGACGTGTGCAAGAGGTCGCCGAGGCGCGCCGCGACCGGCGCGAGGGAGTACTGGGGATCGGGCTTCCCCTTCGGTCGTCCCAGGTGCGAGCAGCAGACGATCCCCGCACCGTGGTGTCGCAACCACTCGATCGTCGGCAGCGCGGCCGTGATGCGAAGGTCGTCCTCGATGTGGCCGTCGCGCAGCGGCACGTTGAAGTCGTTGCGCAGGAGCACGCGAGTTCCGCGCTTGACCGGGAGCGCTTCGAGCTGCGGAACTGGATCGACCATCGGCCCGCGAACTGCTAACTGGCGCCAATGAACTCGGCGACGTCGACGAGGCGGTTCGAGTAGCCCCACTCGTTGTCGTACCAGCCGAGTGTCTTGGCCATCCGCCCGTTGGTCGCCGTGTCGAGCGCCGAGAAGATGCACGAAGCGGGATGCCCGATGATGTCAGCCGACACGAGCGGCTCGTCGCTATACACGAGCACCCCGCGGTAGCTCGCGTCGGCCGCGGCCTCCGCGAACGCTTGATTGATGTCGGCGGCCGATGCGTCAGCCGCGAGATTCGTCACCAGGTCGGTGATGGAGCCGGTGATCGTCGGGACGCGCAACGCCATGCCGTCGAGCTTGCCCTTCAGGGCCGGCAGCACGAGACCGATCGCCTTCGCTGCACCAGTCGTGTTCGGGATGATCGACACCGCCGCTGCGCGCATGCGCCGGAGATCCGGCTTTCCGGAACGGGTAGCGACGGCTTGGTCCTGCAGCTGCTGGTCGCTGGTGTATGCGTGCACGGTTGTGATCAACCCCCGCTCGACACCGAAGCGCTCGTGAAGGACGCGCGCCATGGGCGCCAGGCAGTTCGTCGTGCAGGATGCATTCGAGATGACGGAATGATGGGTCGCGTCGAACGTGGAGTCGTTGACGCCCATGCAGATCGTGACGTCGGCGTCCGCGGCGGGCGCGGAGATGACGACGCGGGCGGCACCACCGTTGAGATGTCCAGCGGCCTTCTCGCGCGCCGTAAACAGGCCGGTCGATTCGATGACGATGTCGACGCCGTGCTCGCGCCACGGAATCTGCGCCGGGTCCTTGACGTCGAGCTTCTTGATCTCGCGCCCGTCGACCGAGAACCCGGTCGCCGTCTCCTTCACCTCGTTCGGGATCGTGCCCCCGACGGAGTCGTGCTTGAGGAGGAACGCCATCGTGTGGGCATCGCCGAACGGGTCGTTCACCGCGACCAGCTCGACCTGGGCCTGCTCCGACCGGGCGAGGATCGCCCGAAGGAATGACCGGCCGATACGCCCGAAGCCGTTGACACCGACTCGTACCGCCATCGCTCCTCCTCAAGGGCCGTGGTCACGAGAACGGCAACATAGTGCCGGTTTCGTGAGCACCACTCAGTCGCGCTCGACGTCGCGGTGGTGGACGGCGGTGCGGTGGCCTTGGCGCCGCAGGCGCTCGGCCAGCGCCTCGGCGATCACGAGGCTGCGGTGGCGTCCGCCCGTGCAGCCGACGCCGATCGACAGGTACGCCTTGCCTTCGCGTTCGAATCCGGGCAGCAGCAGGGCGAACAGCCGATCGAGCTCGGCGAGGAATTCGCGGGTGCCGGGCTGGCCGAGGACATAGTCGCGCACCTTCGCGTCCAGTCCGGTCAGCGGTCGCAGCTCCTCGATCCAGTGCGGGTTGGGCAAGAAGCGGCAGTCGAACACCAGGTCCACGTCGAGCGGGAGCCCGTGCTTGTACCCGAAGGTCACGACGTTCACCTGCAGTTCGGCGCCGGGTTGGTGCTCCGAGAACAGCTCCCGCAATCGATCCCGCAACTCGTGCACGTTGAGCGCCGACGTGTCGACGAGCAGGTCGGCCTCGCCCTTCAGCGCTTCGAGCAACGCTCGTTCCTCGGCAATGCCATCGCTGACGCGCTCGGAGCTCGACAGCGGGTGACGGCGTCGGCTCGCTTCGTACCGCCGCACGAGAATCTCGTCGGCCGCGTCGAGGAACAGGATGCGGGTGGTCGCGCCCAACCGATGCAACTCGTCGAGCGCCGTCGTGAGGTCGGCCAGGAAGTCACCCGATCGGACGTCGACGACAAGTGCGTAGCGGCTGGGCGGATCGTGGCCACGTGCGAGCTCGGCGACCTTACCTATGAGCTCGGGCGGGAGGTTGTCGATCACGAAGTAGCCGAGATCTTCGAGCACGTGCGCCGCCTCGGACCGACCGGCTCCGGACATCCCGGTGATGATGGTCACGTCCAACGGCTGGCCCACGTTCCTATGGTCGCGCGTCGAGCCCGTGCAGACGTGCGTATACGGCGCGGCCGACGCTGTCGGGGAGCCACACGAGCGATACCAGATCCGATTCTTCGAGCTCGCGCATGCGCTTCACCGATCCGAATTCTTTGAGCAGCCGCGTGCGACGGGCCGGGCCGAGTCCCGGGACCGTGTCGAGGACCGAGGTCGTCATCTTCTTGTCGCGCAGCTGGCGGTGGTACGTGATCGCGAAACGGTGCGCCTCGTCGCGGACCTGTTGCAGCAGGTAGAGCGCTTCCGAATCGCGTGGTATCCGCACCGGCTCGGCCAGGTGGGGCACGTACACCTCTTCGAACCGTTTGGCGAGGCTCGCGACGCAGATGTCCTCGAGGCCGAGCTCTTCGAGCACACGCACCGCGACGTTCAGTTGGCCCTTGCCCCCATCGATCAACAACAGGTTCGGCGGGTACGCGAAACGTTTGCCGGTGTGCGCGCCCTCGTCGCGCTCACGCAGATAGTTGCGGAACCGTCGGGTGAGGACTTCCTCCATCGACGCGAAGTCGTCTTGCCCGTCGAGCGTCTTCACCTTGAACCGCCGGTAGTCCGCCCGCTTCGGGAGCCCGTCCTCCATCACCACCATCGAGCCTACGATCTCGGTTCCCTGCAGGTTCGAGATGTCGAAACACTCGATTCGCAGCGGCGCCTCCGGGAGCTCGAGCGCGTTCTGCAGTGCGAGCAGCGCCCGCGCGCGTGCGTTGTGATCCGATGCCCGCTTCAACTTGTGGCGGCTGAAGGCTTCCTTCGCATTCAGGGTCGCGGTCGCCAACAGTTCACGCTTTCCGCCGCGTTGCGGCACGCGGATGCGGACCTTCGTGCCGCGATTGAGCGCGAGAAACTCCTCGTAGAGCGCTCGGTCGTCGGGCTCGACGGGAACGAGGATCTCCTTGGGGAGGTCCGCGCCCGTGGCGTCGGCGTAGAGCTGTTCGACCAGCCGTGCGACCAGGGCGGGCGGCTCGACGTCCTCGACCTTGTCGACGACGATGCCCTTGCGCCCGACGACGCGGCCGCGTCGGACGTAGAACACCTGCACGCTCGCTTCGAGGTCGTCCTCCTCGATGCCGAGCAGGTCGAAGTCCTCCTCGCGCGAGGCCACCATCTGCTGGCGTTCGACGGCCTTGCGCACGCTCGTGAGCTGGTCGCGCACCCGAGCCGCGAGCTCGTACTCCTGCGCGTTGGCCGCGTCGAGCATGCGCTGTTCGAGGCGGCGCATGATCGCGTCGTGCTCACCCTCGAGGAACTCGAGCAGCTCGGTGACGAGTTGGTCGTACTCCCCCTTTTCGATGTCGCCGACGCAGGGCGCTGCGCACTTCTCGATGTGCGCGTACAGGCAGGGGCGCCCGAGTCGATGGTGACGGTCGAACTTGGCCTTCGTGCACGTGCGGATGGGGAAGGTGCGCAGCAGCAGGTCGAGCGTCTCGCGTATGGCGTACGCATGCGCGTACGGCCCGAAATAGCGCACGCCTTTTCGCTTCTGTCCCCGCAGCACCATCGCGCGCGGCCACTCCTCGTCGAGCGTGACCGCCAAGTACGGATACGACTTGTCGTCCTTCAGCCGGATGTTGAACCGGGGGCGGTGCTGCTTGATGAGGTTGAACTCGAGGAAGAACGCCTCGACCTCGTTCGCAGCGACGATCCACTCCACCCGTTCCGCGGCCAGCACCATCTGGCGTGTTCGTTCCGCCAGGAGCTCGGGTTGCAGGAAGTAGTTCGCGAGCCGGCTGCGCAGCCGCTTCGCCTTCCCGACATAAATCACGCGCCCGTCGGCGTCGACGAACTGATACGAGCCTGGGGCGTCGGGGATGCTGCCTGCTGCGGGACGGGCGACCACGCCCCATTGTCGCGGGTGGAAGCGGTGCGCGGTCTACGGCGCCAAGCCGGCGGCGCCGACCGTGTCCGCCGAGGTGGTCGCGTACAAACGGCCGTTCCAGACGATCGGGTGCACCGTGAGACCGCCGCCAGGGAACACGACCGAAGCCAAGTCGGTGCACGTCGCGGTGCCGCAGCCCAGCGCCGGATACGCCTTCACAGTTCCGGAGTGCCCCACGTACACGACGTCACCGGCGACGATCGGCGCGCTTCCGATGGACCCACCGGCATCGGCCCGCCAGACCGGCTCGCACACGGCCAAGCCGCAGCCGTCGGCGTCGTACACGCGCAACTCGGAATCACCCGCGGTCGTATAGACAAACCCGTGCGCGACCGCCAGCCCGGAGATGCCCCAGGCGCCGCCGAGGCCGACGAAACGCGTCGCGCCTGTTGCCGCGTCGAGCACCGTGACCTCGCCGTCGTCGTCGGGAACCGCAATCGCGTCGGCGCCCACGGCCGACGGCATCCGGAGCCAGTTGCCCTCACCGCTGTGCAGCGTGACACTCCACTCGGGCCGGCAAAAGCCAGTGATGAGCGGGCTCGGCAGGCACTGGTCCAGCGGGAAGGCGTGCACGGTTCCGCCCGCGGAGACGAATGCACGGTTGCCGAGCAGCATCGGTGCGCTGGGTGGGTTCACCGTTTCGCCGAGCTCGATGAGCCCGATGTTGCCGTCCATCGGGTCCGTGAGCGCCGCCGAAACCGTTCCGGAGCTCAGCACCGCCGCCGAGCGATCGTCGTCGGTGGCAATGAAGCTCACCGCGTAGGTCTTGTTCCGTCCGACGAAGCCCAGTGGTTCGATATCGGGAAGGCCAACCGGCTCGACGATGTACTCGCCGGTCAGCGGATCGATCTGCACAATTCCGCCTTCGATCGCCGAGATCGAGGATGCCGGACCGACGTAGAACGGGACGAGAAGCCCGCCGTTGAACAACGCGGGATCACCCAGAGACGCAAACCCGCTGGGACGGGTGACGACCTTTTACCACAGCAGCGCACCCGTCGTGGCATTGAACGCGCTCACGCGGTTCGTGCTCACCACGATCACGCGACCCGCAACGAAGATCGGCGGGCGGACGGAGGGAAGCCCGCCCTGCGACCACGATGGGCTGAAGCCACGGGCGCTGATCGCGGCCGCGGTCAGGGTCGTCTCCGCGGGGTTGAACGACGTCCGGCCGGCGTCGTAGCCGGACTGCGTCCAGCAGCCCGAAGTCGACAGCGCGAGCACGCCGATCGGGCCGAGCTTGTGCCATGTCCGCATTCCGTGCCCCCACAGATCCCGTCACGAACCGTGAGCGCACCAGTCTATTTGTCCGGTTCGCGAATGACCGGCCCAGGGGTTCGTGACTTCTGCTCGACGTGAGTGTTATCGTGGAGGAACCGTCGGCCGGGAATCCGGCGGAGACAACTCGCAGGCCCGGAGACCGACAACCCCGTGGTGCTGGCGACCCGGCTGCCACCCACCGGTCGTAGAGGGGCCTTCACAACCAAGGCAGGCCTTCATGGTGCGTCTCCAGGTTCCGCTGCCGGACACCTACACGCTCGCGACCGACGACGAGCTCGCCGCCCGCATCGCCGCCGCCAAGGCGACGCTCGGCGACACCTTGTTGATCCTCGGCCATCACTACCAGCGCGACGAAGTCATCCGCTGGGCCAACCTCGTCGGCGACTCGTTCAAGCTGGCGCGCTTCGCCGCGGACAACGACCACGCAACCGACATCGTGTTCTGCGGCGTGCACTTCATGGCCGAGTCGGCCGACGTCCTCACCGGCGACCACCAGCGGGTCATCCTTCCTGACCTCAACGCCGGCTGTTCGATGGCCGACATGGCGAACATCGACCAGGTCGAGGAGGCGTGGGACGAGATCGCCGCGGTCACCGCGATCGAACGCGTCGTCCCCATCACCTACATGAACTCATCAGCCGCGCTAAAAGCGTTCGTCGGCCGCAACGGTGGCGCAGTGTGCACGTCCTCGAATGCGCGCGCCGTGTTGGTGTGGGCGTTCGCCCGTGGCGACAAGGTCCTGTTCTTTCCCGATCAGCACCTCGGCCGCAATACCGGCCACGCAATGGGCTACACCGAGAGCGACATGCGCGTGTGGAACCCGCGCTTCGACCTCGGCGGCCTCGAAGAACGCGACGTCAAGGACGCGACCTTCCTGCTCTGGAAGGGCCACTGCTCCGTCCACCAGCGTTTCACGCCCGACCACGTCGCCGCCGCGCGCTCCGCACACCCCGGCGTCGAGGTCGTCGTGCACCCCGAGTGTGCGCACGAGGTCGTCGCCCTCGCCGACAAGGTCGGGTCGACCGAACGCATCCAAGCGTGGGCAGCCGACGCGCCGGCCGGCACGGTGATGGCCGTCGGCACCGAGATCCACATGGTGCAACGCCTGGCACGCGAGCAGCCGGACAAGACCATCTTCTCGCTCGACCCGCTGATCTGCCCGTGCTCGACGATGTTCCGGATCGACGCGCCGCACCTGGCATGGGTCTTGGAGTCGCTGGTGCACGGTGAGGTCGTGAATCAGATCGTCGTCGACGCCGACACCTCCGAGTGGGCGCGCGTCGCGCTCCAGCGGATGCTCGACATCACCTGAGCTCGACGCGTCACTGCTTGCGCGCGACGAGCAGTAAGAGCCGTGGGATCGTCGCGGCGTCGCGGTACTCCTTGGCCTTGGCGAGGAACCCTTCTGTCGGTGCGGGCTCCTCCATGCGCTCGATCAGCAGGCCCCGGTGGGCCAATGCGTTGACGTAGTGCGACAGCGGCCGGTGCACGAACGGGAGCACGACGCCCGGTGCGAGCTCTTCCATCGTCACGTCGGGAACGAGGTACGGGCCGATGCGCCAGTACTCCTCTTCGAGCACGTGGTCGATCACCCAACCGCTGTTCGGGGCCTGCAGTAGCGGATGGTTCAACAACAGCACGAACCGCCCGCCCGGTTCGAGCACCCGCGCCACCTCCGCGATCGCAGGCTCGTGTTCCGGAATGTGCTCGAACACGAGGCACGCGACCGCGGCGTCGAACGCCGCGTCGATGAACGGCATCGCCTCCGCCGTCGCCCGTACCCACGTCGGTCCGCCGGCGCGCTCGCGGGCGACGACGAGCTGCGCCCACGTCGGGTCGGCACCGACGACCAGCTCCGCGCCGAGCTGCGACGCCAGCCGCGACACTTGACCTTCGCCCGCGCCGATGTCGAGCACGCGCCGCGCCCCGGCGAGGCAGTCGGCCGCGAGCGGGAGGATCTGTTCCTCGTATTCGCGGTCGGCGCCGGCGGTGAAGCCGTCCTGCCACCACTGGGCGTTGCGTTCCCAAAGATCGCGATCGCCGACGGTCATTGACCCGATTGTGCCCGGCGAGGGCACTCTGCGGTCAATGACCGGCCGCGGGACGCACGCCGTCAGCGGGCGATGCCGAGCATCGGCGCGAGGAAACGGCCGGTGTAGCTCTCCGACACCTTGGCGACGTGTTCCGGCGTCCCCTCGGCCACCACCGCGCCGCCGCCGCTGCCACCGTCGGGCCCCAGGTCGATGATCCAGTCCGCGGACTTCACGACGTCGAGGTTGTGCTCGATGACGAGCACCGTGTTCCCGACGTCGACAAGACGCTGCAGAACGTGCAACAGGCGCCGGACGTCCTCGAAGTGCAACCCGGTGGTCGGCTCGTCCAGGATGTAGATCGTGCGCCCGGTCGCGCGCTTGCCCAGCTCGGTCGAAAGCTTCACACGTTGCGCCTCGCCACCCGACAATGTGGGCGCGGGCTGACCGAGGCGCACATAGCCGAGTCCCACGTCGACCAGCGTCTGGAGCTGGCGCGCGATCGACGGCTGGTTCGCGAAGAACTCGAGCGCCTCCTCGGCCGGCATATCGAGGACGTCGGCGATGTTCTTGTTCTTCCACGTGATGTCGAGCGTGTCGCGGTTGTACCGCGCCCCCTTGCACACCTCGCACGGCACGTACACATCGGGAAGGAAGTGCATCTCGATCTTGATCGTGCCGTCACCCTGGCACGACTCGCAGCGCCCGCCCTTCGCGTTGAACGAGAACCGACCCTGCTGGTAACCGCGCACCTTCGCCTCCGGCGTCGATGCGAACAGCGCACGGATCTTGTCGAACACGCCCGTGTACGTCGCCGGGTTCGAGCGCGGGGTGCGCCCGATCGGCGACTGGTCGATGTTGATGACCTTGTCGAGATGTTCTGCGCCTTCAATGCGCTTGTGCCGACCCGGAACCTCGCGCGACCGGTAGATCTTGTGCATGAGCGCCGGATGCAAGATGTCACCGACGAGGGTGCTCTTGCCCGATCCGCTCACGCCGGTGACCGTCACGAAACAACCGAGCGGGATCTCGACGTCGATTTCACGCAGGTTGTGCTCACGAGCGCCGCGTACGGCGATCCACGCGTCGCCCGGTTCGCGTCGCATCTCGGGGATCGGAATCGATCGCTTCCCGGAGAGGTACTGCCCGGTGATCGACGCCTTGCTCTTCAGGAGATCTTTCAAGGGTCCTGCGACGACGATTGCGCCACCGTGCTCGCCCGCGCCCGGGCCGATGTCGACGATGTGATCGGCGACGCGGATCGTTTCCTCGTCGTGCTCGACGACGATGACCGTGTTGCCGAGGTTTCGGAGCCGCATCAGCGTCTC
Organism: Actinomycetota bacterium; assembly: GCA_052390615.1. GTDB lineage: Bacteria > Actinomycetota > Acidimicrobiia > IMCC26256 > PALSA-610 > JBQTGT01. The sequence continues at coordinate 19,634 of JBQTGT010000049.1, forward strand.
GATGAGACGCTGATTGTCGCGTTGATGCAATCCGATCGACGGTTCGTCGAGCACGTACAGCACGCCGACGAGTCCGCTGCCGATTTGCGATGCGAGCCGGATGCGCTGCGCTTCGCCGCCCGCGAGCGTTCCCGAGGTCCGGTTGAGCGTCAGGTAGTCGAGCCCGACGTCGAGCATGAACTGCAGTCGTTCCAGTACCTCCTTGAAGACGCGTTCTGCGATCAGACGGTCGCGTTCGGACAACTCGATCGTGTGGAAGTGCGCGGCCGCGACCGTAATGGACAGCTCTCCTACCTCGAACAGGTTCTTGCCGCCGACAGTGACGGCGAGCGACGCCGGCTTCAATCGCGCGCCGTTGCACCCTGGGCATGGCACCAGGCGCATGTAGCCCTCGATGACTTCACGTACCCGGTCGGAATCGGATTCCGTGTAGCGCTTCTCGACCCACGGCACGACGCCTTCGTAGCGCGTGGTGTACTGGCGTTGGCGGCCGTAGCGATTCTTGTAGCGCACGGTCAGCGACTTGTTGCCCGCGCCGTACAGCACGACCTTCTTCTGCGCGGCCTTCAGCTTCTTCCACGGCGTCGTGATCGTGAAGCTGTGTTCGTCGCCGACCGCTTGGAGGACGCGCGTGAAGTACTCGCCGCGGTAGCCAGACCACGGCGCGATCGCGCCGTCGACGATCGAAAGGTCGTCGTCCGCGATCACGAGCTCCGGGTCGACCTGGAACTTGGTGCCCAGACCGTCACACGTCTCGCACGCGCCGTACGGCGAGTTGAACGAGAAGTTGCGCGGCGCCAGCTCGTCGTACGACAAGCCGCAGTGCGTGCACGCGAGATGCTCGGAAAACGTCAACGTCTCCGACTCTTGCGTTTCGTCCTTGGACACGATCTCGACCTCGGCGACGCCCTCCGCGAGTTTCAGCGCGGTTTCGAGCGAGTCGGTCAGACGGCGTTCGATCCCCGCGCGCCGGACCAACCGGTCGATCACGATCTCGATGGTGTGGTTCTCGTAGCGCTCGAGGTTCACCTTCGTCGGCAAGTCGTACAGCTCGCCGTCGATACGCGCGCGCGTGAACCCCTGACCGGCCAGCTCGTCGAGCAGCCCGGAGTACTCTCCCTTCCGCCCCCGCACGACCGGCGCGAGCACTTGGAACCGCGTGCCCTCGGGAAGCTGGAGGACGCGGTCGACGATCTGCTGCGGGGTCTGGCGGGTGATCACGCGCCCGCAGCTCGGGCAATGGGGCACGCCGATGCGCGCGTACAAGAGCCGCAAGTAGTCGTAGATCTCGGTGATCGTGCCGACCGTCGAGCGCGGATTGCGCGACGCCGACTTCTGATCGATCGAGATCGCCGGCGACAGCCCCTCGATGAAGTCGACATCGGGCTTGTCCATCTGCCCGAGGAACTGCCGCGCGTACGCCGACAGCGACTCGACATAGCGCCGCTGCCCTTCGGCATAGATCGTGTCGAATGCCAGCGACGACTTTCCCGACCCGGACAGGCCGGTGAACACGATCAACCGGTCGCGCGGCAGCACGACGTCGACGTTCTTCAGGTTGTGCTCCCGGGCGCCCCGGACGACGATCGAATCGCTCTGCATGCGGCTACGCCCTCCGCCGCTCGATCACCGTCGGAGCTTGTTCCCTCACCGCGGCTGCGGTCTGCGCCTCGCTCTGCATGCGGCTACGCCCTCCGCCGCTCGATCACCGTCGGAGCTTGTTCCCTCACCGCGGCTGCGGTCTGCGCCTGGCTCTGCATGGCCGGTTCAGGTTATCCCGTACGGAAGGCCGAAGCGAACACCTGTTCGATCCCCCGTCAGCTCGTTTCTCCAGTTGTTCACAACGTCTCGCGGTCGGTGCGCGTCTGTTGGCCCGACGCCAAGAGCTGGCGTGATCCAAGGAGGAACGATGTATCGACGGCTGATGGTGGCAGGTGTGACCGCGGCGCTCGCACTCGGAGTCACCGCCTGCAGTGGCGACGACGACGGCGACGATCCGACAGAGGAAACCACACCCGACGACGAGGGCAGCGACACGACCCTTGCCGAAGACGAGCCGACCGACGAAGAGGTCACCGACACCTCGGTCGAGGAGTAACCCGCCGTTCCGTGGTCACGATTTCAGCGCCATGTTGCCCATTTCGTGACCACGCCGCAATCGGGGGACGTCATCCGACTTCGCGCAGCTCGCGCTTCAATTCGTGGATCTCGTCGCGCAGGCGCGCCGCTTCCTCGAACCGAAGATCCCGCGCGGCGTCCTGCATCTCGTCGTTGAGGTTCTGGATGAGGCGCGCGAGCTCATCACGGGGCAGATCGAGCCGGTCGGACATCGACGCGCGGCTCCGGCCTCGACCCCGAGCCCGAGCCACGGGCCGGTTGTCGTCGGTCTCGCGCATGCGGATCATCTCGAGGATGTCGGTGACCTTCTTGCGAACCGTCTGCGGGTCGATCCCGTGTTCGAGGTTGTACGCGAGCTGCTTCTGCCGGCGCCGCATCGTCTCGGAGATCGCATGCGTCATCGAGTCGGTCATTCGATCGGCGTACATGATCACCTGGCCGTCGACGTTGCGCGCCGCCCGTCCGATCGTCTGGATCAACGACGTCGACGACCGCAGGAACCCTTCCTTGTCGGCGTCGAGGATCGCGACGAGCGACACCTCCGGAAGATCCAGGCCCTCGCGCAGCAGGTTGATGCCGACGAGCACGTCGAACTCACCCAAGCGCAGCGAGCGCAGGATCTCGACCCGCTCCAGCGTGTCGACTTCGGAGTGCAGGTAGCGGACCCGGATACCGAGCTCGAGCAGGTAGTCGGTCAGGTCCTCGGACATCTTCTTCGTGAGCGTCGTGACGAGGACGCGTTGGTCGGCCTCGGTGCAACGCTTGATCTCGCCGATGAGGTCGTCGATCTGGCCCTTCGTCGGCTTCACGATGACCTCGGGGTCGATGAGACCAGTCGGGCGCACCACTTGCTCGACGATGCGGGTCGACGTGTCGCGCTCCCACGGTCCGGGTGTCGCCGACATGAACAGCACCTGGTTCACCCGCGTGGTGAACTCCTCGAATCGCAACGGCCGATTGTCCATCGCCGACGGCAAGCGGAACCCGTGCTCGACCAGCGTGTCCTTGCGCGATCGGTCGCCTTCGAACTGACCGTGCAGTTGCGGGATCGCGACGTGCGACTCGTCGACGACGCAGAGCCAGTCGTCTGGGAAGTAGTCGAGGAGCGTGTAGGGCGGCTGGTGGCGCACTCGCCCGTCGAGGTGCATCGAGTAGTTCTCCACACCGGAACAGCTCCCGACTTCACGCAACATCTCGAGGTCGTAGGTCGTGCGCATGCGGAGCCGTTGCGCCTCGAGCAGCTTGCCCTGCCCTTCGAGCTCGTCGAGGCGCACTGCGAGCTCGGCCTCGATGCCCGCGACCGCTTCGCGCAACCGCACCTCGTCGGTCGTGTAGTGCGACGCCGGAAACAGCGCCAGTGAATCGAGCTCCTCGATGATTTCACCGGTGAGCGGATCGACGACCGAGATGCGCTCCACCTCGTCGCCGAACAGCTGGATCCGCAGCGCCCGCTCCTCGTACGCGGGAAATACCTCGATCGTGTCGCCGCGCACCCTGAACTTGTTGCGGGTGAACCCGAAGTCGTTGCGTTCGTATTGCAGCTCGACGAGGCGGCGGAGGATCGAGCGTTGGTCCCGCTCCTCGCCCTTCGAGAGCATCAACAGTTGCTTCGCGTACATCTCGGGCGAACCGAGCCCGTAGATCGCCGACACCGACGCCACGATGATGACGTCGCGGCGGGTCAGCAGCGCGCTCGTCGCCGAGTGGCGCAACCGGTCGATCTCGTCGTTGATCGAACTGTCCTTCTCGATGTACGTGTCGGTCGAGGGCAGGTACGCCTCGGGTTGGTAGTAGTCGTAGTAGGAGACGAAGTACTCGACCCGGTTGCGGGGAAACAGCTCGCGAAATTCGGCCGCGAGCTGCGCCGCGAGGGACTTGTTCGGGGCCAGCACCAACGTCGGCCGGTTGGCGCGCGCCACGACGTTCGCGATCGTGAACGACTTGCCGGACCCGGTGATGCCCAGCAGCGTCTGGAACCGGTCACCGGCTGCGAGCCCGGAGACCAGGTCGTCGATCGCCGTGGGCTGGTCACCCGCGGGCGACAGTTCGGTGACGAGCTCGAACGCGGGCACCGACCGATGGTACCGATGTCAGTTGACAGCTTCCGTCAGGGTTTGTCGGGTGTGTCCCGCGGCTTCGGTTGTTCCGCTCCCAGCCGCTCCAGTTCGGGCCAGATGGCGGCGACCTGGTCGGCCAACGCGTCGAGATCGCCGCGGTTGTCGACGACCCAGGTCGCGAGGGCTCGCCGTTGCCCGTCGGATGCCTGCATCGCCATGCGGCGTTCGGCGTCCGAACGATCGACGCCCCGCGCCTCCAGTCGCGCGAGCCGCAGATCGCGGGGCGCCACGACGACGATCACCGCGTCGTACTCCAACCCGCGATTCGATTCGGCGAGCAACGGCACGTCGTGGACGACGATGGCGTCGGCGGGGGCGGCGTCGATCCGACGCAAGAACTCGCGCGCGATCGCCGGATGGGTGATCGCTTCGAGCGCCTCGCGGGCGCACGCGTCGACGAAGGCCTTGGCCGCGAGCGCGGCCCGGTCGAGGGTCCCGTCCGCGGCGAGGATGTCCGGCCCGAACCGATCGACGAGCTCACCCACGGCGGGCGAGCCGGGCTCGACCACTTGGCGCGCGATCGCGTCGGCGTCGACGACGACCGCGCCCCGAGCCGAGAGCAGCGCCGCGACCGTCGACTTGCCGGCGCCGATTCCCCCAGTGAGGCCGACCATTCGCCGCGGCACAGTCGGCGACCATAGTCCCGGCGCTCCGTGGCCTCAGGCTACGCTCGGTGCTGCCGACTTCATGCTCGAAGGGGTCAACGGGGCCCTGCGGGCTCGTGAGGGGCACACCAACGTGGGCCGTCCCGACCTAGACGTAGCGCAGCGGGCGCGGACAGCCGCCCGCATCAGCATCCCGAAGAGCCCCCCGAAGCACATCGAGGGCTTCGGACGTCTCGCGTCCGTGCTCGCCCCGCTCGAAGGGGCGGCCCCCCAGCTCGAATCGCGGTTGCGGCTGCTCACCATCGCCCTGCGGTGGGTCACGGTGACGGTCGGCGCACTCGCCGGCATCCTGCGCGACCCCGACGGGCGCATGTTCTCCGTGGCGGCCGCGCTCATCGCGTTCTCGGCGCTCATCACCCTGCGCCAGCTCGTGCGCTGGCAGCTGAACTCCCGCCAGGGAGTCCTCGTCATCATCGAGCTGGTGCTCACCGTCGTGGCCGCGGGTGCGACGGGCGGTCTCGAGAGCCCGTTCATCCTGACGCCCCTCACCGGGTTGCTGCTGGCCGGCTACGTGTTCGGCCGGCGCGCCTCGGTCGGCACCGCGGTCGCGGGCGTCATCGCGGTCGTCGCGACGATCGTGCTGCAAAGCGTCGCCGGCGACGAGCGATCGGCATCGCAGATCGCCGTCGTCTACCTCCTCTGCGGCGCGCTCGGGGCGTTCACCCGCAACCTCGTCGTCGAGATCGAAGCGCAGCGCGCGGCCGCCATCGACCAGGCGACCCAGATGGCCACCGCCAACGAGCTGTTGATGTCGCTGCACGCCCTGGCCCAGACCCTGCCCGCATCGTTCGACCTCGGCGAGGTCGTCGCATCGATCCGCCAGCGCCTGCGCGCGCTGCTCGACTTCACCGTCCTCGTCGTCATGGTCCGCGACGACGCAGGGTCGGGCTGGCGGGTCGAGCTCGCGGAGGGCGTGCGGATGCCGATGCGGCTGCGGGACGACGAGTTGCCGAAGCCGCTGCGGCGCGCGATCGCATCCACGAGTCCGGTTATCGTCGAAGACCGGCTGGTGGAGTCGACCGAGGAAGGCTTCGCCGCGCTCGCTCGCAGCGGGTTGTACACGGCGCTACGGACGCGGGGCGTGCTCGTCGGACTCGTTGCGCTCGAGCACGTGCCGCCCCGCGCGTACCGCGAGGACGACGCCGAGCTCCTCGAGAACTTGTCGAGCGTACTCGGGCTCTCGATCGACAATGCGAAGTGGTTCGGCCGGATCCGAACGATCGGCGCCGAAGCCGAGCGCGCCCGGATCGCGCGCGAGCTGCACGACCGCATCGCGCAGTCGCTCGCGTACGTGACGTTCGAGCTCGAACGGCTCCAAGTCGCGCCGGGCGAGAAGCAAGGCGAGCTGGGCGCGCTGCACGACGTCGTGCGCGACATCGTGCGCGAGCTACGCGAGACGATCTACCAGTTGCGCGCCAACGTCACCGAGGACGTCGACCTCGTCACGGTTGCGGCCGACTACCTGGTGCGCTTCGCTGAGCGCACCGGGATTCGGGTGGTGTGGACCCCGGCGAGCGACGCCCGGCTGCCGTACCGCGTCGAACAGGAGCTGTGGCGGATCCTCCAGGAGGCGGTCGCGAACGTGGAGCGCCACGCGGCGGCCGGTGAGGTCGTCGTGTCGTGGGAGGTGCGAGGGATCCTCGCCCGCCTCGTCATCGCCGACAACGGACGCGGGTTCGAGCCCGCCGAGGTATCGGGCGACCACTACGGCCTGGTGGGGATGCGCGAGCGGGCCGATGCAATCGGAGCCCGGCTGTGGGTGGACAGCCGGCCAGGGAAGGGCACTCGGGTGATCGTGGAGCTGGAGTTGGGCCGCGCCGGTGCCGAAGGACACGAGCGGAGGACCGCATGACCGAAGTGCTCTTGGCCGACGATCATCAACTGCTGCGTCAGGCGCTGCGCCGCGCCTTCGAGGAGGCCGGCCTCACGGTGGTCGGCGAGGCCGGCGACGGCGCCGAGGCGGTGCGCCTGGCGACCGAGCTGCGACCCGACGTCGTCGTGATGGACGTGACCATGCCCGTGCTCGACGGGGTCGAGGCGACCCGCCGGCTCCACAAGGAGCTGCCCGATCTCCCGATCGTCGTGCTGACGATGCACGGTGAGGCGGCGCTGCGGCGGGACGCGATCGAGGCCGGCGCGACCGGGTTCCTCACCAAGGACTCCTCGATGCAAGACGTCATCAAGACCGTCCTCGAAGCCGCCGGCGGCGAGGTCGCGCTCTCCCCCGAGCTGGCGAGCACGATCCTGCACGAGATGCGCGATCCCGCACCGCCGGAGCGGCCCGCCTCGTCACCGTTGACGAAGCGCGAAGAAGAGGTCCTCCAGCTCATCGCGGACGGCTGCTCGACGACCGAGGTCGCCAAGCAGCTGTTCATCAGCGGCAAGACCGTGAAGAACCACCTCGCGTCGATCTACGAAAAGCTCAACGCGCGGGATCGTACGCAGGCCGTGCTGTCGGCGGTGAAAATCGGGATCGTGCGCCTGCGTTGAGTGCGGACACGAAGCGGCCGCCGGCGTACCGGCGGCCGCGGTCGATGAACACGACACTCCGCCTACCGGCAGGTCGCCGGGGTCGGGGTAGCGCTGCACGTGTCAGTCTTATTGAACGTGCC
>JBQTGT010000050.1:0-30250 GCA_052390615.1 Actinomycetota bacterium
CTGACGGTCAGTCGTGCCCAGCATCATCACCTCGCCGCGATCCCATACGTCGAGCATGACGAACACGACCCCGAATCGCGAGCACCCTCACCCACCAACCCGCCGACTTTTTCGGCAGTCACCTAGAACTCGTCCTCGCATGGATCTCGCGCCGACGGCCGCGGAACTGCAGCTCCGAGACGACGTTCGAACGTGGCTGCGGGCCAACCTGCCGTGGGAATACGGCCGCGGCCTGCCGCCCCGCTTCGACGACCTGTCCGAAGAGGTCGCGTTCGGCCGCGCCTGGCAAGCAAAACTCGCGGCGGGTCGCTGGGTCGGGGTCGCGTGGCCGGCCGAGTTCGGGGGTCGGGGCGCCGGCGCGGTCGAGCACTACATCGTCACCGAGGAGCTGGCGCGGGCGCGGGCGCCCGAGCTCGTCGGCCGCATCGGTGTCAACCTCGTCGGACCGACACTGCTCGCCCACGGCACACCCGCACAACAGGCGCGCTGGCTGCCGCGCATACTCGACGCGACCGAGCTGTGGTGCCAGTGCTTCAGCGAGCCTGAAGCCGGGAGCGACCTCGCGTCGCTGCGCACGCGCGCCGAACCGGTGGCCGACGGGTTCCTGCTCAACGGTCAGAAGGTGTGGACGAGCTATGCACAGTTTGCGGATTGGGGCTGGTGCCTCGCGCGCACGAACACGAGCGGGCCGAAGCAGCAGGGCATCTCCGCACTGGTCGTCGATATGCGCGCGCCGGGCGTCGAAGTCCGGCCGCTGCGACAGATCACCGACGACGCCGAGTTCAACGAGGTGTTCTTCACCGACGTCTTCGTACCCGCGAACAGTGTCGTGGGGCCCGTCGACGAGGGTTGGCGCGTCGCCAACTCGACCCTCACGCACGAGCGAGGTGTCAATCCCCGACAGCTCGTCATTCACTCGCAACTTGTCGACGAGCTGTGGCGCCTTGCGGCCGAACGCGGCGCGCTCGACAGCCCGCGGCTCGCGTGCAGACTCGCCGAGGCGTTCGTGGAGGTCCGGATCTTCCAGTTGCACAACTGGCGCGCCATCTCGCGCACCGCCAACGGCCGCGAGCCGGGTGCGGTCGGGGGCATCAACAAGCTCTGGTGGAGCGAGATGAGCAAGCGTCTGCACGACACCGCCATGTCCGTGCTCGGACCCGAGGCGCCGCTCTGGCGCGGGGCGCGCGCGAACCCGGGTGACGGGGCCTGGCAGCGCTCGTGGCTCTACTACCAGGCCTCGTCGATCTGGGCCGGGACGAACGAGATCCAGCGCAATGTCGTCGGTGAGCGCACCCTGGGTCTGCCACGCGAACCGAAAGAAGATCGGACGCCATGAACCGGTCCACCCCTTGGCTTCGTATGACGGTCATGATATCGACCATGCGAACCCACACCACCCGCTCCCGCCTGTTCGCCGTCGGTCTCGCCGCTGCGCTCGCCGTCGGCGTCGGCGCGTGCGGCGGCGATGACGACGACGCGACCGAGGACGGCGACGGAGGTGTGTCCATCACGCAGTTCGCGTTCGACCCGCAGCCGGTCGAGGCCGGATCGACGTTCACGTTGACGAACAACGACGACGGCATCGAGCACACGATGACTTCCGACGACGGCGCGTTCCCGGAGGCGATCGTCACCGGTGTCGACACGGTTGATGTCGCGGCGCCGACCGATCCGGGCGAATACCTGTTCCACTGTGAGCGGCACACGTCGATGACGGGCACCCTCGTCGTCGAGTAGCGCGAGGTCAGGCGACCCGGGCGAGGTAACGGCAGATCGCAGCCGTTTCCGCGATCGGGTCGCTGGCACGCAGTGCGGCGCTGAGCTGGGCACACCACCAGCAACATGCGACGGCACCTCGCAGCGCGCATTCGTCGCCGTGTTCGCGCGCCGCGTCGGCGAATACCACGCGCCCGATCTCGGCCAGCGGCTCGCCGAGTTGCGCGACCTGGAGGCACTCGGCGCCGACGGTCACGATCTTGCGATCCGCGAAGCGGGCGAGGGCGCCGTCGACGTAGCCGCGGACGATCCGATCCACGCCGTCCGGCGGCGGCGCGAGCCGCAGATACACGCTGGCAACCGCGGGCGCGGAGTGCAGCGCGGCGTCGACGACGCCATCTTCGAACGCGCCTTCGAGGAGCACATCGAGCCCCGCATCATCGCCCCGCAGGCATGCGACGACAGGTGCCAGCAGCGCGCCGACCGCCGTGCCGGGTGGCTGGGTATCCGGTGCCATGCCCATGTTGTCGGCCGAAGCTACCGGCACGCTGAGCCCCAAATGTGTCACTACGATCCGGACCGTGGGCGCTGACACGGTTCGCTACGAGGTCGACGGCGCCGTCGCCACGATCACGCTGGCTCGACCCGAGGCCGCGAATGCCCAGAACAGTGCCTTGATCGCTGCACTCGACACCGCGTTGGACCACGCCGACGCCGACGACACGATCCGGGTCGTCGTGCTCGCGGCCGACGGCCGGCACTTCTCGGCCGGCCACGACCTGAAGGAGTTGCTCGCCGGCGTCGAGCACTGGGCCGCGATGCGCGAGACGCCCGAGGGCAAGCTTCGGCACGAGCAGGTGATGTACTTCGACAAGCTCGTGCGCATACGCGACTTCCGCAAGCCGACGATCGCAGCCGTACAGGGCGCGTGTTCGGCCGCCGGGCTGATGCTCGCGTGCATGTGCGATCTCATCGTGGCCGCCGATGACGCGCAGTTCTCGAACCCGGTGTTGCGCATGTCGGGAGTCGGCGTGGAACTGCTCGTCGAGCCGTGGGAACTGGGACCGCGTAAGGCGAAGGAATTCCTGCTCTGCGCGCAGACGATCGACGCCGGAGAAGCGGAACGGTACGGGTTGGTGAATCGGGTCGTGCCTCGTGCCGATCTCGCCGCGGCGGTGCGCGAGATGGCCGAGCAGGTCGCGCTCGTACCGCCGCTCACCGCGGAAGCGGTGAAGGCCTCGATCAACAATATGGTCGATGCGATGGGCCAGCGCGAGTCGTGGCGTTACCACTTCATGCTGCACCAATTCGTCTCGAATACTCCCACGGCGCTCGCACGCGTCGAAGCGCGCAAAGCCGGTGGGATGGAGGCAGTGAAGAAGGAGCAACAAGACCCGTGAGCGCGCCGCTCGAGGGCGTGCGCGTGCTCGACCTCGGCACCCGCATCGCGGGCCCATTCTGCGCCGGGCTCCTCGGAGAACAGGGCGCCGAGGTGATCAAGATCGAGCGGCCGCGCGGCGGCGACTTCATGCGCGAGATCGGTCCGTTCGTGGACTCCGACGACGGTCCCTACTCCTTGTATTGGGCTGTCGAAGGGCGCGGGCGCAAGAGCGTGACGCTCGACCTGCGCACTTCCGAGGGCCAAGGCGTGTTCCGCCGGCTCGCCGCCACCGCTGACGTCGTCGTCGAAAACTTCCGGCCCGGCACGCTCGAACACTGGCACATCGGTCCCGGCGATCTCGACGAACGCCTCGTCACCGTCCGCATCTCGATGTTCGGCCAGGACGGCCCGTACGCGAAGCGGCCCGGTCTCGACCGGGTCGGGATCGGCTACGGCGGATTGCTGCACCTCACCGGCTACCCCGATCGACCGCCGGTGCGCGTCGGCGTGACGATCTCCGACTATCTCACCGGGGTCTTCGCCGCCCACGCGGCGGTGTGCGCGTTGTACCGACGCGATGCGCGCGACGGCAAGGGCGCGGTGATCGATGCCGCGCTGTACGGCGCCGTCTTGCGCGTCCTCGAATGGACCCTTGCCGCGTACGACCGGCTCGGCGTCGCTCGCGCCCGCGAAGGAAATCGGCTCGCGAACTCGGCGCCGCTCGACAACTTCCCCACCAAGGACGGGAAGTACGTGTGCATCGTCGCGGGCAGTGACGCCAACTTCGCGCGCTTGTGCACAGCAATGGAGCGGCCGGACCTGCTGATCGACCCACGGTTCACGAAGCTCGCCGATCGGGCCGCGCACGGTGACGAGATCAACGGGATCGTCGCGAACTGGACGGCGACACTTCTTGCGACGGAGATCGAGCGACGCTGCATCGAGAACGACGTGCCCGTCGCGACCGCGTACACGGCCGCCGACATCTTCGCCGACCCGCACTTTGCGGCTCGCAGCGACCTCGTGCCGGTCGACGATCCGGTCATCGGCCCGGTCCGCCAACAAGCGCCGTTTCCGCGTCGGGTCGGCGAACCGGTGGGAGCGCCGGCGGGGGCTCCCCGGCTCGGTGCCAACACCGATGAGGTGCTCGCCGCGCTGGGGCTGGGGGCGGCCGACATCGACGACCTGCGCGCCAAAGGCGTCGTGTGAAACGCGCCAAAGGTATCGTGTGAAACGCGCCAAAGGTATCGTGTGAAACCCGTTCACGAAGGACTGTTCGAGCTTCGCGGTGACGGCTCGATCGACCTCGTCGGCGGGTACTCACCCGCAAGTGACCTGTATCACTTCCCGTTGCTCGACACGTGCCCCTACACCGGCGCGACCGACGTGCAACGCGTGCTGCTCTCGCGCGCCGCGACCTTGTGGGCGTGGACCGCGGTCACCGCGACGCCGCCCGGCTACCGCGGGACCGTTCCGTACGGCTTCGGGATCGTGGAGCTCACGCGCGAGCGCCTGCGGGTCGTGACTCGCCTCTCGCACACGGACCCGGCGCGGCTCGAGTTCGGACAGCCGATGACGCTCGTTGCTCACGAACTCATCGACGGAGTGGTGACGTGGGCGTTCGCGTAGCCGTCGCGGGCGTCGGCATCCATCCGTTCGGACGGTTCGAGTCGGCGACGAACACAGGCATGGGCATCGCCGCAGTCCGCGCCGCGCTGACCGAGGCGGGGGACCCGCAGTTCCAAGCCGCGTTCTGCGGCACCGCGTACGGCGGTGTCGCGTCCGGCCACAAGGTGCTCGGCGCGCTGGCGAAGACGGGCATTCCGATCGTCGACATCGAAGCCGGTTGCGCCAGCGGCGGCGCCGCGCTGCAGCTCGCGGCCGGTGCGATCCGCGCTGGTCAATACGACTGCGTCCTCGTGTTCGGTGTGGAGAAGATGCCGAAGGGCATCATCAGGTCCTCCTTCTTCGAGCCGTGGCGCGAGGAGGCGGGGCTCGCCGCGACGCCGGCGTACTTCGCGCTGCGGGCGCAGCGGCTGCTGCGCGAGCAGGGACTCACGAAAGAGCACCTCGCGCAGGTCGTGGTCAAGAACCGAGCCCACGGCGCGCGTAACCCCAACGCGATGTTCCGCACGGCGGTCAGCGCCGACGAGGTGCTCGCGTCCCGGGTGGTGTGCGAGCCGCTCCACCTGTGGATGCTGTGCTCTCCCAATGAGGGCGCGGCGGCGGTCGTGCTCCGGCGAGCGCGCGGGAGCGACGACGGCGTCACGGTCGCGGCCGCCCGGCTGCGGTCGCACCTCCCCGGCAGCGTCCTGGGCGAAGCGACACCGCTCGCAGGGATCGACGACACGGATATCCCGCCACCCTCGACGCTCGCGGCGCGCGACGCGTTCGAGGAAGCCGGCATCGCGCCCGACGAAATCGACGTCGTCGAATGCCAGGACACCGACGCCGCGCGCGAACTTCTCGCGTACCACGAGCTCGGCTTGTGCGCGCCCGGCGACCAGCCGCGCGTGCTCGCCGAGCGCCTCCACACGATCAATCCCAGCGGCGGGCTCCTCTCGAAGGGGGAACCGCTCGGCGCATCCGCGCTGGGACAGGTTGTCGAGCTCGTGCAGCAACTCCGCGGCGACGCCGGACCCCGGCAGATCGACGGCGCGCGCGTCGGTCTCGCGCACACGGTCGGCCGCGGCGCCAACGCGTGCTGCGTAGTGCTCACTCGCTAACCGACGCGCGAGTTGTACTCCTCCATCGCGGCGTTCGAGCCCTCGACGGCTGCCGCGAGCGCGTCGGCGGGATCCGTACCTTCGGTGAACATGGCGCCGATCGCGTCGATGACTGCGCCGCGCACGCCCTGGCCCGCTGCACCGTACGCCCCGATCACGGGTCCTGCGGTCGCCTCCGTCTCGGCACCCGAGAGGAGTTGGTCGTACGCGATCTGTAGCTCTGGTTGCGCACCAAACGCGAGAGTGAGCGGATCGAGCTCGATGGCCGACTTGCGGACGGGGACGTAGCCCGTCGCGGCCGCGAACTCGGCCTGCCGTTGCGGCTCGTTGAGGAACTTCGCGAACTCGTACGCGGCGGCCTGCTGCTCGGGTGCGGCCCGGTTGACGATGTACAGCGCGGCGCCACCGACGAGCGGACCGCCCTCGTCGTTCTGGGGGCCGGGGATCGCGCCGGCGCCGAGCTCGACACCCGGGAACTGGCCGCTGTTGAGGAGCTGGAAAATGGTGCCGAGCGCGGCCGACGAATCGATCGTCATCGCGGCTTCGCCGTTCCCGACGGCCAGGTAGTGGTCGATGCTGTTCTCGGCCGCGCCGGTATTCAGCAGCAGCCCGTCGTCGTACATGTCCTGCAGCCATGTGAACAGCTCGAGGCCTTGCTCGTCGCCGAAGTCGACCTCGGTTGCCCGCTCGGCGCGACCATTCCCGTTGTTGACATAGGTGTGATTTGCCATGGCGAACCAGTGCTCTAGGAACCAGGGCTGCACCTTGAACGCGATCCCGTACGGCGCCGCGCCGGAATCGACAATTGCCTGCGCGGCGGCTCGGACGTCGTCGAGTGTTGTCGGCGGCTGCGCGGGATCGAGCCCGGCCTCGGTGAAGTCGGCCTTGTTGTAGTACAGGATCGGATTCGAGACGTTGAACGGCATCGGCCACAACACATCCTGCACCGTGTAGTACGACAGCACGCGTTCGATGTGGTCACTGGTGTCGTAGTGGTCGGCGGCGATACACGCCGCCGCGGGCAGCGCGGACTGGCTGTCGATCATCAATTGCAGACCCGTGTCCTCGATCTGCACCAGCGCCGGAACTTCATCGGTGCCGAGGGCCGCGCGGTAGCGGGTGAGGTTGTCGACATAACTCGCGGACTCCGACAGCGTCACTCGCACTTTGTCCTGCGACGAGTTGAACTCGTTGGTGAGGCGTTCGAGCTCGTCCTTGTTCGCGCGCGTCATTGCGTGCCAGAACTCGATTTCAACCGGTTCCGCCGCGGCCGCCAGCGAATCGAGAGGACAGTCGGGCAGGTCAGACGGGGGTTCGCCGGGACTGTCGGTCGTCTCGGTTGCTCCGTTGCCGTCGCCACCGGCGTTCCCGTCGTCGTCGTCGCCACCACCGCACGCGGCGAGCACCAGCGCGAGTGCAATCGCCGCAACAGGTCGCACCGACAGCCACGAGCGAGTCATCGTCATCCCTTCACGGCGCCGGCCGTGAGCCCGCGCACGAGTTGCTTCTGGAACACCAGCAGTAGCACGAAGAGCGGCAGCGCGGCGATCACCGCGCCTGCGAACGTCTGGTTGTACTCGTTGAGCGCGGTGCCCTTGAGCTGTCGCAGACCAACCTGCACCGTCCAGTGGTCGTCGTCAGCGGCGACCAGCGGCCAGAGGTATTGGTTCCAGGCGGCAAAGAACGAGAAAAGGGCCAGCGAGGCGATCGCAGGCCGCGCGAGCGGTACCGCGACGCGTGTCATGAACCGAAGGTGCCCGTAGCCGTCGAGCGCGGCCGCGTCACGGAGGTCGCGGGGCAAGGCGAGAAACGCCTGACGGATGAGAAAGGCACCGAAACCAGTCGCGAGAAACGGGATCGCCAGCGCGCCATAGGTATTGCGGTCGATGACGCGCCCGAGCGCGTCGACGCTGCCGAGCGAATCGACCGTCTGGAGGTTGGTGAAGAACACGACCTCGAACGGCACCATCATCGTCGCCAGGAACATGACGAAGATCAGGCGCTTCAGCGGGAAGTCGAGAAACGCAAAGGCGTAGGCCGCGCAGATCGAAGTGAGGAGTTGGCCCGCCACGATCAAGGAGGTCACCACCGCCGAATTGAGCAGGTACTTCGAGACGTCGCCTTCGTCCCACGCGTTCGAATAGCCGCTCCACACCAGTTCGGTGGGAAGCAAGTGCGGCGGTCTTTCGACAATGTGGTCAGCCCGCAACAGCGAATTGACGACGGTCATGTACAGCGGGAACAGCACGATCGCCGCGAGCACGGTGAGCAAGATGTAGCGGTTGGCCGTCCGGCAGCGCCGAGCCGTGCGTGGCCCCGCCCACCCGCCGGCGATGCCGAGCACGAGCGCGATCGCGGCGATGAGCGCGATGACGAGGAGGAACTGCTCGAAGCCGGGACGGATACTCGCCACCAACTCAGCGCGCATATGTCACGCGCCGTTCGAGGAAACGCAGCTGCACGAGCGTCAGCGCCATCGTGATCGCGAACAGCGCGATCGCAAGAATGGCGGCCTTGCCCTCGTTCGGGGTCGTGCTCCCCGCCGACTCCTTGTAGATCGCATACACGAGCACGTTCGTGTTGTCTTGCGGGCCGCCTTGGGTCAGCAAGTCGATCTGCCCGAACGCCTGGAACGCGAGAATCGAACCGACCACGATCGCGAAGAACAACGTCGGCGACAGCAGCGGCAGGGTGACGTTGCGGAACCGGGACCACACACCCGCACCATCGACGCGCGCGGCTTCGAGGAGCTCGTCGGGCACGGCCTGGAGCCCCGCGGACATGATGATGAACGAGAGCCCGAGGTTCTGCCAGACCGCACTCGCGGAGACGGCGACGAGCGCCCAGTCCGGGTTCTCGAGCAGAGATTCCGATGTGCCGAACCAGTACGGAATGAGGCCGACCCGTGGGTTGAGCAGCGTGAAGAAGATGACCGACGCGACCGCGACCGACGTCGCGACCGTCGACGAGAAGATCGTGCGATAGACCGCAATGCCGCGCAGGCGCTGGTGCGCGAGGACCGCGAGCGCGAGTCCGAGCGCGATTCCCGCCGGCACAGTGAAAAGCGCGAACAGCACGGTGACCTTCAGGCTGTTCCAGAAGTCGGCCGAGAAGATCCAAAAGCCGTCGCCGCCGAACAGGACCTCTCGGTACTGGTCGGTTCCCGCCCACTCGCGCGGGAGGCCGGGGAAAAGCGGCGTGCGGTACAGCCCGAGCCAGAAGTTCTTGGCGAACGGGTAGAAGACGAACGTGGCGAACACGAGCAGCGACGGCAGCACGAGCGCGTAGCCCAGGAACGCCTCTCGCACCTTGCGCGAGTGCCGTTTTGCGCTCATACCGCTCCCACTCGCGCGCCCGACGCCGAGTCGAAGAGATGAAGTTGACCGGGCGCGACTACGAGCCTGACCTCGTCGCCCGCGGGCGGCGCCGACTCGTGCGCGCTCTGGCGCGCGATCACGAGGCTTCCCTCCCGTAGGCGGCACGCGACATGTCGTTCATGTCCGAGCGACTCGACCGCGGAGACGGTCGCCGGAACGAGGCCGTCGCCTCCGAAGCCAAGGTGTTCGGGACGCATGCCCACGACGAGGTCACGACCCTCGACGGCGGGGAGCCGGGACTGCAACTCGGGCACCGACGCCGTCGCAACGATGTTCATCGGAGGATTCCCGATGAAGGCGGCGACGAACAGGTTGGCGGGCTGCTCGTAGACCTCTTGGGGCGACGCGATCTGCTGCAACACGCCATCGCGCATCACCGCGATGCGATGTCCCATGGTCATCGCTTCGACTTGGTCGTGGGTGACGTAGATCACGGTTGCCTCGAGGCGGCGCTGCAGCTCGATCAGTTCGGCGCGCGTTTGCACCCGCAGCTTGGCGTCGAGGTTGGAAAGCGGCTCGTCCATGAGAAACGCCTTGGGCTGGCGCACGATCGCGCGCGCGAGCGCGACGCGCTGGCGCTGTCCACCCGAAAGCTGCGCGGGGCGGCGTTCGAGGAGCGGTTCGAGGTCGAGCGCGGCGGCCGCTTCCGTCACGAGTCGCCCGCGCTCGTCGGCTGGCATTTTGCGGCTCTTGAGTGGAAACTCGATATTGCGTTCGACCGTCATGTGCGGATAGAGCGCGTAGCTCTGGAACACCATCGCGACATCGCGATCTTTCGGTTCCACGTCGGTCACAACCTCGTCACCGATGACGATCTCACCCGCGCTGGGTTCTTCGAGCCCCGCGATCATGCGTAGCGCCGTCGACTTTCCGCAGCCGGAGGGTCCGAGGAGGACGAGGAACTCCCGATCCGCGATCTCGAGCGTCAAGTCATCGACCGCGACGACGTCGCCGAACCGCTTCGTCACGTGATCGAGGACGACGCGCGCCATTCCCCGGCGAGACTATCGAGCGCGCAGGAACCAGCCGCGGGGATCCCATCGCCGCAGCGCGGTGACCTCGTCGGCGGTCGGTGGCGGAAGCTCACGGACGGTCGGCGCGATGCGCACTTCCCAGCCGCACGCCGCGCGCGCCGCCGCGATGCGGGCGTCGAGGGGATCCGCGCCCGCCGGCACACGGGTGAGGCACAGCTCGGCGCCGTCCTTCTCAAAGATTCCTAGGTCGGTCACGAGCGCGCGTACCGTGCGTCCGGGCGACGTGATGTACGCGCATGTCCGTGGCGTGCGTTGCGGGGTCAGCGTGGCGACGACGACGCTCTCGACCGCCGTGCTCGCGACATCGTTGCCGCCGCCCGAGCCGACGAGGAACGGCCTGGGTGGGATCCACGTCGAATTGACGTTGCCGAAGCGGTCGATTTGGGCGCCACCGAGGCAGCCTATGGTCGTCGTGCCGGACCCTCCGACGAGCGCGCCCAAGACCGTATGGGCGTCCGCGAGCAGCGCCGCCGTCGGAAAGTTGCGATGGTTCAACACGAAGGGATCGGCGGGCATCGCGTCGTAGTCCCACAGACCGACCTCGGCCGTGAGGCTGACGTCGCAACCCCGTGCCCGCGCCGCCGTCACGCCCAGCCAGGCCGCGAGATTCGCAACGCCAGCGCCGGCCAGCACCGCATCGGCACCGATGGCCTCGACTCGTTCGGCGAGATAGCGCGCGCCCCACACCGCCGCGTGCTCCCACGCGTTGGCGGGTGCGTCAAGGTCAGGCACGTACGCGTCGCGATCCGTTTGCCACGAGTCGCGGTGCGCCTTGGCGCGAAGCGCGGCGACGCGTCCGGCACCGAGCCGGTCGAGCCATTGCTGTTGCGACTCAATCTCGAGTATCCAGTCACGGATCCAGTCGTCGTAGGTATCGCGACGCGTCGCGTCGCGCGCGTCGACCCAGAAGTCGTAGTCCTCGCCGTAGCCGTCGACGGGCAGGTCGCCGGCGTACAGACCTCCGGGATGCGCGCCCATCGGACACTCGACGACCGCCAGCACTCGGTGCGCCGGAATGCGAACGAGATGTGACCACGGGCGAATGTCGTCGACCACCCGCTCGACCGTGACGATCGCGCCGCGCCGCGCCGCGAGCGCGCCCCAGACTCCTTCCAGCAGCGGCGGGTGAATCGCCACGTTTCCATCTCGGTCTGCGATCGGCGCGTGCAAGAGCGCGACATCAGGCGCGAGCGGAGCGAGCAATCCGACCTCGCCGAAAGGCGAGTCGATACGAGCGAACGCGTCGTTGTCTTCCATCGAGGATCCTGCGATCGAACGCGTCACGATCGCGGGGAGGCCTCGCGCCGCTGCTTCGAGGCGCTGTGCGAAGGCGAGAAACGACCAATGCTCGACCTCGACCTCGCCGCGCTCGTACGCGCCGGCGAACCATGGGTTGGGTGTGAAGTTCGGGAACGTGTCGCCCGAGTACCCCGTGACCACTTTGCGTACGAGGCGGCCCCGGAAGAACAGCGCGCCCAGGCTCGACAGGCTCAGCATTGCGAGCGTGAAGCCCGGGTCGCGCCCCCACCACTGCCGGACGACCTCGCGCGTCGCCGCCGTCCAGCGAGTATGGCCGACGACAGGGTGCAGGACGTCGCCCGCGCGCACATGTTGACGGACGGCTTCAGCGAGCGTGACACGCTTGTCGGGCACGGCGGAACGCTAGACGCGCGAGCACCGATAGCCTGGCCTCTGTGGCGGGGGAACCTCTGGGCCGGACGATGGACGAATCCGTCGAGCACATCGACTCCGAAGGTGGGGGACGTCGGTATCGGGGCCAGTCGCCCGAGGAGCGGCGTGCCGATCAGCGCCGTCGTCTCGTGCGCGCCGCCATCGAGGAGTTCGCGGCGCGCGGGTATCACAAGACGTCGGTCGAAGACATCGTCCGCCGCGCGCGCGTCAGCCGCACGGCGTTCTACGCCTTCTTCGACAATCGTGAGGACGCAATGTACGGCGCGCTCCAGACCTCGCTGCGGGCGCTGCTCGATGACGTCCGGACCGCGATCTACAAGTCCTCCCCCGAGGACGATCCCGTCGAGGTGGGCATCCGCGCGTACGTCGACCACCTCGTCGCCGATCCGTCCGCGGCGGCGGTTGTATTGCTGGAAGGCGTCGGGACGTCTCCGGAGGTGAACGCGCTCCGATCGCGGATCCGGCGCGAGCTCGCCGATCTCCTGCGAGACATGTGGGCAGAGCACGACGCGGAAGTCGCCGCGTCGGCGCCCGCCCGTGCGATCTCGGTCGGGGTGCTCGGCATCATCACCGAATCGATGGTGCACCTCGTCGAGACCGATCGTCTCGCGGAGGCACCGGAACACGTCCCCGCGCTCGTCGCGGCGGTCGAGCGCGTGTTCGCCGCGCGCGGGTGAAGCTCGGCGTCATCACGCCCGTCCTCACGCTCCTGCCGGGCGCCCACGCGCGCTGGGAGGAGAACGCGACATTCGACGATGTGGTCGAGATCGTGCGCGAGGCTGACCGGCTCGGCTATCACCATTGCACCTGCAGCGAGCACGTCGCGATTCCTCTCGATATCGCGCCGCTGCGGGGCGGGCGGTACTGGGATCCACTAGCCACCTTTGGCGCGCTCGCGGTGCACACGGCGCAGATTCGGCTCGCGACACATGTCCTCGTCCTCGGTTACCACCACCCGCTCGCGATTGCCAAGCGGTATGGCACCCTCGACGTCGTCAGCGGCGGACGGCTGATCCTCGGCGTCGGCGTGGGCTCGTTGGACGCCGAATTCGATCTGCTCGGCGCGCAGTTTGCGGATCGCGGCGCGCGGGCTGACGACGCCATGCGAGCGCTCCGGGCGTCCCTTTCGCAAGTTGCACCCTCGTATGCGGGCGATCATTACGCATTCACCGAGATGCTGGTCGACCCGCACGCCGTGCAGACCCCGGTGCCGATGTGGGTCGGCGGTCGAACGCTGCGCTCGCTCCGCCGCGCCGTTTCGCTGGGCGACGGGTGGGCGCCGTTCGGCGTGCGCACATTGGAGCTCGCCGAGATGTTGGGCCGCGTCGAAGTTCCCGCCGGCTTCGAGGTAGTCGTGCAGAACGAGCACCCGCTCGATCCGCTCGCAGAACCCGAACGCGTTGCCGAGCAGGTCGCGCGGTTCAGGGAAATCGGCGCGACCGGACTCAACGCACGTTTCGTGCACCACTCCCCCGCGCACTACAAGGAACAGCTCGCAGCCCTTGTCGAGGTCGCCGCGCGCGAGTAGAACCCTTTCAGCCGCTTCCCCGGTCGCTTCCTCCGATCGCTTCCCCGACCTTTGGTCAATGAGCGACATGGGAGGTGGCTGGATGACCAACGCTCGTCCGGACGCGCGGCTTTCCGAACTCGCGACACGTCACGCGGGAGCGTTCTCGCATGCCGAAGCGCGGAAGTCCGGCTTGTCCCAACGACAGATCGACCATCGACTCGGTGCGGGTCTCTGGGTGGTGGAACTGCCGCGCGTGTATCGACACGCATCAACACCGTCGACGTCGCTGCTACGTCGTCATGCGGCGCTCCTGTGGGGTGGTCCCAATGTTGTCCTGTCGCATCGCACGGCGGCAGCCGTCTGGGGAATTGACGCCGTCGCCGACGACAGCCATCCCGAGCTCACGCACTTCGGCGATCGAAGACTTCACAGTCGAGCAGTGAAAGTTCATCGAACTAGAACGTTCCCGCATCTGGATTGGACCGAGCGTGACGGCCTGCGCGTCAGCAGGCCGTCACGCAACATTGTCGAGCTCGCGGCCGTGACGACCGCGGACCCGCTCGAGATCGCGTTCGAGAGCGCGCGGCGACTGCGGCTCGTGACCGCCAGTTCGGTGCGAGAACGACTCGATGCCGTCGGCGCGCGGGGCCGTCGCGGCACTGCTCGCCTCGGTCAACTGCTGGGCACGCTGGAAGGCGTCGCACCAGCAGAGTCGGCGCTCGAGGTCAAGGTCGCCCGCAAGCTGCGGGCAACAGGGCTCCCGGAGCCCGTCCGCCAGCACTGCGTAACGCTGTTCGGGAAGCAATATCGCTTGGACTTCGCGTGGCCCGCACTGCTGCTCGCGCTCGAGTGCGACGGACGCGCGTTCCACGAATTCCAACGCGACCGGACTCGGTGGCGGCAGCTCGGCGCGTCGGGATGGCGTGTGCTGCCGATCACATGGCACGACGTGAGTTACGAGTGGCCAGCGGTTCTCGCCGAACTCCGTTCAGCGCTCGCGACTACAGGCGCTCGATGACGGTGGCGTTGGCTTGGCCGCCGCCTTCGCACATGGTCTGAAAGCCGATGCGACCGCCAGTGTCTTCGAGATGGCGCAGCAGCCTCGTCATGAGCGCAACGCCGGACGCACCGAGGGGATGACCGAGCGCGATCGCGCCGCCGCGCGGGTTGAGCTGCTCCATCGGGTACCCGAACTCCTTTTGCCACATGAGCGCGATTGCGGCGAACGCCTCGTTGCACTCGACGGCATCGAAGTCGTCGATCTTTATACCGGTGCGTTCCATCAACTTGTACGTGACCGGAACCGGCGCGGAGAGCACGAGCACCGGGTCCTCGGCGGCGACCGCGAAGTGCTTGAAGCGGGCTCGCGCGGGCAAGCCGTGCGCAGCCGCGAAGTCGGCGTCGGCGATGATCATCGCGGCGGCGCCGTCGGTCATTTGCGACGAGTTCGCGGCCGTGATCGACGGCGCCGGCTGCTCGGTCGATTCCCATGCGGGCGCCAACGCGGCCATCCGCTCGAGTGACGCGTCGGGCCGAATACCTTCGTCGCGGTCGAGCACCGCACCAGCGGCGAGCGGTACCGGCACGATCTCGCCGGAGAAGAAGCCGTTCTCGGTGTTCGCGGCGGCGCGTTGGTGCGACTGCAGCGCGAACGCGTCCATCTCGTCGCGCGTGATCCCCCACTTGTCGGCCAACACTTGCGCGACCCAGAACTGGATCCCCAGCGTGTTGTTGGTGTGGTCGAGAAAAGCGGGCGAGAACGGCCCGATGCCACCGCGTGCGTTCGACGACATGGGCGCACGCGTCATCGACTCGACGCCGCACGCGATCGCGATGTCATAGGCACCGGCGATGACTCCCTGCGCGACAAAGTGCATCGCCTGCTGCGACGAACCGCACTGCCGATCGACACTCGTGGCGGGCACCGACCACGGCAGCCCCGCCGCGACCCACGCGTTGCGGGTCACGTTGCAGCCCTGCTCGCCGGTCTGGGTCACACACCCGCCGACGACGTCGTCGAATCGGGCCGCGTCGATGTCGTTGCGCTCGATGAGGTTCGTCAGCACGAGCCCGAGCAGATCTGTGGGGTGCCAGTCGGCGAGCGCGCCCGTGCGCTTCCCGAATGCGGACCGAGCGCAGTCGACGATCACGGCTTCACGTGCCATACGCTGAATCGTATGCGCATCGCCGTTTTGGTGAAGCAGATCCCAAAGTTCGACGAGATGGCACTCGGGGCCGACGGACGGTTGGTGCGCGCGGGAATCGAGCCCGAGATGAACCCGTACTGCCGCCGGGCGGTGGGCAAGGCGTGCGAACTGGCGACCGAGTTCGACGAGGCAACCGTCACGGTCTTGACGCTCGGGCCACCGGCGGCCGACGACGTGCTGCGCGAAGCGATCGCGTGGGGGCTCGAACGCGACGTCGATATCTCCGGCGTCCACGTCACCGATCCCTTGTTCGCGGGTTCCGACACGCTCGCGACGGCGAAGGCACTCACCGCGGCGCTGACGCGCGAGGGGCCGTTCGACCTCGTGCTGACCGGCCGCAACTCGGTCGACGCGGATACGGGGCAGGTCGGCCCGCAGGTCGCGGCACTGCTCGATCTTCCGTTTCTGACCGGCGTTCGCCATCTTTCAATCGAGGGCACACTGGTCTCCGCGCGCTGCGAGCACGACGACGGCTGGCTCCAGGCCGCAGTCGAGTTGCCCGCGATGTTGTCGACGGCCGAGCGGCTGTGCGAGCCGGCCAAGGTCGAACCGCCCGGTCGCGCCGCGGTGCCGGCCGAGCGGATCCGACGCATCTCGGCGGCCGATCTTGGCCCGGGACCGTGGGGTGCCGGCGCGTCACCGACGTGGGTCGGAAACGTGAAGGTGTTGGCCGTCGAACGCGCGCACCTCCGCTGGCCTGACGCGCCCGTCGAGGAGCAGGCCTCGCGCGCCGTCGAGTACCTCCACGATCGCGGCGCGCTGGCAGAGACAACCGACACCGGGCGTGCGACCGTGCGCGAATCGCAATTCGGCACCTCGTGCGTCGCGGTCCTGTGCGAGCCCGGGCGTCTGCACCAAACGCGGGAGCTGCTCGGCGCCGCCGCCGCGCTCACTGGCAACGTGCTCGCCATCACCATCGAACGCCCGGAAGCGGGCACGCTCGTAGGGTGGGGCGCGGACGAGATCATCTTCTTGGACGGCGCGAACATCGAAGAGGACATTGCGAAGGCCGTTGTCGGCGTTGCTCGGAGCGAACTTCCGTCGGTGATGCTCGCGCCGTCGACCGCGTGGGGCCGCGAGGTCGCCAGTCGCGCCGCCGCGCTCCTCGACACGGGATTGGTCGGCGACGCCGTCGATCTCGAGATGACCGACGACGGTTGGTTGCGCGCGTGGAAACCGGCATTCGGTGGTCAGCTCGTCGCCGCGATCGGGATGTGGACCGCCGGCCCTCAGATGGCGACCGTTCGCGCCGGCGTGCTTCTCCACCTGAGGCCGCGGCCCGCGCCCGGCGAGTTCATCTACGAAACGCGACCGTTCTCGTCGCGCGACCGCATCCGCGTACTGGCCCGGACGCGCGACGACGACCTCGACGTGCTCGCCGAAGCGCGCGTCGTGATCGGTGTCGGCACGGGCGTCGGCCCCGACGAGTACGACGAACTCGAACCGCTGCGGATCCTCCTCGGCGCCGAACTCGCGGCGACGCGCAAGGTGACAGATCGAGGGTGGCTGCCGCGGTCGCGCCAGGTCGGGATCACCGGCCGCTCGATCGCACCGCGCCTGTACGTGAGCATCGGTGCGAGCGGGAAGTTCAACCACGCCGTCGGCGTGCGCGCCGCGGGCACCGTCGTCGCGATCAATCCCGATCCCAATGCGCCGATCTGGGAGTCGGCTGACGTCGGGATCGTCGCGGATTGGCACGACGCGCTGCCCGCGCTGGTCGCGCGGCTCGGCGCGCCGGCCGTTACGCCTGAGGGGTAGCTTCCTTGGGCGGTGGCGGCCGCCAGAACGTCATGAGCAATCCGATCGTGCCGCCGACGCCGATGACCAGCGCGGACATGAGCCCCCACCAGCCGTCGAGGTCGAAGTCGGTGGCGTTGTCGACCGACCACTCACCCGGGCCGAGGCACGCGATCCCGAAGCAGGCGGCGGCCAGATTGCCGACGTACTCCCAGCCCTCGCCCGGTCGGAAGATGAAGAAACCGTTCTTGCGGTGGTTCACGACGAGGGCGACGAGCATGACTCCCGCGCACGCGCCCGCCGCGTACGGCGTGAAGAACCCGACGATCAGCGCCGCCCCCGCGACCAGCTCGGTCGCGCTCGCGAGCCACGCGTGCAGCGGGCCCGGCTTCATCCCGAGGCTCTCGAACCAACGGCCGGTGCCGGCGATCTTGCCGCCGCGCCACACGTGGTTGTAGCCGTGGGCGACCATCGTGGCGCCGACAGCGACGCGCAGAATTAACAACCCGAGGTTGATCTGATCGGGATCGACTACCGCGGTAATGGCCATGACGCGGACAGTAGTACCGTCGAGCTCGTGATCGCCGAGGACGACTACGACCCCTTCGAGGAGTTCAACCGCAGCGCGGGCATGGGCGTCGTCGAGAACCCGTACCCGATCTTCGCGCTCGTGCGGCCCGACCACCCGATGAAGCGCGAAGACCTCGACGCGTCGGTCCTACGGCCCGAAGACACCGACATCGAATTCATCCAGCTCGACCGCAGTGTCGGCGTCTTCACCGCCTACGGCTTCGACGCGGTGCAACAAGTCCTGAAGGACGACGCGTTCTCGTCGAAGGGCTACGCCGACGTCATGGGTCAGGTCATGGGCCACACGATCCTCGAGATGGACGAGCCCGAACACCACACCTATCGCGGGCTCGTGCAGCAGGCATTCAGCCGCAAGGCAATGGAACTCTGGGAACGCGAGGTCGTCGTGAACGTTGTCGACGAGCACATCGACGCGTTCATCGACCGCGGTCGCGCCGACCTCGTGCGCGAGCTCACGTTCCCGTTTCCCGTCATTGTCATCGCGCGGCTGCTCGGACTCGCCCGCGAAGATCTCCCTCGGTTTCACCGCCACGCCGTCGAGCTCATCAGCGCCGGCTTCGACTTCGAGCGCGCGACCGGCGCCTCACAGGACCTGTACGACTACTTCTGTCCGATCATCGCCGACCGCCGCGTCAATCCGTCCGACGACGTGATCTCGGTCCTCGCGCAAGCTGAGCTCGAAGGCACGCGGCTCACCGACGACGAGATCTGCGCATTCCTCCGGCTGTTGCTCCCAGCCGGCGCGGAGACGACGTACCGCTCGTCAAGCAATCTGCTGTACGGGTTGTTGTCGCACCCCGATCAGCTCGCGGCGCTCACCGCCGACCGCGCGCTGTTACCGCAGGCAGTCGAGGAGGGCTTGCGCTGGGAACCCCCGCTGCTCGGAATCCTGCGCACGGCGGCGCGTGACACCGAGGTCGCGGGTGTGTTCGTGCCCGCCGGTTCCACGGTTGCGGTGAACATCGGTTCCGCGAACCACGACGAGCGGTACTGGGAGCACGCCGAAGAGTTCGACATCCTCCGGCCGCCGCGCCAACACCTCGCGTTCGCCTGGGGACCCCACATGTGCCTCGGGCTGCACCTCGCGCGCATGGAGACGAAGGTGCTCCTCACCCATCTGCTCGACCGGCTGGCGAACCTGCGGTTCGATCCCGACACCGAGCCGAGCGCGATCACGGGCATGGTGTTCCGTGCGCCGCCCGCGCTGCCCGTCGTGTGGCGCTGACGCCGGGCTTACACTGACGTCGGCGTCAGTTCCAACACTCGGGGGACGACATGCGACTCGAAGACCTGGTCCTCGTGAGTGTCGACGACCACGTGGTCGAACCGCCCAACTTGTTCGAAGGCCGGCTCGCTGGTGAGTACGCCGAGCGCGCGCCGAAGCTGATCCGCAAGGACAGTGGAATCGATGTATGGGCGTTCGAGGGTTCCGAGCTGCCCAACATCGGCCTCAACGCCGTCGCAGGTCGCCCGCCCGAGGAATACGCGATGGACCCGACATCGTTCGACGACATGCGATCGGGTTGCTACGACATTCACGATCGCGTGAAGGATATGAACGCCAACGGCGTCCTCGGCTCGATGTGCTTCCCGTCATTCCCGCAGTTCTGCGGTCAACTGTTCGCCCGCACGGCGCAGCACGACGCCGACTTCGCCGAGGCATTGGTACGCGCCTACAACGACTGGCACATCGAGTCGTGGTGCGGTGCCTACCCCGGCCGGTTCCTCCCATTGGCGATCCCGATGATGTGGGATCCGGAAAAGATGGCGACCGAAGTGCGGCGCGTCGCTGACAAGGGTTGTCACGCGGTGACGTTCTCGGAGAACCCGGTGCACCTCGGGCACCCGAGCATCCATTCCGGTTACTGGGATCCCTTCTTCGCGGCGGCACAAGAGTGCGAGACTGTCGTGTGCGTGCACATCGGTTCGTCGTCGAAGATGGTCATCACCGCGCCCGACGCACCGATGGACGTGCTGATCACGCTCTCACCGGTGAACATCGTGCAGGCGGCGGCCGACTTCGTCTGGTCGAAGGTGCCGCAGAGCTTTCCGAACTTGAAGTACGCGCTCAGCGAAGGCGGCATCGGCTGGATTCCGTACTTCCGCGAGCGGATCGACTACACCTACGACCGCCACCGCTTCTGGACCGGGCAGGACATGGGCGACCGTCTTCCGTCACAGGTGTTCGACCAGCAGGTGGTGTGTTGTTGGATCGACGACCCGGTCGGTGTCGAGATGCGCCACCGCATGAACATCGACATGATCACGTGGGAGTGCGACTACCCGCACTCCGACTCGACGTGGCCACAGTCGCCCGAACAGTTCATGAAGCAGATGCAGGCCGCGAACTGCTCCGACGTCGACATCGAAAAGATCTCGCACACCAACGCAATGCGGTTGTTCTCGTACGACCCGTTCTCGACGCTGGGTCGCGAGCACTGCAGCGTCGGTGCCCTGCGGGCATCCGCCGAGGGTTGGGACGTCACCGTGAAAGCGCGTGGCATCAAGGCGAGCGGGACGGGGGCGATGGACCTGCTCAAGATGGCCCAGAACCGCTAGCACGAGCGCGAGCGCCTGCGGCCGCCATGTCCGACATGGCGGCCGCGCACCGGCCCCATTCGACGCCCGTCGGCGTCGCTCCGCGCTCCGCTCCTATCCGACGTTGCGCGCGCGGCGGGCGTGATGCCGCAACCGCGGCACCAGGCCGCTGTCGCCGAGCACCCGCAGCGCGCGCTCCTCTTCGCTGTCGACCACGACCGCAGCGCCCCGTTCGCGATTGATGATGACGGTGACCACGCAGTCGGCGCAGGCGCTCGTGCCCGCCATCACGCAGTCGCCGCAGTCGATCGTCCGCTCCATGCCCGCAGCATGGCAGGCAGGTGAGACACTTTTCCTGGTCGCACTCACTCGGCGCCGGGATACCCGTCGCCGCCCTCCGGGCCGTTCGCCGCTCCGCCGGCCGTACTCAACCCGTGGTGCGCATTACCGCCAGGAGAGACTCGGCCGGGACGACCACTGCGCCCTCCGCGGCGGCGTGCTGACGGACCCACGCGTCGGAGGATGCGACGACGATCGGCACCCGCTTCGGCCGCGTCGCGACCTCGCGCACCACCACCTCGTCGGCTTCCTCGCCGAGATCGGAGAACAGGACCCGAACGCCGCCCCGCCGCACGACCGGCGGGCCCGTGCCGTCGCCGTCGAAGACGCAGCGCACCTCGCACCCGAGCCGGCGATTCAGCGCGGTCGCGGCCGCGCCAAGTCGTTCCCGCTGGTCGGCCGCGGACGCATCGGGCCATGCGCGTTTGGTGACGTTGTAACCATCGACGACCAACACGACGCCCTTGGTCCGCAACATTGCCTCGACGGCGAGCGTCGACGTCGCGACCACCCCCGCGGGCACACGCGGTTGCATCCGTTGCGTGGTCGGCGCGTCGACAAGCAGCCGTTCGTCGGCCGGCGCCGAAGACGTCTCGACACGCGAACGCAGCGATTCCAGAGCAGACGCGACGGCGCGAGCCGACGTCGCAGCGTCGGCCAGCACGCCCACGTCGCGCGGGGCGAGCCGCGACGGTGCGGCGTCGAGGCGCTGGGCCGCCTCGACGAGCTCGACTTTCGCGCGGCCGAGTGCATCTTCGACCGTACGGGTGCGTTGCGCCGCCTGTGCGGCACGCGCCCGCTCGGCCTCGATCTCGTTGCGAACCCGATCGAGATCGGATTGCAGAGCGTCGGCGCGCCGCCGCGCATCGTTCGCTTCCGCTTCGGCGCGCTCCTCACGACTACGACGGGTGCTCCGCTCCTGGTGCAACTCCGCCGTGGCACGGGCCGCCTCTGTTTCGGCATCGAGCCGGGCTACGTCGGCGCGCCGCCGCGCCTCTTCGATCTCCGCGTGCTCACGCGCGCGCGTGCGCGTCGTCTCGTGATCACCCCGGTCCTGGCGCTCGTGGGCTTCGAGCGCGACCGCGATCCCAAGGCCGAAATCGGCGTCCTTGGGCCGGCACGCCCATAGCGCGGAGACAAGCAACGGGAGATCGCGTCGCTGGTTCGCTTCGTGCACCACGTCAAGCGGTGTGCCGGCGGACCATCGCGCAAGCACGGCCTGCACCTCGGATCGGGCGCCGAAGTGCTCGAGGACCCGTGTGCGGAACTCGTTCTCGCGCCCAAATGACTTGCGCAGCTGCCGCGGACCAGGGCCATGCATCAATCCCCGCCGGTCGAAGCCGTGGAGATGGCGCAACGAGAGCGGCACGTCCTTCGAGTCGAGCGATCGCAGCGTGTCCGCCGCGCTTTCCAACAACGGCCCGAGCAACGCGTCCGGCAGCGCCGAGTCGACGTCGTTCACGGTCGACCCCGGCGTGCCCGGATCCCGGGGACAACCGTAGACTCGACGCCGATGGCAGCTCCCGAGCCTGGAATGCGCGAGTGGCACGAGGATTTCACCCTCGACACCCGCGGCGACGGCGATGTGCACGACGTCACCGGCCACGCGAAGAAGGCCGTCGGCAATTCCGGCTGCCGCGACGGTCTCTGCACGGTGTTCGTTGCGCACTCGACCTGTGGCGTCACAACGATCGAATGCGAGCCCGGCTGCAACGCCGATCTGAACCGCGTCCTCGAAGGCGTCGCGCCCCAGGAGGACGCGTGGGAGCACAACGAACGCAACGCGGACACGAACGGGCACAGCCACGTGCGGGCCGCGCTCGTCGGTCCATCGGTCACGGTGCCATTCACCAATGGTGAGCTGTGTGTCGGAACGTGGCAGAAGATCGTATGCATCGATTTCGACGACCGCCCCCGCTCACGGCGCGTGGTCGTGCAGGTGCTGGGGATCTGACTCCGCGACGCGTTCGATCGCGTTGCCGGTCGCACCGCACCAACGACAGCTCACGGAGTCGACGTGCTCGTCGAGCACGCTTTCCTCTTCGACTTCGAGGTCGCCGCCGATGGTGTAGTGATGGAAGGCACGGGTGCGGCGCGTCGTCTCGACGTCGAATCGGGTGAGGTTGCCGCAGGCCTCGCACCGGTACCGCTCGCGCATGAACTCACGAGCTCCGGCGCGCGGGCTCGCGTTCGGGCGCGGTGGCGTCGCGCGCATGGGGCCGGATCCGCACAACCGCGTGGCGAACACGCCATCGCGAGATCGCGATCACGGAGAGGTGCACGATCGCCGCGGTCAACAGTGCGATGACGGGGAGCAGCCGCCCCACCGGCCAGAACCGGCCCCAGCCCGTTTCGAGGAACACGTCCTCGAGTTGATTCGCCGTCAACACGTCGAACACTGTCGCGAGGGCGAATACCACGAAGAACCCGACGGGAACGGCGACGCCCCAGAGCAACACGCGCAATGAAACCGGAACCGCGCCGGCAACCGCGCGATCGAAGTGGCGGGACGGCGCCCGGCCGTTGCCGCTCGGCGACCCGGTGGGCGACGACGTTCCGGGCGCGGCGCGGAACTGGGCGGGGACCTTCAGGACGCGTCCACATCCGCTACAGCGGAACGCGGCTGCTTCCGCCGCGACGTCGAGCGGATGACGCGTGGAGCAGTCGGGACACTGAAGCACCGGCGCCACGTCAGCTCGCCTCCGCCGTGCCGGCCGCTCGTTGACTCGTTTCGACCATCCGCTGCAGTGTGGCCGACGCCCGGCCCGCGTCGATGGAATCGGCGGCGGCTTCGACCCCGGCCGCGAGGTCGGCCGCTACGCCCGCGACGACCAGCGCCGCCGCCGCATTCAGCACGGCGATGTCTCGGTGCGGACCCTTGTCGCCGTCGAGGACGGCCCGGACGCACCCGGCGTTCGTCTCCGACGGCCCGCCGGAGAGCGACCCGGGCTCGGCGCGCGCGAGGCCGAAATCGAGCGCGTCGACCGCGTAGCTCGAGATCCGACCGCCGTGGAGCTCGTGCACCGTGTTCGTGGTGATCGTCGTCAGCTCGTCGAGACCGTCGTCGCCGTGAAAGACGAGTGCACGCTCGGAGCCGAGCGCCTGGAGCGCGGCCAGCATCTTCGCCGCCATCGCGTCGTCGGACACTCCGACTGCCTGGCGGCGTACGCGCGCGGGATTCAGCAGCGGCCCGAGGAAGTTGAACGTCGTCGCCACGCCGAGCTCTCGACGCGCGGGACCGAGGAAGCGAAACGCCGGGTGGTACCGCGGCGCGAAGCAGAAGCCGACCCCGGCGTGCGCGACGCACGCCGAGACGCCCGCGGGGTCGAGCTCGATCGCGACGCCGAGCGCTTCGAGCACGTCGGCCGAACCACACTGCGACGACGCGGCACGATTGCCGTGCTTCACAACGCGCGCGCCCGCGCCCGCCGCGATGAGCGCGGCGAGCGTGGAGACATTGATCGTCCCCGCGCCATCGCCGCCTGTGCCGCAGGTGTCGATGGCGCCGTCCTCGACGTCGACCGGAACTGCGTAGTTGCGAGCCGCTCGCACGAGCGCGGCCAACTCGTCGGGCGATTCGCCCTTCGTGCGCAGGGCGACGATGAAGCCCGCCGCCTGCACGTCGGAAACGCGCCCCTCGAGGAGTTCGCCCATCGCGGCCGCGATCTCCTCCGGGGCGAGGATCGCGCCCCGCGTGACTCGCGCCAGGATGGGGGTCAGGATCTCGTTCATGCGCGTCGGCCCGTCACCATCTAGTCCCACCACAGGTCGGCGTCGAGGACCCCGCGTGCGATGAGCCCGAGCTGGATCTGCGACGTCCCCTCGACGATCGTGAGCTGGCGCGCGTCGCGGTAGTACAGCTCGGTCATGTGGTCCTTCATATAGCCGGCCGCGCCGAGCATCTGGAGCGCTTCACCCGACACCTTCACCGCGACTTCGGTCGCGTAGTACTTCGCCATGGAGAGATACGGAACCCATTCGCGCGTGTACTTGCCTTCGTCGGCCATCGTCGCGGCGCGGTAAGTCAGGAGTCGCGCCGCCTCGATCTCGGTGGCCATTTCCGCGATTTTCCACTGGATGCCCTGCATATCGGCAATCGTGCGGCCGAACGCCGCGCGCTGTTTCACGTAGTCGACCGCATACATGAGCGCGCCTTCGGCCAGGCCGACGCCGCGGGCGGCGACAATCGGCCGCATTGAGTTGAGCCCCAGCATCGCCAGCCGGAAGCCACCCACGTCGCCAACCATGTTCGCGGCGGGCACGCGCACGCCGTCGAGCACGAGCTCGCCGGTTTCGACGCCGCGGACTCCCATCTTGTCGTCGGTACGCCCGACGGAGACGCCGGGCCACGCTCGCTCCACGACGAAGCATGAGATGTCCTCGTGCTGGCGAGAGTCGGCGGGTCCGGTTTTGGCGAACACGCAGTACCAGTCGGCTTGGACGACGCCCGACATCCAGCACTTCGTGCCCGTGAGCACCCAGTCGTCGCCGTCGCGCACGGCCTTGGTGCGCATCCCGACGACGTCGCTGCCCGCCTGCGGCTCGGAGAGCCCGAAACCGGCGCGCATCTCGCCGTTGGCGACGGCGCGCACGTAGGTCTGCTTTTGCTCCTCGCTCCCGGCGATGAGGACGGGTCCGGTCGGCAGGCGCGTGAGCAACAACATGAGCGCGGCGGTGTTCGAGTACTTCGCGACCTCCTCGATCGCCAGCGTCAGACCCATGATCCCGGCCCCGCCGCCGCCGTACTCCTCGGGCACGACGAGGCCGAGCAGGCCCGTATCCCGGAACAGGTCGAACAGGTCCTGCGGGTACGCGCCGGCAAGGTCGATCTCGCGTGCCCGCGGCGCGACCTTCTCCTGGGCGATCTTGCGCACGGTGACCTGGAGCTCGGCCAGCTCCGGGGACAGCTCGAACCGCATCGCGGGGAGCCTACCGGCGGCGATGTGAACGCTTCTGGTCCGTTGGGGGCGGGTCGGCGACGCAACCTTCCGGCGCGACCCGACGTGGGGCTTGTGTGGAAGCCGCCTACGCGCTGACGAATCGACTCGCGCTGGCGGCCGGTGTGACCGATGCAACTCCGGGACTTGGGAACCAGTCCGCGCCTACCGAGCGTCAACGTTGCGCCGGATTCCGGCGCGGGAGGGACGTGGTCTTGGCCGACGCGATGCGATTCGCGGACGTCGCGGGTGAGCAGGCAACCGTCGGCGGGTTCGACGACGCCTACCCGCGCCTGTACCAACAGGCGTACCGCGTCGCGTTCCGGCTCCTCGGATCGCGTGAGGACGCGGCCGACGCCGCGCAGGAGGCATGCGCACGGGCGTACGCCCGTTGGGCCGCGGTTGCCCGCCACCCCAGCCCCGAGGCGTGGGTGTCGAGGGTCGCCTCCAACCTGGCGCTCGACGTGTGGCGGCGGCGGGCCACCGCCCAACGCAAGGCCCAGCACGTGACGGTGACGACCGATGGGCTCGACGGCGATCGCGTCGATCTGCACCGAGCGCTCGACGCGCTCCCCCGTCGGCAGCGCCAGGTCGTGCTGCTGCGCTACGTCGCCGACTTGTCCGAAGCGGCCGTCGCCGCCGCGTTGCGCTGCTCGGTCGGCAACGTGAAGTCCAACGCATCCCGCGGGCTCGCAGCCCTCCGCGTGGCGATGCAGGTCGACGGGTAGTGCCGATGTTCGAGCACCTCGACGACCCGTATCCGTTTGCGCCACTCGGTGATCTCGACGCGGCTCGTGACCGTGGGAAGCGCGTGCGAGCAAAGCGTCGGTTCACGATGACCGGCGCGTCCGCACTGACCCTTATCGCGCTGCTCGGCGTCGCCGCGGTGGCGCTCCCAGACGACGGCGACACCGATGGCATCGCCGCCGACGAAACTGTCGCCACCGTTCCGACGACCACGGCCGTCCGTCCAAGTACGACCGTTCCCGGCGTGTCGGATGCAACGACCCCAATCTCGGTCGCGCCGCCGACAACGACTGCAGCACCGGCTCCGAATACAGCCCCGCGACCGACCACGCCCGTGGCTCCGGCGTTCCCGACCACGCCCAACACTCCCAAGGGACCGAACGACTGGAGCGCGCTCACGGTCGACTGGTCCCCACCGGCCCTGACCCTGCCTGCCGGGGGCAGCGCGGCGGTGAGCTACACGGTGACGAACCGAGGCGAGTGGCCGGTCGACATCGCGGACGGTGATTGCCAGGAGCAAGGGCTCACGCCCTCCGGCATTAGCGACGGCATCTATCCGGCACCGTCAACCGAGTTCACGACGGAGACGTGCGTCGCCACCCGCACCCGGCGCCTCGAGCCCGGCCAATCCGTGCAGTACAGCGACACGATCCTGGCCGGGCGACGTCTGCCCAACGGGCAAGTGTTCCCGATCGCGCCGGTGAACGGCCTCTATTCCTTGTCGCCAAAACCGTGGCAGTTCGGATGCGCGCGCTTCTGCGACGCGTACCGCGGGAACGGACCGCTCCTGCGAATCACGGCCCTCGACGCAGTCAACCCGCCGTTCTCCATCAGCCTCGACGCCACCGCCGTGTCCGTGCCGTCGGGAGGAAGCACGCAAGTGACGCTGACGTACACCAACGAGCTCGCGGCCGAAATCCGGCACTGGGTGACCGGGGCGGCGTGCCTCGTTTCGATCGACGCGGTGAACGCGATCTGCGAGGAGAACGCAACGCGAGTCTGGGTGGCAGCATCGAGCCAGGGCCACTTCTCCGTGCAGATCTGGGCGACCGCCGGATGGAAGGCCGGGGCCGCGCCGCTGGCGCCCGGCACGTACTCGCTGCCGGTCGCCGGCATGCAGATCGCCGTCACCGTCACGTGAAATAGCCTGGTGCTCGCTGGGAGGCGCGACATGGCCCCGATCCGAACGAAGCGCGATGCGGATCACCTCGACCTGATCGCGGCCGAGCGGGCCGAGCGCGAGGGCGACGACATCGTCGTCACGACGGGCCCCCCGCGCGGCTGGCGCCCGCCGGCCTGGATGCTCATCGCCGGCGCGGCCGTCGGCACGATCGCGCTCATCGGCGCGGGAGTCGCCGCGCTCGGCGGCGACGACGACGTACCGGCCTCCGCCGTTGACGTCACCGACGAGGCTGTGAGCTCGATCGGCGTCGCGCCGCGCGCAGACGCGCGGTCACAGGTTCAGCCCGATCCGACGACACCGATCGTTGCGCCGGACGACGCCATCGCGGCGGACGAGCCCGCGCCGACGCCGGGCGACGCGAGCGCGGCGCCCGCACCGGCACTGGCACCCGCCCCGGGGCCCGCAACGCTGGAAGCGCGCGTGGATCCGAGCGCGGCCGCGGTCACCGCGGGCACACCGGTCACGGTCACGCTGACGGTGCACAACTCCGGTGGTGTCGCCGGCGACTACGGCTACGACAACGACGGTTGCGACCCCTATCTCGTCGCGCCCTCCGACTTGATGTGCACGCAGGTCGCGCGGATGCTCCAGATCGCGTCCGGTGCAAGCGCGTCGACGACGGTCACGATCGATACGGCGCGCGCAACACCGGGCGTGTACACGGTCGCGATCGGCGACCAGTCTGTGGTTGTGACGATCTCGGCGTGAGCTAGCCCGCCTTGCGGCGTTGGCGAATCAAACGCCGGCGCTCCTTGGCCGTGTAGCCACCCCACACACCCAGCTTTTCGCGGCCCATGAGCGCGTGCTCGAGACAGGTCTCGCGCACGGGGCACGGTCCGCAAACCGCTTTGGCATCCTCGCCGGGGTCCTCGTCATCCTCGGGGTAGAACACCGCCGGGTCGGCGCCCTTGCATCGGCCGAGCTCACGCCAACTGGTGGTACCCATCGTCCCCCAATCGGCGGGGTCGCCAATCGAGTTGAGCAATGCGGCATTCGTTGGGGAAAAAGCCGATCGGGGCCTTGCCTCGGGGTGGCGCACCCCGTCCCTAGGATGCGAGCCCGTGCACCACGAGTACCCGCCCGAACCCGCCTTTTCCGAGCACCCGAGCCGCCAGAAGTTGGCAATCGCGCTCGCGTTCGCGGCGGCGATCCCGGCCCTGGCGGTGCGGGTCAGCGGGTCCCACCCCGAGCCGCTCGTGGCGTCGATCCTGTTCGGCCTGGCCGTCGTCGGCGGTGCGTTCCTCCTGGCGTGGGCGGCCGAGGTCGCGCAGCTCGACATCTCCGCCGGGCTCGCCCTCGCCCTCCTCGCGCTGATCGCCGTGCTCCCCGAGTACGCGGTCGACTTCGTCTTCACGTGGAAGGCCGGCGACGCGTTCGAAACGATGGGCACCTGCGAGTTCGCCAACACGAACCATTGCGAGAACGCGCTCGCCAACATGACCGGCGGCAACCAGCTGCTGATCGGCGTGGGCTGGTCGCTGGTCGTACTCCTGGCCGCGTGGCGGATGCGCCAAGCTCGCGCTGGGAAAGGGCCGCGCAACTTTCGTCCCGACACGGATCTCGAAGCGACCGAGGTCGAGCTCGAGCGCTCGCACGCCGTGGAGATCTCCTTCCTCGTCCTGGCGACGATCTACGGCCTCACGCTGCCGCTGAAAGAAACGCTCACCATGTGGGACGCGGCGGTGTTGGTGTTCATCTTCGGTGCCTACATGGTGCGCATCGCGCGTGCACCCGCCGAGGAACCGCACCTCGTCGGGCCCGCGCAGCTGATCGCCACCCTTCCGGAGGGCAAGCGCCGCGCCTGCGCCATGGGCCTCGCGCTCGCCGCGATCATCATCATCCTCGCCGTCGCGGAGCCGTTCGCCGAAGGTCTCGTCGAGGTCGGCGAGGAGTTCGGCATCAACGAGTTCGTGCTCATCTCGATCGTGGCGCCGCTCGCCTCGGAATCACCCGAGTTGCTCGTCGCCGCCATGTTCGCGTGGCGGCTCAACACGAATGCCGGCCTCGGCGCGCTGGTGTCGTCGAAGGTGAATCAGTGGACGCTGCTCGTCGGCACGCTGCCGATCGTGTTCGCGATCTCGTCGGCGAGTTCCCACGGCCTGCCGATCGGTGCCGAACAGCGTGAGGAGCTCTGGGTCACCGCCGCGCAGTCGGCGTTCGCGGTGGCGGTGCTCATGAACCGGCGGATGAGCGTCGGGGAGGCGATCACGATGTTCGTGCTCTACATCGCCAACCTGGCGTCGCGGGCGCTGCCGGGCGGGATCCACGACGAAGCCCGCGTGTCGGTCGGGATCGTGTACCTGCTGTTGGCCGCCGCGCTGCTCGTGCGCAACCGCCGGGCGGCGCGGCCCCTGCTCCGCGACGGCTTCCGCACCCCGTACTCCGAACTTGCGGCGCCAGCATCCGAACTGGCGTGACAGAGGCGCGCCAGGCGCCCCTCCTGGACCCCACGTACGATGCGGGGGGCCCAAGGTCGGGGGGCGGGGGGCGGGCGGCCGGCCGGCGCCCGGGGCCCCCCCCCCCGCGGGGGCCCCC
>JBQTGT010000051.1:0-5429 GCA_052390615.1 Actinomycetota bacterium
CTGACGGTCAGTCGTGCCCAGCATCATCACCTCGCCGCGATCCCATACGTCGAGCATGACGAACACGACCCCGAATCGCGAGCACCCTCACCCACCAACCCGCCGACTTTTTCGGCAGTCACCTAGACGGTCGCGCGGGTGAGGAGCTCGTCGCGGTCGATGATGTGGTAGCGGCTGCGGCCCGACACTTCGACCCAGCCGAGCTTGATGAACGTCGCGATCGCCTTGTTGACTCGCTCTCGTGACGCGCCGACCATGCCGGCGAGCTCCTCTTGCGTGAGCGGCATGCGGAACTCGTCCTCGCCGTCCGCGAGCTCGAGCAACCGTTTCGCGGTACGGCCGGTGACGTCGAGGAACATCGCGTCGGCCAACGCTTCATCCGTTGCGCGCAACCGGCGGGAGAGGATCCGCACCACGGCCCACAGCACTTCCGGCCGGCGCGCGAGGACGTCGCGCACATCGTCGAAATCGATGGCGATGACATGGACCGTCGTCAGCGCGCGCGCGTTCGCCGAGCGCACACCACCGTCGAACAACGACATCTCGCCGAACAGCGCGCCGGGACCGAGCACCGAGATCACCGATTCGCGGTCGTCGCTCGCTGTGGCAACGATCGCGACCCGCCCGGAGAAGCAGACGAACAGCTGCGTGGCGGGGTCGCCCTTGGCGAAGATCGTGTCGCCCCGCCGGAACTTTCCGAGCGCGGTGCGACCCCTGAGCTGCTCCAGCAGTTCCGGAGGAAGTGTCCCAAAGAGGTCGGTCTTGTCCAGCACCTGCTGACGTGCCGCCATTTCGCAGTCCTGTCGGTCGCGCGAGACGCTATCGGTCGTCACAGCCCGCCGGCCGTGTGACCGGCGTCACGGTCTCCATCGGCGCCCACAACGCCTTGCCTAAGGACAACCCAGCCTCGGTTCAACCCCGCCCCCGACCCGCCGATCGGGACGGGGAGATGTTCGTAGAAGGGGTGCGGTTGTTTGTCGTCGTCCTCGCGACGGCGGCGGGGTTCTGGCTGGGCCGCGACCTCGAGCTGGAGTCCGACGGCCTGGCCGCCATGGTGGGCTGCCTGGCCGGCTACGTGGGCGGCGGGGTCCTCGGGCGGCTCCTCGAGCGGGCGATGGGCGCCGTCGAGCGCAAGGTCGACGACGTACCACCGGCCCGGGTGGTCGCCGGGGCCCTCGGTGCGATCGCGGGCGCCTCGATCGCCCTCGTGCTCGTGCTGCCGGTGGCCCTGCTCGTGCCCGCTCGCGCGGCGGTCCCCGTCGCGGGGCTGGTCGCGTGGGTGGCGGGCTTCCTTGGCCTGCGCGTCCTCGGCAACAAGAGCGTGGCGGTGCTGGAGATGCTCGGTTTATCGACCCGACCGCTCGTCCGGGCGACCGCATTCAATGCGCGCGACGGCTTGCTCGTCGACACGTCCGTGATCATGGACGGTCAGCTGCTGTCGTTGGCTCGCGCCGGGATCGTCGGCTCCGATCTCATGGTTCCGCGCTTCGTCCTCGACGAAGTGCAGGGCTTCGCCGACTCGCCCGACGAGCACCGTCGTCGCCGCGCGCAACGCGGCCTCGAAACCCTCCAGTCGCTGCGCGACGATGGCCCGATGCGCGTGTACGTGCTCGACGACGAGATTCCCGAACTCGCCGAAGTGGACGCCAAGCTCGTCGCCCTTGCGAAACGACTGCAGCTGCGGTTGCTCACCAACGACGGTCCGCTCGCGCGCGTCGCCGAGCTCCAGGACGTGCCCACCTGCAACCTGCGCAAGCTCGCGCAGGAACTCTCGCCGGCCGTTGTGCCGGGCGACTTCGTGCGGGTCGCGCTCACGCGTTCGGGTCGCGAGCCGGGTCAGGGCGTGGGCCATCTCGATGATGGCTCGATGGTCGTGGTGAACGGCGGCGAGGAGCTCGTCGGTGGCCCCGACGTCATGCTCCAAGTGACTTCGGTGGTGCCGACGAGCGCCGGCCGGTTGCTGTTCGCCAAGCTCGACCACGCGTAACCGCGATACTTCCCGGCGTGTCCACATGGGGGATCGTTGTCGCGGCTGGTGGTGGGTCCCGGTTCGGGGCGGCCAAGCAGTTCGCGCGCCTCGCCGGGGTGACCGTGCTCGATCGTGCCGTCGGGACCGCGCGTGAGACCTGCGACGGTGTTGTCGTCGTGCTTCCCGCCGCTACCGAATGGACGGCGCCCGCCGGCGTTCCGACCGCGACCGGGGGCGCGACGCGTTCGGCGTCCGTGCGGGCCGGGCTCGCGCTCGTGCCGGATGATGCCGACGTGATCCTCGTACACGACGCGGCCCGGCCGCTCGCGTCGCGTGCGCTGTTCGCGGCCGTGGCGGCGGCCGTTCGCCAGGGCGCCGACGCCGCGATCCCGATCCTGCCGCTCACCGACACCGTGAAACGTGTCGTCGACCAGCGCGTCGTGGCGACGATCCCGCGCGACGATCTCGTCGCCGTGCAAACCCCGCAAGCGTTTCGCGCGTCTGTGCTGCGGGCTGCGCACGAACCGTCCGCGGACGCGACCGACGATGCCGCGCTCGTCGAAGCGACCGGCGGCACGGTGGTCGTCGTGCCGGGCGAGCGCCGCAACCTGAAGCTGACGATCGTCGAGGACCTCGAGCTCGCGCACGCGCTGCTCGACACGGGAGGGGGACCGTGAGATATCGAGTCGGATTGGGATTCGATGTGCATCCGTTCGGCGAGGCACCACCGCTGGTACTCGGCGGCGTGCGCATCGACGACGCGCCCCGCCTGGTCGGGTACTCCGACGGCGATGCGATCGCCCACGCGGTGGCGGATGCGCTCTTGGGCGCGGCCGGGATGCCCGACCTCGGCGCGCTGTTTCCCGCGTCCGAAGAGCAGTTCCGCGACGCCGACTCGATCGGGCTCCTCGCCGAGGTGGCGCGCCGAATCGCCAGCGAGGGATGGTGGATCGACAACGTCGACGTCGCGGTCGCCGCGGAGACGCCGCGCCTGGGTCCGCACGTCGCGGCAATGACGGGTGCGCTCGTGGACGCGCTCGCGCCCGCACGCCAGCCGATGGGCCATGGCATCGGCGTGGCGGTGAAGCCCAAGCGCGCCGAAGGCCTGGGCGCAATCGGCCGGGCTGAGGGCATCGCGGTGTGGGCGGTGGCGCTGCTCGCGCACGGGTAGTGCCTCGAACCTGCGTGGGTTTCACGGCTCAGCGCCCTGAAGCCCATACCCATTGGCGTCGTTCGGGCGACTTGAGCGTCTGAGCAGCGATCGATACGGGACCGTACCCCAATTGTCTGGGATTTTCTCCCCCGTACCGGTATGATTCGGACTTATAGGGCACCTCCGGGCGAACGCCCCGCACTGCGGGGTAGGGAGGCAAAGGGCGAGATGGAACGGGCGGCACCAGTCGCCGGCGGCGCCAGAGTGCCGTCGGCGGGCGCATTTTCTGACTTCTATCGGCGCGAATGGCACGGCGCGGTGCGCTTGGCCGCGTCCCTGACCGGCAGCGTGGCGGTCGGTGAGGACATGGTGCAAGAGGTCTTCCAGAAGATGTACCTCACGTGGGGTCGGGCCGACGAGCCCGCCGCGTACCTCCGGGTCGCGGTCAGGAACCGCTGTCGGTCGTGGCACCGGCGCCGCCATCTCGAGCGCGAACGACTGCCGATGCTGGTGACCACCGATCACGGGCCGGGCGAACCCGACGAGCTCGACGATGTCGTCGCCACGTTGCCCACGCGCCAACGCGCAGTGCTCGTGCTGCGCTATTGGGGCGACCTTTCAGAGGCAGAGGTCGCGAGGGAGCTCGGCTGTGCGCCCGGGACCGTGAAGTCGCTCGCGTCGCGAGCGCGCCAACGCGTCCTTGTCGCACTCGCCAGCTGACGAGTCAAGCCTCGCCGACCGCGCGTGTGGTCTGGGTAGCCTCGACGCGTGGTCCAGATCTACGACACCGCGCAACGCGCGAAAGTGCAGCTCGTGCCTCGACACGAAGGCGCCGTGTCGATGTACGTGTGCGGTGTCACGCCGTACGACTCGCCGCATCTCGGACACGGCCGCACCGCGGTCGTGTTCGACACGATCCGGCGGTATCTCCAATGGCGGGGCTACCGCGTCACATTCGTGAGCAACGTCACCGACGTCGAGGATCGCATCATCGCGCGCGCTGCCGAGCGCGGCACCACCGAGCCCGAACTCGCGCGCGAGTTCGAAGACGAGTACTGGGCGCAGATGAGCCGGATCAACGTCGCGCTTCCGGATGAGATCCCGCGCGCGACCGAGTTCATTCCTCAGATGCTCGCGCTCATCGCGGAACTCGTCGCGCAGGGGCGCGCGTACGTGATCGAAGGCAACGGCGTCTACTTCCAGGTCGAGACCTTTGCGGGCTACGGCAAGTTGTCTCGGCGGACGCTGGCCGAGCTGCTGGACAGTGCGGGCGCGCGCGTCGAAGTCGACGAGCAGAAGCGCAGCCCTGTCGACTTCGCGCTATGGAAGGCCGCCAAGGCGGGGGAGCCGAGTTGGGACTCGCCGTGGGGTGCGGGCCGACCGGGGTGGCACATCGAATGCTCGGCGATGTCGCTCGAGATTCTCGGCGAGGGCTTTGACATCCACGGCGGTGGCGACGATCTCGTGTTCCCGCATCACGAGAACGAGATCGCGCAGGCCGAAGGCGCGAATCACGAATTCGCCCGTCACTGGCTGCATGCGGGAATGGTCAATGTCGAGGGCGAGAAGATGTCGAAGTCGCTCGGGAATTTCACGACACTCGCTGACGTCGTCGACACCTACGGGCCCGCAGCGTTCCGGCTGTTAGTGCTCCAGACGCACTACCGCCGACAGATGGAGCTCGGGGCAGTCGAGCTCGAAGGCGCGCGCAAGGCGGTAGAGCGGTTCTCGAACATGTTCGGACGCGCGCAGCGCGACGGCGCGTACGACCTCGATTCGGCCGTCGACGACTCCGTGCTCGACGCGTTCGTCGCGGCGATGGACGATGACTTCGACACGCCGGCGGCATTGGCGATCGTGTTCGACGCGGCCCGGCGGGCGAACGCCGCGATCGACAACGCGAGCACTGCCGCGGCCGCCCTCGTCCGCACCGTGCGCGAGCTGCTCACCGGCCCTCTCGGCCTCGAGATCGAGGCGGCTGGGGGCGGCGACGACGCCGGGATCGACGGGCTCGTCGCGGCCCGGGACGAGGCGCGGGCGCGCAAGGACTTCGCGGAGTCAGACCGAATCCGAGCCGAGCTCGGTGATCGCGGCATCGTGCTCGAAGACACCGCGCGCGGCACCGTCTGGCGCCGTGCCTAGATCCGACCGAGACAGCCTGGGCGGCGAACACGTCGAAGGGCGGCGGGCTGTGCTCGAGCTGCTGCGCGCCGGCGCGCGCTCAATTAGCAAGGGTGTACTGGCCAGCGCTTGAAGAAGCGAGGCGGAGCAGGTCCGGTGTCGCCCGCGGTGCGCCGACCGAGAGAA
>JBQTGT010000052.1:0-126840 GCA_052390615.1 Actinomycetota bacterium
GCCCAACACGGCGGTGTTGATCGCCGCGTACAAACGCGTCGCATCGATCACCTGAACCACCCGCGCAACCCGCGAACACGGCACGCATCGATGACGCGCGTCATCACGCCCGCCCCTACACCCCGAAACCGGCATCGCGACCACCAAACAGCCACGCACCACGAACCGCGCGCTGCCACCCAGCACCTCGCAACTCACCCACGACCACGAACCCGAGAACTCAAGCCGGCAATGAATGATCGGGGTTAGGCGCGGTGACCGGCAGTGGGCGATCCGAACATCGGGGCTCCGCCCCGCCGACAAGCAGCGTCAGGAAGTCGGACCCTATCGCATCGAAGTAATCGAACCGTTCCACAAACTTCGGCTCGTCTGCGACGCCGACGAGTACGGCGTCGGCTTCGACCTTGTCTACGAATCGGAGTACGGGCCGCTCGCGGAGCCGCAGCACGTACGCCGCCACGGTGATCGGATTCTCCTCGATGCGTCGCGGTTCGCCGGTGTCGGTTCATGGTCAGGCGAGCTGCGCGTCGACGGCGCGACGATTGCGGTCACGCCCGAGCGGTTCGGCGCGACGCGTGACCGCTCGTGGGGGATCCGTCCGGTTGGCGAGCCTGAACCGGCGGGCCGACCGAACGAGTTCGCCGGCATGTGGTGGTTGTGGATCCCGCTGCGTTTCGATGATTTCGCGTTGCATGTAATCCTCGAGGAGGACTCGGACGGCGTCCGCAACACGAACTTCGCGGTGCGTGTATGGCCCGAGAACGCTGGCCGTCCGCCCGAGCAGTTGGGATGGCCGCTGCCCGAGATCACCTACATGCCGGGCACGCGCTGGCCGACGAGCGCACGCATCGACCTGACTGCGCGTGATGGCAAGGTCGCAACGCTCGAGATCCACCCGCTGGTCGGGATCCCTCTAAACATCGGCTGCGGATACGGCGCCGACCCCGATTGGACGCACGGCCTCTGGAAGGGCGAGCAGTGGACCTCCGGATCGGTGTACGACCACAACGATCCCGCTGTCGTCGGACGCGGCGCGTTCTCGATCGCCGACCACATCGCGCGCGCATCATTCGACGGACACGAGGGTTGGGGCATCTTCGAGCACGCCTGCATCGGCCCGCATCGGCCGTCCGGGTTCACCGACTTCATGTCCGTCGCGCCGTGAGCATCGACGACAAGCTCGCGACGCAAGCCGAGTTCGTCGACGTCATCCAAGCGCGACCGGTCGATCATGGCACCGCGGTCGGTGACGTCCCCGACTGGTTCGGACCGATCGCGTTCGGTGGATTCATCGTCGCGCAGACGCTGCACGCCGCGACAACGACCGTCGACGCGGCGAAAGGACGGCCGCACTCACTGCACTGCTACTTCCTCAGACCGGTCGCGGCCGGCACGCCCGTCAACTACACGATCCGCCACCTGCGCGACGGTCGCACCTTCACGACCCGCCAGGTCGACGCCGCCCAGAACGGCGCGCTGGTCTGCACCATGACGTGCTCGTT
Organism: Actinomycetota bacterium; assembly: GCA_052390615.1. Lineage (GTDB taxonomy): Bacteria > Actinomycetota > Acidimicrobiia > IMCC26256 > PALSA-610 > JBQTGT01. The sequence continues at coordinate 1,503 of JBQTGT010000052.1, forward strand.
CACCACCGATACCGACGGCTACGAGTACGAGCTCGACGTTGTGGGCGCGCCGCCGGACGTGAACTCCATCGAGGACTTCGACGGTTTCGGTGCCGGGCCCTGGGTGCAGCGCGTCGTCGGTCCGATCGCACCCGCCGCGGACGGGACCCGCCGGTCGACGCACCGCATGTTCGTGCGGCTGCCCGCTCCTATCGGCGACGACCCGATGCTGCACGCGGCGATCGTCGCGATGATCACCGACATGACGTTCACGGGCGCGCGGCCGCTGCATCTCGATCTGCCGATGGACGGCATCGTCAGCCTCGACCACAGCGTCTGGTTTCACCGCCCTCTGCGCCCTGACGACTGGATCTACTACGACATGCATTCGCTCGTGAACACTGGGGGACGAGGCGCGTTGCGAGGAACGCTGCACGGACCCGACGGTCGGCTCGCAGTCTCGGTCGCCCAGGAGCAACTCTTGCGCGTGCTGCCCGAGCAGTAGCGCGGTCAATTGATTTACGCTCTCCGGAAATGACCGAGTACGACGCTGTCATCGTCGGAGCCGGGTTCGCCGGCATGTACATGGTGCATCGGGCCCGCACCGTGGGGCTCACGGTGCGCGCGTTCGAGTCGGGAGGCGGCGTCGGCGGGACGTGGTACTGGAATCGCTATCCCGGCGCCCGCTGCGACGTGGAGAGCATGGAGTACTCGTACCAGTTCTCCGAGGAGCTCCAGCAGGAGTGGGAATGGACCGAGCGCTACGCGGGCCAACCGGAAATCGAAGCGTACGCGAACCACGTCGCCGACCGGTTCGATCTACGGCGCGACATCCAGTTCGATACCCGCGTGACGAGCGCGACATTCGACGAGACGACCAGTCGCTGGACCATCCGCACCGATCGCGGCGACGACGCGACCGCGCAGTTCCTGATCATGGCGACGGGCTGCCTGTCGTCGGCCAACGTTCCCGAGATTCCCGGCCGTGACACGTTCGCGGGTGAGACGTACCACACCGGTCGGTGGCCGACCGAAGGCGTCGACTTCGCCCGCAAGCGCGTCGGCATCATCGGCACGGGGTCGTCGGCAATCCAGTCGATCCCGATCATCGCCGGGCAGGCCACCCACCTCACCGTCTTCCAGCGCACGGCTGCGTATTCAGTGCCGGCGCGCAACGCCCCGCTCGATCCCGAGGAGCAGCAGCAGATCAAGACCGACTACAAGGGGTTCCGCGCTCGCAACAGCCTGATGCAGACCGGATTCGGGTCTCGCACCCCGATCAACGACAAGTCCGCGCTCGAGGACGACACCGCCGCCCGCGATCGCGAATACGAGACGCGCTGGCAGCGTGGTGGCTTCGGCTACCTCGCCACCTACAACGACCTGATCCTCAACCGCGACGCCAACGAGACGGCCGCCGACTTCGTCCGCCGCAAGATCCGCGAAACGATCCACGATCCCGAAGTCGCCGAGCGACTGATGCCGACCACAGTGATCGGATGCAAGCGCCTCTGCCTCGACAGCGGCTACTTCGAGACGTTCAACCGTCCCAACGTCAGCCTCGTCGACGTGAGCGACTCTCCCATAGAGGCGATCACGCCGGAGGGGATCGACGTCGGCGGACACCGCTACGAGCTCGACTGCATCGTGTTCGCGACCGGTTTCGACGCGATGACGGGCGCGCTGTTCGGCATCGACATCAAAGGTCGGAATGGCCAGACCCTGCAAGACGCTTGGCACGCGGGGCCGCGCACGTACCTCGGGCTCGGCACGGTCGGGTTCCCGAACCTGTTCACGATCTCGGGGCCGGGCAGCCCGTCGGTGCTCACCAACATGATCGTTTCGATCGAGCAGCACGTGAACTGGATCGCGGGATGCATCGAGTACCTGCGCGCCAACGACCACGCGACGATCGAACCGCAGCGCGAGGCGCAAGACGCGTGGGTCGACTTCGTCAACATGGTGGCCGACTTCACGCTCTACCCGCAGTGCAACTCGTGGTATCTCGGCGCCAACGTGCCCGGCAAGCCCCGTGTGTTCATGCCGCTCCCCGGGTTTCCGACCTACGTCGAGAAGTGCAACGACGTCGCCGCCAAGGGTTACGAAGGATTCGCGGTGGATATGGCGGTCTGAGGAGAACGTTGTCGTCGTCGTCAGGGAGTCGCACGATGAGCTGGTCGCCGGATCGAGATGCACTCCGTGGGCGCGTCGCCGTCGTCGCGGGTGCAACACGCGGAGCAGGCCGCGGCATCGCCGCCGCCTTGGGCGAAGCCGGTGCCACGGTCATCTGCACCGGTCGCACGACCGGAACGACGCGGTCGGAGTACGACCGGCCCGAGACGATCGAAGAAACCGCCGAACTCGTCACGCAACTCGGCGGCACCGGCATTGCGGTCGCGGTCGACCACCTCGAACCCGAGCAGGTGCACAACGTGGCGAAGCAGATCGCCAACGACCACGGTCACATCGACGTGCTCGTCAACGACATCTGGGGCGGCGAGGTCCTGAAGGGCGGCCCGCCCGAGTGGAACACGCCCATCTGGGAACACGACCTCGAGAAGGGGCTGCGCATCCTGCGGCTCGCGATCGAGACCCACCTCGTCACGTCGCATCACCTGCTCCCGCTGCTCGTCGCCGCACCCGGTGGCCTGCTCGTCGAAGTCACCGACGGCACCACCGACTACAACGCGTCGCACTACCGGATCTCGGTGTTCTACGACCTCGCCAAGGCCGCGGTGAACCGGCTCGCGTTCTCCCAAGGGCACGAGCTGGAGCCGTTCGGCGCGACCGCAGTCGCGGTCACGCCCGGCTGGTTGCGATCCGAGATGATGCTCGAAGCGTTCGGTGTCACCGAGGAGAACTGGCGCGACGCCCCCGGGAGGTCCGCACCACCCGACTTCGCGCTCTCGGAGTCACCGCGCTTCGTCGGCCGGGCCATCGCCGCGCTCGCCGCCGCTCCCGACCGCGCCCGCTGGAACCAGCAGTCCGTCGACGCCGGCCGACTCGCGAAGGAGTACGGCTTCACCGACATCGACGGCTCCCAACCCGACGTGTGGCGCTTCATGCAAGAGGTCCGCGAGGCCGGCCTCGACGCCGACCCCGCCTATTATCGACAGGCGCCGGCCGAGCGCTTCCCGTCATTGACCTGACAATGCCGGCCACGGTCACAATGCGGTCATGACCGCGCCGGTGAGCAGCCAGGCGCTATGAACACCCGCTCGTGCTGCCGCACGACGGACACGCGTAACACGAACCCGCGCGCTGCATCATGTCGCCGCACACGTGACACAGGACGACCTCGCGCTGCTGCCCGGCCGCGGTGGGCGGGGCCGTCGGCCTCGGCGACGGGCTCCCCAGCGACGCCGACGGCGCGCGGTCCTCGAGCGGGAGGTCGAGTGACGTCGCGGCCGGCGTGGTGGCTTCTTCGACGCCGGGAAGGGTCGGCTGCAGGCGCTCGCCGACGGTCATGATGCCCATCGCCTCGCGCTTTTCCTTCGGCAGATACTCGACCGCGAGCCGACGGAAGATGTAGTCGACGAGGCTGGTCGCAAAGCGAATGTCGGGATCGTCGGTCATGCCCGCGGGCTCGAAGCGCATGTTGGTGTACATGTCGACGAACGCCTCGAGCGGCACGCCGTACTGCAGGCCGTGGCTCACCGAGATCGCGAACGCATCCATCACGCCGGCGAGCGTCGAGCCCTGCTTTGCGACCTGCAGGAACAGCTCACCGGGCCGACCGTCCTCGTACTCGCCGACCGTCACGTAGCCGTGGCAGTCGGCGACGCGGAACGAGAACGTCTTCGCGGTGCGGGTGCGCGGCAGCTTCTGGCGAACCGGCTCTTGGACGATCACCGTCTCGATGATGCGCTCGACCTCGGGCGCATCCTTCTTCTGCGTCGACAGGGGCTGGCCGACCTTGCAGTTGTCGCGGTAGATCGCGACTGCCTTCAAGCCGAGTCGCCACGACTCGATGTACAGATCTTCGACGTCTTGCACCGACACGTCTTCGGGCATGTTCACGGTCTTGCTAATTGCGCCCGAGACCATCGGCTGCACCGCGGCCATCATCTTTACGTGACCCATGTAGTCGATCGCGTTGTCACCCATCGAGCACGCGAACACCGGCAGGTGCTGCGGATCGAAGGCGGGCGCATCGATGATGGTCTTGTGCTCGTCGATGTAGGCGACGATCGCGTCGATCTGCGCCGCCGAATACCCGAGCTGCACGAGCGCGCGAGAAATCGTTTGGTTGACGATGAACATAGTGCCGCCGCCGACGAGCTTCTTCGCCTTCGTGAGCGCGAGATCGGGCTCAATGCCCGTCGTGTCACAATCCATCATGAGGCCGATTGTGCCGGTCGGCGCCAAAACTGTGGACTGCGAGTTGCGCACGCCGTAGCGCTCACCGAGTTCGACGGCTTCGTCCCACGACTGCTGCGCGGCGCCGAGCAGTTCCGGCGGCACTCGGTCCTCGTCGATCTTGGCGTTCTCGCTTCGGTGCATTCGTAACACGTTGAGCATCGGTTCGGTGTTGGCGGCGTAGCCCGCGAACGGGCCCATCCGCGCGGAGGTGCGCGCGCTCGTCGCGTACGCGTGCCCGGTCATCAATGCGGTGATCGCCGCCGCCCACGCGCGACCGTCGTCGGAGTCGTACGGCATCCCCTGCGCCATCAACAGCGCGCCGAGATTGGCGTAGCCGAGACCAAGTTGGCGGAACTCCCGGCTGGTCTTGGCTATCGACTCGGTCGGGTAGTCGGCGTTGCCGACGAGGATCTCCTGCGCCGTGAACACCACCTCGACCGTGCGTTGGAACCCAGAGACGTCGAAGGACCCGTCGGGGAGCAGGTACTTCAACAGGTTGATGCTCGCGAGGTTGCACGCCGAGTTGTCGAGGTGCATGTACTCGGAACATGGATTCGAGGCATTGATCCGGCCCGTGTTCGACGCCGTGTGCCACCGGTTGATCGTGGTGTCGAACTGCATGCCCGGATCCGCGCATTCCCACGCCGATGCCGCGATCTGACGCATCAGATGCCGCGCCTTCACCGTCGTGACGGGGTCGCCCGTGGTGACCGCCCGCAACGCCCAATCGCGGTCGCCGGCCACCGCTTCCATGAACTCGTCGGTGACGCGCACCGAGTTGTTCGCGTTCTGGTACTGAATCGAGTGGCTGTCCTTGCCGTCGAGATCCATATCGAAGCCGGCTTCGGCGAGCGCGCGCGCCTTGCGCTCCTCGGTTGCCTTGCACCAGATGAACTCTTCGACGTCGGGGTGATCGGCGTTGAGGATCACCATCTTGGCGGCACGGCGCGTCTTGCCGCCCGACTTGATCGTGCCCGCCGATGCGTCGGCGCCGCGCATGAAGCTGACCGGACCCGACGCGGTGCCGCCGCCCCTGAGGTGCTCGCGCGACGAACGCAAGCCGGACAGGTTGATCCCCGAGCCGGAACCGCCCTTGAAGATCGTCCCCTCTTCTCGGTACCAGTTGAGGATGCCGTCCATCGTGTCCTCGACCGCGAGGATGAAACACGCACTCGCTTGCTGGGGTACGCCCTTCACGCCGATGTTGAACCACACCGGCGAGTTGAACGCCGCGTGCTGGTGCACGAGCACGTACTTGAGCTCGTCTCGAAACGCTTCGGTCTCGGCGTCGTCGACGAAGTAGCCGTCGCGGATGCCCCAGGCCGTGATCGTGTCGACGACGCGGTCGATAACCTGGCGCAACGACCACTCGCGCTCGGGCGTGCCGAGCGTGCCGCGGAAGTACTTCTGGGCGACGATGTTCGTCGCATTCAGCGACCACCCGGTCGGGAACTCGACGTCGGCCTGGAAGAACGCGTCGCCGCCGTCTTTGAAGTTGGGTATGCGCGCGTCTCGTCGCTCCCATTCGAGCGTGTCGTACGGATCGACGTCGGCCGCGGTGTAGTGCCGGCGAATCCCGATCTCGAGCTGCTGCGGCGCCATCGCCATCTTCGTCGTCGCCCCCTCCGACGCGTCCCCGCGCCGTTTCGTGTCCCGGTGTTCTACCCCTTGCGGCTCGACGGCGCTTCCGCCCTGAAACCACAGCATCTAGTGGTTGGAGCGCGGCCCGACCGCGAGATGAAGGTGCATTACAGCACTGTAGTTACATGCTCGTCAACGCTCAGGCCGGCCTCGGAAATGCTGGTCAGAGCCGGTTCGCGAAGGTTTGCACTCGTGCACCAATGCACAAGCGCGCGCGCTCTCGACAAAAGCCGCGCAGCGGTCGCGCTAGCGTCGCTTGGGCTCGGTGGTCTTTTGGAGCTCGACCACTTCGCGCTCGAAGTCGGAGAGGTCCTCGAAGCCCTTGTAGACCGACGCGAAGCGCAGGTAGGCGACGTGGTCGAGTGCCCGCAGCCGCTCGAGGACCGCCCGCCCGACACGGTCGCTCCCGACCTCACCGCCGAGCGAGCGCAGCTCCTCTTCGATCGCGCCTACGACCTCGTCGAGGGTGGGCTCGTCGAGCCGGCCGGTGGCGGCTTGGGCCACGCCCGCCCGCAGCTTCGCCCGATCGAATGGCTCGGTCGCGCCCGCGCGCTTGCGCACCACGAGCGCGAACTCCTCGACCCGCTCGTAGGTCGTGTAGCGGCGCCCGCAGGCCAAGCACTCCCGCCGGCGCCGAATCGCCCCGCCGTCGTCCGCGACGCGCGAGTCGACCACCTTGTCGTCGTTTTCCCGGCAGTACAGGCAGCGCACGCCCGAGACGATATCGGCGGCGCATCCCTCCGACCTCCCCGGCGAGGAGGTCAGGGCGCGAGCCAGGTGAGCGTCTCACCGGGCCACACTTCGCTCGTGTCCCGGGCATCGATCAACGCGTCCACGACGCGACGCGGATCGGCGTCGGGCGCCAGCCGCTCGGCCACCGTCCACAGCGAGTCGCCGGGCTCGACCACCACCGTCGCGACGTGCGGGCGGCGCTCGGCGGGGGCGAGGGAGTCTCCGCCGAGCGTCGCGCCCGCTCGTCCCGCCACGAGCAGCACGCCCACGCCGAGCACGGCGACGGCGAGCCGACGCCGCCGATAGACAGCGGCGGCTCGGTGCCAGCGCGGTGCGCGCGGGCGGGGGTGGCGGACGCCGGCATCCCGTTCGGGCGGGGATGCCGGCGAACTCCGAGGCGTCGTGAGAGGCGTCGTGAGAGGCGTCGTGAACGGGGTGATCGAGACCGCGGCGGCCATCGGAACTCCTCTGACCCGTGCCCCCCGGAACGGTTCCGAGGGGCTGACGACAGCAAAACATCCGGGTGAGACAACAACGATGCCCGAACGCGCGTTCGGGGTCAAGGATTTTATCGAACGCGTGTTTGCCACGAACGCGTGTGCGTGTTACGGTCGGTGTATGTCGCCCCGCCCGTCCCCCGCCCGCGCCACACCGCCGGGCCGCGGGCCCCGCGAAGACCGCCCGCTCACCACCCGCCAGCGGCAGGTGCTCGACTTCATCGATGCCGAGACCGGTCGCCGCGGCTATCCGCCGAGCGTCCGCGAAATCGGCGAGGCGGTAGGCCTCTCGTCACCGTCGACCGTGCACGCACACCTCGCGGCCCTGCAAGACAAGGGGTACTTGCGCCGCGACCCGAGCAAGCCCCGCGCGATCGAGATCTCGCTCGAGCCGTCGACGGGTGCCGCCGTCGAGCGGCGGCCGGTGCGCCACGTCCCGCTCCTCGGCGATGTTGCCGCCGGCACGGGTGTGCTCGCGATGGAACACGTCGAGGAGTTGCTACCGCTCCCCGAAGACTTCACTGGCGCGGGCGAGCTGTTCATGCTGCGCGTGCGCGGCGAGTCGATGATCGACGCGGGCATCTTCGACGGCGACTTCGTCGTCGTGCGCGTACAGCCGAGCGCCGACAACGGCGAGATCGTCGTCGCCGGCATCCCCGGCGAGGAAGCTACCGTGAAGATCTTCTTGCGCAAGCGCAACAAGATCGTGCTGCGCCCCGCCAACCCGACGATGGAAGACCTCGTCTTCGACCCGGAAGACGTGCGCGTCTACGGTAGGGTCGTCACGCTGTTGCGCCGCTGGTAAGGCGATCGAGCGTCAGCTGAGGACGCGGCCACCAGGCGTGACGAGACCGTGTTCGAACGCGAACACCACCGCGGCGACGCGGTCGCGCAACCCGAGCTTGGCCAAAATGCTGCCGACGTGGGTCTTCACCGTGCCCGTGCTCACGCACAGTTCGATCGCGATCTCGGAGTTTGACGCGCCGCGTGCGAGCAGCTTGAGGACGTGCAGCTCGCGCTCGGTCAAACGCGCCAGCTTCGCCCGCCGTTCGGGCGGGGGCACCATGTCGCCGATCGTCTCCAACAACGGGCGGGCAACGCTGAAGTCGACCCAGCCATTGCCGGCCGCGATCTCGCGCACGGCGCGGTGCAGGTCCTCCGCGCTCGAGTCCTTGAGCGCGAAACCCGCCGCACCCGCTGTGATCGCCTCGTGGACGGTGTCGTTGTCGTCGTAGGTCGTCAACACCAACACGGGCGGGGCGTCCGCGATCTTGCGCAGCTGTCGAATCGCCTCGGCCCCGTCGGTGCCGGGCATGCGCATGTCCATCACCACGACATCGGGTGCGAGCCGCAGCGCGAGCTCGACCGCCTCCTCGCCGTCGCCGCACTCGCCCACGACATCGAACCCGTGGCGACGATCGAAGATCCGCCGCAGCCCCATCCGCACCAACGGTTGATCATCCGCGAGTAGCAACTTGATCATGACACGCTCCCCAAAGCGCTCGTCTGACGCGCTTCCGTCGCGTTCGGCGACAACGGTAAATGTGCTCGCACGTTCCATCGGTTTTCCTCCGCGCCCGCTTCGACGGCGCCGTTCAACAACGCCGCTCGTTCTCGCATGCCTTCGATTCCATGTCCGCCGCTGGGCACGTCGAGCGCGATGGCGTGATCCGGCAACGGGTTCGTCACTTGCAGTCGTAGACCGCCATCGTCAATGTCGACCGTGATCACGATGGGTGCGCCGGGAGCGTGCTTCACCGCGTTCGCGAGCGACTCCTGCGCGATTCGCCAGGCCGAGCCCCACAAGCGGGCCGGTGCGTTGGCCAGCAGCCCGACGTGGACCATGCCGACGTCGAGCTGGAAATCCACATCGGCGCCGACTCGCCGAAACGACGCGACGAGCTCCTCGAACGCGGCGGCCGCGCTCGTCGGGTCGGTCGGCTCGACTGTCGTCGAGGTGTCCGCAAGCAGTCCGACGGAACGGCGTACTTCCTCGAGGCTCGCCCGACCGAGCGCCGCGAGTTCTTCCAATGCGTTGGCGGCACGCGCTGGGTCGTGTTGCAGCTCGAGCCGCGCGCTGTTGAGGTGGACCATCATGACCGTGAGCGAATGAGCCAGCGTGTCGTGGACGTCACGCGCGATTCGGCGCCGCTCCTGCACAGCCGCGTTCCGCTCGTGTTCCAGCAGGCTCTCGGCGCGCAACACCAGTTGGCGTTGTCCGCGCTGGGCCCAACCGAGTACGAGTGCGAGCTCGATGTAGGACTTCCACACAAACCAGTTCACGGCGTCGAGCGTGACGGCCCGCAGCACGACGAGCCCGATCGCGGCGGCCGCAAAGCCGGCACCGGCGCTGATCGGTCCAAAGACAGCGAGGCGAGCGGTCGCCAGCGCGAGCAGGCCGAACAAGATGGGATGGGCGTCAGTCAGCGTGAGCGCGGCGATGGGACCGACCGTCACGACGACGTAGGCGATGGACAACGAGCGCATGTGCAGCCCGGGCACCCAGGGTACGAGCGCGACCGCGGCCAGCGGGAGCTGCGCGAACAACGGGAGCCGACCGCCATCGAAGATCAACGTGATCGCAACGACCGCGAGCGCGGTCGCGCTGGCGCCCGCGTACATCCATTCCGGGAGACCTAGCGACACTCTCGCTCGTTCGCGGAAGCCGCCCTGGATCCGATAATCGCCCACAGCGCACCCCTCCACCACCGGCGGTGAAGATACCGCGAACTGGCCATATAGTGCAATGGCCCCCACGGCCCATCGGTCTGGAGGCAGAGGAATGCTCCCCCCTGCGGGGGAGATCAGGTGGCCGAGAACCCCACCCCGATGAGGCCGGTGAGGGCGGCCGCGCACCGCTCGAGCGCGGCTCGATCGACGCACTCGTCCGCCCGGTGGGCCAGTTCGGGGTCGCCAGGGCCGAAGTTCGCCGCCGCGATCCCGGCCTCGGCGAAGCGGGCCACGTCGGTCCAGCCGAGCTTTGGGCGCACGGCCAGGTGCGCCTCCTCGACGAAGGCGGCGACCAACGGGTGGGTGAGGTTCGGCGGCGCCGCGGCCGAGGCGTTCAGGACCTCGATCGCGTCCGCGTCCACACACAGCGCCTCGACCTCGGCGACCGCCGCGGCGAGCGGCCGCGACGGGGCGTAGCGCCGGTTGAGCACAACCCGGCATTCGTCGGGAACCACGTTGTTCGCCACACCGCCTTCGACACGCACCACCTGGAGCGCCTCGCGGTATTCGAGTCCCTCCACGTCGACCGCGGCCGCCGAGAAGGCCGCCACCCGGCCGAGCAGTGGCGCGGCACGGTGGATCGCGTTGACGCCCATCCACGGGCGGGCCGAGTGGGCGCGCGTCCCCCGAAACGTCGCCCGCACGTGCACCGTGCCCTGACATCCCGCCTCGAGCCAGCCACCGGTCGGTTCGAGCATGATCGCGAGGTCGCCCTGCACGAGCGCTGGGTGCTGTTCGAACAAGAACCGAAGCCCGTTGTGCTCGTCGGCGACTTCCTCGCCTTCGTAGAACACGAACGTCGCGTCGCGGTCGCTTTCGTCGCGCCCGGCCCGGGCGGCGAGATCCAACAGGACCGCGAGCCCGCCTTTCATGTCCGCGCTGCCGAGCCCATGCAGCGTGTCGCCGGCGCGACGCGCCCGGGCGTTGCCGTTCGGCGGCACCGTGTCGAGGTGGCCGCCGAGCACGACGCGCTCTGGCCGTCGGCGCGTTGTGCGCGCGACCACGTTGTTGCGGATGCGCTCGACCGTCAGTCCGGGGGCACGGGTTGCCAACCACGCTTCGATCAGATCCGCGAGCGGACCCTCGTTGCCGCTCACCGACGGGACCGCACACAGCTCCTCGGTCAGGTCCAACAGATCGAATGCCGACATGTTCATGCGGCTCCGGCCTCCGGCCCTCGACCACAGTGCAACGTCAGTACACCCACCGGCCCTCCGGTCTGCGCCTCGCCTTCATGTCACGATGCCGTGCTCACGCAAGATCGCGTTGAGCTCGAGCCGGTCGTGGGCCTCGCCCCCGGCCAGGTAACGCAGTACGAGCGCACACGGCAGCCCGAACGTGCCGCCCGCGAACTCCCGCATGCGCGTGCCCTGCACGACAACCGCCCGCTCGGGAATCACGCCGCGTGCGATCTCGTTACCGGTCTCCGCTTCGATAACGGGCGTCGTCGAGGTGAGGATTACACCGGCGCCGAGCTTCGCGCCGCGCCGCACGCGCGCGCCCTCGACGATCATGCTGCGAGAGCCGACGAAGCAGTCGTCCTCGATGACGACGGGCGCCGCCTGCGCCGGCTCGAGCACACCCCCGATGCCGACACCGCCGGAGAGGTGGACATCTTTGCCGATCTGCGCACACGAGCCGACCGTGGCCCACGTGTCGACCATCGTGCCGGCATCGACGTAGGCGCCAATGTTGACGTAGGAAGGCATCATCACGACGCCCGGAGCGAGAAACGCTCCGAAGCGTGCGGATGCGCCCGGCACGACCCGCACACCGGCGGCCTTGTAGCCACGCTTGAGCGGCAGCTTGTCGGCGTACTCGAACGGACCGACCTCGATCGTTTCCATGTCGTTCACACGGAACCACATGAGGATCGCGTGCTTGACCCATTCGTGCACGACGACCTCGTCCGCTATCCGAGCGACGCGCACGTCCCCACGGTCGAGCATCTCGATCACGGAGCGGACCAGCGCGCGAGCGTCATCGGGGGAACTCACGTCGCGCCAGTCCGAGCCCGCCTCGAACAGCTGGGTGATCTGCTTGGCGACGTCGTCCACGAAAGTTGTCTCCTCAGCGCTCTGTCACATCGAATCGCTGGAGCGCCAGCTCGAGCCGATCGAGTGGCTGCACCAGCGCGAGGCGAACGTGATCGGCGCCGGCCGCGCCGTACAGGTCGCCCGGTGACACGAGCGTACCGGCGTGCGCGAGGCGAGCCGCGATCTCCCAGCCGTCATCGGCGCCGCGCGCGCTGCGCAACCACAAGTAGAACGATGCGTCGCCACCGTCATGCACGAGCCCATGGCGCTCGAGTCCCGTGGCCATCAGCGCCCGCCGTTCCTCGTAGCGGGCGCGCTGGACCGCGACGTGGTCGTCGTCGCCGAGTGCCGCGACCGCGGCCGCTTGCATCGGCGCGGCGACCATCGACCCCGCGTGTTTGCGCGTCTCGACGAGGTACGACACGAGATCGGGATCGCCCGCGTAGAAACCGACGCGCATCCCCGCCATGTTCGAGCGTTTGGAGCAACTGTGCACGGCGAGCACCCGTTCGAGCCCGGCCGCGAGAATCGTCGCCGGTACGGGAGCAAACTCGGCGTAGCACTCGTCGCTTGCGACAGTGGCGTCGCGGGTTGTCGCCCACGCCGCCAGCGCGGCAAAGTGCTGCGCGTTCGCCACCGAGCTCGTGGGGTTCCCGGGTTCGTTGACCCAGAGGAGCAGCGCACGCGACGCGTCCTCTTCGGAGATCGCGTCGAGATCGAGGTGCCAGTCGTCGTCGAGCGCGACCGGCACCGCCCGACAGCCGGCGAGCACGGCACCCATCTCGTAGGTCGGGTACGCGACGGCGGGATACAACACGGTGTCGCGGCCGGGGCGTCGCAGCCGTAGCAGGTGCGGAAGCATCGCGACGAGCTCCTTGGTTCCGACGCAGGCGCCGACCGCATCGGCGTCGACCGTCACCGCGAACCGCCGCGCGATCCAGGCCGCGGCGGCCTCTCGCAATACTGGGCTCCCCGCCGACGTCGGATATCCCATCGCCGATGGCACCGCACTCGTTGCCGCGCGCGTGATGACGTCGGGAACGGGATCGCACGGTGTGCCGATCGAACAGTCGACCAGTCCCCCGGGGACGCTGTCGGCGAGCCGCTTGAGCGCGTCCAAGCGCTCGTAGGGGTACGGCGGCGGCACGAATCCAGTCGTCGTGGTCCCCATGCCCGGCCGAGCCTAGACCGCGAACTCCGCGAACCGGGCGGCGATCGGCTCGGACAGCCGCGCCCGGATACGAGTCGCGGTCGCATCGTGCACCTCGACGAGCACTTCACCGGCGCGGTGCAACGCCGCGAGCACGTCACCGCGGTCGTACGGCACGATGAACTCGACGACGCGCTCGAGCGACCGTAACCGGTCGCCGATCGTGTTCAGCAGGTCGTCGACGCCATCGCCCGTGGCCGCGGATATCGCCACCGAACCCGAATGCGTCGCCAACAGTTGCTTGACTGACTTGCGGTCGGCGTCGTCGATCTTGTTCCAGACCAGCAGTCGTGGCACGTTCGCGGCCCCGATCTCGATAAGCACCGTGTCGACTGCGTCGATGCGCACGTCGGTATCGGGCGCGCTGCCGTCGACGACGTGCACCAACAAGTGGGCGTCGGCGACCTCGACGAGCGTCGAGCGAAAGGCCTCGACCAGTTGGTGAGGAAGCCGGCGCACGAATCCCACCGTGTCCGAGCACACGACCGTCTCGCCGCCCGGCAGGCGTAGTCGTCGTGTCGTGGGGTCGAGCGTCGAAAACAACTGGTCTTCGACGAGCACGTCCGCGCGCGTCAGCCGGTTCAACAGCGTGGACTTCCCGGCGTTCGTGTAGCCGACGAGTGCCACGCTCGTGACCGCGCGGCGGCGGCGCGCTTTGCGTTGTGTGTCGCGAGTGGCCGCGAGTTCGACGAGGTCGCGTTCGAGCTTCTGCACGCGCCGCACGAGCTTGCGGCGGTCGATCTCGAGCTGCGTCTCGCCCGGTCCGCGGCGGGCGCCGATGCCACCGGCCTGTTGACTCAGTTGGAGGCCCCGGCCCCGCAAGCGCGGCAGCAGATACTGGAGTTGCGCGAGTTCGACCTGCACCATGCCCTCTTGGCTGGCCGCATGCTGGGCGAAGATGTCGAGAATGAGCGCGGCGCGATCGACGACGTCAACGGAGAAGATCTTCTCGAGGTTGCGTTGCTGGGCGGGCGTCAGTTCGTCGTCGAAGATCACGAGGTCGATATCGAGTTCCTCCGCCACCGTGCGCAGCTCGTCGGCTTTTCCCTTCCCGATGTACGTGGCGGGGTCGGGGTTGGCGCGGCGCTGTAGCACTGCCTCGACGACCGCTGCGCCCGCGGTGTCGGCGAGCGCGGCGAGCTCCGCGAGTGACGCCTCGGCTTCCTCCACCGACGACGTGCCGTAGCCGGTTCCGACCAGCAGCGCGCGCTGCTGCGGCCGATCGAGGTCGACCTCGGTCGCGGTGAGCCGGCGGCGCTGCCGGCCTTGGTGCGCGCGCGACGGACTCATGTGGGGCGCGACAGCGACTGTCTGAGTCGCTCGAGCGGCAGATCGACGTCGAACACGTGCACGACGGGACCTCCGAGGTACACGGTCGGCCCCAAGCGGACGTCGAGCGTTCCGCCGAGCACGTCGACGTGAACCTCCGCAGGGACGAGGCTGCGCCGATGTGCGGCGGCGGCCGCGGCACATGCACCCGTGCCACACGACTGCGTCTCCCCCACGCCCCGCTCCCACACGCGCATCGCCATCCGGTTCGCGCCGGTCACGGCGACGAACTCGACATTCGTCCGGCGCGGAAACCGGCGGTCGTGTTCGAGCTGCGAACCGTGCTGGGCGACTGGTATTCGCGCGGGATCGTCGACAAACAGCACGAAGTGCGGGTTGCCGACGCCGATTGCGTCGCCGGAGTACGCGACACCGTCGACGACGGCGGCGAGATCGGCGGGATCGTCGACATCCACGGGGATCCGCGCGGGCTCGAACGTGACGGCGCCCATTTCGACCTCCGCGGCGACGACCTCATCGCCAACACGGTCGATAGCGACGACGCGCCGACCGGCCGCCGTGTCGACGACCAGCTCGCCGTTGCGCCCGAGTCCGGCACGATTGGCGACCCATGCCAGGCAACGAATGCCGTTCCCGCTCATCTCAGCCATACCGCCGTCGGCGTTGACGAGCGTCATTGTGCAGTCGGCGCCGTCACGACCGGCTGTGATGGTGACGAGCCCGTCCGCCCCGATGCCGTGATGGCGATCGCACAGCGCCGCGGTCGTCACCGCGTCCGGCGAGGGTTCGCCGTCAAGCGCGAGCGCGACGAGAAAATCGTTCCCCGTCGCGTGCAACTTCGAGAGATGAAGATGATTCATGGAGTCACCGGGAGTGAGGCGCCAGACCACAATGCCAGGAGTGCGCGGGCCGAGGCGTCCACATTTCCGGTTGTCGGCCCCGCGAGCCAGGTGATCCTGGGATCGCGCCGGAACCACACCCGCTGGCGTCGGGCGAACCGACGGGTCCGGCGAACAATCTGCGCGAAGGCGCGGTCCGGACGATCGGGGTCTTCGAGCAGCTCCTTGTAACCAATCGCCTGCGCCGCGGTCGGTGACAGCCCCCGTGGCCGCGCCCGCAGTCGCGCCACCTCGCGAGCCAGACCCGCATGGCGCATCGACGTGACGCGCGCCTCGATGCGCCGGCCCAGCTCCTCGCGCGACAGCCACACTCCCGCGAGCGTGACTGCGAACGCGGGCGGGCCGAACGTGCCCACTCCGGGACCGAACGACGAGAACGGACGGCCCGTGACCTCGATGACTTCGAGCGCGCGGACCACGCGGCGCCGATTCCGCGGTTCGATTCTCACGGCCGCCGCGGGATCGGTGGCCGAAAGACGCGCGTACGCGGCCGCGAGCCCTGCGGGCTCGGTTGTCGCGTCGTTCAACGCCGCTCGCACCTCCGGATCACCGCCGGGGATCGCGAGATCGTCGATGACCGCGTGGACGTACAAGCCGGTTCCTCCCACGAGCAGTGCCCGCTGCCCGCGACGTTCGATGTCCCCCAGCGCCTCACGGGCGCCAGCTTGGGTGCGACGAACCGACCACTCCTCGTCGGGGTCGGCGACGTCGACGAGGTGATGGGGTATCTCGGCGCGTTCGGCGGGAGTCGGCGTGGCGGTGCCGATGTCCATGCCGCGGTACACCTGCATGGAGTCCAGCGAGACGATCTCGACGTCGCCCGACGCGCGGGCGAGGGTGAGCGCCAGCTCGGATTTGCCCGACGCGGTCGGGCCGACGAGCGCGAGGTGCGTCGTCACTCCACCGTCACGGGAATGCGCACGCGGCGGCGAGCGGTTTCGGCGCCGAGTGTCACGACGTGGCCCCGCAACCAGTGCGGCGCGGCGTCGGTGACGGCGACGTCGACGAGATCGCCGGCGCGCAGCGCGCGCGACTTGGGCGGTGCGAAGTGCACGACCTTGTTCTGGCGGGTCCGACCCGACAGCACCGCGGGATCCTTCTTCGACGGGCCCTCGACGAGCACGGCTTCGACGCGTCCCACTCGCGCCGCATGGGTGGCCAACGCGTGACGCTCGACGACTTCCACCAACCGCGCCATGCGCTCCTTGACGACGTCGGCGGCGACGAAGTCGTCGACCATCGCGGCCGCTTCGGTGCCCGGGCGCGGCGAGAAGACAAACGTGTACGCAGCGTCGTAGCCGGCCTCGTCGACAATCGCGAGAGTCTGTTCGAAATCGGCGTCGGACTCGCCCGGGAAGCCGACGATGAGGTCGGTCGTCACCGCGAGATCGGGAATCGCTGCGCGGGCGGCACGCAGGCGCTCGAGGTACCGCTCGGCGGTATAGCCGCGGTGCATGCGCGCGAGCGTGCGGTCGCTGCCGGCCTGCAGCGGCAAATGCAAGTGCTCGCACACCGCCGCGCACTCGGCCATGGCCGCGATCGTCTCGGGCCTCAGGTCCTTGGGGTGGGGCGAGGTGAAGCGGATGCGCTCAATACCGTCGATTGCATCCAACGTGCGCAGCAGGTCGGCGAACGTCGGTCGGTACTGACCCGCACCGAGGTCGCGCCCGTACGAGTTCACGTTCTGGCCGAGCAACGTGATCTCGACGACTCCGTCGCGGGCGAGCTCCTCGACCTCCCGCGCAATGTCCCCGGTACGCCGGCTCACCTCCGTGCCTCGCACCGACGGCACGATGCAGAACGCGCACGAGTTGTCGCAGCCGATCTGGATCGTCACCCACGCCGCATGCGCGACTTCGCGGCGCGATGGCAACGCCGACGGGTATTCGAGGTGCTCGTCGAGTATCTCCACGATCGGCCCGTCGGTCCGCGCGCGCGCGAGCAGGTCGGGGGCGTGCGCGAGATTGTGGGTGCCGAACACGACATCGACGTGCGGCGCCCGCTCCCGTACAACGTCGCGGTCCTTCTGCGCGAGGCAGCCACCGACCGCGATTTGGAGATCGGGCCGCTGTTCCTTCAACGTCTTCAGCTGGCCAAGATGCCCGTAGAGCTTGTTGTCCGCGTTCTCGCGGATGCAACACGTGTTGAGCACGACGACGTCGGCGTCGTCGATGTCATCGGTTGCCTCCATGCCTTCGGCCGCGAGCAGTCCCGCAATTCGTTCGGAGTCGTGCTCGTTCATCTGGCACCCGTAGGTGCGCACGAGGAAGTGGCGGGCCATGTACCGAATAGTGTACGGGCGCCGGAGATCGCCTCGTATGCTCGCCTCCCGATGGACATCACGCTTGGCGTCGCGATCGCCGCCGCGATCGCCACGCTCGTCGGCGCGACGATCCAGGGCGGGATCGGCTTCGGCATGAACCTGGTGACGGTCCCCGTGCTCGCGCTCGCGGAGCCGGAGGCGCTGCCCGTGACTGTCGTACTGCTCGGCATCCCGATCTCTGTCGCGATGCTCCGACACGAGCGCGCCGCGCTCGATCGCCGAGGGATCGCATGGATCATCGTTGGCCGCGTGCCCGGCACTGTCGTCGGCGCGCTGGTCGTCGCGGCGGCGTCTCTCTCACTGCGACAAGGGCTCACGGGTGCGTTCGTCCTTCTCGCCGCGGGCGCCAGCGAGTGGGCGCCGCCGATCCCGCTGCGGCCGCTGACGCAGGCGACAGCCGGCGCGGTCTCCGGCATCACCGGCACGTCCGCCGGTATCGGCGGCCCGCCGATCGCGCTCCTCTATCAACACCACTCGGGTCCGACAATGCGCTCGACGCTTGCCGCGTCGTTCTTCTTCGGCACGCTGTTATCGCTCACGACCTTGGGCATCGCCCGCGAGGTGCACTGGGAGCACGTCGCGTTCGGCGCCGTGTTGGCGCCGGTCGTGCTTGTCGGCACGGTCAGCGGGCGCCGGCTTCACGCCGCGCTCGACCGCGGGTGGCTGCGCCCCGCGGTGCTGATCTTCGCCGCGGTGTCGGGTGTCGTTGTGATCGTCGACGCGTTGGCCTGAGAACGATCCGGCTCAGTCGATCTCGGCGTCCTCGGATTCGATCTCGGCGTCGTCGAGGACCACAACCTCGTCGCCGTCCTCGCCGATGCCGACCGCGAGCCGGATCTTCTCGGAGATCTCGACCATCAAGTCGACGTTCTCGCCGAGGAACGACTTCACGTTCTCGCGACCCTGACCGAGTTGCTCACCTTCGTAGGTGAACCACGCCCCCGCCTTCTTCACGATGCCGAGATCGACACCGACGTCGAGCAGCGAACCCTCGCGACTGATGCCCTTGCCGTACATGATGTCGAACTCGGCCTGCTTGAACGGCGGCGCGGTCTTGTTCTTCACGACCTTGACGCGCGTGCGATTGCCCACTACCTCGGCGCCGTCCTTGATCGACTCGATGCGGCGGATGTCGAGGCGCACCGACGAGTAGAACTTCAGCGCCCGGCCGCCCGGCGTCGTTTCGGGGTTCCCGAAGACGATCCCGATCTTCTCCCGCAGCTGGTTGATGAACACCGCGATCGTGCGGGACTTGTTGAGGTTGCCGGTGAGCTTGCGCAACGCCTGGCTCATGAGCCGGGCTTGCAGGCCCATGTGCGAGTCGCCCATCTCGCCTTCGATCTCGGCCCGGGGCACCAACGCCGCGACCGAGTCGATGACGAGCACGTCGAGCGCGCCGGAGCGAATCAGCATGTCGGCGATCTCGAGTGCCTGCTCCCCCGTGTCGGGCTGGCTGATCAGCAGCTCGTCGACGTTCACGCCGATCGCCTGCGCGTACACCGGATCCATCGCGTGCTCGGCGTCGATGTACGCGCAGACGCCACCGTTGCGCTGCGCCTCGGCGACCACGTGCGTGGCCAGCGTCGACTTGCCCGACGACTCCGGCCCGAAGATCTCGACGATCCTTCCCCGCGGCAAGCCGCCGATTCCGAGTGCGATGTCGAGCGACAGTGCCCCGGTGGAGATCGCTTCGATCCCGACGTGCCCGCGCTCGCCGAGCTTCATGATCGAACCCTTGCCGAACTGCTTCTCGATCTGATCGAGTGCCATCTCGAGTGCCTTGTCACGGTCCACTGCGGAACCCCTCTCTCGTGCGTCGTCGGCGGTCGGGGGAAGCTCGTGTGCGAACGTACAGAGGGGGTGTGACAACTACCCCGGAAGCGAATGCCATCCGTGCGATCTGCACCCTATCGAACAGGCGTTCGGGGGGCAAGCATCCTCGGTGTTTGGACCGCCACCGGGCCTCTGACCCCGGTTGGCGACCAAACACATGCCAGTCACCCGCCGACGAGTGGGATGGTCGCCCGGGCGACGTACTCGGCGCCGGTGGGGCGCAGGCGGCTCTCGTAGACGACGATCGCCGACACCGTCCACGGCGGGCCGATGCTGCCGGGACCGACGGCGTAGAACGGCGGCACGAGCTCGCATCGACGCTGGATCTGCATCGCCGCCTTCATCCGCGCCAGCGTCAAGTGGGGCCACAGGGTCCCGGGTTTGGCGCGCTCGCGATGGTCGGGCTCGAACCCCAATGGGCGCAAGCGCTCACTGACCGCGCCGCGAAGCGCGCGAGACCAGCTCTCCCCCTCGCGATCGAACAGGTAGGACACGAGGTACTTCGAGCGTCGCTGGGGCGGGAGCGGGCCGACGCTCGAGAGTTGGACTTCGTGCGGTCCGACGTCGATGCCGCGCAACCCAGCTGCCACCGCGTCGACGTCGGCCTTCCCGAGGAACTGCAGCGTGACGTGCCATTGGTCGCGCGTCGTCTTGCGCCCGTGCGGGATCTCCAGATCTGCGGTGCGCGCCGCGATCGCGTCGAGGACCGGCTCCGGCGGCCGGATCGCGACGAACGCGCGGACGGGCTCAGCAGTCACACAAGCAGAGCTCGTTGCCTTCGGGATCGGTCATCACGATCCAGTGCCCCCCGTGTTCGCTGATCTCCTCGACTCGCTTCGCACCCAGCGCTTCGTAGCGCGCGGCCTCGGCGTGGATCGCGTCGCCCACGATGAAGTCGAGGTGGACGCGATTCTTCGCGACCTTACTTTCGGGCACCTTCTGGAACACGAGCTTCGGACCGTCGCCCTCGGCGGGGACGATCGAGAGGTACTGCTCGCCAGCGGATCCGTGCGGGCGGTAGCCCAGCGCCTCGGTGTAGAACGCGACCATCGCGTCGAGGTCGGAGCAGCCGATGTTGATCTGGATCTCCGGTGGGCTCATCACATGGCTCCCTCGCTGCGCCGTCCGTGGCTCCGCTGCGTCCGCACGGTCACATGGCTCCCTCGCTGCGCCGTCCGTGGCTCCGCTGCGTCCGCACGGTCACATGGCTCCCTCGCTGCGCCGTCCGTGGCTCCTCTGCGTCCGCACGGTCACGGCAGGGCATCCAGTCGCAATCGCAGGAGATTCAGCAACGAGATCGTCGAGAACTGCCGGATCCGTTCGCGATCACCCGGCAGGCGGGTCGATACGGCCTCGGCGGGCAGGTCCGGCAGCGCCAGCCCGAAGCACACCGTCCCGACCGGGAAGCCGTCTTGCTCCGCGGGACCCGCGACGCCGGTGACGGCGATCCCGACGTCGGCGCCGAGCGCCCGCCGCGCGCCGTCGGCCATTTCGCGCGCCGCGTCCTCGGAGACGACCGATTCCACCGTCACGCCGAGCATCGACCGCTTCACGTCGGTGGCGTACGCGACGATCGTGCCGCGGAACACGTCGGACGCGCCGGGCACGTTCACGATGCGGGCGCCGATCAGCCCGCCGGTCACCGACTCGGCGACACCGAGTGACCATCCCCGCTCGCGCAGGCGCGCGAGGACCGCGTGCTCCATCGTCTCGTCGTCGACGGCGAACACCAGGTCGCCCAGGATCGCTCGCAGCTCCTTCTCCTCGGCTTCGAGCAGCGCGCGTGCTTCGATCTCGGTTGCGGCCTTCGCGGTGATCCGCACGACGAGGCCCTCGATGCCCCGCGCGAGGAATGCGATCGTTGGATTGCCGGTTTCGTCGAGCGCGTCGAGCCGCTGCGCGATCATCTCGGCGAGCGCAGACTCCGACGTGCCCCACGTCTTCAACGATCGCGACACGATCGCAGCCGCGTCGCCCGAGCGCCGGAGCACGTCGGGGATGACGTGGGTGCGCACCATCTCCTGCATCTCATAGGGCACACCGGGCACGGCGTAGATCATCTTCTCGTCGACCGGGCACATCAGACCGGGCGCGGTGCCGAGCGGATTCGGGATGGGCGCGCCACCTTCGGGGACGTCGGCTTGACGCAAGTTGTTCTCGGGCATGTCGCGCAGCCGGGAGCGGAACATCGTCGCGATGTGCTCGGCGAGCTCCATCCGGCGCATGAGCGGGACGCCCATCAGCTCGGCAATCGCGTCGCGCGTGAGATCGTCCTGTGTGGGGCCGAGCCCGCCGCACACGAGCACCGCATCCGCGCGTGACAGGAGGTCGCGCAGCGCCTCGACAATGCGAGTCTGGTTGTCACCGATCACGCGGTGTTCGTAGGAGTCGATGCCCGATTGCGCGAGCTGTTCGCCGATCCACGCGCTGTTCGTGTCGACGATCTGGCCGAGCAGGAGTTCGGTGCCGACGGCGAGGACCTCGCAGCGCATCACGCTGCGGCTGCGTAGCCGCGCCGAAGTATCTCGAGGCCGGAAACGACCGTGAGCAGGACCGCGAGGTACAGCACGACGTCGTGCAACGTCGTCGCGTCCGACGTCCACGGGAGCAGCACGAACCCGACCGCGCTGTACTGTGCGAACGCCTTGTACTTTCCGAGCCGCTGCGCGGGCAGCACGATGCCGCGCCGACCGGCGACCGATCGGTAGACCGACACACCCAGCTCGCGCGCCGCGACGACGGCGAAGGCCCACCACGGGAACACCCCGAGATCGGCGAGTGCGGCGAACCCACCGAGCACGATGAACTTGTCAACGACCGGATCGAGAAACGCGCCCGACCGCGTCTCGCCGTCGCGCCGCGCCATCCACCCGTCGATGCTGTCGGTGGCGGTGATGGCGAACCACAGGCCGACAGTCGTCCAGTTCGAGCCCTGGTCGTGAATCAACAGGAGCGTCGGGAACGCGACCAGCACGCGCGAGAGCGTGAGCGCGTTCGCGGGCGTCGCGAGTGCGCCCTGTCCGAACCGACGTGCCGCCCGCGCCGCTTGGCTGGTCACACGACCGCTTCCAGGTCGGGGCCGACGACTCCAGTGACACGGCCGCGCACGATGGCGCCGACCGGGGCTTCACCGCGGACGACGTGAACCACGCCGTCGATCTCGGGCGCCTCGCGGTGGGTCCGCCCCACGGGGACCCCGTCCTCGTACCCGTCGACGAGCACGTCGACCGAGGCGCCAAGCAGCGCCGCGCGCGCGGCGCTGGTGATCGGCTCCTGCGCATCCGCGCATTCGCGCAGCCGCTCGTGCATGAGCGCGTCGGGGATTTCGCCGTCGAGCTCCGCCGCGGGCGTGCCGTCTTCCTTCGAGAACGCGAAGAAACCCGCCCAGTCGAGGCCGACCGCCGCCAAGAACTCGAGCAGTTGCTCGTGATCGGCTTCGCTCTCGCCGGGGAACCCGACGATGAAGGACGACCGGAACGCAGCCTGCGGCTCGCGGGCGCGAATGTCGTCGATCATCGCGAGGAACCGTTCACCGCTGCCCCATCGTTTCATGCGCCGCAACAACATCGGCGCCGCGTGCTGGAGCGAGAGGTCGAAGTAGGGCACTACCGTCGGCAGGTCGAGCATGGCGCCGACGAGCGGGTCGCACACTTCCGACGGGTACAGGTACAGCAAACGGATGCGGCGCAGGCCATCGGCCGCGAGCCCGTCGAGCCGTTGCAGCAGCGGCGTCAGCGCGCCCGGCTCGCCGGCGTCGCGTCCGTACCACGCGAGATCCTGCGCGACGAGTACGAGTTCGGACGCGCCGCGCTCGACGAGCGAGCGCGCTTCGTCTTCGATCGATTCCGGTCGCCGTGATCGCTGCGCGCCGCGGAACGACGGGATCGCACAGAACGCACACGCGCGATCGCAGCCCTCGGCGATTTTCACGTAGGCCCACGGCGCGCTCGGTGCCGGCCGCGGCAGTTCCAGCAAGTCGCGCACACCAGCCGGCTTGCGCTGGAGGACGACCGACGCGATGGCACCTTCGCCGCCGAAGCCGATCACCGCGTCCACCTCGGGCAACGCGGCCGCGAGCTCGTCGCCATAGCGCTCGGCCACGCACCCGGTGACGACGAGCTGCGCGCCCGGCGCCTTGGCGACGGCCAGCGCCAGGACCGTGTCGATCGACTCCTGTCGGGCCGCCTCGATGAAGGCGCAGGTGTTGACCACAACGAGGTCGGCGTCGTCGGGTCCGTCTGCGACTTCGAGCCCGTCCGCGAGGAGCGACGCCACGACCTTGTCGGAGTCGACAGCGTTCTTCGGGCAGCCGAGCGTTTCCACGTGGAAGCGCCGCGGTGAGCGGGCAGGCATTCCGTCAGGCTACCGAGCGCACGATGCCGAGCCAGGGTGCGAGAATCGCCGTCATGAACCCCCCGACCGTGTGGTGTCCGTCGTGTGGCGCCGAGTACCGCGCCGGTTCGGTCCAATGCGCCGACTGTCGCGTGACGCTCGTGGGGTACCGACCGGAGACGTTGGCGCAGTCCATGGGCGACGGCGACACCGTGGTCGTCGGTGAGGATTCGCTGGTGGAGCTGGGCCAGTGGCCGCGCCTGCACGCGCAGATCCTGCGCCGCCGCCTCGAATCGGCGGGCGTGCCGGTCACGGTCGAGTGGTCGGGAACAGGTGGCGATGCAACCGGCGTGCTCGTCGTCCCGGAGGAACACGGCGACTTCGCGTGGGCGGTCGTGAACGAGATCGAAGTCGACGACGAAGTCCCCGACACGTCGCCGCACGCGTACGTCGCGCGCATCGAAGAGCACCTCGCGGCCGCGGCCGGGTTGCTCGAAGAGCTGCGCACGCGCCTCGACGAGCTCGAAGCCGCGGGCGGGAGCTAAGCGAGGCTCAGTACACGCGACGCGCTCATACACTCGCGGCCACGACGACCGACGTCAGGATGAGCCCGCCGGCGCGGCGGAAACGGCCTCGCATACCACTCGCACAAACGACAGCGGGTGGCTCGGAAACGCGCAACGTGGTCGTGAACGATTCCGTCGTGATGTCGAAATCGACCAACGCGTCCTCGAATCCGAGCCAGTGCTGCGTGAGGCCATACCAGGCCTTGTAGATGCTCTCCTTCGCGCTGAAAAGCACGCGATCGCGCGCCTCGCTCGGTCCAGCTTGAATCCAGCTGCGCTCCGCGTCCATGGCAACCGCTTCGAGCACGCCGACCGGCAGCGGCTCATCAGGTTCGGCGTCGATCCCAATCGCCGCGCATTGGTCGCGCGAAGCAACCGCGGCCGCGACATACCCGTCGCAATGCGTGATGCTGCCGACGACCCCCGGCGGCCACACCGGAGCACGATCTGCGCCGCGCGGGATCGGCACCGATCCGGCGCCCAACTGGAGCAATGCCCGTCGCGCGCAGGTACGCCCCAACGCGAATTCCCGCTTTCGCTTCCCGACCGCGGTGACGACACTCGCGGCTTCGATTTCGAACAGTGGATCGGGCACCGGCGAGCCGCGGATTTCGTAAACGCTCACGCAGCTCGGGAGCAGCTCGCCGATCATTGCTGCTCCCGCCGCCAAAGACCGAGCG
The DNA here is from genome assembly GCA_052390615.1 of Actinomycetota bacterium. Taxonomy (GTDB): domain Bacteria; phylum Actinomycetota; class Acidimicrobiia; order IMCC26256; family PALSA-610; genus JBQTGT01. The sequence goes on from JBQTGT010000052.1 coordinate 26,613, forward strand.
CGGCGGCGCGGAGTTGTCGCGCCGTCACGCCGCAATCCTTGGATCCTCGCGAGCAATGAGCAGCAGCGCTCATCGTGCCTGCGCGAGGAGCGAACACGCGGCCGCCGCGATTCGTGCCGGCGAGATCCCTCCCTCCTCGAGCAACTCCTCCTGCGTGCCAACGCGTGGCAGCACTCGATCGGGCATACCGAGCCGCGTGACGCGACACGGCGACGCGCTGGTCACGGCTTCACACACCGCGCCACCCAGACCGCCGTAGACGCTGTGTTCCTCGACGGTCACAATCCCGCACGTTTCGATCGCGGCGTCGACCACGAACTCGTCGTCCATCGGCTTGATCGTGTGCACGTTGGCCACGCGCGCCTCGATCCCTCGGGTTTGGAGCACCGCATGGGCCTGCAACGCCATCACCACCGGATGGGCACCGGCCGCGAGGATCGTCACGTCGTTGCCATCACGAAGACGCACCGCCCGACCGATCTCGAACGCAGGCAGATGCGCGTAGACGGGCGGCGTGGCCTTCCGTCCGAGCCGGAGGTACACCGGACCGGCGGTTGCGCCTGCGGCACGCGCCGCCAGCGCGGCCTCGGCGGCGTCGGCCGGTACCACGACGGTCATATTGGCGAAGGCGCGCATGATCGCGATGTCTTCCAACGCCCAGTGGCTCGGCCCGAAGTGACCCGCCGAGACACCGGCGTGACTCGCCACGATCTTGACATCGAGGCTGTTGTGCGCGACGTCGAGCTTCACCTGCTCGGCCGCGCGGGCGCTCGCGAATCCCGCCATCGTGTTGACGAACACGGTCTTGCCGGCGCGTGCGAGCCCGGCTGCGACTGACATCATGTTCGCTTCCGCGATCCCGAGATTGACGTATTGATCGGGTAGCCGGCTGGCGAACGACTCTTCCAAGCCGCCCATGTCGGAGTCAAGACAAAAGACGTTGGGATCGTGGAGCGCGATGTCCAGCAGCGATTGGCGGTACGTGTCGCGCATCGTCTCCGGGCGCGAATCGGGGTGCCCGGTCGCGGGGCCGGCCGGTGAGCTGGTCATGTCGCCCGCCCGTTGGTGCTCTCGAGACTCGCCAAGGCCCTCTTGTACAGCGCCCGGCTCAGCGTCACGTAGTGACTCGACTTCTTGTCTTCGAGGAACCGGACACCGCGCCCCTTGGTGGTCTTGGCGAGCACGACGCTCGGTTGTCCGGGCGCGCGGGCGCCGCAGCCGAGCGTCGCCTGCACGGCCTCGATGTCGTGCCCGTCGACGTCGAGTACGTTCCACCCGAACGCGCGCCAGCGATCGGCCAGCGGCTCGAGCGAAATGCAGTCCTCGGTGCGACCTGTGATCTGCCAGTCATTGCGATCGACGATCGCGACGAGATTGTCGAGACCGAGGTGAGAAGCCGACATCACGGCCTCCCACACCGATCCCTCTTGGAGCTCGCCGTCACCGAGCAGTACGAAGACGCGGCTCGGCCTTCCGTCGCGCTGCGCGGCGAGCGCAAGCCCGACTCCCAACGAGAGGCCGTGGCCCAACGACCCTGTCGCGAACTCGACGCCCGGGACCGACGACAGCGGATGACCGGCGAGGCGGCTCCCGCGCCGGCCGTACGTACGCAGCTCCTCGGCGGGCAGCAAGCCGCATTCGGCGAGCGCGCCATACAACGCCGCACTGGCGTGGCCCTTGCTCAACACGAAATAGTCCCGATCGGGCCACTGCGGGTCGTCGGGGCGGAACTTGAGCACCGCGAAGAACAGCACGGCCAGAAGATCGGCACACGACAGGCTTCCCCCGACGTGCGTGCCTTCAGGGCCCGCCGCGATGTCGAGCACGTGTCGCCGAATCGCATACGCCGCCGCCCGCAGCGTCGCGACGTCGACCGGCTCGGAGCCGCAACTCGCGCTCGATCCCGCACCGGCCCGTCGCACATCGACCCCGCTCTCTTCCGGCACTCCTCCTCCTCCTCGCCGGCCCGGCAACGTCTCGCGTGTCAATCGCTACCGACTGATCGCGACAGGCGCCGAACCTCGTCGTCGGACATGTTCTCCAGTGCTGCGATCAGCAGGTCCTCGATCTCGAGCGCGATTGCTGCGACCGTCTCCAACTCGAAGAAGCGTTCGAGGCTCACACTCACGCCGAAGGTCTCGCGCAGGCGCGACGTGATCTGTGTGGCCATCAGCGAGTGACCGCCGAGGTCGACGAAGGAGTCGTCCCGGCCGACGATGTCGAGTCCGAGCGTCTCCTGCCACACTCCCGCGACGGCCCGCTCGATGTCGCTCTCCGGTTCGACCAGCGGCGTCGGCAGATCCGGTCGCTCGTGGCGCTCGGGAGCCGGCTCGCCCGCGGCGTCGCGGCGTCGCGGCCCGATCGCGGCGTCGAGGGAACCGCGAGCGTCGATCCAATATCGGCGTCGTTCGAACGGATACGTCGGAAGCGGAACCCGGCGCCGCTGACCGCCGGCATGGTATTGCGCCCAGTCGATCCGAGCGCCCGCGAGCCACAGCTTCGCGAACGCCGCCGGTATGGCCGCGCCTCCAACTGCGGCGGCCGGGCGAGTCGGCAGCGACGCGACCACCCTGCCGCGCGCGGGCGGGCGGCATTGCCGCGCGCATGTGCCGAGAATCTCGCCCGGGCCGACCTCGAGCAGCACGGAATCGGTGTCGTCGAGCACCGTTTCAATCCCGTCGCCGAAGCGGACCGTCGACCGGAGGTGACGCGCCCAATAGCCGGCGCTGGTCGTCTGCTCGTCGGTTGTCCACGTCCCCGTCACGTTCGAGATCATCGGGAGGCGCGGGGGCTGCATCGGCACACGCGCGACCAAGCGTTCGTACTCCTCGACGATCGGATGCATGAGCGGTGAATGGAAGGCATGAGAGGTCTGCAGGCGTCGCGTCGCGACACCAGCCGCCGCGAACTCGACTTCGCAGGCACTGATCGCCTGCTCACTGCCGGAGAGGACACCGAGATCCGGAGCGTTCACCGCGGCGATGCCGACTTCGTTGCCGGTCGCGTGGCGGAGGTCGGCCTCGGGGAGCTGGACGCTCAACATCGCGCCCGCGGGCAGCCCTGACATCAGGCGACCGCGTGCGGCGACGAGCCGGAGTGCGTCTTCGAGCGTGAACACGCCGGCGAGACATGCCGCGACGTACTCACCGACGCTGTGGCCGATCATGGCCACCGGAAGTACGCCCCATTCCATCCACGCGCGCGCCAGGACGTACTCGACGACGAACAAGGCCGGCTGCGTCACGGCCGTGTCGCGCAGAAGTCGCGCGGCTTCGTGTTCGGTCCCCGCAACCGGGAAGATGGCGCTGCGGATGTCGAAGCCGAGCTCGGACTGCAGCATGCGGGCGCACTCGTCGACGAGTTCGCGCACGACGGGCTCGTTCTGGTACAGCTCGGCGGCCATGCCGGGGCGTTGCGCGCCTTGACCCGGGAACATGAACGTGACGCGCCGGTCGGTGTGCTCGTCGGACCCCTCGAACACACGTGACGCGTCGCGATGTTCGAGACCGGCGATTGCGTCCTCGATACTGCAGCACACGACGGCGCGACGGTGCGGCAGCACGCGGCGTCCGACTTGCAGCGTGTAGGCGACATCCGCGAGCGACACCGCGGGCTGGTCGCGGAGATGGTCCGCAAGGTTTGTCGTGAGCGCGTCGAGTGCCGATGCCGTCGCGGCCGAAAGGACCAGGAGCTGCTCGGCCCGTGAAGTGCCGGAGACCGCGACGGGGGGTGCCTCCTCCAGCACGACGTGCGCGTTCGTGCCGCCCATCCCGAACGAGCTGACGCCGGCGCGGCGCGGGTACTCCGCCGGCTCCCAAGCCACGAGCCGGGTGTTGACCGAGAACGGAGAATCGGCGAACGGCGCGTCGGGGTTCGGCTCCTCGAAGTTGATGCTCGGCGGCAGGGCGCGATGGCCGAGCGCGAGCACGGTCTTGATGAAGCCCGCGATGCCCGACGCGGTATCGAGGTGACCGATGTTGGCCTTGATGGATCCGATCACGCACCCGTCCGGCGAATTGGCTTGCGAGAACACGCGTGCCAGCGCCGCCACCTCGATGGGATCACCGAGGCTCGTGCCGGTGCCGTGCGCCTCGATATAGGACACGGTCGCGGGATCGACACCCGCGGCCTCCAGCGCCTCCGCGACCACCTCCGCCTGCCCGGCGACGCTCGGTGCGGTATAGCCGACCTTCAGCGCTCCGTCGTTGTTGATGGCGGACCCTCGAATCACTGCGTGGATGGTGTCGCCGTCGTCGAGCGCGTCGACGAGTCGTTTCAGCACGACGACTCCGACGCCGTTGCCGGCCACGGTCCCTCGGGCGTGGGCGTCGAACGCGCGGCAGTGGCCGTCCGGCGAGAAGATGCCATCTTCTTGGTAGACGTAACCGGCGAGTTGAGGAAGGCTGATCGTGACGCCTCCGGCCAAGGCCATGTCGCACTGATAGGTGAGCAGCGCCTGGCACGCGATGTGGACCGCGACAAGCGAGGTCGAGCACGTCGTCTGGATCGTGACCGCCGGCCCTCGCAGGTCGAGCTTGTACGCGACCCGAGTCGTGAGGTGGTCCTTGTCGTTAGCGAGGAGCACCTGGTACGGGCCCACCGTCTCCATGACGTACTCGTTTGCGAGCAGATTCAGGAGGTACATGCTTATGCCGGCGCCCGCGTACACACCGATGCGCGCATCGGTGCGAGTCGTGTCGTACCCGGCGTGTTCGACTGCCTCCCACGAGCATTCGAGGAAAAGCCGCTGTTGCGGGTCGATGATCTCGGCGTCGCGCGCGCTGTAGCCGAAGAACGCGGCGTCGAAGAGCTCTACGCCTTCGACCATCCCGCGAGCCGGCACGTACCGGGGATGTTCGAAGAAGGTGCGGTCGATGCCGGCGGCTTCGAGCGCGGCCGGCGAGAAGAACGAAACCGACTCGACCCCGTCGGCGAGGTTGCGCCACAGGGTGTCGAGATCCGCGGCTCCCGGGAACCGGGCGGCAAGGCCGATGACCGCGACGCTCGCTGACAGCTCGTGCTCGTTCACCGTCACCTCCGCCTCCCACGCGGTGACGACGTCGGCACGCGCCCGCTGAGCGCGGTTCGCCGGCGCGCGCCACGCTCGCGGGCTAGATTCAGTGCGCGTGGGTCATCGCCGCCCCGGGTGATGCGGTCTGCGAGGCTCCGCACCGTCGGGTACTGGAACACGTCGACCACCTCGAGCTTCATCCCCTTGTCGGTGAGCATCCGATGCAGATGGATCGCGAGAACCGAATGGCCCCCCAGGTCGAAGAAGTTGTCGTCCAATCCGACCCGTTGGACCTCGAGCAACTCGACCCAGGCGCCCGCCACCGATGTCTCGGTGGCAGTGCTCGGCGCCGCGTAGGTGACGCCGAGCTCGGGCCGCGCCGGCGCGATCGCCGGTAGCGCCTGCCGGTCGATCTTCCCGTTCGCGGTGCGCGGCAGCTGCTCCACGTAGGTGAGGACTGCGGGGAGCATGTAGTCGGGAAGGCGCGACCGCAAGAACGCGGACACGTCCACCATCGGCGGTGCGGGTTCGACCGCGGGGACCACGTACGCGAGCAGGCGGCCGCCGCCGGGCGCGTCGAGATCGGCAGAGACCACCGCGTCGCGAATCGCGGGATTTTCCCGAAGGGCTGCTTCGATTTCACCGAGCTCGATGCGGAAGCCGCGCATCTTTATCTGCCCGTCGGTTCGCCGGAGATACTCCAGATCTCCATCGGACGTGCGGCGGACGAGATCTCCGGTGCGGTAGCACCGCCGGCCACTTCCGAACGGGTCGGCGATGAACCGCTCCGCCGTGAGGTCCGGACGTCCGAGGTACCCCCGACCTACGCCGGCGCCCGCGATGAGCAGTTCACCGGGCACGCCGATCGGTACGGGTTGGAGATGACCGTCGACGACGAGCAACTGCAGATCGGGAATCGGCACTCCGACATCGCTGCGGCCGGAGTCGGCATCGTGATTCCGCACGCGTCGATACGTCGCGTGCACGGTCGTCTCCGTGGTCCCGTACATGTTCACCAGCTCCGGCGACGTGTCGGGGTGACGAACGAACCAGGCCGCGAGCCGCGCGTAGTCGAGTCGCTCGCCCGCCATGATCACGAAGCGCAGGCTCGGCGCGCCACCAGCGCGACGGGCATCGGCTTCGATCAACTCCGAGAACGCAGTGGGCGTCTGGCTCAGGACGGTGACCTGCTCGTCGTCGAGGAGCTGGGCGAACCGGTCCGGAGCGCGAGTGACGTCGTAGGGCACGACGACCAAACGGCCGCCATGGAGCAGAGCGCCCCACATCTCGAAGACGGAGACGTCGAAGGCATACGAGTGGAAAAGCGACCAGACGTCGTGCTCCCCGAACCCGAACCACTGGCGGGTCGCCGTGAACAAGCGGACAACGTTGCGATGCTCGATCAGCACTCCCTTCGGCTTGCCGGTCGAGCCCGACGTGTAGATGACGTACGCGAGGTCGCGGGGATCGTTGACGATGCTCGGTTCGGGTACCTCTCCGCTGGGACCGTCCGATTCACTGTCGATCGACAGGACTCGTGTGGGAAGGGGCTGCTCCAACTGCACCGGCCGCTCGTCGTGCGTGAGCAGGAGCACGGCTGCCGTGTCACGCAGAATGAAGTCGATGCGGTCCGCCGGATAGCGCGGATCGAGCGGCACATATGCGGCTCCCGCCTTCAAGACGGCTACGACCGCGATCACGAGATCCAACGAACGCTCGAGACACAACGCCACGAGCGATCCGCGCTCGACTCCGCACGCGCGCAGCCGCACGGCAAGCTGGTTCGCCCGACGGTTCAGCTCTGCGTACGTCAGGCGCGTCTCGCCGTGCACGACCGCGATCGCGGCGGGTGTCCGCACGACCTGGTCGACAAAGAGCTCCTGGAGACACCGAGCGTCCGCGCCGTCGACGTCCGGGGCCTCCCACGCGGTTCGGACATCGCAGAGCTCCGAGTCGCTCAGGAGCTGAAGCATGCTGACCCGGCGATCCGGGTTGTCGGCGATGCTTGCGAGCAACGTCACGACGTGGCCCGCCATCCGCGAGATCGTCGCGGAGTCGAAGAGGTCCGTGTTGTACTCGAGCTTGCCCTCGAGGCCGGCTGGCGTCTCGACGAACGAAAGCGTGACGTCGAGCTTGGCCGTGCGATCGAGCCCGGTGATCCGCGAGACCGACAGGCCGGGCAGGTCCGGGACCGGAAGCGGCTGGTTGTGCAACACGAAGAGAGTCTGGAAGATCGGGTTGCGACTCAGGTCGCGTTGGAGCGCGACGTCCTCGACCAGCCGTTCGAACGGAACCTCCTGCCGTGCGAACGCGGCGAGGACCGTCGACTTCACCTGCTTCAACAGCTCGCGGAACGTCGGGTCGTCCGACAGATCGGCCCGCATGGGGAGCGGATTGACGAAGCAACCGACCACGCCTTCGGTCTCGGTCCGAGCGCGGTTGGCGACCGGTGTGCCGACGACGAGGTCCTGCTGACCCGAATATCTGCTGAGCAGGACCTGGAACGCACCGAGCAGCGTCATGAACAGCGTCGCGCGCTCCCCTCGGCTCAGCTCGGCGAGCCGCTGCACGCAGTCATACGCGATCTCGAAGGTGTGCGACTCGCCCGCGAAGCTCTGCAGTCGTGGCCGGGGCCGGTCGGCCGGCAGCTCGGACGTCGGCGGCGCGCCCGCGAGCTGTTGCCGCCAGTACTCGAGCTGGGGTGCGATCACGCCTTCGTCGAGTTGCCGGCGTTGCCAGATCGTGTAGTCGGCGTACTGGATCGGAAGCGGCGGGAGTGTGGCCGTCCGGCCCGACTGCGCTCCGACGTAGAGCGCCATCAACTCTCGAAGCAGCACGCCCAGCGACCAGCCGTCGGAGACGACGTGGTGAAGGGTGAGGCACAACACGTGGTCGTCGTGGTCGAGCTGCTCGACTCGCATCCGCAGCAGTGGCGGCACGGTGAGGTCGAAGGGGCGCTCGGCATCGTCGCGGGCGCGCTGCAACGCGGTGGCCTCGCGTCGGTCCTCGGGCAGCGATCTCAGGTCGTCGAAGGCGAACGTGACCACGGCCTGGGGGGCGACGACTTGTGCGGGCCGACCGTCGATTATCACGACGCTCGTTCGGAGTGCCTCGTGACGGCGGATGAGGTCGTTGACCGACTGCTCGATGAGTGCGCGATCAAACGGTCCGCTCAGGCGCACGGCGGTCAACTCGTTGTACGCCGTGGAGCCGGGCCGGAGCTGCTCTTGGAACCAGATCCGCTGCTGGGCGAACGAGAGCGGCACTGGTTCGTCGGGTCGGTCGCGCGGCCGGATCGCGGCTCGGTCGCGCTCGGCCTGCAGCTCCTGGCGCAACAGGAGTTCCACGAGCGCTTGCCGCTCGGCAGATCCTGAGGGCATGTCGGTCGCCGCGTCCACGTGTTGCTAGCCGAGCTTGGCAGCCCAGCCCGATCGATTGGCCCGCAGGTACGCACGAGCTTGCTCGATGTCCCCCGACTGCTGGCGGTCCTCGGCGAGGAAGGGAACCTCACGGCGGAACTCGTCTATGACAGCCTGCGTCGCGGGCGAGAGGCGCAACTCCTTGTTCAGGTCGATCGCCTGGGCGGCGACGAGGAGCTCTATGCCGAGCACGTACTCGCAGTTGTTGATGATGTCGTGGAGTTTGTAGGCGGAGGTACCGCCCATGCTCACGTGGTCCTCTTGCAGCTGACAGGTCGGGATCGTGTCGATGGAGGCCGGGGTGGCGAGCACCTTGTTCTCGTTCACGAGCGCTGCGGCGGTGTACTGCACGATCATGAGCCCCGAATCGAGGCCGGGGTTTCGGGCCAGAAAGCTCGGCAACCCGTGCTGGCCGGAAAGGAGTTGATACGTGCGTCGCTCCGAGATGTTCGCGAGTTCGCTCATTGCGATCGACAAGAAGTCGAGCGCGAATGCCGTCGACTCGCCGTGGAGATTTCCGCCCAGGATCACCTCGTCGAGCTCGGGGAAGAACAATGGGTTGTCGGAAACGCTGTTGCATTCTTTCTCGACGATCATGCGCCCGTAGCCGTGTGCCTGTCGTACTGCCGCGTGGACCTGCGGTGCGCAGCGGAACGAATACGGATCTTCGCGGGCCACATTGCACCCTGGGAGCTGATGGTGATTGCTCCCGTCGAGCAATGTCAGCAGGTTGTGGGCGACGGCTCGTCGCTCCTGGTGCAGCGACGTCTCGTGCAGCGCGCGCTGGTAGAACGAGTCCGCGCAGCTGAAGCCCTGGATGCTCAGCGAGCAAATCAAGTCCGCGCTCTTGATCAGCTCTTCGCTTCGCATCAGTGAGTCGGCCGCGAGCGCGTTGATGTACTGGACACCGTTCGTCAGCGCGAGCCCTTCCTTCGGCCGCAGCCGGGCCGGCTGCCAGCGCATCTCCGAGAACGCGACGTCGCTGTCGACGACCCCGCCACGGAAGTGCACCTGACCCACTCCGATGACCGGGAGCGCCATGTGCGCGAGCGGCGCGAGATCGCCGCTCGCGCCGACTGATCCCCGCTTCGGGATGGTCGGGATGACGTCCTCGTTCCAGAAGTCGAGCAGACGGTGGACCACGTCGAGCGATACGCCCGAGTGTCCCCAGCGAAACGTGAGGAGCTTGACGAGCATCGTCCATCGCGAGATGTGCTCCGGCACGATCTCGCCGATACCACACGCGTGTGACATCAAGTGCTTGTGCTGGAGCTCCGACATCGCCTCCGGGGCGATCCTCGTTTCGCACAGGGCACCGAACCCCGTGTTGACCCCATAGATATGCCGGTCCTGGCGCGAGATCGTCTCGACGTAGCGAGCACCGGTGGCGATCGTCTCTTCGACGTCGGGCGCAAGGCACAGCCGAGCTCGGCTGACGACGATGTCGCGCAACGCCTCGAGCGTGTAGTGCTCGCGCGTGATCTCGATGTTCGGCCGTGCAGCCCGGCGCCCGTCCACTGCGGCCGTCAGCTCCGCGAGGCTCTGGTCATGAGGTCCCCACCTGGCCGCCTCTCCCCTTCCCCCCGATCGAAGCATCTTGTCCCAACCCGTGCCTTTCGGCCAAAAGCGCCCGCACCTCGTCGTCGGGGAGCTGGGCGACGTGCGCGGAGATGCGCGCCAATCGCTCGTCGTAGCCGTCGTCGCGGCGCGCCTGCTCGGTGGCCGCGGCCGTCGCCGCGACCGTCGGGTTGGCGAAAAGATCTGGCAATGACACCTCGACGGCGTATTGCTCGCGAACGCGGTTCACGAGCCTCGCGGCCTGCAACGAATTCCCGCCGAGGTCGAAGAAACTGTCGTCGACTCCCACCTGATCGAGGCCGAGCACTTCTTTCACCATCTGCGCAAGCTCTTCTTCGAGCGGCGTGCGCGGCGCGACGTACGGCAGGGCGTCGCGCCTGCGGCCCGGTGGTGGCGGGAGCGCGGACCGGTCGATCTTGCCGTTGGGTGTGCGCGGCAGCGCCTCGACCCGCACCACCTCGGAAGGAATCATGTGGGCGGGGACGCGCGTCGCCAGGAAGGCACGAAGATCGTCGAGGGACTCGTGCGGGTCGCCGACGACGTAGATGACGAGTCGCTGATGCCCGTCGTGTTCGTCGACGAGGGCCGCGCACTCGCGGAGCGCCGGGTGTCGGGCCGCCGCCGCCTCCACGTCCTCCAGCTCGAGCCGGATGCCGAGGATCTTGACCTGGTTGTCGGCGCGGCCCGCGAACTCCAACGTCCCGTCGCGTCGTCGACGGGCGCGGTCTCCGGTGCGGTAGGCGCGGCCCGGGCCGATGGCTCGCAGACCCGACGCGAACCGGTCGCCGGGCTCGGACTCTCCGTGACAGCCGACCGAGAGATACGGGCTGCGAATCCAAATCTCGCCGGGAACGTGCGGCGGGCACAGCTGGCCCGACGGGTCGAGCACGAGAACCTGCCGACCCGTGATTGCGCGGCCAATCGGGATGCTGGTGGTCTCCGGCCGCAGGTCGTCGACGACGTGGAAGGTGGCGGCCACCGACTCCGTCGGCCCGTACACGTTCACGAGCTCGAGCGCGCGACCGAACCGATCTCGCATCGTAGAGACGAGATCGGGCGGCAGCGACTCACCGACGAACAGCAGCCGCGCGAGATGCACGAGCGCGGGCTCGGCCCCGCCGTCGAGGTCGAGCGCGTGCAGGATCTCTCGGAACAGTCGCGGGATGACCTGCAGCACTGTTATCGCGTCGTCGTGCAGCCAGCGTCCGAGGCGCGCCGGATCGCCTTTCGCTCCCGGCGGCCGGATGCAGAGCGTCGCGCCGAAGCACAGCGCGCCGAAGATCTCGCAATAAGCGACGTCGAAAGTGAGCGCGGCCAATTGGGCGACGCGCTCGGGCGGCCGGATCGTGAACTGGCGGCTCTGCCACTGGACGAACTGTGCCAGATTTCGATGTGTGTGCCGGATTCCCTTCGGTCGCCCGGTCGATCCCGACGTGAATGCGACGTAGGCAAGGTCCCCGGGACGCGCGAGAACTCCGGGGTTGCTCGTCGGCTGCTCGTCATAGGAAAGAGTGGTGAGGCGTCCACGCGGCTCGGGTGCGCGCGTCCCCGGTTCGGCGAGCACGACGACGGTGCAACCGGAAGTGTCGACGGTTTGGAGGAGGTCGGGATGCAGCGCGACCGCGTTGTCTGGCACCACGACGAGGGCGGCTTGCAGTTGCTCGAGCGCCTCGCGCAACCGTTCGCTCGGATGCTGCGGATCCAGACAGGCGAATGCCGCGCCCGCCTTGAGGACGCCGAGCAAGGTCTCGACCGCGGCCGCGCCGTTGTCGAACAGGAGTGCGACGACGTCGCCCGGGCCCACTCCGGCGTCGATGAGCCCGTGGGCGACCTGATTCGCCCGGACATCGAGCTCGCCGTACGTTCGGCGTTGCCCGTCGTGAGACACAGCTTCGGCATCCGGCCGAAGCTGGGCCTGGCCCTCGAACAGCTTGTGGAGGCACGCGTCGTGATCTCGTTGGTCCGTCGTGCCCGACGTCGCGAGAGCGGAGTCGTGTTCGACGGGGGTCAGCGTACGGGCCTCGGCGATGGCGCGGTCGGGCGCCGCGAGGAGCTGAGCCAGCAGATGCTCGAGATGCACCGCCATCCCCTCCACGCACTCCGGGTCGAACACATCCGACCGATACGTCATCGTCCCGTGGAGTGCATCAGAGGTTTCGCGGATCGTCACCCGCAGATCGGGCAGCATCGCGTCGTCGAGAACGAGCGCGTGTTCGACGGCGTCACGGGTTCGGACCGTCAGATCGCCCGCCACGAGCGTCCGCGTCGGGTCTGGTTCGAGGGCGAAGTGGACCTGGAACGCGGCGGGACGGCCCGCCCCCCGTCCGAGCCCGAGGCTCTCGACGAGCTGGTCGACGGGCAGTTCCCGATGGTCGTGGGCGCCGGCGACGACGGCGTCCACGCGGCGCAGCAGGGCGCGGAAGCCGAGCTCCTCGTCGAGCTGCAACCGGAGTGCGACTGCGTTGGCGAAATTGCCGACGATCCCGTCGAGCTCCGATCGCGTGCGACTCGTGACGGAGGCTCCGACCACCAGATCCGACTGACCCGAGTAGCGCGCCAGCAAGACCGCGAGACCGGCGAGCAACGTCGTGAACCGCGTGACGTCTTCGGCCCGGATCACCTCGTCGATCTGCCCGATCGCGACGGGTGACAGCTCGAACGTGCACTCGGCCGCGGCGAGGGTGCCTGGTCCGCGACGTGTGCGCACCGGGAGCTCGAGAACCAGCGGCGCATCAGCGAGACGATCGCGCCAGTAGTCGACGAGCGCGCGGTGACGCGGTCCGCTCAGCTCCCGCCGCTCCCAGAGTGCGTAGTCCGCGAACTGGACGGGTGGTTGGTCGAGCTCGCATGGGACACCCCGTGTCACGGACGCGTACCGGCACGCGATCTCCTCGATGAGCGCCGCTCGCGACTGCGCGTCGGCCACGATGCGATGCAAGACGATCAGCAGTGTCGCCCGGTCGTCACTGCGCTCGAACAACTCCGCGCGAACGAGCGGCCCACGCGTCATGTCGAACCGTTCTTCGCGGGCAGCTCCGATCGCCGCCGCCAGCGCCGCGGCCTGTGCGTCACCGTCGAGCGAACGCAGGTCGCGGCGCTGCACGGTCACGGCACCTGGTGGTACCACGAACTGCCGAGGTTCGCCGTCGACTGTGACGAAGGTAGTGCGCAGTGCCTCGTGCCGCTCCTCGAGTCCGAGGATGCTCGCGTCCAGCGCAGTGATGTCGACCGAACCTTCGAGCTCGACCGGTAGGCATACGTTCAGAACGCCTGGTTCCGGCAAGAGCTGATCGAGAATCCAAAGCCGCTGCTGCGCGAAGGACAGCGGCAAGGCCTCGTGCCTCGTCGCCGGCTCCAAACGGTTCGGTTCAACGACCGCGCAGAGGCGAGAGATCAGTTGATCGGGCTCGTCGGTGGCGACGGCGAGCAGTTCGACGAACGCGTCGAACATCTTCTCGATGGTCTCGGGTCGGAACAGTCCGGCGTTGTACTCGACAGTGCCTTCGAGGCCCTCGGAGTCGGGCACCAGGAAGAGCGCCACGTCGGAATGCGCGGCGCCGGTATCCACACCGAAGGGTCGCATGCCGAGACCGTCGAGCACGAGCTCGGGGACGGGCGAATTCTGCAGCACAATCACGGCTTGGAAGAGCGGCGTGCGGCTCAGATCTCGGGGTGGTGCCAGGCGCTCGACGAGCTGCTGGAACGGGAGTTCCTGATGTGCGTACGCGCCGCTCGCCGTCCGCCGCACGCGGCCCAGCAGCGCGCGAAACGTCGGATCCCCCGAGAGATCCGCGCGCAACACCAAGAGATTGAGGAAGGGCCCGATGAGCCGCTTGATCTCGTCTCGCGTTCGATTCGCGATGGGTGACCCGACGCTGAACTCACTCTGACCGCTGTACCGATGGAGCAACACCTGGAACGCGGCGAGACACGTCATGAACGTCGTCGCCTGCTCCTCGACCGCGAGCCGCCGGAGCGAGTCGAACACCGCGGCCGGGATCCGGAAATGGTGCGTTCGCCCGTGAAATTGCTGCACCGTCGGACGCGGATAGTCGGTCGGTAGCTGGAGCGGCTCGGTCCCGGTCCGCAGTTGCTCGGTCCAGTACGCGAGTGCAGTGGCATACTCATCGCGCTCGATCGCATCGCGCTGCCACACCGCGTAATCGCCGAATTGGACCACCAGATCCGGAAGTGATGATTCCTCTCCGCGCGCGAAGCTCCGGTACAGCGACGCGAACTCCTCGACGAACACGCCGAGCGACCATCCGTCGAAGATCGCGTGATGTACGACGAACACGAGCGAGTGCAGCTCACTCGAGAGACGCAGGATTGCCACGCGGAACAGGGGCGCCTCGAACAAGTCGAAGGGCTGCCCGGCCATCGAGGTCGTCAGCTCGCCGGCCGCGCGCTTCGCGTCCGCCAACGAGCTGCCGGCCAGGTCAACGACAGAGGCTCCCACGTCGAGCTCGTCGACGAACACCTGGACGGGGAGGCCGTCCTCGACGGCGAATCGCAACCGGAGGATTTCGTGCCGTCGCACGATCTCGTTCAGCGTCCGGCAGAGCGCTTCGAGGTCGAGACTTCCTCGAATCTCGATCCCGTACGCGAGGTTGTGCACGGGCGTGCCGGGTTGGAGTTGGTCGAGGAACCAGAAACGTTGCTGGGCAGGCGATGCCGGAACCGAGCAGCCGACCGGCCGTCGAGCGAGGGTCTGGGCCCCGGGCGCGAACTCACCACGACGCCATCGTTCGAGAAGACTGCGACGCGCACCGTCGAGCTCGCGCACCTCGTTCACGCGAAGCCGACCTTGTTCTCCTCGAGACGGAATCGTCGGACCGCGAGGATCGCGAAGACAGTCGCGAAGGACAGCAGCACCGAGGTCGGCAGGATCACGCCTCGCATCCCCTCGGCGTCGAGAATCACCGATCGAAAGCCACGCATCGCCCAGTAGGTCGGGGTAGCCGGGGCGATGGCGCGCGCCCAACCCGGCAGCAGCGCGAAGGGACTCAACGCTCCGGCCAGCCCTCCGAACACGATCGCACCAACCTGCGCGACGGAGTTCACCTGCTGTTGCGTGTTGCAGTACGCGGACAGCATCAGGCCCAAGGTCACCAAGCACAGCGCCAACGCACACACGACCATCGCGAGCGCGACGACCGAACCGCGAACGTGGATGCCGTAAATGAGTCCGCCGAGCGTCAACAGGACGACCTGCTGTACCACGGCCAGTACGAGGACGGGCACGACTTTACCCACGAGAATCTCGGTCGGGGTCGCCCGAGACGCGCGAACGCGCTCCCACGTACGCCAGCCGTGATCGCGAAAGAAGGCGAAGGCCACAGTCGACACGACGAAGAACGCGAACATGACGGTCATGCCCGGCACTGCGTGCTCGGCGCCGTTCGTGCCGGGGATCC
The DNA here is from genome assembly GCA_052390615.1 of Actinomycetota bacterium. Taxonomy (GTDB): domain Bacteria; phylum Actinomycetota; class Acidimicrobiia; order IMCC26256; family PALSA-610; genus JBQTGT01. Next base: position 42,038 of record JBQTGT010000052.1, read on the forward strand.
CCTGCGCCGTCAGCACGAGACGGCTCGCCGGCTTCAGGAATGCCATCACGGCGAGCGGGATGAGCAACAGCACGACGATCGGGAAGGGGTCGCCGCGCAGCACGAGGGCGTCGTGCCGTGCGATCGCGAGGCTACGCCGAAACCGCATCGATCTTGTCCGGCTCGCCGGCCTCTTCCGCCAATCTCCGCCCGGTCAGTGCAAGGAAGGCGGCCTCGAGATTGGGCGGCAGAACGTCAACCGACACCAGCGCATCGGCCTGCGTTCCCAAGGCCGCGAGTGCCTTCGCGAGCGCCGGCGCCGGGCTCTCGGTGAACATCCGCAAGACCGACCCGTCGGTCTCGATGCGCAGGCCGTCCACGCGCAGTGCGGGCGCGACGCCCTCGAAGGTCAGCTCGACGGCTCCCGTCGCGTGGGCGCCGACCAGCTCTCCGAGTGGAGCGCGCGCGATGAGCCTGCCACCGAGGAGAATCGCCACCGACGCCCGCAACGTTTCCACTTCGGTGAGATAGTGCGTCGAGTACAGCACCGCAGTGCCCCGGGCCGCCGCCCGCTCGACGACCTCGAGCAGTCGCCGTCGCGTCTCGACGTCGGCTCCGGCCGTCGGCTCGTCCAAGAGCAGTAACGGCGGATCGTGCAGCAACCCGATCGCGGAATGCAGCCGCCGCTTTTCGCCGCCGGAGAGCCGGTGCGCCTTGCGTTCGAGCAGGCCGGTCAGCCCGAGCGCGTCTCCGACCTCGTCGATGCGGTTGTTCAGGTCCTTGTCGCGCATGTCGGCAAGCCGTCCGAAGTAGACGAGGTTCTGGCGCACTGTGACCGTCGGATAGATCGCGATCTCTTGTGGGGTGAGTCCGAGGTACTGTCTCGCGAGCGACGCGTCCTCGAGCACGTCGATGCCGCCCACACGAACGGTGCCGAAATCGGGCGATCGCAACCCGGCGATAATGGAGACCAACGTCGTCTTTCCGGCTCCGTTCGGTCCGAGCAACGCGACGATCTCCCCCGGCGCGACGTCCAGGCTGACGCCATCGAGCGCGACCAGAGTTCCGTATGCCTTGCGAACATCAGCGACCTCGAGCATGTCCGTCGACGTCTCCCCCCTCCCGGAGCGAAGCCTCGGTGCCGACACCGCTCCCGTCGGCAACGGCGACATCGCCGCGCAGACTCAGCGATCGCATGTCGATCCAGGTCGTCGCGATCTCCCGCAGACCTTGGTCTCGTGACTCGGGAGTGCCGGCTTCGACCCCGCCCCGGGTCACATCACGATCCGACGGCCAGACCGAAGGGTGACCGTCGGAATTCATCACGTCACGGTAGGTACTAGAGCGCCCGTCGTCCACGCAACCACGCCTTCCAACATCCGCCAAAGTCGGTGGGTTGGCACGATGGCGCGCGCGACCCAGACACAGTCGCATCGGTCGCGCGGGCCGTGCACCGAAGACGACGGCCTTCGCCGCCGACGGAACACTCAGCAATCGACCCCACTTCGCTCACCGCTGTCCCGAGAGCTTGCTCGCCGCCTGCCGCGCGCGCAAGTCTTCCCGGTGTCGATCGCGGCAACCCGCGAGTGGTTCGCCGGACGAGGGGGAGACATCATCTCGATGCCGCGTGAATCAGCGCCCCGAACGGATGCGCCCGTCGCCGCCGCGAGCTGTCCCGAGTGCGCGGCCGAGGTTGCCGTGGCGGGCGACACCTTGGTCTGCGAGATCATCACGTGCCTCGAGTGCACTGCCGAGCTCGAGGTCGTCGCGCTCGACCCCGTCGAGCTGGCACTGACGCCCGAGCTCGAGGAGGACTGGGGCGAGTAGATGGCGATCGGCTGCACACAAGTCGTTGCAGTCGTGAGCTCGCGTCTCCGCCTCGAGGAACGACTGGTCCTCGAGGCCTTCGAGCGCCGCGGAGTCGCGGCGGCGCACGTCGACGATCGGCGGCTCGTGTTCCGACTCGGCTCTCGCGTCGAGTTGGGCAGCATCGTCCTCAACCGCAGTCTCTCGATGACACGCCGGCGCTACATCAGCAGGCTGTGCGAGGCCGGGGGTGTCCCCGTCGTCAATTCGAGTCGTGTGGTCGAGACGTGCGATGACAAGGTGAGAACCACCCTTGCGCTGCTCGCCCATGCAATCCCGGTGCCGACCACGACGATTGCGCTGAGCCCCGAGCACGGCATTGACGCGATCCGCGACGTCGGCTTTCCAGCCGTAGTGAAACCGGTGAACGGATCATGGGGACGGCTTCTCAGTCGAGTGAACGACGTCGACGCCGCCGAAGCCGTGCTTGAACACAAAGCGGCACTCGGCTCACCGGAGAACAAACCTGTCTACGCGCAGCCATACATCGACAAGCCCGGCCGTGACATTCGCGCGATCGTGATCGACGGGGAGGTCATCGCGGCGATCTATCGACACTCGGACCACTGGGTTACCAACGCGGCGCGCTCGTCTCTCACCTCGATCTGTCCGATCTCGAACGAACTGGAGGCAATGTGCGTTGCGAGCGCAGCCGCCGTCGGCGGTGGCGCGGTCGCAATCGACGTTCTCGAGTGCTCCTCCGGCGAACTCTTGGTGAACGAGGTCAACGCCACGATGGAGTTCCGAGGCGCCGTCGAGGCGACCGGGGCCGATGTCGCGGGCCGGCTGGCCGACTACGTCCTGCGCGAGCGGACCCGTTGAACGTCGTCGTCGCGGGGGCGAGCGGGTACGTCGGAGGCGAGCTTCTCCGCCTGGTCCTCGCGCATCCGGAGCTCGAATTGGTGCAGGCGACCTCGCAGCGGCTGGCGGGCCGCCCTCTGCACGCCTCGCATCCCAATCTGCGCGACCTGAGCTGCCTGCGCTTCACACCGATCGACGACCTCGCCGCCGCGGACGTGCTGTTCCTCGCACTCCCCCACGGCGTCGCCATGCACCGCTTCGGTGAGCTCACCGCCCGGGCCGGCATCGTCGTCGACCTGAGTGCCGACTTCCGCTTCACGGACGCAGAACCGTATCGCCGACACTTCGCCGTCGAGCACCCGTGCGTCGAGCTCGCACGCCGCTTCGTACCGGGACTCCCCGAGCTCCACCGCGAAGAGCTCCGCACTGCGTCGTTGATCAGCGTCCCCGGATGCATGGCGACGGCGGCGATCCTCGCGCTGCACCCCCTCGCCGCCGCGGGCCGGATCGCTCCCACCGCCGTCATCGTCGACGCGCGGACCGGTTCGAGTGGCAGCGGTCGGGAGCCAACACCCGCCGGACAGCATGCGGAGCGCAGCGGGGCACTCCGCGTCTACGCGCCCCTCGGACATCGACACGACGCCGAAATCGAACAGGCATGCGGAGTGCGGTCTCGGATGACGGTCACCGCGGTAGAAGCGGTACGCGGAGTGCAGGTCCTCGTTCACGCGCAGCTCAACCACCCCCTCAGCAGCCGCGATCTCTGGCAGACCTTCCGGGATGCGTACGCCCACGAACCGTTCGTCCGGATCGTGAGCCACCGGCGCGCGATCCATCGGTGGCCCGAGCCCAAGATCCTGAGCGGTTCCAACTTCTGCGACGTCGGCTTCGCGACCGAGGAACAAGGCCGGCGGTTGGTTCTCATCGCAGCGCTCGACAACCTCATGAAGGGTGCGGCCGGGAACGCGGTGCAGTGTCTCAACATCGCCGCCGGTTTCCGTGAAACGGCCGGACTCGAGTTCGCCGGAATGCATCCCGCGTGAACAGCGACGAGGACCGCGCGCGTGGCAACCGACCCCGGCGCGACACGAACGAGGAGGAGCCCGTGCGGTCCATCGTCGTCAAGATCGGCGGAAGTTGGCGCGTCGACCGCACCGACGCGCTCGCCGAGCTGGCCGAGCTGGCGACCGGGGGCCGGCACGTCGTCGTGGTACACGGCGGCGGACCCGAGATCGACCGAGTGATGGCGCAACTCGGGCTCGAGCCCCGCCACGCGACCTCGGCCAGCGGCACGCACAGCCGTCTGACGGACCCGGCAGCGATGGACGCGTTGCTCCTCGCGCTTTGCGGTCGCGTCAAGCCGATGATCGTGCAGGGTCTCTCGCGCGCAGGAGCGCGCGCGGTCGGGCTCACTGGCCTCGACGGTTCCCTCATCGAAGCTCGCCGCAAGCCGGCTCTCAAGATCGTCGAGGGCGGTCGCACGCGGATCATTCGCGAGGACATGAGCGGGGTGATCACGCGCGTGAACAGCGACATGCTCTTGTCGCTCGTCACCGCGGGCTACGTCCCGGTGTTGTCGCCGCCGGCGGACGGCGGCCCGGACGGCCCGCTGAACGTCGACGCAGATCGGGTCGCGGCTGCGGTCGCCGTAGCCATCGGCGCGGACGCCCTCATCTTGTTGTCAGATGTTCCGGGACTGCTTCGAGATCCTGACGATCCGAGCAGCCTGATCTCGAGAATCGACGCGTGCGAGCTCCCGCGCATCGAGGCGCGCGGACGCATGCGGCACAAGGTGATCGCCGCCCGCGATGCCGCCCAGCGCGGAGTACCGATCGTGTTGTTCGGTGATGGGCGGCGCGCCCGACCCGTGACCGCGGCGCTTGGAGGCGAAGGAACGGTCGTCGAGACGCACGGCGAGAACGAGTTCGGCGCATGAACCACGCCGCACGCGCCGAGCTGCTCGCCGAAATGCTCGCGATTCCCTCCCCCTCCGGGAGCGAGCAGATGCTGGCCTCGTTCCTGCGCGACCGGCTGCTGGAGCTCGGGTTCCGGACCTCGATCGACGCCGTCGGCAATGTCCTCGGCGAGATTGGCAACGAGTCGCGTCCGCGCCTGCTGCTCCTCGGCCACATTGACACCGTCCCGGACCAGTTGGCGGTGCGACGCGACGGTGACTGTCTCTTCGGACGCGGGGCGGTCGATGCAAAGGGTCCGTTGGCCGCCATGATCTGTGCCGCCGCGACGCCGATCCGCGGGTGCATCGTCGTCGTCGGTGCCGTCGAGGAGGAAACGCCGGCGTCGACCGGCGCCCGGCATCTCCTGCGAACCCAGCCGACTCCCGATGCAGTCGTCATCGGCGAGCCGAGCGGCTGGTCCGGCGTCTGTATCGGCTACCGCGGTCGCATCGGCATCGAACTCGAGATCACGCGTCCCGCGAGCCACAGCAGCAGCCCGGAAGAAAAGGCGATCGAGGTCGCGGTGGACCTCTGGAGGGAGATTCGCGACCACACCAGCGACCTCCATGACGGCGACGGCGTCTTTCAGCGCGCGACCGCGACGCTCGTCCGACTCGAGGGTGATTGCGAACGGGCCGGTGTCGACATCACCTGCCGCGTGCCGACCGGCTTCGATTTCGATCGCTTCGACGACTTCCTCGACCGCATCCGCGGCGACGCCCGCGTGACTGTCGATGAGCGAACGGCTGCGGTTTGCAGCGAACGCAGCGACCCGGTCGTGCGCGCGCTGACGACGGCGATCCGCTCGCAGGGCGCCCGCCCCACACTCAAGGTGAAGACGGGCACGAGCGACATGAACATTGTCAAGGCCGCGTGGTCGGTACCCATCGCGGCGTACGGTCCCGGCGATTCCAAGCTCGACCACACCGACCGCGAGCATGTCGATCTCCGCGAGTTCGAGCGTGGTGTCGAGGTGCTTTCGGCGGCACTGCCGCTCCTCGCGGGCGTCGGCACCGAACCGACACGTCACAGCCGGCCGGAGCAGACCTTCCCGCCGACTGCGAGCACGACGTGACCAGCCGCTGGATCCGGACGTGGCAGCCGCGGCCCGCGGCGCGCGTGCGTTTGCTCTGTCTGCATCACGCCGGGGGCACCGCATCGAGCTACCGGCTGTGGTCGAACCTCGTCCCCGAATCTGTCGATGTGTGCGCGATTCAGCTTCCAGGTCGCGAGCAGCGGATCAACGAGACGCCGTTCACGCGCCTGGAGGTGCTCGTGACCGCGCTCGCCGCGGAGCTTCGGGACTACCTGGACCTTCCCTTCACGATGTTCGGACACAGCATGGGCGCCCTCGTCGCGTTCGAGTTGTCGCGCGAACTGCGGCGCCACGGCTGCGGTCCGGTTCACCTGTTCGTTTCCAGCAGTCCGGCGCCCCATCTGGCGCATCTCGGCAGGCGGCGAATCAGTGAGCTGCCCGATCCCGCGTTCGTCAACGAGCTGCGGCGTCTCAATGGGACACCCGACCAAGTGCTGGCCGACAGCGAGCTCATGGCGGTCCTGATGCCGATGCTGCGGGCCGACTTCGAGCTGGTCGAGTCATACGGGTTCGAGGACGGCGTCCCGCTCGACTGCCCGATCTCGGTCTTCGGCGGGACTGCCGACCCGACCACCGACGAGGAGGGCCTGACGGCCTGGCGGACCCACACGAAAGGCACGTTCCGGCTGCGGCTCTTTCCCGGTGACCACTTCTTCGTGAACACGTCGAGACACCTCGTCGCGCGCGCGGTCATTGCCGACCTCACCGGCGACCTTCACGTCGACGCGCTCGGTTGAATTTTAGCGAACTCTGGAAGGCACCTCCAACGCAGGTGCCCCGCAGTTGACTGGCGAGCGGGTCGCGAGCAGAGCGGTCGCCGGACGGACTCGCATCACAACACGTTTCGGGGCAGACTTGGAACATGACCACGATTCGTGACGTCGTGTTCGATTGCCACCATCCGGCTTCGCTCGCGCGTTTCTGGGTGTCGGTGTTGGACGACTACGCAGTTGCTCCCTATGACGACGAGGAACTCGAGCGCCTGCGACGTCGGGGCATCGACGATCCCGAGGATGATCCGGCGGTTCTGGTCGAGGCGCCGCGTGGCTCGCCACGGCTGTGGTTCCAACTGGTGCCGGAATCGAAGAGCGTGAAGAACCGGGTGCATTTGGATCTCGGCTGCGACGACGCAGACGTCGAAGTCAAGCGGCTGCTCGAGCTGGGCGCCCGCGAACTCGCCCGGCCGGACGGCAACGAAGGACTGATCGTCATGTGCGATCCCGAAGGCAATGAATTCTGTGTCTTGAGGTAGCAGAACTACCTCGTGCCCGAGGCACGGCGTCATTCGGCACTGCCATCGAATCGAGAGGGGGCGATCGATGACTCAGGAACTGAGCGTCCTCTTGGGAAAGCATGGTTCCGGCCTCGAACAAGAGCTCGGAGCGCGCGGTTTCGACGCGCTTGTCGACGACATCGTCGAGAGTTTCTCCGCCCGCGTTGCGCACAACGGTGCAACCGCTGCGCCGCTGCGCCTGCTCGTCAAGATCGACCTGTCGAGTCGCGAACTGCGTCGCGGCATCGAGATCGGAGCCGAGCGGAGCCACCTGACCGACGAGTGCCACTCCGACGCCGAGTGCTACCTCTCCCTGGGATGTTCCGATCTGATCGAGTTGGAGCTCGGTCGGTGCCGGCTCGCCAGTCTGATCGCGACGGGGCGGGCCGAGGTCAGCTTCGACGACGACGTCGGGCTTGGTGTCCTGCTGAACGTCGGGCCCGCGCCGGGCCATGACCGGCCCGAACCCGAAGAAGTGCTCCGATTGCCACTCGACGTCGCCGGTCGATCCGACATCGAGGCGACGCAGCATGTGACGCGATTGGGGCTCGATGCGATGCTTCGGTCGTACGCCCGAGTGCAGGCAGAGGCGCTGGGGCTGTCGGCGCCAGATGCCGATGATCGGCAGTTTCTCTGGCGCGTCGAAGTTCTCGATCATGGCGACGTGCATGCGGTCGAGATCGCGTGCACGCCGACCGGATGCGTGATGCGACCGGTGACGAACGAGCCGGCGAGCTTCGCGACTCGCTGGATGTCGTCAGATGCGTTCGCGCTGTATCTCGCTCGGCGCATCGACGTCCGGGACGCCGTAACCGACGGGTCATGTGTCATCGACGGTGATCGCGACTTGGCCGTGCGCCTTTACCTCAGGATCTCCCAACAATGGATGTGACTGAATCGACCAGTCCGGCGGTGACGTCGGGATTTCGAATCCACGGTGACGAGTCCCCTTGACGACCGCTCGCAGGGACTCATCGATCCGGGCGCGCAGCGTCGCCGAGCTCGACGAGATCGAGCAGTGCGCGAAACGCGACTTCGCTGCCTTTTTGACCAGTATCGGGGCCGGCGAGCGGCGCTTCTACCTGGCGTTCGGGCCGGATCAACTGCACTGGGTATGGAAGGCCCTCTCCTTTGTTCCCGATCGCATTCCGATTGCGCTCGTCGGGTCGGGCTTGAACGATGCCGAAGAAAAGTTTGTTCGTGATCTCTTCGCGCGGCCGTTCCACAACATCGCGCTCAGGGTTGACGTGTCGACAGTGTGGGAGTTTCTCTTCGAATGCGCCGAAGGCGACTTCGGCTGGCTCGATACCGACTGCTTCGTCTTGGATCCGACGATCTTCGATGCGTTGATGGAAGACATGTCCGAAAGCGTGATGACGAGAACCGCGTTCACGTTCGAACCCCTCGACCTGATGCGAACGCCGTTGTGGTTCTGGAACGCCGCGTCGCTCGCACATCTCAGATCCGAAGGACCGGCAACGACGCCCGGGACGTACGCCATGCATCCGACCGCCGCCGGAAGGTACTCGAGCTACGCGATCTGTCGTCTCATCGAGGCCGGGCATGTCGAAGCCATCCGATCGGTCGTCGGTTTCGATGCCGCCGGCGACATCAATCCCAACGGTGGTGTTGTTGACGTCTACGACAACGGTGCGACGTTGGGATCCACCTCGCGCCATCTCGCCGCGTTCGCATTCGGCGAGGACGCGCGCCGAGTGGAGCAATTTCTCGACCCGATGATCTTGCTGCAGATTGTGCTCCTGACCAAGGGCTTCAAGAACGAGCGGCTCCCGGTAGAGAATCGTGACATCTCGGATCGGGTGGTCCACTCAGGTCGCCTCGGGGACCGCCGCACGTATCGAGATCGCTTCCCCATCATCAGAGACTCCGGCGAACTGACCGACGCGCTCGACGAACTCCTGATCCGAGCCTTTCTGGAGCTTCAGCCGCCCCAAACCTACGTGGCGCGCCTCACCTCCGACGTTCGACAACCCGGCGATGAGCACGTGCCGTTCCGCCCGGACCGCGGTGCCGAACATACGGCGAAGGTCGCGAGATTTGCCAGGCGCGAGCTAGCGAGAGGCGGCGTTGAGACTGACCTGCTCAAGGGCGACGATCGGTGGAGCTTCCTGTTTCAGCTCGCGTGATGGTCGAATCTGACCCGCTTGTGTTCGGGATCCTCAGCTCGCCGGTCCCGGGACACCACCGACGATGTTCCCATAGACGGGCGCGGCCGAGCGCCCGGTGTCGCCATCCTGGACAGCGACGCGGACATGAACACCGGGAGTCGGGAGGAGACGGATCCCCCAGCGCCCTGCGTTTGCATCGATGTGCTGGGGAACCAGATCGAGTCGATAGCGCTGCAGGATGTCGGCAACGACGATCCGCAGCGCCAAACGCGCGACGACGCGCCCGACACACGAACGGTTCCCGACACCCCAGGGCGAAAAGGCTCCCTCGGGGCCCGGCGACTGCCGCTCGGCGAAGCGCTCGGGCTGGAAGAGCTCGGGATCCTTGAAGGAGCTGGGACTGCGTTGCGTGACCCACGGACTGAGCATGATCGGATAGTTCGACGGCAGTTCGTAGCGGTCGAGCTTCAACGGCCCTACCGTCTTCTTGAACTCGTACGCCGCGCCGGGATACAGGCGCAGCGTCTCGTTGAGCGTGGCGTCGAGAATCGGAAGCTGGGTCATGTCCTCCGTGGTCGGAGTCGCACCGCCCAGCACGCGTTCGAGCTCCTCGATGAGTAGCCGGCAGTGTTGCGGGTGCAGCGCCAGCATCAGCAACGTCCATACGATCGATGATGCGACCGAACTGATGCCGGCGAAGTAGAGCTGCAGCATCAACTCGCGCGCCAGCGTCGGGTCACGCCGATCACCGGTGCGGTCGAACTCGTCGAGCATCGCCTCTGCGAGCGAGTAGTAGCGGCTCTCCTGGGTTCCGCGAGCAATGGCGGATACGCGGTCGTCGACCAAGGCCAGCTTCCGACGAAGTGTTCCGCCATCCGAGATGCCCGGAACGTCGCGCGAGATCAGCGATGCCGTGACGAAGCGTCGTGTGTTCTCCATCGTCGAGATGTACATGTCGACCGCATCGTCGAGCTCAGGATCTTCAGCCACGATGTCACGACCGAACATGTAGTACTTGAAGATCCGACGGCTGAGCAGGCTGATCTCGGGAAGGAGATCGACGACGGCGTCGACACTCCAGCGCTCGAGCATCCGATCGGTCAACTCGCTCGTCACCGCATGGTAGGACTGCAGTGACTTCCCGGTCATCGCACGCCGGCTGGTGTCGCGGTAGTAGAGATGCTCGGATCCACTCGCGTTGAGGGGGCCGCGTCCTTGTATGTTGTGCTTGAGCTCTTTGCCGCTATGGGTCGTGATGTCGACATCCGCTCCGTAGGCGGAGGTCACCTCGCGAACATGTTCGGGTGCGAACACTCCGACCGCCGTGCGACCGAGAAGCGGTACGCGCACGAGGTCGCCGTATTCGCGATGGATTCGCGATAGGAATCCGAGCGAATCACGCATGAACTCGACCTGATTACCAAGGACGGGAAGGCCCTTCGGTCCGTCGGGCAACGTTGCGGTGGCATTTCGGCGAAACGCGATGCGCACGGCTGGCCCCCTCATTCCGGCACACACAAGAGCCGACTCTGGGTAGTGGCGGGAGCATACTTACAAGGCTCCCGTGGCGCATTCCCGTGCACCTCGTCACGGTCATATCTCGCCTTCGTCGCGATCGCCGACCCGGTTGTCGGCCTCGGCGGTGACCCGCCCGCGCGCATCCAAGAAGTCGGAGAGCTCGGCGATCGACGCGGCTTGGAAGAGCACCCGCAGCGGGACATCGACGTCGAGTGTTTCGGCGATCTGTGATTGCAGCTCGGCGAGCCGCAATGAATTCCCTCCGAGTTCGAAGAAGTTGTCGTGGATCCCGACGTTTTCCACACCGAGGACCTCAGAAAAGACGCTGTCGGCCAGCAATCGTTCGAGCTCAGATCGTGGCGCCTCGTACTCCGCTGCACGGGCGGCGACGGCCTGGGCCGGGTCGGGCAACGCGCCGCGGTCGACCTTGCCGCTCGGGAGCAGGGGGAAGCGTTCCATCGGGATGATGAGATGCGGAACCATGTAGCTCGGCAGGGACTCGGCGAGGAACGAGCGAAGTTCGACCGTGTCGAACTCGTCGGCGCGCGACACGAGCACGTAGACGACGAGCTGCTTCGTGTCCGGCGTCGGCTCGTGCACGGTGACGACCGATTGTTGTACACCGCGGTACCGCGCGACAACCGTTTCGACTTCCCCGATCTCGATTCGGTATCCGCGTATCTTCACCTGCTGGTCGACACGACCCAGGAACTCCAAGGAACCGTCGGGTCGGAACCGGGTCAGATCACCCGTGCGATACAGGCGTGACCCGGACTCGCCACCGAAGGGGTTCGGCACGAAGCGATCGGCAGTGAGCTCGGGCCGGTTCAGGTATCCACGCGCGAGACCGACACCGCCGATGTACAGCTCGCCCGGTACGCCGATCGGCACCGCGCGCATCCAGCGATCGAGGACGTACACCTGATGATTCGGCATCGGGAAGCCGATCGGCGGCATGTGCTCGTAGACGCCTTCGAGTTCCATCAGCGTCATCATCACGGTGGCCTCGGTCGGCCCGTAGCCGTTGATCACGCGGCGGCCCGGTGCTTGCCAGCGGGTCGCGAGGCCGCCACCGAACGCTTCGCACCCGAGGAATTGGATCCGCAGCGACGAACACGCATCGGGTGACAGCAGCTCGAGGACAGCCGGCGGAATGTCGCAGATCGTGATCTGCTCCTTTTGGATCAAGATGGTCAGGGCCGCGGGCGACAGCACGGTCTCACTCGAAGGGATGACCAGGCGAGCACCCGCGCAGAACGCGATGAAGATCTCGAGAACCGAGACGTCGAAGCAGAAGGTCGCGAACTGGAGCACCACGTCTGTCGGTGCGGCCTCGACGTGGTCGAGTGTCGCGAGCATGAGATTCGTCACGGCCCGGTGCGAGATCATGACGCCCTTCGGCAGCCCGGTCGAGCCCGAGGTGTACAGGACATAGGCCAGATGGTCGGGCGTCAGCTCGGGAACCGCGATCGTGGCACCGACGTCGGGAGAGTCCTGCGCATCGATGCAAACGACATGGCCGTCGTGAGCAGGTAGCGCGCCGAGCAGGTGTCGTTGGGTGACCAGTACCGGCGCCTGCGCGTCGGTCAGCATGTACGCCAACCGATCCAGCGGGTACCGCGGATCGAGCGGCACGTAGGCACCGCCGGCCTTGAGTATCCCGAGGATTCCGACCGGCAGATGCACCGAGCGCTCGACACAGAGGCCGACGGTCGTGTCGGGTCCAACACCGAGTGAGCGAAGCCTGCCGGCAAGCATGTTCGACCGCGCGTCGAGCTCGCCGTAGGTCAGATCCCCGTCCGGTGCGCGCACCGCGGTTGCGTCGGGAGCACGTGCGACCTGCGCCTCTACCAGCTCGTGAATGCAGCAGACCTCGTACGATCGCTCGGTCGCATTCCTTTCGACCAACATCTCGTGGAGCTCGGCATCGCTCATGAGCGGCAGATCCGACAGCCGGCTGTCGGGATCAGCGACGACGCCGGCGAGCAGATGGTGGAAGTGCGACACCATGCGCTCGCACGTCTCGGGCTCGAAGAGATCGCTGTCGAATTGGAAACGGCCGCGAAGAGCGCCATCGTACTCTCGCAGGTCGATCGTGAGATCGAACTTGGCGACGCCGTTGTCGAGTTCGAGCGGCGCGAGGCGGAACTTCCCCAGCTGCAGCTCGGCCTTCGGACTGTTCTGCAGCGCGAACATGATCTGGAACAGCGGATTCCTGCTCAGGTCACGCTCGGGCTGAAGCTCGTCGACGAGTCGCTCGAACGGGAGGTCTTGGTGCTCGTACGCGCCGAGCGCGACTTTGCGGACTCGGCCCAGCAATTCGCGAAACGTCGGGTTGCCGGAGAGGTCGGCGCGCACAACCAATGTGTTGATGAAGCACCCGATCAGGTCCTCGGTGTCGATGTGCGTTCGATTCGCGATCGGCGAACCGACAAGAATGTCGGTCTGTCCCGAGTACCGGGACAACATCACATCGATGGCCGCCAGCACTGTCATGAAGAGCGTCGCGCCTTCGGACTGGCTCAGCGCCCTGAGCCGCTCCGTCACCTCGCGGGACGTCTCGAACTGATACGTCGCGGAGATAAATCGCTGCGTCGCCGGTCGCGGGTGGTCGATCGGTAGTTCCAGCGCAGTCGGAGCGCCGGCCAGCTGCGCGCGCCAGTACTCCAACAGTCCAGCCAGTACGTCGTCGCGCAAACGATCGCGCTGCCATCGTGCGTAGTCGGAATACTGGATCGGGAGCGGGATCAGCGGCGACGGCTCACCCGCGTCGAACGCGAGATAGACGGCGGTGAGATCGCGAATCATCACGTCGTCCGACCACCCGTCGGAGATCATGTGATGCATCAGGTCGAGCAGGATGTACTCGTCGTCGGCGATGCGCAGCAGCCGGACCTCAAAGAGCGGACCGGTAGCAAGATTGAACGGGTCGCGTCCGCCTTGTCGGAGGAGGCGCATCGCCTCGGCTTCGGCGTCGGCTCGATCGCGTAGGTCGACGACCTCGATCGACGACGGCATCGACTCCTCGACGACCGGGCACGGTTGACCCGCCGACGTCGGGAACCGCGTGCGGAGAGTCTCGTGCCGCTGCACCACCTCGGCGAGACTTCGCTCCAACAAGCGCACGTCGAGCGGGCCCGTCAGGCGAGCGGCGATCGGGATCGTGTTGTACGAGTTGCCGGTGCCGAGGAGCTGGTCGAGCAGCCACAGTCGCTCCTGCGAGAACGACAGCACGACCGGATCCTTCAACGATCGCTTGGGGATGCCGTCGGGTCGGTTGCCGGCTCGACCGCGCTGCCACGACTCGAGGAGCGCGAGTCGCTCGGGCGAGAGTGCGGCTCGACGCGCCGGAAGATCACCCGTCTTGGACATTTCGTTCACCCTTCAATCCGTTAGCCGGAGTCTCGAAGCGAGCCGGGCCAGGTCGATCGATCAGGATGCGAGTGGATCCCGCCCCGCGAGTCCGCCGCGAGATCGGTGTTCCGAACGGGCATCCAGCCTCCCCGGCACCGACTCGTCGTGTCAACGCCGGAGCCTTCGCTTCCGCCGGCGCGCTCATGAGTTCGCCATCATTTCTCTTGCCGCCACATGCTGAGCGCGGCGGCGCGAAGTCGTCGCGGAGTCCCGGACAACAAGCCGTCGACCGCTGCATTCCGGTAGTAGCGCTGCACATCGGCGTCCTCGAGAATCCCGAAGGCCCCATGGAGCTGGATCGCGTCCGCGGTCACGTCGCGAGACAGCTCGACCGTGAGCGCGAGCGTCGACGCAGCTTGCCGCGCGATCGACGTGCCCCGGTCGTGCTCGGCCGCGACGTGGTCGAGGAGACGACCCGCGGCTTCGATGCGCGCTGCGAGCGCCGCCAGCCGCAGCGAGACGTGCTGAAACGTAGATATCCGTTGGCCGAATTGTCGGCGTTGCCGCGTGTACGCCAGCGTCATGTCGAATGCGCGTCGTGCTATCCCGAGCAGATACGCAGCCCGGCGCAGCCTCGCGCGGGCGAGAAACTCAGAGTACTCGGAGGAGTCGCACCGACAGAGCACATCATTCGCCGCGACCGGAACGCCTGCGAATGTCACACTCGCCAGATCGCCGCGGCCGAGATCGTCGCGCCGTTGCAATGCAATCCTTGGATCCTCGCGAGCAACGAGCACCAACACCGCGCCGGAAGCCGTGTGTGCCTCGACGACGAGCGAGTCGGCGTGCGCGGCGAACGGTACGAGCTCGGCCCGCCCGTGCAGACATCGTCCGTTCGCGATCGCGACGAGATCCGGCCCGTCGGGCGGCCACGCGCGCAGCGCCCCGGTGCCGACCGCCGTGCCGATCCGATGCATGCCGGCTGCGATCGCGCCGACCCGCGGCCAGTGCGCGCCCTCGGGGCCTGCGGCGGCGAGGAGTTCGGCGACTGTCGCCGTTTCGAGGAACAAGCTGCGAAGCAGGACCCTGCCCATCTCCTCCGACACGACGATCGACTCGCGCAGCCCCCGGTCGAGCCCGCCCGCGGCGTGCGGCAAGGTGAGCCGGACGGCGTCGCTGTCGCTCAGCGCCTGCCATTCAGCTGCGGCCCGCGGCGCCTCCGCCTCGCCGCCGGCGCCCTCGCCCAGCTCGTGTTCCACACCACGCACCCGCGACGGAACGTGCAGGTCGAAGCGTTCCTTCCATCGCGCTCGTAGCTCGCGGTCGGCAGGGTCGGTCCGGTCGGCTACCGGCTCGTCGGCGTGCACGCGCAGGTATCCGGCCGCGATTGCATACAGCATGATCTCCGAGGTTCCGGCAGACAGCGTGAGGCCCGGTGCCTCGCGATATGCGGCCTCGGCCCGACCACCGGACGGCGCGCGGCCGTCCCAGCGCGACAGCGACCCCGTGGGGCCTTCGATATCCAACGCGAGGCGGGCGATCGGTCGCGCGAGCTCGGTGTTGTACCACTTCGACATCGCGGACCCGATCTCGTCGAATTCGCGGCGGGACTGCTTCTCGACCATCCGCCAAGCCATCACACCGCCGGCTTCGACCTGGGCGTCGAGTGCAACCATGCGATCACCGAGCACGGGGTCGCCGAGGTCGTCGATCTCTCGCGCCCTGGCCACGATCGCGTCGAGCCATGAGCGCATCTTGAGGTGCGCTTCCATTCCGGTCCGCTCGATCGAGAGCGCGGCGTTGAGCAGCGGCCAGCCGCGGTGCAGAGGTCCCACTACGTGGTCGTCGGGTACCTCGACTCCGTCGAATACGACGTCGCTGAAAGCGTCGTCGCTGATGTTGAACACCGGCCGCACTGTCACGCCCGGCGCGGCCAGGTCCACCCAGAACAACGTGATGCCCTCGTGCTTGGCGCCCTTCGGCTCCGCGGTCCGAGCCGCGACCATCGCATAGTTCGCAAACTGGGTCGTCTGGCTGTAGATCTTCGTCCCGTACAGACGATGCGTGCCATCGAGACGATGCGCTCGCGCCGCGAGCGAGCTGAGGTCGGAGCCCACGCCGGGCTCGCTGTACAATGTGCACGCCGATATTTCGCCTCGGGCGAGGCGCGGCAGATATCGATCCTTCAGCGCGTCGCTGCCGGCGAGCAACAGGAAGTCACCGACGTAACAGATCGACACGACATAGACAAGGTCCGGCAATCCGTGCCGGACGAGCTCTTGGTGAACAATGGCCGCCTCGATCGCGCTCTTGCCCAAACCTCCATAGCGCTCCGGCCACGAGACTGCCAGCCAGCCCCGCTCCCCGAGCCAGCGGTGCACTGGGCGCATGTCCGCGTCCTCGCGGGGGCCGAGCCGCGCCAGCTCCCGAGACATCCGCCGGATGCGTTCGTCCGCGAGGAACTGGCGCAGCTCGTCTCGGAACTCGCGCTGTGCGTCGGTGAGCGAGAACATCACGACTCCCGCGGTTGCCGATTGCGCGCGGCGTCGATCACGAACTCGTCGTCGACCATGGCGGCTCGTACGACAACGAGCGAGCGAGCCGGTCGATCCTGTCGAGGTGTTCCCAGACCTTGCAAAACGCGTCGGCGTACGCGTCGAGCGCGGGACCGGCCCTCGGATCGAGATGCACACGCCGGAAGGTCAGTGAGTCTTCGACGATTGCAAGCGTCTGCCGATACTCGGAAATATCGTAGCGCTGAGGCGTGACGCCCGGCAGCTTCCACGGGTAGCCGGCACCGTAACCAAGTTGTTCTTGGAAGACCGGCTGGCCTGGCAGTGGCATCAGCTGGTACTGCGACACCGGCACGCCTTCGGCGCGCAACGCGCGCCGAAGAGCCTGCCGGAAGCGCCCTGCCGTGACCCCCGACAGCCCGGCGGCCTCGGGGTCGAAGCGCACCCGCAGAATGTGCCATACATGCGTGCGATCACGCGGTACCAACGGTACGTTCACACCGGGCAGCTCCGACAGCCGCTCGAGTAGCCGCGTGACGTTCGCATCGCGTCGCGCTTGGTAGTCGGAGAATCGTGCGAGTTGGCTGCGCGTGAACGCGGCGAGAATCGCCGACGGCTTGTGATTCCAACCGAGCCTGCGCGACACGTACTCCCGGTTCGCAGTCTTCGTGTACTCCCCGAGGACACGAAGACTTCGGCACCGTTCGGCGACGTCGGGCTCGCCCATCGTCATCAGGCCGCCCTCACCGCATGTCGGGATCGACTTTTCGGCATTCAGGCTGAAAACACCGATGTCGCCGAGCGCACCCGTCATCCGGTCGCGATAACGCGCGCCCTGGGCTTGTGCGCTGTCCTCCACGACGAGCAAGTCGTGCTTTCGCGCAATAGCAGTGATCTCGTCCATATCGGCCGGCAGACCGTGCAGGTGCACGGGCAGGATTGCTCGCGTGCGCGGCGTAACCCGCGCCGCGGCGTCGGCCGGGTCGAGATTGAACGTGCGGGCCTGGACATCCGCGAACACGGGAACTGCGAGCTGGTATAGCGGCGCGAGACCGGATGCGACGAAGCTGAGCGCTGGCACGATCACTTCGTCCCCAGGCTGTACTCCCAGCGCGGCGAGCGCCAGCCCGAGGGCACTCGTGCCGCTGCTCACTGCGACTGCGTGGCGCGTGCCGACGAACTCTGCCCATTCGCGCTCCAACCCGCTGATCTCGGTTTCGGCGCGACTGCCGACCGTGAATCCTCCCGTCTCGAGAACACGCAACACCGCGTCCTTGTCGGCTTGCGTGACAACGGGCCACGTGATCCGTTTGTAGCGCTCGGGTACGGCTGTCTGGCCGCCGAACATTGCGAGCCTGCTCACAGCTTTGCCCTCGAGCCGCTCGCAACTGTCGCCGTTCGCCCGAGCGAGTGCCGGCTCCACTCGAGCAACTCGAGAGTCTCGTCATGGCCGGCGATGAAGCGCCGGGTACGTTGTCGCAATCGTGCCGTGACGTCGGTTCCGGAGGTCGATGCGTGGGCGGCGAACATGCGCAGCGCCGTCCAGTCGTTCGCGAGTCGATCGACGTGCCGACCCGCCTCGGCGAGCTCGTCGCAATCGAGCGTGCGCGCCGCGACCCGCAGGAAGTCGGCATGCAACGCCGTCGCCGACTGCGACGCCCAACCGACTGTGTAGAGCTCGCTCAGCGCGGACTCTGCGGCCGGCCCGCGGGAACGCTCACAGACGTCGTCGAGGTATCGCGCCAAGCCGTCGAGCCCGGCCCATCCGTCCGCCGAATCAGACGAGCGAAACCGACGCAGGTTCTCGGCAATGACTCCCGCGACCCAGGGTCGCGTGAGCGGGGGGAACTCCTCGCCCATCTCGACGTCGATCCAGCGGTTCCGGATCGCGGTTCCGGCGAAGAAATAGTCACGTGTGACGCGGCGCGCCTCGTTGACCGAGTCGCGGGCGCGCAAGAACTCGGCGACGGGGATCGCGCCGTGAAACGTCGGCGGAGTGGATTCCAGTACGTACACCTCGTCGGCATCGTCGTCGAATCCACTGACAACCACGAGATGCGCGGCATGAACGTCGCCGAAGGCAGGCCGGATCGGCATGTAGAAGTTGTCGACGGCCGCGATCACCGGCCGCCCTCGCGCGATGACGGCTTTGATGTCGTCCCACGCCCGGTGCGGATCCGCAGACTCGTGCCACACTGCCTTGATCGGGTGAAAGGGCGCGAGGTTCTCCCCTAGGGTCGGGCGCGGCGCGGGGTAGTAGAACTCCTCGCTACGCGCTTGCATGGGTGCGTAGAAGAATTCCCACGACGCACCGAGAACCGTCACGGGTTCGTGCCCGTGGTGGAGCAGGAGCGTGCCGAAGCAGTCCTGCAGGCAGCTACAGAGATCATGGAACCAGAACTGGAGATCGTCGTTCATCACTCGCATCGCGTCACGGTCCAGCGCTGACGGCAGTGAGCGCAAAGATATGGATCGCGACGTTGTCGGGCAACCGAAGGTGCGCGAGCGGTTCGCGGCGCGGCACAGGAATACGTTGCTGCCAGATGACCGGCTCGACGCGTGCTTGCACGTGGCGAGGGAAATGCATGTTGGCGCAACGAAACGCCTCGACTTCGCCGAAGTGAGGTGGCGATCCCGGCCAGAAGTCGGAGACGCGCAACGATTCACCGTCGACCGCGCCGCTCGAGTAGTGGAGGTAGACGGTGTCCTCGGCGCGCCGCTCCGAACACGTCAACAGGTAGATCCAGTCGTAGTGGCCGATTGGGAGCTCGACCCGCTGACGCGCGCAGACGACGTTGTCGAGTCGACCTCCGGTCGTCGGCGGGAAACGAAACGGCACCTCCGACACGGTCACGACGCTCGATGCGCGGGGCAACTCTTCGGCTGGAAACGAGTTCTTCCAGACGTTGAGGCGACCCTCGGCCACATTGTCACGTCGCGTCGTGCCGACATTGTTGTAGTGGGGAGCAAGATCGATCATGACGATGTTCGCCCCGAGCTGCGTCATCTCTTGTCACACCCTCCTCGCGCCTCGCCCGCTCGGCGAGGCGTCTGACAGGACTTACCGCTTTCGTACTCGGAGCCGCGTGAACCGCGCGACCGCCCGTCATTTTGTCGGACACGCCACTGTCGAGCGAGACCTGGGCCGCGACCCGCAGTTGACTGTCGAGCGGAGTCGCGAGCAGAGTGTCGCCTGACGCGTTCTCGATGCCGGCCGCGTTGGTATGCAAGGTTGGTATGCAAGACCGGTATACGGGGCCGGTACGACATGCCCGCAACAGTCGCTCGACACGCGCCGGATCGACTTCGGGAGGTCAGCCGTGGGGGATGGTCGTGGCGGTGGCTGGCTCTCCTGACGTTTCGTTCGACCTCCAGCCCGTGACCCCGGCTGGCGAGCGCTTCGTCTCGCTGGCGATGAAGCATGCCGAAGACGCGGCGCGCCACGCCGCCGAAAACGAGCGAACCGCGGTGCCCAGCTCGATCTTCGCCGAGATGCAGGCGAGCGGGTTCATGGCGGCGTGTCTCCCAGCGGAGATCGGCGGCCTCGGCGTCGAGGCCACCACGGACATCGCCGCCGCGTTCAACCGGCTCGCCCGAGGTGACGCCGCGGTCGCGCTGTCGTCGCACATGCACTGCGTGACGGCGCTCGGCTTCGCCCGGCTGTGGAACGAAGCGCGGCGCAGCGGTGGAACGCTTCCCGGCTGGGCCGAGGACCTGATCGTCGAGATGGTCAGGGGTGAAGCGCTGCTCTGCGTCGCCGGCACCGAGCCCGGTCAGACGCTCGGGTGGTTCGAGACCACCGCGACGCCGAAGGACGACGGATACATCGTCCACGGCCGCAAGGCGTTTGCGTCCAACTCGCCCCTGGCCACGCACTTGTACGTCATGCTGCGGGTGCCGGCACCGAACGACTCCTGGCTGAACGCCGTCGCCGTCGTAGAACGAGACAGCCCGGGCATAGAGATCCGCGACGACTGGGATCCACTCGGCATGCGGGCCAGCGCAAGCAACACGATCGTGTTCGACGGTTGTCTATTGCCGCGAGATCGGATCATTCCCGTCGGTGCACCCGGGCGCTTGAGCCGGTACTGGATCCGTTTCTTCGTGGAAGGAACCGTCGGTCTGCTCGGCGCGTTCACTGGGATCGCGGAATCGGCCCGCGACCTCGCGGTGCAGCACGCGCAGACCCGGCGGAGCACGGTCTCCGAACGCCCCATCGCGACGCGACCCGGGGTCCAGCACCAGATCGCCGAGGTCGAGGTTCGGGTCGCGTGCGCGCGGGCCGGCGTCGCGCGCATCGCGTCGATCACAGATGCGTTCTACCGCGCCGATGCCGAGTCGCCACTGCCCTTGGCGGAACACCACCGTCTGATGGCCGAGTACCAGAGCACGAAGCTGGTCGTCACTCGGGCGGCGATCGAGGCGGTCGACTTCGCGCTCACGGTCTCCGGAGGGGCCGGCTACCTCAACTCACATCTGATGTCTCGCTTGTATCGCGACGTGCGGGCCGGGCCGTTCATGCAGGCATACTCGCCGAACGAAGCCTACGAGTACATCGGACAGGTCGCCGTCGGCATAGACCCGCAAGTGACGGAATGAATCGCGATGCCGCGCCGCACTCGTGATCGAATGGCCACCAAGGAACGGGGACGGTAGTGCAGTTCGGCATGTTCTTCGAGCTCCAGCTACCGCGCCCGTGGTCCGCGGGCAACGAGCACACGCTGTTCCAGAATGCATTGGAGTGGGCCGAGCGGGGAGAAGCGGCGGGTATCGAGTACGCATGGGCGCAGGAGCATCACTTTCTCGAGGAGTACTCACACTCCACCGCGCCGGAGGTCTTCCTCGCGGCAGTCAGCCAGCGCACGAAGCACATGCGCATCGGGCACGGCGTCACGCTCATGCCGCCGGCGTTCAATCACCCCGCACGAGTCGCGGAACGAATCGCCACGCTGGACCTCGTGAGCAACGGCCGCGTCGAGTGGGGTACCGGCGAGTCGAGCTCCCGGCTCGAACTCGAGGGCTTCGGCGTCAACTACATCGAAAAGCGTGCGATGTGGGCCGAGTGCGTGCGAGAGACCGCGAAGATGCTCGCGTCAGAGCCCTACCCGGGGTACCGGGGGCGGTTCTTCTCGATGGACGCGCGCAACGTCATCCCCAAGCCGCTGCAGCGACCGCATCCGCCGATGTGGGTCGCCTGCACGAACCGCGACACGATGAAACTCGCGGCACGACTCGGGCTGGGCGCGTTGACGTTTGCTTTCATGGATCCCGGCGAGGCCGCGTACTGGGTGCGCGAGTACTACGACACGTTCAAGGAGGAGTGCACGCCAATCGGACAGACGGTGAACCCCAACATCGCGATGTTGGCGGGCGTACTCGTGAACGAGTCGGAACAGACCGCGATGGAACAGGGAATCGAGTCGCAGCGGTTCTTCAAGTGGGCCCTGGCCTGGTACTTCCGCTTCGGCGTTCACACCCCGGGGCGCACGAATCTGTGGGAGGAGTTCCAGCGCTCCCCCCGCGAGCCGATGGCCGGCATCGCAGCGGTCGGTACCCCCGATTCGGTGCGCGAGCACTTCCGCGCGCTCGAGGCGACGGGAATCGACCAGGTCATTCTTCTGCAGCAGGCCGGTGAATATACGCACGAGCAAGTCTGCCGCTCCCTCGATCTGCTCGGCCGTCACGTCATTCCCGACTTCCGCGCGCGCCACGAGGAGGCGAAGCGGCGAAAGGATGAAGAGCTCGCGCCCTACATCGAAGCGGCGCTGTCCCGCCGACCGAAGATCGACGAGTACATCGCCCAGCCCATCGAGTCCTACCCGGTGTTGTGGGAGAGGGAGGGCCTCGAGCAACAGGACGTCGGCACTCGACGCGCGCTCGACGCGGGACCGCTCTGGCGACTGCACGTCGGCGGAACGGGACGGGGAGGTTGATCATGCACGCGGCGACACTCACGGAACTGGTCGCGCACGCGGCCGATCAATCGCCCGATCGGGGCTACAACTTCCTGCACGGCGGCGACGACGACCTCATCGACTCGCTTTCTTTCGCCGACCTCGCGGCGTCCGCGAAATCGATCGCGGAGGAGTTGCTCGCAGTGATGGCACCCGCGAGCCGGGCGCTTCTGGTGTATCCACCGGGGCTGGAATTCTTGCCGGCGTTCTTCGGCGCCGTCAGCGCTCGCGTCATCGCCGTGCCCCTGTCACCGCCCATGACCTCCAACCTCTCAGACTGGGTGGACCACGTCGACCGAATCATCGCCGACGCCCAACCCGATGCGGTACTCACAACCGGCGAGTTCCTGGATCTCAAGCGCGACACGGCGGTCGAGGTCGGCCCGCCCGACCTCGAGTGGCTCGCCACCGATCGCTTCTCGGCCGCGGTGCCCACGCCGGGAGCTCGGGGACCGCGCGCCGATGACATCGCCTTCGTGCAGTACACCTCCGGTTCGACGGGCCGACCGAAGGGTGTCGTCGTTCGACACGCGAATCTCCTCGCCAACCTCCGCTTGCTCGCGGACACCAGCCGGCTTTCACGTGAGAGCGTCGGGGTGAGCTGGCTACCCCTCTACCACGATATGGGCCTGATCGGCTTCGTCTTGCAGGCGCTGTACGGCGGTTGTCAGACGTATCTGGTCTCTCCGCTCGAATTCCTCCAGCGGCCCGCGACCTGGCTTGAGATGATCACTCGGTTCGGCGGCAACTTCGCGGGCGCCCCGAGCTTCGCCTACGAGCTGTGCGTCAAGCGCGTCAGCGAGACCGAGCGACAGACGCTCGACCTGTCGACGTGGGAGTCGGCCTACAACGGTGCCGAACCGGTACGCGCCGCGACACTGCGTCGCTTCATCGAGATGTTCGCGGATGTCGGCTTCGACCCCGGCGCGTTCGTCCCCTGCTACGGACTGGCCGAATCGACGCTCATCACCACGGGCCACCGGTCACCGGACGGTCCGCAGACGCTGCGGCTCTCGCGCGATCAGCTCGCCAAGGGTGAGGCGCACCCCGCGGTCGCGGGCGACGAGAGCGTCGAGATTGTCGCGCTCGGCCGCGCTCCCGCCGACCACGACGTCGTCGTCGTCGACAGCGAGACCGCCGACAGGTTCCCCGACGGACGCGTCGGCGAGATCTGGCTGCGCGGTCCCAGCGTCACGTCGGGCTACTGGCGCGAACCGGAGGGGACGGCCGACCTCTTCGCGGCGCGACTGCGTTCCGGCGAGGGCCCGTACTTGCGCACAGGCGATCTCGGATTTCTGCTCGACGGTGAACTCTTTGTCACCGGCCGCCTCAAGGACCTAATCATCGTGCGGGGCCGCAACATCGTGCCGCACGACATCGAGGACGCGGTGCAGCAGGCGGATCGACGATTGCGCGCCGGGTGCGGCGCCGCGTTCGCGATCGAAGGTGCCGACTCCGAAGAGGTCGTGGTCCTCGTTCAGGAATCGTCGGAGACCGACCCCGAGCACCTGCTCGAGCTGATTCGTGTCGCCCGCGACGTCGTGACGACACGCTTCCAGATTCCGATCGCCGCCGTGGTCCTGGTCGCGCCCAGAACGCTGCCGAAGACCTCGAGCGGCAAGCTTCAGCGCTACCGGTGTCGCGACCTGTACCTCACCGGTGAACTGTCCCGCCTCGCCGATTGGTCCCGGGCGGCCGAAGCGCCGGTCGACGGCTAGGAGGCACACGCGCGTGGACGCTCGGACAGTGTCGAACTGGCTGACACACAGGGTCGCGACGACTGCGGGATTGCACCCCGATGAGGTGGCCTGCGACCTCGCGTTCAGCTCCTACGGCTTGGACTCTGCCGACGTGGTCGCGATCAGCGGCGAGCTCGCCGAGCTCCTGGATCGTCCGGTCGATCCGACCGCGCTCTTCGACTACCCGACGATCGACGATCTCGTGGACGCGCTCTTCGCGCCGAGGGTCGCGCCCCAGATTGCGGCACGGGCCCATGTGGGATGGTCGCCGGGCCCGGTCGCGATCGTGGGCCTCGCGTGTCGCGTTCCGGGCGCGGCCTCGGTCGCCGAGTTGTGGGATTCGCTGATGCACGGGCGCGACGCCGTGGGGACCGTCCCGCCGGGACGGTGGCCGGACGACTCGATCCCGCAGGACTCGGCGATCTCGCACGGCGGGTTTCTCGACCGCATCGAGGACTTCGACGCTGAGTTCTTTCGCATTCCGCGCCAAGAGGCACTACGAATGGATCCCCAGCAGCGCGTGCTCCTCGAGGTCGCGATGGAGTGCTTCGAGGACGCCGGAGTCCCGCTCGACCGGCTGCGCGGTTCACGAACCGGCGTGTTCGTTGGTATCTCGGGCAACGACTACCTCCGGCGTCAGTTGGTCGACGACCGGGCGTTGCACGCGCTGACGCCGACGGGGAGCGCGCTGTCGATCGCGGCGAATCGGCTGTCGTACTGCTTCGACCTTCGCGGCCCGAGCATCGCGATCGACACTGCGTGCTCGTCGTCCTTGGTCGCCATGCACCTCGCCGTACGCAGCCTCCGAGCGGGCGAATGTGATCAAGCCATCGTCGCCGGCGTCAATCTCCTGGTCGAGCCCGAGATCTCGCTCGCGCTCGAGCGCGCCGGGATGCTGGCGCCCGACGGGCGCTGCAAGACCTTCTCCGCCGAGGCCAATGGCTACGGGCGTGGCGAGGGCTGCGGCGCCGCGTTGCTCCGGCCGATCGAGCACGCCCGGCGCGCACACGATCGAATCTACGCGACGGTCCTCGGATCCGCGGTGAACCAGGACGGACGGACCAATGGTCTCACGGCACCGAATCCCGCCGCGCAGCTCCAGGTTCTCGCCGAGGCCTACGCCGACGCGGGCGTCGACCCTACGGCCGTGCAGTACGTCGAGTGTCACGGCTCCGGAACGCTGCTCGGCGACCCCATCGAAGCGAAGGCGCTCGGTGAGGTCGTGGGCCGGGAACGCGACCCCGACCGCGCGTGCCTGATCGGTTCGATCAAGGCGAATCTCGGCCACCTCGAGGCGGCCGCCGGCATCGCCGGGGTCCTGAAGACGGCACTCGCCCTCCACCATGGACGCATCCCCGCGAGTCTCCATTGCGCTTCGCGCAATCCACATATCGCGTTCGCCGAACTCGGCCTCGACGTCGTCCACGAGACGCGGGACTGGCCGGACCCCGGTGGCGAACGACGGGCCGGCGTCAGCGGCTTCGGATTCGGCGGCACGAACGCGCACGTCGTGCTCGGCGCCGCTGACGGAACCGAAGAGATGCCCGCCGAGCCGGCGCGGGCTCCGCGACCCTTCGTGCTTCCGGTGTCCGCCCGATCGGCGGGAGCCTTTGCCGACGCGGCGCGCGCGCTGTCCGAACGGGTTCGTTCGGCGGCGGGCGGCGAACTGCTCGACGTGGTGGCCACGGCTGCAACCCGGCGCTCCCATCATCCGGTCCGCGGCGCCGTCGTCGGCGACACGCCCGGCGAACTCGCCGATGCCCTCACCCGGCTCGCATCCTCACCGCAACCGGCACGCCGGTCCGGCCGACCTCGGATCGGGTTCGTGTTCTCGGGTCAGGGTTCGACGTGGGTCGGGATGGGGCGTTCCCTCCTTCGATCGGAACCGGTGTTCCGATCGACGGTCAAACGATGCGACGAAGCGCTCTCCGACCGGCTCGACTGCTCGATTCTCGACGTCCTCGCCGACGACCGAGCCGCAAATCGCCTCGACGACATCGCAGTTGCGACGTCAGTCGTGTTCGCCGTGCAAGCGGGACTTGTTGCAGTCTGGAAGGCGCTCGGCGTCGAACCCGATGCCGTCGTCGGCCACAGCCTCGGCGAGATCGCCGCCGCCTTCGCGGCGGGAGCCTTGACGCTCGACGAAGCGGCCGGGATCGCCGAGCAACGTGGACGTTCGATGGCCCCCACGGTCGGCCGCGGCCGCATGCTCGCCATCGGCGCGAACGAAGCCGAAGCGGACGCCTTGGCCGCGGCGTTCGGGGACGACGTCGACGTTGCGGCCGTGAACGGGCCCGAGACAGTCGTTCTGGCCGGTGACGTGCGCGCGCTACGAGAGATCGAGGCGCGCTATGACGCCAACGGACGGTTCGCGCGCTGGCTCCCGGCCTCGGTCGCCTTCCACAGCGCGCAGATGGACGAGGCCGCCGCGAATATCGAGTGCGAGTTGGAGGGCAAGCGGTTCGCGCGGCCGACGATCCCGGTGTTCTCGACGGTCACCGGATCTCGCGAGGAAGACGCGCTCATGCAGCCCACGCACTGGGCACGCAGCGTCCGGGAAACCGTGCGCTTTGCCGATGCTGTCGGCGCGATGCTCGACGACGGGATCGACGCGGTCGTCGAGGTCGGCCCGTCGCACGCGCTCCGAACACCGCTCCGCCAGATCATCCGCGCGCGCGAAGGCGCGGTTCCGGTGCTCTCGACGATGCACCGCGGCATCGACGACCGGCGCTCGTTGCTCGAGGCTGCAGCCGAGCTCTACGGCGTCGGTGCCGATCTCGCGTGGCATCGCCTCGCCCCTTCGGTTCAGCGGGTGGCCGAGCTTCCGTCGTATCCATGGCAGCAGCAGCGCCATTGGATGGATCGGACAGTCCCGGCGGGGCGTCGGGCTGGTCACCACCCCTTGCTCGGTGCGCGAGTGGAGCTCGCGGCCGCGGTGACATCACTCGTCTGGGAAGCCGAGCTCGCCGAGGACGCCCCCGGCTTCCTGACCGACCACCGCGTGCTCGGCAGCGTCGTGCTCCCGGGCAGCGCCTACGTGGAGATCATCCTGGCCGCGGCCCGCGGGGCCGGCATGCGCGGCCCGCTCGCCGTCACCGACTTGTCGCTGCGCTCCTTCATCACGCTGGAGCACGCGCCGCGTCGCGTGCAGACCACACTGACTCCCGACGGGCGCGACGGCTTCGACGTCGAGATCCACGCCCGCCGCGCCGATTCGAACGGGTGGACGCTGCACGCCGTCGGGCACGTGAGTGCGTGCGACGGTTCGGCGTCGACGCATTCGGTCGCCGACGCACGCGTGCAGTGTCTCGAGCAGCTCCCCCCTCCCCTGTTCTACGCGTCGCTGCGGGAGCGGGGCCTCGAGTACGGGCCGCAGTTCCGGACCGTGCAGGAGATCTTTCGACAAGAAGGCGAAGCGCTCGCGACGATCGTCGATCCGGGCGCTGCGGGCTTCGAGCTCGACCCGAGAATCTTGGACGGCGCCCTCCAGCTCCTCGCGGCCGCGGCCGGCTTGGGACTCGATCAGGATCTGTACGTCCCGGTCGAGTTCGGCCGCCTTACCTACTCGGCGCCACCGTCCGGCAAACTCACCGCCCACGTGACCGCCCGCCGCGATCCGGCGTCGGGCCCGCGCGGCGCGACCGCGGACATCGTGGTCCTCGACGACCACGACGGCGTGTGTTGCGAGGTGGAGAATCTTCGCCTCGAACAGGTCGACTTGCATCGCCGCCGCGACTCCGTCCATCGCGTCTGGACGTATGGGGTGGTATGGCGAACGGCGCCCGCGCGGCTCGCACGCCCGATGGACGGACGGCGCGTCCTCGTGTTGGCCGACCGCCCGACGTCGGACGACATCGTGGAAGGACTGCGCGCCGCCGGCGCATCGGTCGGCGTGGCGCACCCGGGCGCCGCGTACTCCGCGCACGGCAACGACACCTGGTCGCTGCAACCCGACAACAAGGAGGACTACGAACGGCTGTTCCGCGACTCGGCCTCGACGACGGGACCGTTCGACACCCTGGTCCACTCTTGGGAGCTGACCGTCGCATCGCCCGGCGATCCGAATCGAGCCGCCGCGCTCGCGCACAGCCTCGCCGCGGTTATTCGGGCCGCGTCGTTCGCGGGAGTGCTGGGCCCATCGGAGCTGTGGGTCGTGACCCGCGGATCGCACGCAGTCACCGCACTCGGGGAACTGCGCGACCCTTTCGCGGCGGTGCTGTGGGGCATCGCGAAGGCCTTGCCGTTCGAGAACCCGGCGCTTCGGTGTCGTTGCGTCGACCTCGCCCCGGGAAGCCGAGAGGTCGCCACACTCGTCGCCGAGCTCTCGAGCCCGAGCGACGACGCCGAGATCGCGCTCCGCGGTGACGAACGCTACGTGCGCCGGCTCACCCGGGAGACCGACGGTGGTGTGGTCGCGTCGCCGGGAGTTCTTGTCGATCCGGCCGCGACGTATCTCGTCACGGGTGGCCTCGGGGCGCTGGGCCTCCACGTTGCCCGGACGTTGGCCGCCAAGGGCGCGCGACGCCTCGCGCTTCTCGGCCGCCGCGGCGCGCGCGACGAGTGCACGGCGGAGCTCCAACTGCTCAAGGAAGCGGGCGTGGAAGTCGTCATCGAAGCGTGCGACGTCGCGTCGCGCGACGACGTCGCCGCGGCCCTCGCATCGATTCGTGCTCCCGACGCGCCACTGCGCGGCATCGTCCATGCCGCGGGAGTGCTCGACGACGGTCCTCTGCTGAGCATGACCAACGAGTCGCTCGACGCCGTTCTCGCGCCGAAGGTTGCCGGCGCCTGGTGGTTGCACGAGCTCACCGCCGGCGACCCGCTCGACTGGCTCGTCTATTTCTCGAGTGCCGCGTCACTCTTGGGATCACCAGGGCAGAGCAACTACTGCGGAGCAAACGCGTTTCTCGACACGTTCGTCGACTCGGTGCGCGAACGCGTTCCGGACGCCGTCGTGGTGAACTGGGGCCCCTGGGGCGGCGGCGGACTCGCCGACGGTCGGGACGGGTACGCGGCGTCCACCGGGTCGTACGCGACCCTGGCACCGGAGGATGCACTGGCGGCCCTCGATCTCGTGATGGTCGAGCGACGCCCCCGCACCCTCGTACTTCCCTTCGACCTGCACAATCTTCTCCAGTTCTTCCCGGTTGGTCTCGGACTGCCGTTCTTCGAAGATGTCCTCACCGAGGAGACAGCCGCGCTGCGGAGCATCGGCGCCGGATCGTCGCCCGTAACGCGACCAGAGCTCGACCACGAATACGTCACGCCGCGCACCGCGATCGAAGAACAGATCGCGAGCATCTGGCGAACCTCGCTGGGAATCGACCGGGTCGGCGCGTTCGACGGATTCTTCGAGCTCGGTGGCGACTCGGTGTTTGCGAACGAGATCATCACCGAGATCAATCGCGCGCTTGCCGTTTCGCTCGATGTCGAGCGCGCATTCGAGGACTTCACTGTCGCCAACCTCGCGTTGCTCGCCGAAGCGTTCATGATCGAACACTTGCAGAGCCTCAGCGACGATGAGGCGACGCGACTCTTGTCGTCCGGGACGGAATGAGACGTCGCGTCGCGCGCACGCCATGAACCTGTACGCGATCAGCGATCTGCACGTCGGACACCCGGCGAACCGGCGAGTCGTCGAGTCGATCGCCCCGCACCCCGATGACTGGCTCATCGTGGCCGGCGATGTCGGTGAAACGCTCGAGCAAGTCTCGTGGGCGCTGGCCACCCTGGCGTCGCGGTTCGCCAAGGTCGTCTGGGCACCGGGAAACCACGAGCTGTGGACGTTGCCCGGCCGGCCGGACCAGCTTCGGGGGCAGGCGCGCTACGAGGCCCTCGTGGCACTGTGCCGCGGGCTCGGGGTAATCACGCCGGAGTGCGACTACCCGCTGTGGCCCGATCCGATCAGGCCCGCGCTCGTGGTGCCGTTGTTCCTCCTTTACGACTACTCGTTCCGGCCCACCGGCAGCTCGCTGGACGACGCCCTGATCCGCGCGGCTGACAACGGCGTCGTGTGTGCGGATGAGTACTTGCTGCATCCCGATCCGTTCCCGTCTCGCCAGTCGTGGTGCGCAGCGCTCGTGGAACGCACCGAACGCCGATTGGCGCAGCTGCCCGCGTCGGCCGCCACCATCTTGGTGTCACACTTTCCGCTCCGCTACGACCTCGTCGCGTTGCCGCACATGCCCGACTTCTCGCTGTGGTGCGGAACCGCGCGCTCTCACGACTGGCACCGGCGCTACCGCGCAACGCTCGTCGTCAGCGGTCACCTCCACACGCCGGGCACGCAATGGCGGGACGATGTCCGGTTCGAGGAGGTGTCGCTCGGCTATCCACGCGAATGGCAGCGGCGCGATACAAAGCTCGGCCCGCGGATCGTCATGCCCGAACCCGCTCGGCTGGAAGGTGGGTGAGGACGCGATGTCGCTGTCCCAACGCGAGGTTGCATCGGGTCGGCTGCGCCGCGTGCGCACGGTGACACGGGCGTACGAGCCAGTCGGCAGCCGTCCAGGGTCGACGGACCGTCATCACAGCACCGACGGAAACTGACGTGAGGCACTCTCGCGATGATCTCAACTACGGACATTGAGCTCGTCGCCACGCGCTGCGCGGACGTACCGAGCACGAGCAACGAGTACATCGCAAGCGACTTCGTGTGCGCGCTCCTTGCGACGGTGCTCGACTTTCGGATGCACTCCACCGCGGTTGTTCGGTCCGAGCGGCACTTCATCGACAACCGATGGAGCGAGGTGCGCACGCTCGACGATCTGCAGCGTTGTCTCGCCCGGTGGCCCGACGACAAGGATGGCAACACCAAGCTTGCACAGTTCCTCTGGGCCAACAACCATTGGACACGCGCCCACATGCTGCGCGAGCTGGTCGACTTCTTGGATTCGCAGTGCGTCGGTTCGCTCGAAGCGTTGCGACAGTGGGCCGCTCGCAGCGACTTCAAGCGTGACTTCGAGGGCAAGGTCAAGGGTCTCGGGCCTGCCGTGTACCAATGGCTCGTGATGCGCATGGGCGTCGAGACCGTCAAGCCTGACGTGCATCTTCGCCGCTTCGTGGAGGCGACGCTCGCGCGCAGGGTTTCAGACGACGACATCGTCGAGGTCATCTCGGCCGCAGCTCAGCGGTTGGGCATGCGTGCCCGCGAGCTGGACGCGAGCATCTGGGAGTACCAGCGAGCGCAGTAACGCAAAGCCGGGACGTCGTCGACACCGTCGGACGCTCGCTCAGGCGGGAGCGGCAGCATCCTTCGCAGCTTCCGTGCCGACCACGAGACGGACGGCCTGTAAGCGCTCGTAGAACGGTCGGTGGTGCGCGCTGAAGGCCGCGAGCACGGGAGTGTTCTCCGCGGTCGCTTGGTAGGAGCGCGTCCTCCGCCCGAGCCCCGAGGTCTCGCTGACGTCGACGTGCCAGCGCGCCGACCGTCGCCATTCCTCGCGTACCCCGGCAGACCACCGAAGGGCCTCGGGCACGAAGGGGATGCCGACCGCACCGCAGTACGCCGTCATCGTCTCCATGGGTCGGTCCACGAGGTCGTCCGACTCCACCACGATCGGCGGGTGCGCACTATACGCACGCGCCGCCTCGTAGAGCTCGAAGAGCTGCTCCAGGCCGACCTCTTCGCGACGCATGTCGGGCCGCAGGGCGTAGAACGACGCGGTGATCTCCTCGGGCCGACGGATCAGGAACGTGTGCGTCGTCTCCGAAAGGAACCGCCGATCGGCGAGCACCTCCGCGTACCGGTACTCGGTCGTGTCCTTGAAGAAGACACTCCGGTTCTGGGCTTCCGCGCGCATGGCCGCTATCAGCTCCGCGGCGTCGCGCACCGTCCGGTCGGCCACCTCGGTCTCGCCGAAGTCGACGAGGTTGCAGAACGGTTCGTGCAGCGCCAGGAGGTCCCCGCGCTCCAGCATTGCCCGAAAGAACCCGGTCGACCGGGCGCGGGGAGGGCTCCACAGCGCGATGACCCGCCGGCGCTCGACGGGAGCGCTCATCTTCGCTCCCACTCGGTCAGCAGCGGTCGGGCGCGCGCGCTCGCACCGGTCGCATGTCCGTCCAAAGGTCGCCGATCGACCGGAGGCACTCCTGCTTCGACGCCTCGCTGCCGACCGCGCGCCAGCCCATCGGCAGCGGCCGGTCAGCGAACCAGATCGAGTACTGCGCCACCTCGTTCGCGACCACTAGCCAGAGCCCGAGATCTTCCTGGTCGTCCACGAGGCCCCCTCGCCGCGTCACCCAGACGGTATGGAGGGCCTCCGAGGCATGTCAAGGCGTACGGCCAGGACGCGACACCACACCCTCACGGCTCGTGCGGGACCGACCACCGTGATCGACCGTGGGGAATCACGCTGCCGGATCCTCAGCGGCGGACCGTCAGCCGCGCGCCCGACCGGGCCCCGGGGCCGCGCCGACGATCGTCCCTTGCACCGTCGTGGCCGACCGCTCAACGTCCCCGTCCTGTGCCTGCACCCGCATCCGAATGCCCGGCGAGGGGAGGGCAGCAATCCCCATCGGGACCGAGACCGGGTCGACATGCTGGCCGGGGAGGACATCGAGCCGAACGCGCTGCACGATGGTCGAGATCACGGTTCGCTGCGACTGCCGTGCGATGTGTCGACCGACGCACGAGAGGTTCCCGAAGCCCCATGGGTCGAACGCGCCGTCCGGATGGGCGTGGGTCGGGTCGGCGAACCGATCCGGATCGAAGATGTCCGGGTGGGTGAACGACCGCGGGCTTCGCTGCGTGAGCCAGGGCGACAGCAGGATCGTCGTCTTGGGCGGGATCTCGTATCCGTCGACGTGCAACGCGGCCGTCGTCTTGCGAAAGTCGTACACGCCCGCGTAGAGGCGCATCGACTCCATGAGCACCGCGTCGAGAAACGGCAACCTGGTCTGCATCACCGGCATGTCCCCGCCCAGCGTCGCCTCGAGCTCGTCGATCAAGCGGCCGGCGGCCTTCGGATGCAGCGCCAGGAGCATCAGCGTCCAGCAGTAGTTCGCCGGCACCGACCAGATGCCGGCGTAGAACATCTGCAGCATGAGCTCGCGCGCCAACGACGCGTCGGGTGCCTCGTTGAGGCGCTCGATCTCCTGCATCATCGCCGCGGCGAGCGAGGGCTCGCGTGTGGTTCGCGTACCCGCCACGATCTCCTCGATCGCGGCGTCGACAAGGGCCATCCCCCTGCGGAGGGTGCCACCCTTGGAGACGCCCGGCACGTCGCGTCTAATCATCGACGCGCCGAGGAACCGACGGATCGACGTCATGGTGGAGACGTAGAGGTCGACCGCGTCGCTGAGCTCAGGATCGGTTTCGGTGACGTCGGTGCCGAACATGTAGTGCTTGAAGGTTCGCCGGCTGAGGGCGTGCATGTGTGGGACGAGATCGATCTCGCCGCCGACCGGCCACGACTCGGTGAGTCGGCGCGCATGCTCGGCGGCGATCGCCGCCGACGAGTCCATTGTCTGCGCCATGGACCGACGGCAGATCTCGCGGTAGCGCAGGTGCTCCTGTCCGCTCTGGGCGTTGAGCGGGCCGCGGCCCTGGATGCTGAAGCGCAGCAGGTTCAGGTCCCGTCCCACCGACGAGGTGATATCGATCTCGTCCCCATAGGCGACCTTGACCTTGCGAACCTCCTGCGCGGCGAATACCCCCACGGCCCTGCGGCCGAACAACGGAACGCTCACGAGATCGCCGTACTCCCGGTGGATCCCCTCGAGCAACTCGAGCGGTCGCCGGAGGATCGCGAGCTGGAGGCCGACGAGCGGCGGCGCCGACGGCCCGTCCGGGAGTCGCCGCGACGAGCGTCGTGCTGCGGTGCCGAGCTGCATACCTTCCCCCTCAGATACGCCCGCGGCCGCGGTGTCGCGAGCAGCGCCGGCGATCCTAGACGTGTCGTTGCGACGCTGTCTTCTGTCCCTTCAAACTCGTTTCCTCACGTACGCCGAGTGCGTTAGGCCCCGTCTCTCTTGCTGTTCTGGACGCACGCTGAGGGTCCCGTGATCGGTGGCGATGTTCAGTGTCGGCACGAGCGTCATCCTCTGTGGTCGGTGCGGGCGGCCGCTGTCCGGGCGCTCGCAGGCCGCCCTTCGGTGGCGCAGTCGGCGCGGCGTGCTCGCTGCGCCCGCTGCCAACCCGGGACGTAACGCAGCGCCCGGGCGCGGGCTGCGACCACTTCGATGTGCTCCCACACCTTGGTGAAGGCGGCCACGTACCACTGAAGGAGCGGTCCCGCATCCGGGTGGAGATGTCGCTTCTGGAGCGTCAGGGAGCCCTCGATCACGGCCAGGGCGTTCGGGAACTCGTGCACGTCGTACTGCTGCGTGCGCGCTCCCGGCAACGTCCACGGTCGGCCGCTGCCGTAGCCCTCCTGCTCCTGGAAGACGCGCTGCGCCGGAAGCGGCAGTAGCTGGTACTGGGAGACCGGCACTCCCTCCGCGCGAAGGACGCGGTGCAGCACCTCGCGGAACGCGCCCGGATCGACGTCGTCGCCGCACGCGTCGGTCGGGTCGAAGCGCAGCCGCAGGATGTGCCACGCATGGGTGCGATCCGGGGGGCACTCGGGCACGTGGATCCCCGGCAGCTCCGACAACTGCGCGAGGAACCGTCGCACGTTCGCATCCCGCGCGTCGCGGTAGCCGTCGAGACGAGCGAGCTGGCTGCGAGCAAAGGCCGCCTGGATGGCGCTCATTTTGTGGTTGAATCCGAGGATCTCCGACGTGTACGTACGCCGCTCGTCGTCGCGGATTCGCTCTCCGAACTGCCGCAGCAGCATGGCGCGCTCGTGGAGCGCGCCATCGCCCGTCGTGATCAGACCTCCTTCGCCGCACGTCGGAAGGTTCTTCGTCGCGTTGAGGCTGAACGCTGCCACGTCGCCGAGCGCGCCGGCATTTCTGCCTCTGTACACCGCGCCGTGAGCCTGCGCTGCGTCCTCGACGAGGAACAGATCGTGCCGGTGAGCGATCGAGTGCAGCTCGTCCATCTCCGCCGGCAGGCCGTGCAGATGCACGGCCAGGATCGCGCGCGTCCGGCGGGTGACGCGCTCCTCCACCGCGCGCGGATCGACGTTGAAGGTCGATCCGTCGATGTCGGCGAACACGGGGATCGCGAGCTGCTGGAGGGGTGCCAGCGCGCTCGCGACGAAACTCACCGCCGGCACGATCACCTCCTCACCGGGCAGAACGCGCAGCGCTCCGAGCGCGAGCGCGATGGCGGCCGTCCCGTTGGCGACCGCCGTGCAGTGCGCGACGCCGACGTACGCCGCCCATTCGCGCTCGAGCCCCGCGACCTCCGGCTCGCCCATCGTGTTCGAGGTGAACTTGCCCGACTCCAGGACGCGCAGCACCGCCTCGCGGTCCTCCGGTGTCACGATCGGCCACGCAACGCGCGACGCGGCCTTCGGCACGGCGGGAGCGCCACCGTCGATCGCCAGGGCCCCGCTCCCGAGCACCTTCGGCATCGTCACCTCACACGCCAGCCCCACCGACAAGCGGGATCTTTGCACAAAGCCTCTCGAGCGGCGACGGGTGAGAACATCCCGTGTTCTGTGGAACTTGCGTGGCAGCCCGGTGTTGCGACACACCCTGGCGCACCGCGCCGAACCCGTTCAGAATGGAGCCGTGGCTCGCATGCACGACGTGACCTTCGATTGTGCGCATCCCGCATCGCTCGCTCGATTCTGGGCAACCGCGCTCGATGAGTACGCCCTCGCGCCGTATGACGAGGCCGAGCTCGAACGTCTTCGTGGCATGGGCGTCCATGACGTCGAGGACGACCCCGGCGTTGTGGTCGAAGGGCCGCCCGGAACTCCTCGCCTGTACTTCCAACTCGTGCCCGAACCGAAGCGCATCAAGAACCGCGTCCACCTCGACCTCCGGTGCGCCGACCCGGAGAACGAGTCGGCCCGACTCGTCGCCGCCGGGGCCACGGTGCTCGCGACGTACGAGCGACTGACCGTCTTCGGCGACCCCGAGGGCAACGAGTTCTGCCTCGGTTGGGTGGATCCGATCCTCACCTGACCCACCGATGTACCGAATCGCAGGGCGACGCCGCGTTGCGCGATTGGCTCGAAAGCGGCGGCTGCAATAGCACAATGTCGACCGCGTTCCCGGCATCGCTTTCTTGGTTTTCTTGACAGACTGCTCCCCCAGCAGAAGACTCGATCCTTCTCGCAGAGCTGCGGTCGGGGGACGCGCATGTCGCAGACCGATGATCTCATCGCGCGGCGATCCGGCCTGTCGGCAGACCGTCTCACGCTCCTCGAACGGCTGAAGCGCGGTCGAGGCGGCACGGCCGTCGGCATCCCGAAGCGACAAACCGAGGGCCCGGCGGAGCTGTCGTTCTCCCAGGAACGCCTCTGGCTGCTCGACCAATTGCTGGGGCCGGGCAACGCGTACAACACGATCCCCCTCGCCGCGCGCGTCCACGGATCGATCGTTGTCGACATCCTCGAGCGGAGCATCGCGGAGCTCGTCCAGCGCCACGAGACCCTGCGCACCACATTCACAACCATCGACGGACAGCCACGCCAGGTCGTCGCCGCGACCATGCCGGTCACTGTCGATGTCGTCGACCTCCGAGACGTTCCCGACCCCGAGGGCGAGGCGCTGCGACGGATCACAGACGGCGGGCGTCGGCCGTTCGTCATGACGAGCGGGCGACCCTTCGCGATCACGCTCCTCATGCTCGCCGACGAGGAGCACTTCCTGTTCCTGCTGACCCACCACATGATCTCGGACGGCTGGTCGGACGACGTCTTCATGCGCGAGCTGGCGGCGATCTACCTCGCGCTCGCGACGGGCGCGCCGGCCGGGCTGCCACCGTTGCCGATCCAGTACGCCGACTACGCGGCGTGGCAGCGGGAATGGCTCAGGGACGAGGTGCTCGAGGGGCTCTTGAGCTACTGGCGGACGCAACTCGACGGGGCGCCGGCGGGGCTCGACCTGGCGTTCGATCATCCCCGCCCACCCGTGCCTCGCTTCGTGTCGTCCACGCTCTGGGCCGACATACCACCCGACGTCACGAGCGGTCTCAAGGCACTCGCGCAGACCGAGCGCGTCACCCTCTTCATGACCGCCTTGGCGGCGGTCGACGTCCTTTTGTCGAGGTACTCGGGGCAGACCGACATGGTCGTCGGCTCACCGATCGCCGGCCGAACGCGAGTCGAAACCGAGGGTCTGATCGGGTGCTTCATCAACACGCTGGTCCTGCGGACCGACCTCGGCGGCAACCCCACGTTCCGGGAGCTGATCGCGCGAGTCAGGGACACCGCTCTCGGCGCCTATGCGCACCAAGACCTGCCGTTCGAGCGGCTCGTCGACGACATCCGACCTGATCGCGACTCGACGGGAAACCCGTTCTTCCAGGTGATGTTCGTGCTGCAGAACAGTCCCGATACCGAGCTGGAATTCGGGGACATCCGTCTCAGGCCGATCGTCGTCGACAACGGCGTCGCCCGGTTCGACCTCACGATCGAGCTCCGGGAGTACGAGGGTCAGCTACGCGGGCGCTTTCAGTTCGACAGCGACCTCTTCGAACCGGCGACGTGTGCGCGGCTGGTCGAACACTTCCAGACGTTGCTGGCGGGCATCGCGGCGAACCCCGACCTGCGCATCTCCGATCTTGCCCTCCTGTCCGACGCGGAGCGAGATCGGATCGTGGACGAGTGGAACGACACTGCGCGCCCCCGGGAGTTGGTGTGCATCCACCACGCGGTGGAGGCGCAGGTCGCGCGCGCACCGGAAGCGGTTGGCGTCAGTGCGCCGGACGGTTCCCTCACCTACCGTGAACTCGACGTCGCGGCGAACCGCCTCGCCCGAAAGCTCCGCGCCCTCGGGGTCGGTCCGGACACGCTCGTGGCCCTCTGCGTGGAGCGCTCCCTCGCCCTGCCGGTCGGGATCCTCGGGATCCTGAAGGCGGGTGGCGCGTACGTACCTCTCGACCCGACGTTCCCGAGGAACCGCCTGGCCTACATGCTGAGCGACTCGCGCGCGCCGGTGCTCGTCACACAGCTCGGCCTCGTCGACGACCTGCCTGCCCACGACGCGCAGACGGTCTTCGTCGATGCGCCCGACGCGCCGGACGCGGACGAGGGCGACGAGGCCGCGCCACAGGTGCCGGGTCTCACACCGGAGCATCTCGCCTACGTGCTCTACACGTCCGGTTCGACCGGGCGACCGAAGGGCGTGATGATCCCGCACCGGGCCGTCACCAACCTGGCGCGATCGGTGATCGAGGAGTCGACGGCCGACAGCACCGACGTGGTCCTCCAGTACGCGACCTTCTGCTTCGACGTGTCGGTACTCGAGATCTTCACGGCGCTCTGCTCCGGGGCGCGTCTCGTCATCCCCTCGAGCGAAACGGCGCTGATACCGGCCGCGCTCACGGAGTTGATGCAGCGCGAGCGGGTCACGATCGCCGACATTCCCCCGGCGGTGCTCGAGCTGCTTCCCGCGGACGGGTTCCCGTCACTGCGGTTCCAGCTCATCGGGGGCGAGGCCTTCAGCGGCGCCCTCGCGACGCGCTGGCAGGCGGCCGGCCGCCGGGCCTTCAACGGCTACGGCCCGACCGAGGCGACCGTGACGATGACGCTGATGGAGCTCCGCGGCCCGTACGACCAGCTCCCGCCGATCGGGTTCCCGATGCCCAACCACCAGGTGTACGTGCTCGACCAATGGATGCAGCCGCTGCCGATCGGCGTCGTCGGCGAGCTGTACCTCGGCGGCGTGGGTCTGGCTCGGGGCTATCTCCACCGGCCGGACCTCACCGCCGAGCGGTTCGTTCCGAACCCGTTCGGCGAGCCCGGCTCGCGCCTCTACCGGACCGGCGACCTCGCCCGGTTCCTCGACACGGGAGCCCTCGAGTTCCTCGGCCGCATCGACGGCCAGGTCAAGATCCGTGGGCACCGAATCGAGCTGGGCGAGATCGAGGCAGTGACGGCGGGCTTCCCCGGCGTGCAGCAGGTCGCCGTCACCGTTCGCGAGGCTCCATCAGGAGCGAAACAGCTCGTCGCGTACGTCGTCCCCGAGCCGAGCACATCTCTCGCGCCGTCGGAGATCCGGTCATGGCTTCGGGAGCGACTGCCGGGCTACATGGTGCCCCACGCGGTGGTCCTCCTCGACTCCTTCGCACTGCTCCCAAGCGGGAAGGTCGACCGATCGGCGCTCCCGGACCCTGCGGAGCACGAGTCCGGTCCGGAGGAGGCATCGGTGGTGCCGCGCACCGAGCTCGAAGCGGTGCTGGCCGGCGCGTTCGCGCGTGTCCTGGGCCTCGAACGACTCGGCGTCCACGACAGCTTCTTCGACGCCGGTGGCAACTCGTTGCAGCTCGCCGAGCTGCAAGCGCAACTCCTGGAGGCGCTCGACATCGAGGTTCCGCTCCGCGCGCTGTTCCAGCTCCCGTCGGTCGCCGAGCTGGCCGAGCACCTGGCGACGATCGCCGACGTGACCAGGGCGAGCGGTGGCCTCGACGACCGGGAAGAGGGCGAGCTCTGAGCGCCGTCGACCTCCTCGTGCGGCTGCGCGCACTCGACGTCACGCTCCGAGTGGATGGTGACCGGCTCCGGTATAGCGCCCCATCGGGTGTGATGACCGACGACCTGCGCGAGGAGCTCGTCCGCGAGCGGGACGAGCTCGTCGCGCTCCTCGGGTCGGCATCGGCACCTGATGGGATCGAGGCTCGCGTCGGCGCGGAACCGGCGCCGCTCACGCGCCAACAGGAGCTGCTCCTGCGAAGCGCCGGACCACGTGGCCCGTGGAACCGGCCCCTCGCGGCGCGTATCGACGGTGGCGTCGATGTCGGCGCCTTGGAACACGCGCTCCTCGCGTTGGTCCGGAGGCACGAGATCCTGCACACCATCTTCCCGACCCTCGACGGCACTCTCGTCCAGGAGGTGGCTGCGCCGCCCGAGACCGTGCTCCGCGTCGTCGACGCCCGCGCGGACGTTCACGCGAGCGCAACCGCGGCGGTACAGCATGCCGTCGAGCGCCCCTTCGACCTCGCCACCGGCCCCCTCATCGACGTCCGCCTGATCCATCTGCCCGACGAGCAGGTCCTTGTCGCGACGCTCCACCCGCTTCTCTGGGACGGTGTGTCGCGCGGTCTCTTCGCGCACGAGCTCGCCGCCCTGACTGTCGCGGCGATGCTCGGCGCCGACCCGAAGCTTCCACCGCTTCGCTTCCAGTACGCCGACTACGCTCACTGGCAACGCGCCTGGCTCTCGACCGACGACTCCCGGCGCTTGATCGAGGGCGCGAGGCACGCGCTCGCAGGCGCGCCGCCGTCGCCCCGGCTCGAGGGTGCTAGGGGACCTCGATCCGGACCGGCAGGCGCCCAACATCGCTTCCGGGTGCCCGACCGCCTCGTCAACGGGCTGCGTTCGCTCATGGGAAGTGCGGGCGTGACAGCCCACAGCGCGCTGCTCGCGACGTTCACGGCGGCGCTCGAGGCCGCGACCGGGCAGCGCGACATCGTGGTGGGGATCCCGATGAGCAATCGGGTCCGCCGTGGGACTTCGCACCTCATCGGCCACTTCGTGAACGCACTTCCGGTCCGCGTCGCTCTCACCGGAGATCCGACCTTCCGGGACCTCATCGCACGAGTACGGAACGCGGTGGCCGACACGGTCACGTGTCAGGAGGTGCCCGCCGCCCTTATCGCCGCGGAGCACGCGACGGACATGGGCGTGCACGCGCCGTTCTCGGTGACCTTCGATCTCTTCGAGGACGCGGCCACGCTGCCGGATGTCGCCGGCATGGGCATCACGCCGCTGGTCGTCGACACAGGTCGCGCCGACTACGACCTGACACTCTCGCTCGACCGCCGGCCCGACGGCTTGCACGGAGCCGTCATCTGGTCGACCGACGTGTACGACCGCGCCGCGATGGAACAGTTCGCCGAGCAGTTCCTCCAACTCCTTGAATCATCCGTCGAGCATCCAGACCGGCGGCTGTCACAGCTTGCGCCCGCGCCGCACTGAACGATCGTCGACAGCGAAACGGTGTTGGCGGCGCCGATTTGAGATGTAACCCTCGTCGCGGCGCCGGGATTGCTCGAGGAGCTGCGCACGCGCGCCTCGACGAGCTCGAAGCCGCGGGCGAGAGCTAACCGGGAAGTCGCACGACGACGATCTCGCTCTCGTTGTGGTTCGTGAGCCACAGCAGACCGTCGACTTCGATCATGTCGGTGAACGACTGAAAACCATCCATGCTTGTTTCACCGGCAGTGATGGGGACGAACGTCTGGGACGCGGACTCGTACTCCCACGTCGGACCGTCCGCGACTCCAAGCTGATACCCGATATCGACGCCCCAGATCTGGTCGCCGACGACCGCGATCTGACCCGTCGCGATATCGAAGGGGACCGTCGCGCACGTTGCGTCGGGCTCGGACCGGAGCACGGTTTGGTCCCGGTTCGTGAGGACCGCCGATCCATCGCCCATGACCGCGTGCACGAACCACCAGTCCTGCGCCGACGCGTCCAGATCGCACGCATTCGACGTGGTGCGGTCAATACGCAGTGGCGCGGTCGAGACGTGGGCAACGCGGCCGAGCTCGTCACCAAGCAAGAGGCCATCGTCAACGACGCCGACCCAAGTCGTCCCCGCATCAAGCGGCAACCGCCCCTCCACCTCGCCGGTGTCGACCGACAGGCGCAGCAGCTCGTTCGGCACGTCATCCGCGTCGCCGGGCAGTCCTTGGAGCAGCCACGCGCTGCCGTGTCCGACGACGACGGCCTCGCCCGCATTCGGGAACTCATTTGTGAAGAGCACGCGCCCCGTTTCGAGGTCGACCTTGCTGACCCCAATCACGCGGCCCAGGTCGTCAGCGAGGCCCGCAGCCCACAGTGAACCTCCGTCCTCCGAGATCGCTGCGCTCGAGAGTGCGTCGTATGCGATTCCCTCGGCGTCGATCGTCTGCGCGAGCGCGCCTGTGCGCGCGTCACGAATCTCCAGGCTGTCGCGAGGGTCCTTGTCGGAATACACACGCCGGGTAACGAACACCTGGCCGTCCGACGCGCCGATGAGCCGCCGGGCCTCGTTTTCGGCTTCCAGCCCAGCGAGAACCGTGGGTGCATCGGTCGCGTCATCGGAAGCCGCATCGACATCGCGTGTGGCCGCCACCCGTGCTACGACGATGTCGTCAGTGCCGCGCAACCAGAGGTTGCCCCCGGCGACAACCGCGCCCCGGAAGGTGACCTCGCCGCCGCCGCCGTCGTCGACGATGTCGAAGTGCGGCTCCGGTGCATCCGTGTAGCGATAGATCGTCGGGTCGTCGGGCCCCGCGGCGGGAAGGAACGCGACATCACCCAACACCACCCATACCCCGTCGTCGTCGATGGCCATGCTGTCGCCGTATGGACAACAACTGAGCGGGAATCCTGCTTCGCGAGGCGATCGGTGACCGTCGATAACGAACACGTCGCCCGACGCGTGCGCGCAGTCATGCGCGTGGACAAGGAGAACCGCGGCGCGCTGGCGCGGCGACAAGCGCGCGAGTGCATCGGGAAGGCGGGGATCGACGTCGGGCAGATCGACCGGGACGACGATCGGGAGCAACACCGGCCGGCGACGGTAGCGACGGGTGTGGGACTGGGCGACGCGAAACAGGTAGCCGGCGGGATTGGCCATGGGCTGGATCTCGGCCCAGCGCTCCCACGCCACCGCCATCGCGTCGGCGGTGGCCTCGGCGCCGACCTCGGTGCCGTACCAGGCGACCAGGGCGCGTCGCAGACTGGGCTCGACCTGGGCCGCGAAGGATTCGAAGCTCTCTGCCGTCGCGACCTCCATTACCCGTCCAGACGCCCGAGCGGCCCAAAAGTGTCACACGTCCCGTCGTTACACGGATGTAACCCTGTTTCTGGCGCGGGAGTCGGAGCTTCTGGAAGGCGAAGGTCCTTCCGGATACCACCGGGAGGTGGACGATGTACGACTTCGCAGTCGTCGCGTTGCTCGCATTGGCAACGCTCAAGTTGGTCGACTACGTGACGGATGTTGTTGAGCCGGTACGGAAGCTGCGCTCACTGCTCACGTTCGTGGTCGCGATCGGCGCAACGATGCTGCTCGACTACTCGGTCTTCGCAGGCTGGGGCATCGACATCCGTAACGCCGGCGACCTCGGCGCCCCGATCACCGGCTTCGTCGTTGCCGGAATGACGGTGCCGTGGCGGGCCTTGTTCGGCTATTTGACACACGATCGGGCGGCGAGCGACGAGACACTCGGCGAGCGCGCGCAGATCCGCGCCGCGTAGCAACAAACCTGCAATACGACAGCTGAGATTCGCGAGCGGCGCCCTCAACGAAGAGGGCGCCGCTTCGCGTCCTGCGACTATTCCGCCTCGGCCATCTCGTCGAGCTCGTCGACCGTCATCAACACTGCACGCGCCTTCGAGCCTTCGGACGGGCCGACGATGCCGCGCCGTTCGAGAAGGTCCATCAACCGGCCGGCGCGTGCGAAGCCGACTCGGAGCTTGCGCTGGAGCATGCTCGTCGAACCGAGCCCGCTGCGCACAACCAGTTCCAGCGCCTCTTGGAGCAGGTCGTCGCCGTCGTCGTCGTACCCGCCGCGTCCGCTGCCGCCGGATCCGTCGACACCCTGCACGCCATCGACGTAGATCGGCTGCACGGTCTGGCGGCGCCAGTGCCCCACGACCTTGCGCACGCACTCCTCGTCGACCCACGCCCCTTGGATGCGCTCGGTGCGGCTCGACGACGCGGCCAGCATCAGCATGTCGCCCTTGCCGATCAGCTTCTCGGCGCCGGGCTGGTCGAGGATCACGCGGCTGTCGGCGAGCGTGCTCACCGAGAATGCGAGGCGACTCGGGATGTTCGCCTTGATGACACCGGTGATGATGTCGACCGACGGCCGTTGCGTCGCGATCACTAGGTGGATGCCCACCGCCCGCGCCATCTGCGCGAGGCGGCAGATACTCGTCTCGACGTCGCGCGCAGCGACCATCATGAGGTCTGCGAGCTCGTCGACGACAACGACGATGAACGGCAATCGGTTGTAGTGCTTCCCGGTCTCGGGGTCGGGGTCGTCCTTCGTCGGGAGGTCGCCGCGGTCGTACGCGGCGTTGTAGCCCGCGATGTCGCGCACACCCGCATCCGCGAGGATGTCGTAGCGCATCTCCATCTCGCGCACTGCCCAGTCGAGCGCGTTGGCGGCCCTCTTCGGGTTCGTGACCACCTCGGTCAGCAAGTGCGGCACCGCGTTGTATTGGCCGAGCTCGACTCGCTTCGGGTCGACGAGGATGATGCGCACTTCCTCGGGCGTGGTGCGCATCAACAGGCTCGTCACTATGCTGTTGATGCAACTCGACTTGCC
This sequence comes from Actinomycetota bacterium, assembly GCA_052390615.1. Lineage (GTDB taxonomy): Bacteria > Actinomycetota > Acidimicrobiia > IMCC26256 > PALSA-610 > JBQTGT01. The sequence continues at coordinate 86,541 of JBQTGT010000052.1, forward strand.
CGCGCCGGTCTGACCCGCGATCAGTACGTGCGGGAAGTTCGCGAGGTTGGCCACGACCGCGCGCCCGGCAATGTCCCGCCCCATCGAGACGTCGAGCGGGTGGGTCGCCTTCTTCAGCTCGTCGCTGGAGAGGACATCGCCGAGCGTGACGAGCGGGCGCATCTTGTTCGGGACCTCGACACCGATCGCGCTGCGGCCGGGTATCGGCGCCAGGATGCGAACGTCGTGGCTCGCCATCGAGTACGCGATCTCCTTGGCGAGGCCCGTTATCTTGTTGACCTTGATGCCGGGCGCGAGCTCGAGCTCGTAGCGAGTGACCGTCGGCCCGACGGTGGAGCCGACCAGGCGGGCGTCTACGCCGAACTCGCGCATCGTGGCTTCGAGCACCTCCCCGCCGGCCGCGATCATCCGCGGATCCACCTCGCGCGTCTGGCTGCGCTTGAGCAGGCTCAGTGCGGGCAGCTTCCACGCGATGGGTGGCGCCACGACGACCTCGGCGGCCGCGGCGTCGTCGTCTTCTTCTTCTTCTTCGTATTCCTCTTCTTCGTCCTCGTAGTCCTCGCCCTCGTGTTCCTCGTATTCCTCTTCCTCGTCCTCGTCTTCGTCTTCGTCGCCTCCGTCGTATTCCTCTTCTTCGTCCTCGTCGACGAACTCGCCGTCCTCGTCGTCGTATTCCTCTTCGTCGGCTTCGGCCGCCACCAGATCGAGGTCGAGCACCGCGCGGGTCGGCGCGGGATCGGGATCCTCGGCGAGCTGGTCGTACAGCCGTGGCCGATCGGGAACGAGGTGGTCGACGTCATCGAGCGGTGTCGGCTGCAGCACCAGCAGGTCGCGACCGTGCGCGGCCGCCCACCGCGCGCCCTGCGACACGGCCGTGAGGAGCTGGCGCAACCCCGCACCGACGACCAGCAGCAGCCCGAGCATCCCCGCCGCGACCAGCACGATGACGGCGCCCGCACCGCCGAGCGACGCCCGCACCGGTGCCCCTACCAACGCGCCGAGCACGCCGCCCGCGTCGCGCAGGGGCTCCAGCGACTCGGCGTCAGGGTTGCCTCGCGCAAGGTGCAGGACGCCCACGACCGTGCCGCACACGAGGATCAACCCGACGCCGAGCCGCAGGCCGGTGCCCGTGGCGCGTTCTTCGTCGCTCGGGGCCAGCGCGCCGACTGCGCCGACCAGCAAAGCGATCGGGACCAAGACGCGTCCCCCACCCGCCAGCACCGCCGTCGCGGCGTCGATCCCCGCGCCAAACGGACCGGCGAGGTCCGAGAAGATGCCCAGCGCCGCCACGACGCCGAGCACGCCCAACCCGATCGCGAGCGCGTCGGCCTTGTGGTCGCCGAGCTGGGCCGCGAGCTCCGCGCGGATCCGCCCGGGCTCCCGGCGGGGCGCGCGACGCCGGCGCTTGCGGGATTTCGTCCGGCGGCGGGGGGCGCCCATAGGCCGACAAACGTAACACCAGCCACACCAGAAACACAGGGATCGCCCGTCGGGTGGCGAACTGGCGTCAGAAAGGCGCGCCGAGCGCGTTTCTCTGACGCCGGTTCGGGCGGGTCGGCCCTACAAGCCGGAGACGTAGCCGCCGTCGACCGGATACACCTGGCCCGTGATCCAGGCGCCGGCGTCGCTGCACAGCAGCGCCACCAGCGGCGCCACGTCGGTCGGCAGCCCGGCGCGCGGGATCATGTACGGCCGTGTCAGCTTGCGCTCGAGCTCGGGATCGCCGGCGAGCGCCGCCTCCGACGGCCCTGTCTTCATGGTCCCGAGCGCGACACAGTTGGCGGTGACACCATGCGCGCCGACCTCGGCCGCGAGCCCGCGCATGAATCCCATCGCGCCGGCCTTGGCCGACCCGTAGATCGCCTGGTACCGCTCGCCCTTGCGACCGGCGTCGGAGACGATCGTCACGATCCTCCCCCACCCCGCGTCGACCATCGCGCCGACGTAGGCGTGCGTCACGTGGAGCACCGCGCCCAGGTTCAAGCGCATGAGGTCTTCCCAATCCGCGGGATCGGTGTCGACGAAGCGCTTGAGCACGAAACCCGACGTCGGGATCCCCGCGTTGTTCACGAGGATGTCGACGGGACCAGTCTCCTGGCGCATGCGACGGACCTTGATAGGGCTCGTGACGTCGGCCTTCACCGGGCGCGCGTGCGGCTCGCCGCCCAGGTCGGCCGCGACCTTGTCGGCTCGGTCCTCGTAGATGTCGTTGACGAGCACGTGCGCGCCGGCGGCGACAAACGCACGACAGATCTCCGTGCCCAGCCCGTTGCCGGCGCCCGTCACCAACACGCGCTTGCCGCTGAGGTCGACGGCAAGCACTAAACCTCCATCACGACCGGGATAACGATCGGGCGGCGGCGCGTGCGTTCGTCGATGAACTTGGCGAGCGACTTGCGGGCGTGGCGCCGCATGGTGTCGAAGTCGGTCGCGCCTTCCTTCGCCGCGTGCTCGATCGCTTCCCGCACGACGCGGCGAGCGTCTTCGAGCAAGTCCTCGGCCTCCGGCGCGTAGACCCAGCCGCGCGTCACGATCTCCGGGCCGGTCACGACCTCGCCGCTGTGCGCGTCGACCGTGACGATGACAACGACCACGCCTTCCTCGGCGAGCGCGCGCCGGTCGCGCAGCACGCCGTGGCCGATATCGCCGACGATGCCGTCGACGTACATGTACCCAGCGGGCACCGCGCGCCGTTCGACCTCCGCACCGGCCGCGCCGAGCGTCACGACATCACCGTCCTCGCACACGAGCACGTGGTCGGCGGCCACGCCCGAATCTCGAGCCAACTGGGCGTGGTGGACGAGATGCCGGTACTCGCCGTGCACCGGCACGAACCACTCCGGCGACAGGAGGTTCAAGACGAACTTCAGCTCCTCCTGTGACGCGTGGCCCGACACGTGCACCGGCGCGTTGCGCTCGTGGATCACCTCGGCACCGGCTCGGTGCAACGCGTCGACGACACGCGCGACGTTGGACTCATTGCCGGGTATCGCGTGCGCGCTGATCACGACTACGTCATCGTCGGAGACCTTGACGTGCTTGTGCTCGTGCGCGGCCATCAACGACAGCGCGCTCATCGGCTCACCCTGGGAGCCGGTACAGATCACACACACGTCGCCGGGTGCGTAGCGGGCGGTTTCCTCGATGTCGATGATCGCGTGGGTCGGGAGATCGACGTAGCCGAGCTCACGTCCGATGTGCACGTTCTGCTCCATCGAGCGTCCGACGAACGCAACCCGGCGGCCGTGCGCCACTGCGGCTTGCGCGACCTGCTGAACACGGTGGAGGTGCGACGCAAAACTCGTGACGATGAAGCGTTTGCGGGGATGCTCTCGGAACAGGGCGCGCATCGCTGCACCGACTGTTGACTCCGAGGGCGTGAAGCCGGGCCGTTCGGCGTTGGTGGAGTCCGACAACAACAGCCGAATCCCGCCGTCGCGCGTGGCCAGCGCGCCGAGGAGCGCGAGATCCGTGCGGCGGCCGTCGACCGGCGTCAGGTCGAGCTTGAAGTCGCCGGTGTGCACGATCGTGCCGGCCGGCGTGAAGAACGCGGTCGCGAAGCCGTGCGGGACCGAATGGGTGACGGGCACGAACTGGCACTCAAACGGCCCGATCCGGCGGCGTTCACCATCTTGCACCGCAATGAGCTCGGTGCGGTCGAGCATCCCGCCCTCCTCGATGCGGTTGCGCGCCATCGCGAGCGAGAGCTCGGAGCCGTAAATCGGCACCGGGACATCGCGCAGCAAGAACGAGAGCCCGCCCGCGTGGTCCTCGTGGGCGTGTGTGAGGAAGACTGCTTCAACACGCGACGCGTTCTCGCGCAAGTACGTGAAGTCGGGAAGGACGAGATCGATGCCCGGCATATCCGCGTCCGGGAACATGAGACCGCAGTCCACGACCAGGATGCGCTCGTCGACCTCAAGACAGAAACAGTTCCGTCCGATCTCGCCGAGTCCGCCCAAGAAGACGAGACGAACGTCGTGCATTGCCGCCGAACGTAGCACTGTGCGGACGGAGCGGAGCCACGGATGGCGCAGCGAAGGGAGCTATGGAGCGGTGCGGAGGCGCCCAGTTACGGCGGGGGAAGCCGCGTCGCTTCGGCGACGACCCGAGCGGGCGGCTGGCGCAGGTCCCGCACTATCCCGACGAACGACAGTGCGCGCAGGATGTAGTACGTGACGTCGATCTGCCACCACCGGAACCCTTGACGGGCCGACGACGGGTAGCGGTGGTGGTTGTTGTGCCAGCCTTCGCCCCCAGTCAGCAACGCGACGATCAGCGAGTTCCGGCTGGTGTCGTCGGTGTCGTAGACACGGTGGCCCATCACGTGCGCGAGCGAGTTCACGAGAAACGTCGTGTGCCACAACACAATCGTCGACGCGAAGAACCCGACGACGAGGCCACTCCAGCCGCCGATCAGGTAGCAGGCGACGCCGAGCGACCACGGCCCGATCCAGTCGTAGCGGTTCAGGAATCGAAGTTCGGGGAAGCGCGCGAAGTCTTTGATCTCTTCGGTCTCGGTGCGTCCGTAGCGATCGCACAGGATCCAACCGACTTGGCTCCACCAAAAGCCGCGCCCGGGCGAGTGCAGGTCGCGGTCGGTATCGGCGAAGCGGTGATGGACGCGGTGGTGCGCGGCCCACCAGAGCGGACCCTTCTGCGCGCACGTCGTGCCGCCGAACGCCATCACGAACTGGGCCACCCGCCCGAGCCGGTAGGTGCGATGCGCGAAGTACCGGTGGTAGCCACCGGTGACGAAGAACATGCGTACCCAGAAGGTGGCGAAGAACAGGATCACCGCGGTGCGGGTGATGCCGGTGAAGATCGCGAGCAGCGGAACCAGGTGCAGCGCGAGAAACGGAATCGACGTTCGCCAGTTCAGGCGTTCATCGGTGCGCCGCTGTCCGTCGCGCTCGGCGACCGGACCGTCGCCGGCGCCGCCCACTTCGATCGTCGTCGTCACCCGTGCTCCCGTCCGTGTCCCTACCAACCAGTAGGTAGGGTACGCGGTCGGGGACGGTGGCGGTTACCAGACCCGAATCGGACAAAAGCCGTCCCGGGGAGCCGGGCTGACGCTCTAGCAAAGCCAGCATTCCTCGAGCACCGCCTGGATGCTCGCTGCGAGGTCGGCGTCGATGTCTCTGACGTCATCGCCGCCGCGCCCGGGCGGTCCGAAGAGCTCCTCGAGGTGCGCGGCCCAATTGTGCGAGCGCGCGGGCAGCCGGGCGAACTCGTCACGTACCACGAAGACCAGCTCGCGGCCCGGTGCCAGCAGGTGCTCCTGGATCTTCGCTCGTCGAGCACTTCGAGGACCCACGCGGGCGGTGCCCACGGCCGGCCACCGTTTACCGACGAGTAGCGTTCTTCTTCGGCGACCGCGATGATCGACCCGTCCGCCGCAACCGACGTGTCGTTGCCGAGCAGGTTGACGCCGAGCGTCACCCGCCGATGCGGCGTGCTGTGTTCGGTCATGCTGGTGTCACAGCGGATCGAAGTACTCGCCGATCGCGTAGCGCACTTGCTCGTACATCGAGCGTTTGTCGGACTTCACGAATGCATGCTGGCGCACGACGCGGAAGTCGAAGCTCACGCGGGTCGAGTCGCCTGTGTGGAGCACGTTGCCGTGTTCGAGGTTCGGGCCGTCGAAGATGAGCATCTCGCCGGGCTGCGCCAGCGCGGGTCGATGATCGCCGGCGCCGTCCGCGCGCTCGATCCATACCGACGACGACTCGCATACGGGGGTCAGCGGCATCCAGCAATTGATCTCGGCCGGTTGATGACCGTCGTCGCGGTCGCGATGCATGCCGCGGACCGCGACATTGTTCGGCAGCTGGAAGCGGAAGTTTGGAATTCGTTGATAGAAGATCTCGCCGCCGATCGTGGGCTGCACGACGTCGGCGACGAACGCTCGGTACATGTCACCGAATTCTGGACCGATCGAGTAGAGCAGCTTGTGGAGCACGGTGTGCTGTTCCGTGCCGCGGACGAGGCGATCGAATTCGTACTGCTCATGCAGCCGTGCGAGGTCGTAGCCGACGTGGTCGCGCACCATCTGCGGGAACGGATGACGCTCGAGGTCGTAGCGGACGATGACTCGGTCCAACATCTGGCCCTCCTCACCTGGGCGATGTTCTGACTGCCTCTCGCAGGGTCCGCGCAACTCGAACCGCGTCGTCGTCGGTGATCTCCGGCGAGGTCGGCAGGCAGACGTGCTGCGCGCACAGCCGTTCGGCAACCGGGTACCGCGCGTCGCCGAATCGGTCCGCGAACACCGGTTGCGCATGCAGCGGCCGGACGAAGACCTCGCCCGAGAGACCCACGCCGCGCTCGGAGAGACGCGATTGCACGTCGCTCCGAGTCGTGCCGGATGGCAGGATCGCGACATACTTGTACCGATTCCAGCGGTGTCCCGGTGGCTCGGCGATCGTCGCGATCTCGGTGTCGGCGAGCTGTTCGTCGTAGATGGCCGCTACGCGCCGACGCTCCTTGATCACCGCGTCGAGCGCGCGCGCGTGCGAGACGCCGACGACGGCGTGAAGCTCACTGAGCCGCCAGCTGTATCCGTCCTCGACGTGGATGTTCTCGGAGAACGACTTCTTGCCCTGGTCGCGCATCATCGTCGTGCGCACGGCGATGTCGTCGTCGTGCGTCGACACGATGCCGCCCTCAACGGCGGTGACGATCTTCGTCGGATAGAACGACGTGGCGCCGGCCACGCCGACGGCGCCTGCGTTCCCGGCGGGACACACCGAGCCGAGTCCCTGCGCGCTGTCCTCGACGAGGAAACCGTTGCGGCCTCGAACGAACCGCTGGACCGCCTCGAGAGCGCCCGACATCATTCCGCCGATGTGCACGATGACCGCGCCGACGGTGTCGTCGCGCCAGGCGGCTTCCAGGGTCTGCTCGTCGAGCTGCATGTTGCCCGCGATGTCGGCGAGCACCGGCGTCCCGCCGGCGCGGATCACCGCAACGGCGGTCGCGTAGAACGTGTTCGCCGGAATCACCACGCTGCGTCCGGCGACGCCCAGCGTACGGAAGATGATCTCGAGCGCGGCGGTGCCGCTGCTGACGGCGACCGCGTGCGAGACGTTCATGATCTGCGCGCACGTGCGCTCGAACTGCTCGGTCTCGGGACCGAGGATCAGGCGTCCCGACTCGAGCACGCGGCGGACGCCGACGCACATCTCGTCGACCACCTCTGGCGGCAGGTACATCGTCGTCCCCGGAATCGGTCGCATGTTCAGATCCATGCGATCTCCTCGTCGGAGCCGGACGCCGGGACCAACTCCGACACGGGGAGCTCGCCGCCGATCTCGGCGTCTTGCAGGCGCTTCACGCCGTCGCGAAATGCTGCCAGCCGTTCGTCACGGGACTCGATGGGGAGGACGAACGGGTGATGGAGGCGGTTCTCGACGACGAAGCGCCGGGCGACGTTTCGCAGGAATCGGTGCACGCCGTCGGGGCCGCGTCGCGCGAACACGGCGCCGAAACCACTCACGAAGTCGGTGAAGAAACCGGCACTCGACTTGCGGCTCCACGAGTCCTCGCCGTTCGCGGCCCCTGCCTCGGCGAGCGCCGAGGCCACCGAGAACCTGATCCGGCCGGGCAGCGTCTTGCCGTCCGAAGGCGAACCGGTCCACGCCGGCGCACCGAACTTGAGGTGGATTACCGACGTCGCCGCGTCGGGCAGGAATGTCACGCCGAAGCCTGCGTCGACCAGGCGCACGCCCAGTTCACTCTCCTGACCGTAGACCGCCGGCCACGCGAAGTTGGTGAAGCCGCCGACCGCACGCACATGGACCGGGTCAACGAGACACTGCGCGAGACAAAGGTGGTCGATGTCGAGAAGCGGAACCTCCGCCAACTCGTCGTGCGCGCACAGGGCCGCGGCATCGAAGGCAAACGTCACCTCGCCCGCGCGGGCATCAACGGACGCGACCTTGGTACCGGGCGTGAGCGCGCGAGGGTGAATCGATCGCCGCAGCACCGGCGCTTGAAGCACGGCCGCTCGCTCGCCAGCGCGGGAGAAACGGGCAACCTGCCGTCCGAGCGCCGCCTCCGTCGACAAGATCGCGTCGTCGTCGAGGAAATAGAGAAGGTCGTCTCCGGCCAGCTCGACGAGCCGATTCCGCAGAACGCCGACCGGCGTCGTCCTCGGCCAGTACTCGACCGAGATCGGCAGCGTCGCCTGAAAACGCGCGACGACGTCTTCGAATCCTTCCGCGCAGTCACCGTGTTTCAGAATATGGACGTGGTCAATCGTCGCTGATTGGGCGGCAAGGCTCGCCAGCGTCCAACCGAGTGGGTTGCGCCCCATGTCGTCGACGTCACCGTGAGCGACATCACTCCGGCCAGCGGTGCAGATCCCTACTCGCAGCCCTCGCTCCCGCACGGGGGCATCGTGTCATTCTGGAAGCTCTTCGGCCAACAGCCAACGGTTCCCGTTCGTCGCTGAGAATCGTGCGATCACCTTGTCGTCGCGGCCGATGAGGAACTTCTCGAGGCCCTCGTACTGCGGCGTGAGGCCGCAGCGCGAGGCGACGTTGACGAGCGGGGTGACGTTGCCTAGACGGCGGCCGCGCGGTCCTTGGCGACCTCGTCGAGCATCGCGTACTCCTCGCCGGTGTCGGCCCAGTCCTCGAACTGGATGACGCCGAGCTCGGTGAACTTCGTGCGCAGCCAGGCACCGTTGCGGTCGAGCAGGCCGAGCTTCTTGCAGTTGGGCACGATCTTCGAGAACAAGATGTTCTGGAACATCTTGCGGCCCTCGTCGGCCATCACGAGCGCGAGCGCATCCTTCACCGGGACGCCCATGCGCTCCCAGACCTCCTGTTGGAGGAAGCGATCGCGCATGCGCACCGCCGCCTCGAAGGTGAACTCGACGCGGTCTTGCATCTCGGCGTCGGTCAGCTCGCCGTAGTACTCCTTCAGCGACAGCACGCCGAACGCGACGTGACGCGCTTCGTCGCTCATCACGTAGCGCAGCAACTGCTTGAGCAGCGGCTCCGTGGTCATCTGGTGCATGAACCCGAACGCGGCGAGCGCCAGACCCTCGACCATGATCTGCATGCCGAGGTAGGTCATGTCCCATCGGCTGTCGGCGAGGATGTCGTCGAGCAGCAGCCCGAGGTGCGCATTGATCGGGTAGTGGCCCGAGAGCTTCTCGTCGAGGTAACGCGCGAACACCTCGACGTGGCGGGCTTCGTCCATCACCTGCGTCGCCGCGTAGTACTTGGCGTCGACCCACGGCACGGTCTCGACGATGCGGGCGGTGCACAGCAGCGCGCCCTGCTCGCCGTGCATGAACTGCGACAGCGTCCAGTTCTGCGACTCGACACCCAGCCGGACCCATTCCTTCTCGGTCCACTTCGCGAACGGGGTACCGCTGAGGTCGATCTCCTGGCTGAAGAAGCTCGACTCATGCGCGGCGTTCGCGAGCACGACCTGCTCCTGGTCGACGTCGATCGACCAATCGAGATCGGTCGATGCGTTCCACTGCGACGTCTTCGCCTTCTCGTAGAGCTTCACCAGTGGCGCCCGGCTGCGCTCGTAGTCCCAGGTGAAGATGGCGTCGAGGTCGGCGCCGACGGCGTGCACGACGCCGGGGTCGGTGTTGGTGATCGACAGGATCGCTTCGAGGTCGTTGATCTCTTCGCGGCCGATCAGTTGGTGGTTCGAAGTCATGCTGGAACAACCCCTTCGTTGCTCGAAACCGGCCGCGTGAAGCCCGGCAGGACGAAGTCCTCGACGAGCGCACGCATGCGGACGCCGTCGAAGAGCTCGGCGGCGTCGGGACTGCACAGGTACGACATGGCGATGCGGACGACCCACTCGGCTAGCCGGGGCGCGAGCGGAGGCGTGAGGAACGGCGCGAACGCCGGTGCCACGCGCGTGGCGGCCTCGGCGAGGAGCGCGTCGCCGCCGGCGAACGAGATGTGGGGCAGGACGATCTCGGGCTCGACTGCGATCACGTTCGCCAGCGCCGCGTGGTCGAGCAGCCGGCGGGCGCCCGTGTCGACGGCGGCGAGCACCGCGTCGGCGAGGGTCGGCGCCGCGGCCGCGGCCGCGGTGACCGCGGCGCCCATGGCGTCGGCCTCGCGGGCGATGGCCGCGACGAGGACTGAGTGTTTGCCCGGGAAGTGCCGGTAGACGGTCGCCCGCGCGCAGCCCGCCTCGCGGGCGACGTCGTCGAGCGTGGTCTTGGTGAATCCGACCCGGGCCACGCACGCCAAGAAGGCTTCGAGGACACGATCGCGCGACTCGGGGACCTGACGCGGCATCACGTGAGACAGTAAGGCGGTGATCGTCTTATCGTCAATATGTCGCAGGTCACACCCGCGCTCGCGATCGCGAGCACCTGAAGCTCCAGGTATCTGGTCAGCCGCCGGGGCTCCGGCCCCGGCCGCTGACCAAACACGCATCAGTCGACCTTCGAGCCATTAGGCACTGATGCCGCCGAGGAGCTCGTCGCGGATCAAGGTCTCGAGCTGGGTCGGATCGTCGAGATCCCAGCGGCCCGGTGAGCCGATCAGCGACAGCACCCCGAGCGCGAGGTAGTCGGCGGCTCGTTCGATGTCGACGTCCCGGCGCAGTCGACCTTCCACCGCCTCGCGTTCCAGGTACGGCATGAGGAAGCTCGCGATGAACGGCCGGCTCCGCGCCGACTCGGTCGACAGCAACGGCAACAGGCGTTCGGGTTCGGTGTCGAGGATCTTGCGCAAGACCTCGTGTTCCAGCAGCGAGCGGCGGGCAAACACCAGCCCCCGGCGCAACAGCTCGGCGAGATCGGGCGCGTCCCTTACGTGGTCGCCGAGCGCGACGAAGTACCGCGCGATCTCCCACGCGACGGTTTCCCGCAGCAGCTCGTCGCGACCACCGGGGAAATGGCGATAGATGGTGGCGCGCGAGATGCCCGACACCTTCACGACGTCTTCGATCGTCGTCTTGCCCATCCCGAAACGGACCACGCATGTGTAGGTCGCTTCGAGCAGGCGGTCCCGCACGCTGAGCGGATCAGACGTCGTCACCCCCCGATTCTGTCCAATGGACGAGACTCCGGCTGGGAGCCCGGAATGCGTCCGCTGGTCGCTCACCCGGCAGACTCCCCGTTGTGGACCACGATTCCTGGGTGAAGCGGGACGCCGCGGTCGTCTGGCACGGCTTCACGCAGATGGCCACCTACGGCGACAACCGGCCGGTGATCGTCGACCGGGCCGAGGGCCACGAGCTGGTCGATGTCGACGGTCGGCGCTACCTCGACGCGATCTCGTCGCTGTGGGTGACGACGCTCGGCCACCACGTACCCGAGCTCGACGATGCGCTGCGCGCGCAGCTCGAACGGGGTGCGCACTCGACGATGCTAGGCAACGGGAATCGCACGGTCATCGAGCTGTCCGAGGCCTTGGCGCGAGTCGTGCCGGTCGACGACGCGCACGTCCTGTACGCGTCGGACGGCGCGGCTGCGGTCGAGCAGGCGCTGAAGATCGCGTGGCAGTACTTCGTGAACACCGGCTCGCCCCGCTCGACGTTCCTCGCGTTCGGCGACGCGTACCACGGCGACACAATCGGCGCGCTCTCGCTCGGCGACAGCGGGTTCGGCACCGACATCTTCGACCCGCTGCGGTTCCCAGTGCTGCGCGCGCCCGTGTTCGCAGATCCCGGGTGCTGCGACGTGGCAATCGAAATGGTCGCGGCGCACGCATCGGCGCTGGCCGCGGTCGTGGTCGAACCGCTCGTCCAGGGCGCCGCTGGGATGCAGCTCGCCGATCCGGCCGGGCTGGCGCGGCTCGGCGCGGCGTGTCGCGCGCACGATGTGCTGCTCGTGTGCGACGAGGTCGCGACCGGCTTCGGGCGCACGGGCACGCTGTTCGCGTCGGAGCAGTGCGACCTGCGCCCCGACGTGCTGTGTCTCGGCAAGGGCCTCACGGCCGGCTATCTCGCCATGTCGGCGACTGTCACGAACGGGCGCGTGTTCGACGCCTTCCTCGGCGACGACCTCGGACCGAGGACGCTGTACCACGGTCATTCGTACGGCGGAAACGCGCTCGCCGCCGCGGTCGCGTTGCGCCATCTCGAGCTGATCGACGCGTGGGACGTGCTCGCCAACGTGCGCGAACGCTCCGACGAGCTCGGGGGTCTGCTGCACGACCGCGTCGCGTCGAAGCCAGCGGTACGCGAGGTGCGACTGCAGGGGTTGATGGGCGGCGTCGAGCTCGCGCCCCCCGCAGACGGCCTGCGTTGGGGCCGGCGCGTCAGCGGCGCCGCGACCGAACGGGGCGTGCTGTTGCGCTCCCTCGGTGACACGGTCGTGCTCATGCCGCCGCTCACGATCACCTCCGCCGAGCTGCACCGGATCGTGGACGCCCTCGCAGCCGCGATCGACGAGGTCACGGCGTCATGACCTGGCGCGAGTGGGCGGACCGCGAGCGCGCGGCAGTGCGCGCCGCGGGCCAGTGGCGCGCGCCGCGCGACTTCGACGCGGCCGGCCCCGAAGGGACGCTGCCCGACGGTCGTCACGTCGTTTCGTTCGCATCCAACGACTACCTCGGGCTCACCCAGCATCCGTCGGTCGTCGCCGCCGCGCACGACGCGCTCGACCGTTGGGGCGCGGGCGCGGGCTCGGCCCGGCTGATCGTCGGCTCCCGCCCCGTGCATTCCGACCTCGAAGCTGAACTCGCCGACTGGAAGGCCATGCCGCGCGCGGCGCTGTTCCCCACTGGCTTCGCGACGAATTTGGGTGTGCTCGCCACCTTCGGCGGTCCTGGCGTGCTGGTGTGCTCGGACGAGCTGAACCACGCGTCGATCATCGACGGCTGCCGGCTGAGCCGCGCCGAGATCGCGGTCTACGCCCACGGCGATCTCGACCAGCTCTCGTCACTGCTCTCGACGCGCGGCGATCGGTCCGCGGTCGTCGTCAGCGACACCGCGTTCTCGATGGACGGCGACGCGGCCGATGTCGGCGGGCTCACCTCGTTGAGCGCCCGGTTCGGCGCGCTGCTCGTGCTCGACGAGGCCCACGCCGTGCTCGGGCCGCATCCCGAATGCGGGCCGGACGACGACGTGCTCCGGATCGGGACACTGTCGAAGACGCTCGGCGCGCTGGGGGGATTCGTCGCGGGGCCGGCGCGCTATGTCGAGCTGATCGAGAACCGCAGCCGGCCGTACATCTTCACCACCGCATCGACGCCCGCCGACGCCGCCGCCGCACTGAGCGCGCTGCGTGTGCTCCGCTCCCCCGCCGGTGACGCGCTCGTCGCGCACCTGCGCGCGCACGTCGAGCGGCTGCGGCCCGGTCATCCGTCACCAATCGTGCCGTTCCTGTGCGGCGACGAGCAGCGTGCGCTGGACGCCGCCGACGCGATGTTGCAACGGGGGTTACTGGTGCCCGCCATCCGGCCGCCGACGGTCGCACCGGGAACGTCGCGGCTACGCGTGGCGCTGTCGGCCGCGCACACCGACGCGCACCTCGAGGCGCTCGCAACTGGGCTGGCGCAGGTCTTCGGCGAAGTGCCTGTCGCGTGAACGCCGTGGTCACGAAACCAGCACATACCTGCCGCTTTCGTGACCACGCTCCGGGTGCGCCATGACGATGGTGCTGGTCGCGGGGACGGGGACCGACGTCGGCAAGACGTGGGTGACGGCCGAAGTCGCGCGCCGGCTGCGCGACGCCGGTGTCGCCGTCGCAGCGCGCAAACCGGTGCAGTCGTTCGCCGCCGGCGACGCGCGCACCGATGCCGACCTCCTCGCGGCCGCGACCGGCGAGACGGCGTCGACGATCTGCCCCCTGCACCGCTGGCTGCCCACGCCGATGGCGCCGCCGATGGCCGCCGCCGCGCTCGGCCGCGAGTCGTTCACGATCGCGGAGTTGGTCGCGGAGCTGCACCCGCCCGCGGACGGTGTCGTGTTCATCGAGAGCGCCGGTGGCGTGCGGTCCCCCCTCGCCGCCGACGGCGACACCGTCGCGCTGGCCGACGCGTGCTCGCCGACGCTGGTCGTGCTCGTCGCCGACGCCGGCCTCGGCACCATCAGCTCGGTCCGCCTGAGCCACGATGCGCTGCGCCCGCGCCCGACGGTCGTCTACCTCAACCGATTCGGCGCGCAGATCGACCTGCACTCGCGCAACCTCGATTGGCTGCGCAGGCGAGAGGGCCTAGAGGTCATCACCGACCCCGAGGCCCTCGCCACGTATGTACGACGCGTCGCTACCCGTTGATGAGCTGGTCGGGCGTGATTTCCTCGGTGAGGTCGTCGGCCACGACCATCTCGCCCTGCGGCGCGAAGTAGCCGTCGGCCACTGAGTACTGCACGAGATTGAACTCCTCGCCCAGGAACCAGTCTTCGGGGCCGACACTCCACGACGCGTCCGGGAGTTGGAGCCCGATGTCAGAGAGGTCGGACAACGTCCGCGCCGTCTGCATCACCGCGAGCCGGTTCAGCTCGGGTGTTGCTTCGAGCGACGCGTGCAAGAGCGCGGCCGCGCTCCACCCGTACGCCACGATTCCGTTGGTCGGATCGGCGTCGGGCTGGTACTGCGCGACCTTCTCCTTGTACAGGACCATCGCCGGGTTGGCCGCAAACTGGGGGTCGTTCGGGTCCATGAGCGGCCCGACGCTGAACACACCGTCGCCGTTGGCACCGGCCGCGGCCATGAGCGTCTTCGACGTGCACGTACCCGACATGTACACGATCGGATCCCAGCCCGCAGTGCCGATCTCGTTCAGCGAGGCCGGACACCCGAGCAGCGTCGCGCCGAGGACGAACACGTCGGCGTCTGTTGCCGCGAGCGTCGTCACCTGGGTCGCGACATCCGCACCTTCAGGGTCGTACACCTCTTCGGCGACAACTGTGATGTCGGTGCCTTCAACGAGGCCCGCCAGCGTCTCCGAATACGAGCGGCCGAAGTCGTCGTCGGCGCGGAGCAGCGCGATCGTTGCTTCGGGCATGTTCTCGCCCAGGTAGTCGACAAACGCCTTCATTTCGAGCGGATACGGCACAAGGAGCGTGCCGATGATCCACGGGTAGTCGTGGTTTCCCCACGCCGGCGACCCGGTCGCGGCAAAGAGGCTCGGGATGCACTCCTCGTTCACAATGTCACGGATCGCGAGGTTGTTCTTCGTCCCCACGACGTTGAACAGCGCGAACACGTCGTCGTCGGCGATGAGGCTGTCGACGTTGGAGACGGTCTGGTCGGAGGCGTAGCCGTCGTCCTTCGAGACGAGCTCGATCTGGTACCTCGTGCCCCCAATGTCGACGCCACCCAGCTCCTCGTTCAGGTACTGGATATACGCCTGTTCGCCGCGCAGGATTTCTGCAAACGCGGCGTAGATGCCGGACTGCGGCAGGCTCGTGCCGAGCTTGATCGTGTCGCCCTCGACTGTCACCGACGTGGGGTCCGTGGCGCAGTCTGCGGTGTCGATCTCGAACGCGGCCGGCTCGTCGCCGTCGGTGGTGTCGGTATCGTCGCCGGTCGTTTCTTCGGTCTCGTCGTCGCCGCCCCTGTCGGCTTCACCATCGTCGCGGCCGTCGCCGCAGGCGGCGAGCACGAGCGCACAGACGGCGGCGAGCGCGAGCAGCCGGAACCGCTTCGCATATCGAACGCTCATGAAGTGCTTCCTCTCGGTTGGGTGAGAACGGGAGTCTCGGGTGGCGGTCTTCGGCGAGACGCGCGGCGCATGAGCCGCCGCGTCCCTCCGACCAACCCGTCGGGCAGGACGTACATAGCGATGACCAACACGATGCCGAACAGGGCGGGCGAGAACAGCTTCGCGCGCTGCGGGTCGAGCACGTCATTCAGGGTCTCCTGCTCGTTGGCCCAGTCCTGGAAGAACACGAGCAGGAACCCACCGACGATCGGGCCGATCACGGTCGCGGTACCGCCGATGACGACAGCGACCAGGAAGAAGATGGAGTCCTGGAACACCTCGACCTTCTCCGAGCTCGCGCTGCGGTCGAGGAGCACCGCGATCGCGCCCGCGACGCCCGCGTACGTCGCGCTGATCGCAAACGCCATGACCCTGACCCGCGCCAGATTCACACCAACCGTTGCGGCGGCCGCCTCGTGGTCGCGCACCGCGACCAGGGAGCGCCCGAACCGGCTGCGCACGATCAGCACGGCCACGACCAAGAGGACCAGGCCGAGTGTGAGTGCGACGTAGTACGTCCATTGGTCACGGGCGCCGATCCAGTCGTCGAAGCGCTCGGCGATCGGCTGCGGGAACCAGTCGAACCAGTTCGGCGGCTGGAGGTTGTCGCGAATCGACAGCGCCACGGTTCCGGGCTCGCCGTTGGGATCCCAGATGCCGTCCTCGCGGTTCACCAGCCGCTGCGTCAGGTCGGGAAACGTGACCGCGAGCCCGAGCGTCACCAGCGCGAGATACAAGCCCTTGACCCGCAACGCGGGGAACCCGACGAGCGCGCCGAACGCGAAGCACACGACCGCGACGACGGGGATGGTCTGCAGGAACGGCCAACTCCCGTCGCGCATCAGGAGCGCCGCCGTGTAGCCGCCCAGCGCGAAGAACGCGCCGTGCCCGATCGAGACCTGGCCGTTGTAGCCGGTGAGGATGTTCAGGCCCATGGCCGCGATCGCGAAGTAGAGCGCCTGCGTGAACAGGTTGACCGTCGTTTCTTCGTAGTACTGGGGGACGTACAACAAGAACGCCATCACCACAATCGCGATCGCGAGGCCCGGCCCGGAACTGCGCAGGCGCGCCTGGACGCCGTTCATACGCGCTCCACGTGGACCTTGCCGAACAAGCCGGCCGGTCGAAGCAGCAGCACGAGCAGGATCAGCCCGAGCGGGACGACGGTCTCGATGCCGTCGAGTGGGTCGACGTACACCTCGGTGAGCGCCTTGGCGACGCCGACGATGAGACCGCCGACCACCGCGCCGAGGGGGCTGTCGAAGCCGCCGAGGGCGGCGGCCGCGAACGCGAAGACGAGCACCGCCTGCAGCGAGCCGGCCACCAGTGGCGGCGTCGTGGCGACGACTAGGGAGCCGGCGACGGCACCGATCGCGGCCGCGAGGGCCCAGCCCAGCATCAGCATCGTGCCGGTCGAGACGCCGACGAGCCGGCTCGAATCGGGATTCGACGCAACCGCGCGCAGCGCGAGCCCGATCTTCGTTTTCTGGAGCAGCACGAACAGCAAGAAGCATTCGGCGGCGAGCACTCCGACCAGCACGACGACGTCGGATTCGAGGCGGCCGATCCCGATGTCCCACACCTTGTACTCGTACGCGCGCGGCAGCACGCGGTCTTGGGTCCCCCATATGACCTGTGCGAGCGAGTTGAACGCGAGGAACATGCCGATCGTGACGATGACGACGACGAGCGGCGACGACTGCTCGACCGGCCGGATCACGACGCGTTCGAGGAGTGCGCCGCCGATGAATGACACGACGACCGACACCAGGATCGAGAGCCAGACGGCAAGACCCCAGTCGGTGAACTGCCACGTGATGTACGTGGAGAAGAGCGCCATCTCGCCCTGGGCGAAGTTCAGGATGCCGGTCGTCTTGTAGATGAGGACCAGCGCGAGCGCGATCGACGCGTAGATGACACCGCTGCTGATGCCGTTCATCAACTGCGAGAAGAACAGGTCGGTGTCCACGTCAGATCCCCAGGTACGCGCGGCGCACGTCGTCATTCGTGGACAGCTCTTCGGCGGAGCCCGTCACTGCGATCGTCCCTGATTCGAGCACGTAGCCGCGCTTGGCGATGCCAAGCGCGAGGCTTGCGTTCTGCTCGACGACGAGCATCGAGATGGCCTGCTCGCGGTTCAACTCGCCGAGCTTGGCGAACAGTCCTTGCGTGATGATCGGCGCGAGCCCGAGCGAAGGCTCGTCGAGGAGGAGCAGCTTGGGTCTCGACATCAACGCCCGCGCGATCGCGAGCATCTGTTGCTCACCCCCACTCATACTGCCGGCTTGTTGCGCGCGCCGCTCCGCGAGCCGCGGGAACACCGAATACCAACGCTCGACGTCGGTACCGACGTCGTTGTCCTTGCGGCTGTACGCGCCGATGCGCAGATTCTCCTCGACGGTCAGCTCCGCGAGGGTCCCCCGTCCTTGCGGGACGTGCGCGATGCCGCGCCGCGCGACGCGATCGGCCTTCGCGCCGACGATCGAGTGGCCGTCGAAGTCGACGGTGCCGCGCGCCGCGATCAACCCGGACACCGCGCGCAGTGTCGTCGTCTTCCCGGCCCCGTTGGCGCCGAGGATCACGACGACCTCGCCCTCGTCGACGCTGAAGTCGACGCCGTGGAGGACGTGGACCTGCCCGTAACCGGCACGCAGCTCGGCGACCCGCAACAGCTGGGTCACGCGGGGGTCCCCAGGTATGCCTCGATCACCCGCGGGTCGTTGCGGATCGTCTCGGGCACGCCCTCGGCGATCTTGGATCCGAAGTCGAGCACCACGATCTTCTCCGAGATCGCCATCACCATGGCCATGTGGTGCTCGACGAGCAGGACCGTGAGGTCGAACTCGTCACGGACGCTGCGGACCAGCTCGGCCAGCTCGTCGACCTCGGAGTGCGTCAGGCCGGCGGCGGGCTCGTCGAGCGCGAGCAGACGGGGACGACCGGCCAGCGACCGGGCAATCTCGATCCGCTTGAGGGTGCCGTACGGCAACCCGACCGCCCGACGGTGGGCGAGGTGTGCGAGCGACAACCGTTCGAGCGTCTCCAGCGCCTCGCGGCGTCGGGTTGCGCTGCGCCCACGGCGAGAGTGCGCACCGACCATGACGTTCTCGACGACACTCAACGCCGGGAACAGTGCCAGGTTCTGGAACGTGCGCGCGATGCCGAGGTTGGCAACCCTGTGCGGCGGCAGCTTCAGCAGATCGTGACCGTCGAACATGATGCGACCGCTCGTGCATTCGTACAGGCGGCTCACACAGTTGAACAAGGTGGTCTTGCCCGCGCCGTTGGGCCCGATCAGCGCGCAGATCTGCCCTTCGCCGATCGTGAACGTGAGGTCAGCGAGCGCGACGATGCCGCCGAACTCGACCCGCACCTCTTCCACCGACAACAGCGGCACTCTCGCGGCACCCCCCGTTGAGCGCGGTGGGGAAACCTATACGCCCCGAATGCCCCCTGTCCGGGCGTTGCCTAGAGGCCGAGCAGCCGGTCGAGGCCGACTGTGAGACCCGGCGTCTCGCGCACCTTGCGGATCGCGAGCAACACGCCGGGCATGAACGAGGTCCGGTCGGTGGTGTCGTGGCGGATCGACAGGCTCTGGCCGGTCGTGCCGAGGAGGACTTCCTGGTGGGCAACCAGGCCGCGCAACCGAATCGAATGGATGGGGATCCCGTCGACAGCGCCACCGCGTGCGCCGTCGACGACCGTGTTGGACGTCGGATCGTCGACCCAGTCCTTGGAGGCGGCCGCAATGCGCTGCGCCGTGGCGATCGCCGTGCCCGAGGGTGCGTCGGCCTTGTTCTCGTGGTGGAGCTCGATGATCTCGGCGCTGTCGAAATACGGGGCCGCGAGCTCGGCGAAACGCATCATCAGCACCGCGCCGATCGCGAAGTTGGGTGCGATCACCGCGTTGGCACTGGACGCGGCAAAGGCCTGCGCGAGCGCGTCGAGTTCGTCATGGGTGAAGCCGGTCGTGCCGACGACCGCGTGAACGCTGTGCTCGGCGCACCACTGCAAGTTCTCGCGGGCCGCGTCGATGACGGTGAAGTCGACCGCGACCTGCACACCCGCCTCGCTCAACGCGGACGCGCGGGGAAGCACCTGGACCTGGGTGCCCGGAACTCCGAGTTGGTGCAAGTCGATGCCCGCGTGATATGGATCCACGGCGGCCACGAGCTCCATGTCGGGCGCGTCGTGGACAGCCGCGCACACGGTGGAGCCCATGCGTCCGCCCGCTCCGAACACCCCGACGCGGATCACGCCGGAAGCGTATCTCTCGAGCGCGCGCGCTGCGCATGGTGCGTCGATAGACCCTAACCTCTTAGGGTCTATCGACGCATCGGAAGAACTGGGCGTCGAACTCCTCGGGCGCGTGCGGACCCACGACCGCGAGCGTCTGCGGCGCGTCCACGAATACACGATCCACGACCCGGCGGATGTCGTGCGCGTCGACCGCCTCCACGCGCGCGACGACCTCGTCGAGCGTCGGGATCTCGCCCTCCACGAGCTCGGCGCGCCCGATACGACGCATCCGGCTCGCCGACGTTTCGAGTGACATCGCCAGCGAGCCGGTGAGGTGGCCCTTCGCCGACTCGAGCTCTGCGTGTGGCAATCCATCGCGGGCGAGGCGGTCGAGCTCGCCTTCGATCACCTCGAGCGTCTCCTGCACGCGCTCCGGCGCGGTTCCGGCGTAGACCGCGAGGAACCCGGCGTCGTCGTACGCGGCACGGTACGAGTACACGGAGTACGCGAGCCCGCGAGTCTCACGGATCTCCTGGAACAGCCGCGACGCCATTCCGCCGCCGAGCGCTTGGTTCACGACGGTCAGTGCATAGCGATCCGGGTCGAGCGCGGGGACTGCGCGTATCCCCACGACGATGTGGGCTTGCTCGGTGGGACGCGAGACCACGCGTCGCGACTCCGCTGGCGGCAAGGTGGCGCCGTTGCGGTCCGGACGCCGATCAGGACGGGATGGAAATCGGTCGGTGACCAGCGCGACCACGTCGTCGTGGGCGAGGTTGCCGGCGGCCGCCAGGACGACGTTGGACGGGTGGTAGTGGGCGCCGTGATAACGCGCGATCCGGTCGCGCGACATCGCCTTGATGCTGTCGTCGGTGCCGAGCACCTCGTTGCCGAGTGGATGCGCCGGGAACATGGCGCGCGCGAAGACGTCGTGGACGAGGTCGTCGGGTGTGTCGTCGCGCATTCCGATTTCTTCGAGGATGACCTGACGCTCCGACTCGATGTCGGGTTCGCGAAACGCCGGGTGCCACACGACGTCCGCAAGGATGTCGAGCGCCAGAACCAGATGCTGGTCGGGAACCCGTACGTAGAACACGGTCTGTTCATGCGTCGTGAACGCGTTCATCTCGCCGCCGACGGACTCGACCGCCTCGGCGATCTCACGGGCGCCACGAGTCTCCGTGCCCTTGAACAACAAGTGCTCGAGGAAGTGGCTGGCGCCCATCTCCTGCGCGTTCTCGTCGCGCGCCCCACTCCCGACCCACGCGCCGATCGTTACCGACCGCAAGCCGGGCAGCGACTCCGTGACGACGCGCAGCCCCGAATCGAGCTGCGCGCGTCGAACTGCCGGCGCAGGTGTCGACGTGTCGCTCACGCGTGCGTCAACGACGCGGCCCGCCGCGGCCTCGGCCGCCGCCGCGACCGCCACGGTTTCCGCCGCGACCGCCGCCCCCGCCGCGCCGTTCCCCCGACGGCGCGGGCGGCGGTTCTTCACCGGGTCCGAGATCGCCGAACGCGTCGCGCGCTTGGCCCTCCCAGAAGTCCTCGAACGACGCGGTCTCCCGCGGCTCCCGACCGCCACGGTCGCCGCCGTCGCGATCACCGCGCCCCCCACGATCACCACGATCTCCGCGGTCTTCGCGTTCGGTGCGTGGTGCGCGCGCCGGCCGGCCGCCACCGTCGTCGTCGCCGCTGCCGCCGCCATCGCCATCGCCGTCATCGCCGACGAGCGACAGGGACAGTTTGCCGTTCTGGTCGATGTCGTCGACACGGACCTGGAGGTCGTCACCCAACGAGAGCACGTCCTCGACCCGGTCGATGCGCTTGCCCCGCCCGAGCTTCGAGATGTGCACGAGCCCGTCACGGCCAGGAAGGATGTTGACGAACGCGCCGAACTTCGTGATGTTGACGACCTTGCCTTCGTACACGGCACCAACATCGGCCGTGGGCGGATCGAGGATCAGTTCGATGCGGCGCCGGGCTTCGGTTACCGCGGCCCCGTCCTTCGACCCGATGGACACGATCCCGACGCCTTCGTCGTCCTGCACAGAGATGTCGGCACCCGTCTCCTGCTGGATCGTGTTGATGACCTTGCCCTTCGGCCCGATGACCTCGCCGATCTTGTCGAGCGGGATCTCGAAGCTCACGATCTTCGGTGCGGTCGGGCCGACCTCCTCACGAGGCGCCGAGATCGCGTTCTTCATGACCTCGAGGATCTTCAGCCGCGCGTCCTTGGCTTGGAGCAACGCCTGGGCGAGCACGTCAGCCGGAATGCCGTCGATCTTGGTGTCGAGCTGCAACGCAGTCACGAACTCTTCGGTACCTGCCACCTTGAAGTCCATGTCACCGAACGCGTCCTCCGCACCCAGAATGTCGGTGAGCGTCGTGTACTTGCCGTCGTGGAAGACGAGACCCATCGCGATGCCGGCAACCGGCGCCTTGATCGGCACGCCCGCGTCCATCAGCGACAGCGTCGAGCCACACACCGATGCCATCGACGTAGACCCGTTCGACGCGAGCACGTCCGAGACGACCCGCAGCGTGTAGGGCCACTCGAGCGAGGTCGGGATGACCGGCACGAGCGCGCGCTCGGCGAGCGCACCGTGGCCGATCTCACGCCGCTTCGGGCTTCCAACCCGTCCGGTCTCACCGGTCGAGAACGGCGGGAAGTTGTAGTGGTGCATGTAGCGCTTCTTGTCGTCGAGCGTGATCGTGTCGAGCATCTGCTCCATGCGGGGCATGCCCAGCGTGGTGACCGACAGCACCTGCGTCTCACCCCGCTGGAACAAGCCCGTGCCGTGGGCGGTCGCGACGACGCCGACTTCGGCCGACACCGGGCGCAGGTCGGCAGGACCGCGGCCGTCGATACGAACACCGTCGTTGACGATGCGCGTCCGGGTCACTTCCTTTTGCAGCGATCGGAACGCCTTCTTCGCCGCGCCGGCCGCCTCGGGGAAGCGCCCGGGCGCGTCGGCGGTGCCGACGAGCGCGACGAACGTGCCCGCCTCGATCTCGGCCAACCTCGTGTTGCGCTCGGTCTTGTCGGCGATCTTCATCGCGTCGGCCGTGCTCACGCCGGCGTGATGCTTCACCGCGTCGTAGATCTCCGGCGAGTAGTCGACGGCGGGCAGATACTCGATCGGCGCGATCGGCCCGAACGTCTTCTCGTACTCCTCGCGGAGGCGAATCTGGAGATCAATCGCCGCCGCGATCCACCGCTTCGACTCCTCGAGACCGCCCGCGATGACCTCTTCGGTGACCCTCGGCGCGCCGTCCTCGTAGTACTCCCACGACTTCTCGGTGCCGCCGGCCTCGACCATCATGATGGCGACGTCTGCCCCCGAACCGGCTGCAGCGTCGAGCTTGCGACCCGCGACCACGATCTCGAAGGTCGACTCGTCGCCCTCCTGGAACGTCGGGTGGGCGATCCACTCGCCGTCGCGATGCGCAAGCCGCACGGCGCCAATCGGACCGTTGAACGGAATGCCCGACACCGTGAGCGCCGCCGACGCGCCGTTGATCGACGCGACGTCGTGCGGGTTCTCCAGGTCGGCACCGAGGATGGTGGCAATCACCTGCACCTCGTTGCGAAAGTCCTCGGGGAACGACGGCCGCAAAGGACGGTCTGTGAGCCGACACGTCAGGATCGCCTGCTCGCCCGGGCGACCTTCGCGCCGGAAGAACGAACCGGGAATCTTGCCGGCCGCGTACATGCGCTCTTCGACATCGACCGTGAGCGGGAAGAAGTCGATGCCCTCACGGGGCTTCGACGTGCACACCGTCGACAGCAACGTCGTGCCGCCGACTGTCACTGTCACCGCGCCGTCGGCGAGTTGCGCGAGACGCCCGGTTTCGAGCGTCATTTCGAGACCGGCCGCGTTGATCGGGCCGGAGACCTTTACGGCGTCGCTCATTGCGCTTCGACCTCCGGCGCTCGATCACAACAACGAGTCCGCGAGGAGTCCGCGCCTCGGATCTGCGCGTGGCTTGACATGTCGCAGTCCTCTCCTTGGGCGAGAGGGCCGCGGTTCCCAGTTGTCGGCGTCCGCTCGCTTGCAGCAACCGGGCGCTGGCGACTGACAACCGATGTCGCTCTCGCGTTCTGTTCAAATGTGAAACGAGGAGCGGTCGATCCGCTCCCCGTGTCCCCTACCGGCGAATGCCGAGTGTGGCGATGATCGCTCGATACCGCTCGATGTGATTGCGTCGGAGGTAATCGAGCATGCGCCGACGTCGACCGACGAGCATGAGCAGGCCGCGTTGGGTATGGAAGTCCTTCTTGTGGACCTTCATGTGCTCGGTCAGGTGACGGATGCGCTCCGTGAGGATCGCGATCTGCACCTCGGCCGAGCCCGTGTCGGTCTCGTGCGTCCTGTGTTCGGCGATCGTGGCGGTCTTGTCGGGCATCGCGCTCGCAAGCTTTCGTGATGATGGTACGGGTTACGGCCGTCGAGGCTACCAGACGATTCTCCATACCTCGCCCCGCGCCGCCGGCGGGTCTACGGGGCGTTGACGAGGCGACGCGTCGCCTCGACGTCGTGGAGCATCTGGGCGACGAGGTCGTCGACGGAGTCGAACCGTTCCTGCGCACGCAGACGGTGGTGGAAGCGCACGATCGCGCGCTGTCCGTACAGATCGCCGTCGAAGTCGAGCACGTGCGCCTCGAGCAGGAGCAGTCCCGCGTCCTCGTAGAACGTCGGACGGCGGCCCAGCGAGATAGCCGCGACACGCTCGACGCCGTCGCTCGCGGTGAACGTGCCCGCGTACACGGCGTCGGCCGGCAGGCAGATCCGATCAGACACCGCGACGTTTGCGGTCGGAAAGCCCAGCTCGCGCCCGCGCCGGTCGCCTTTGACAACGTCACCGCGCAATTCGTGCGGACGTCCGAGGATCGCGGCGGCGCCCGTGACGTCGCCCTGGGCGAGCAGCGACCGCACACGCGTCGACGAGTACGGCAACGACTGGTCCGCGGCGCTGCCACCGTCGGGCGCGACGAGTCCGAGCCCGAGTACCTCGAAGCCGAGCTCGGCGCCCATGCGCTGCAGCAACGGGACGTCGCCGTGGCGGCGGAATCCGAAGTGGAAGTCGGCGCCGACGACGACCAAACGCGCTTGCAGCGCCGCCGAGAGCACTTCGGCAACGAACGCTTCCGCGGTCTCTTTGCTGCGGGCTTCGTCGAACGTCAACACCACGCACTCGTCAACCGTGCCGGTCGCATCGAGGAGCGCGAGCTTTTGCTCGAGCGTCGTGAGCAAACACGGCGCCGACTCCGGCCGAACGACCTCGGCCGGATGCCTGTCGAACGTCAGCACAGTCGACGAGAGTCCGCGCACCCGCGCGAGGTCGTGCACCAACCGCAGCACCGCCTGATGACCGAGATGCACGCCGTCGAACGCGCCGATCGCGACCGCCCGACCGCGGCTGTCGCGGGGGATCTCCGCGATGTCGCGCGCGATCTTCATTGCTCCGCCACGACGACGACCGCGGGCTTCACTCCCTTTCCTCGGCGTTCATACACGGCCAACAGCGTCCCACGTTCGTCGGTGACGGCGAAGGGACCCTCATCGGGCGCCTCGAGCGCGGCGGCGGAGAACGTGGCGCCGTGGCCAACCGCGCGGGCACCTTCGTCGTCGACTGCGACGGCCGGCAAGTCACGCATCGCCACCACCGGCGCCAGCACGTGGAGATCCGGATCGGCGTCGAGCGCGGCCAGCGGGATCGCCTCCTCCGCCGTAAACGAACCGATCCGCAACCGCCGCAGCGCTCCCAAGTGCGCGCACCCACCGAGCGCGGTGCCCAGATCCGCGGCGAGCGACCGGATGTATGTGCCGCTCGAGCAGTCGACGCGCGCGGTGACGTGCGGGTACGCGCCGGGCTCGAACTCCTCCACTTCGAATGCGGCGATGTGCACTCGCCGGGCCGCCCGCTCGATCTCCTCGCCCGCGCGCGCCATCTCGTAGAGCTTCCGGCCGCCAACCTTGATCGCGGACACCATCGGTGGCACCTGTTCGATGTCGCCCAGGAACGCGCGCGTTGCCCGCTCCACCTGTTCGCGCGCCAGCGTCATCTCAGCCCGCTCGAGCACGGCTCCCGACGCGTCGAGCGTGTCCGTCGCGACACCAAAGACGATGCGCGCGCGATACGACTTCTCCGCGACCTGGAGGAACCGCAGCAAGCGCGTCACGCGTCCGAGCCCGACGAGCAGCACACCCGTCGCGTCGGGGTCGAGGGTCCCCGCGTGGCCGACGCGGCGCTGCCCGTAGACCGTGCGCAACTTGGCGACGACGTCGTGCGACGTCCAGCCCGCCGGCTTGTCGACGACAACCAACCCGTCGCGCGTCATTTCGCTTTGTCGCTCGTCGGGCGGGCCGGGATACCCGGCCCGCTGATCCTCCTCGCTCCGGCGAGTTCGCTCCGCTTCGCTTCGCTCACCGCGCGATGAGGCTAGGGCGCCCGTCCGCGCTAGAGC
Source organism: Actinomycetota bacterium (assembly GCA_052390615.1). GTDB lineage: Bacteria > Actinomycetota > Acidimicrobiia > IMCC26256 > PALSA-610 > JBQTGT01. The sequence goes on from JBQTGT010000052.1 coordinate 112,890, forward strand.
ACGGCGAGGATCTTGGCGACGATCGCGTCCGGCGACTCGTCGCTCGTGAAGCCGGCGGCGAAGCGGTGACCGCCACCGCCCTGCTGCTCGGCGATCATCCGTACGTCCACCGCGCCGAGCGAACGCAGGCTGACCCGCCACGTGTGGTCGGGCGCTTCCTTCAGCACACACGCGACCTCGGCTTCACGGGTGCGGCGGACGACGTCGATGAGCCCTTCAACCTCCTCGAAGGTGACGCCGTGCTCGGTGAGATCGGACTGGCTGACCTTCGTCCACACGAAATGGTGCTCGGGAACGAGAACCGCGTCGCTGAGGACGTGCGCGAGGAGCTGGAGGTATGCGAACCGGTGTTCCTCGAACAGGGTGCGGCACAGACGGGCGATCGGCAGATCGAACGCCGACAACTCGCGCGCGAGGTCGAACACTTCTGGTGTCGTCGAGTCGTATTGGAAGCGACCGGTGTCGCAGACGAGCGCGGCGTACAAGCATACGGCCGCATCGCGATTCAGTGGCAGCCGGAGCCGATCGATCAGCCGCCGCACGAGCACACCACTCGCGGCGGCGTCGGGGTCGATGAGGTTGATCGTTCCGAACCGTTGGTTCGACACGTGGTGATCGACGACGATTAACTCGGTCGCAGCCTTGGCGTGCGGCTCCAGATCACCGAGGCGGGCGAGCGAACCCGAGTCGAAGGTCAACAAGACCGCGGCGTCGCGCGGGAATTCCTCGGGCGGCGTCAGCAGGTCGAGCCCAGGGAGCTCGCGGTAGTGCGGCGCGACAACGAACGGCTGGGAGAACGACGCCACGCTCTCCACATTCGCGGTCCGCAACACGTGGTGTAACGCGAGCATCGAGCCGAGCGCGTCACCGTCGGGGTTGACGTGACACGCGAGCGCGATGCGGGGTGCGGCGCGGATGACCTCGGCGGCCCGATCGAGGGCTTCCTCTACCCCGTGCGTGTCACTCATCGTGTTCATCATCGGCCATCGTGAGGTCGCCGCGGAGGATTTGCTCTATGCGCTGACCAGCCACGATGCCGGAGTCCACCTCGAACACAAGGGCCGGCACCTGTTGGAGCCGCAGTTGGCGCCCGACGACGGAGCGCAGACGCGGCGCGGCGGCGCGCAGCCCGGCTTCGGCCGCGTCGGCGACGCGTTGTCGATCCGCGGCAGCCGTCTCGGCACCCAGTGTCGAGTAGAAGACCTTCGCCCGCGAGAGGTCGCGGTTGACGTCGACGCCAGTGATCGTGACGAGCTCCAGGCGGGGATCCGACAGCCGCTCCAACTCGTCGGCCAGTACCTCGAGCATCGACTCGTTGACGCGCGCGGTCCGCGGGTACTTGCGTTGCGGCCTCATTCCGGCTCCAACCAACTCGTTTCGAAGTCGAGCAGCTCGACGTCCGGTGCATACGCGATGAAGCGCTCGACCGCATCGAGTTGCTCACGCAGGCCGGCCGCGGATCCAGAGACCAGCGCGACCGCGATCGCGCAGCGCTGCCATTGATCCTGGTGATCGACTTCCGCGACGGAGACTTTGAAGCGGTTGCGCAGACCGTCGACGATCGGTCGAATCGCGGCGCGCTTGCTCTTCAGCGACCGGCTCTCCGGGACATGGAGATCGAAGCAGACGGCGGCGGCATGCACCCATCCATCTTCGCGCCGCGCCCCAGAAGGATTGGGATCGCCCCCATTCCCGCCTCACGTCGTGACGAACACCGGCCCCGGATGCTCCTCGCCGCATGCCGTGTCGACCGGTGCCGTCGGCTCAGCGAGGAACGCCAGGTACATCTCCATGCCGCAGGGATCTGCGTACAAGACGCCGTGGCCGATGCCGTCGACTTCGACGAAGGTCGCGTTCGGGATCGCGTCCGCGGCCGAGCGACTGTCGGCAGGCGGCGTGACCGGGTCGTACCTTCCGGCGAACACGAGGGCCGGGAGGTCGACCGTGACCGGCTCGTTGTACGTCGGCGACGTCGGCTCGACGTCCCACAAGTCGCAGTAGGTGTTGCCGCTCTCGACGATGAGCGTCTGGTAGCGGCCGGGGTTCTCGAGCAGCGGCTCGATTGCACTCTCGACGCCGGCGTTGTCGGCACAGTCGATCGAGAGGGCCGCGCCGTCCGCGAACTGCGTCGCGAACGGGATCCCCTGCTGGGCGATCGCCGGGATGATCGCGTAGTCGCCCGCAGCGACGTCTTCGACAATGTCAGGCAGCAGCGGGATCAGCGCCTCGTCGTACAGCGCCGTGAAGAGTCCGGCCAGGGCGTCGTACCCGTCGATCTCGAGCGCGATCACACCACCGTTCTCTTCGCCGAGATCGACGTCACCGGCGAACGGTTCGGCGTTGAGTTGTGCGAACGCGCGGTCAAGGGCCGTCGCGAAGTCGGGGAAGCGCGCCGCGCAGGCGGGATCGGCGCCGCAGCCGTCGACGAGCTGCGTCAGCGCGCGGTCGGCGCTGTCGATGATTCCCTGCGCCTTGCCGACGTCGGTCGGGTACACGCTGTCGAGCAGCGCACTGCGGATGGCGTCCGGGAAGGACCGCATATAGGTGAGCGCGAGGCGGGTGCCGTAGGAGACCCCGAGGAGGTTCCATTGCTCCACGTCGAGCGCGAGCCGCAGCGACTCGAGGTCGGCGGCACTCGCTTCGCTGTCGTACGCGTTCAGGTCGAGGCCGTCGTCGACGAGACGGTCGCGACATTCGGTGATCGCGGTGCGGCGCTTCTCGAGGGTGTCCTCGAACGGTTCGATCGAACGGAACGTGTCGATGATCGCCTCGTTGACCTCCGGGCAGTCGAGCGACGGCTCGGAGAGTCCCGAGCCGCGTTGGTCGTAGAGCACTACGTCGCGCTGCTCGAGGAACGGGTCGTCGAGCCAGTGCCGCGCGCGTTGCACCGTGTCGCCGCCGGGTCCGCCGTGGAGGTAGATCACCGGGTCGGACAGCGGGTCGGCGCTCGGGCTGTGCAGGACCGTGACGGCGAGCCGGACCGTCGGCCCGTCGGGCGCGGTCCAGTTCTCGGGCACCTCGAGGAACTGGCAGTCGTGCTCGATCTCGATTGCGGGCTCGTAGTCGCACTCGCGATCCGACAGCGTCCCGGCGGTCACCTCGATCGCAGGCTCGGCTTCGGCCTCGGGTTCGGTGGTCGTCGTCGTGACGGCGTCGGGTTCGGCGCTGTCGTCGTCGTCACCGCTGCACGCGACGAGCAACACGACGGAACAGACGAGGGCAGTCAGACGGCGCATGCTGCATATTCGCACTGCGACGTTCACGGGACCAATGTCCGCTTCACGGACCGACTTCGGTCCAGTGGATCACCTACACCCTCGCGATCTCGCGGTCCTCGTAGGTCTCGATGACGTCGCCGGGCTTCAAGTCCTGGTAGTTCTCGAGCCCGATACCGCACTCGAAGCCGTCGCGCACCTCGCGCACGTCGTCCTTGAACCGCCGCAGCGACGCGATCGCGCCCTTCCAGATGACGGTCCCGTCGCGTAGGAACCGGACCTTCGACCCGCGGGCGATAACGCCGCTCGTGACGAAACAACCGGCGATCCGCCCGATACGCGGCACGCTGAAGATCTCCCGTACCTCGGCATCACCCGTGACGACTTCTTCGTATTCGGGCTTGAGCATTCCGACGAGCGCGTTGTTGACATCCTCGAGGACGCCGTAGATCACCTCGTAGAGGCGCATCTCGACGCCTTCCCGTTCCGCGAGTTCCCGTCCGTTGCGGTCGGGACGCACGTTGAACCCGATCACGGTTGCGTTGGAGACGACCGCAAGATTCACGTCGGACTCGGTGATACCGCCGACACCACGGTGCACGAACGACAGGCGCACTTCTTCGTGCTCGTGGTCGATCTTGCGAAGTGCGTCCGTGATGGCCTCGAGCGAACCCTGCATGTCGGCCTTGACGATGAGGTTGAGCGTCGCAATCTCGCCGCGCTGCACCATCGCGAACACGTCTTCGAGTCGCGCCCCGCCCGACAACATCATGCCACCGCGCTGGGCTGCGATCTTGCGGCGATGCGCGCGGGCTTCCGCGACCGTGCGCGCGATCTTGTCAGTCGGCGCGACCCGCAGCTCGTCACCCGCGAGCGGGACGTCATCGAGGCCGAGCACCGTGACCGGGACCGACGGGCCGGCTTCGCCGACCGGCCGGCCGTGCTCGTCGAACATGGCGCGGACGCGACCCCACGCCTGCCCCGCCACCATCGTGTCGCCGACACGCAGCGTGCCTTCTTCGACCAGCGCGGTCACGACCGGACCCCGCCCCGGATCGAGGTTCGATTCCAGGACGTACGCCTTGGCCGCCTTCTTCGGGTTCGCGACGAGGTCTTCGGCGATCTCGGCGTCGGCGACGAGGAGCAGCGCGTCGAGCAGCTCGTCGACACCCACATTGATCGGCGCGGCGACGTCGAGGACGATCGTGTCGCCGCCCCACTCCTCGGGTACCAGCTGCTGTTCGGTGAGCTGCTGGCGCACGCGGGTCGGGTCGGCATCTTCGCGGTCGGACTTCGTCACCGCGACGACGATCGGGACTTCCGCGGCGCGGGCGTGGTTGATGGCTTCCACAGTCTGGGGCATCACGCCGTCGTCCGCGGCGACGACCAGGATCACGATATCGGTGACCTGTGCGCCGCGCGAACGCATTGCGGTGAACGCTTCGTGGCCCGGGGTGTCGACGAAGGTGATCCGGCGCCCATGACGATCGACTTGGTAGGCACCGATGTGCTGGGTGATGCCGCCGGCTTCACCGGCAACCACGTTCGCGGACCGAATCGTGTCGAGCAGCGTCGTCTTGCCGTGGTCGACGTGCCCCATGACGGTGATCACCGGCGGGCGCGGCTCGAGCAGCGCGTCGTCCTCTTCCTCGTCGTCGCCGACAAGCAACGCGAGCAGTTCGACTTCTTGCTCGCTTCCGGGCTCGACCAGCAACACCTCGGCGCCGAGCGACTCGGCGATCAACTCGATCATCTCGTCGGCCAGCGACGCGGTCGCGGTGACCATCTCGCCCGCTTCGAAGAGCAGACGAACGAGGTCGGCCGCGGTGCGGTTCAGCTTGGGTGCGAGCTCTTGGATCGTGATGCCGCGCGAAACGACGATCTCGCCCTCGGGGACCGGCGTATCGGAGGGTGACAGCCGCTGCGACGACGGGGCGAGTTCCTCGTCGCGACGCCGCTTCTTTTTCTTGCGCGGGCGTTGGCCGCCGGGCCGGCCCCGACCCCCCGGACCGCCGAACGGCCCACCACCGGGACCACCCGGGCCGCCGGGACCACCGCGACCGCGGCCGGGCGCGCCGGTCCGCGCGCCACCAGGACCACCGGGGCCGCCACCACCGGGGCCGGCGCCGTAGCCGCCACCGCCACCTCCGCCGCGCGGGCCGCCGAAGCCCCCACCACCACCCGGCCCACCACCGCGGGGACCGCGATCGCCGCCCGGTCGCGGCGCACCCCCGCCACCACCGCGCGGACCGCCCGGGCCGCCCGGGCCGCCGCCGGTCGGGGCGCGGCCGGGTGGGGGCGGCGGCATCCGTTGGCCGGGCGGCGGCGGAACGGGCTTGCCGGTGTGACTGATCGGACGGGGGGCCGGCGTCCGCTGTCCCGGGACCGCCGGAGTGGGGCGGTCGGTGACCGGCCCCGCCGCGGCCGCGGCCGGCCGCTCGCTGTCGGTTACCGGCCGAACCGGTCGCGCGTCGGGCGCGCGGAACTCGGGTTCGGGCCGCACGGGCGGCGGGGCGGTGGATCGCACGACGCGGTGCGCGCTGCGCACGACCGCCGGCTTGGATTCCTCGATCGGTGCGGGTACCGGCTCGGGCGCGGCCGGGGTGAGCGCGACCGGCGGCGGCTCGGGTACCGGCGCGGGCTCAGGTTCCGGAACGGGCGCGGGTTCGGGTTCGGGGGCGGCGACCTGCTTGAGCCCGCGAGAGTCGGCGAGCCGGCGGACGCGATCGGCGGAGGGCTCGTCGATGCTCGACGAGTGGCTCTTGACGCCGATCTTCAGCTCGTTGGCCAGGTCCACGACAAGGTGGTTGTCGACGCCCAGCTCTCGTGCGAGCTCGTAGACCCGGATCTTCTTGGTGGCCAACCTCAGTCCTTCATTTCGTCATTGCCGAGAAACAGTGTCGCGCGCAGCGCCGCGACCTGGGTGTTCGTGACCGTTCGGCGCAGTGCTCGACCGAGGCGCCCCCGCGCGGCGGCGGTCTCGAAGCACCCCGCTGAGCACACCCACGCCCCCCGGCCCGGCGCCTTCCGGCCGGTGGCGATGCCACCGTCGGGCCCGGCGGCGATCCGCGACCAGCCCGAGGTCGGAACCTCGGCCCGGCGGCACCCGACGCAGGTGCGGACCGACCCGCTCAGGATTCGTCTCCCGCGGGGGCGCCCGCGGCCTCCTCAATCTCCTCTTCTGCGGCCGCGCGCACGTCGGCCTCGACTGCTTCCAGATCCGTGTCGGCCGCGCGCTCGCCGGCCACGACCGCCGCGGGGTCGGCGTCGAGGGGCACCGCGGTTTCTTCCGCCGCCGGTGGCGCCGGCAGCGGTGGCGCGCCGGTGTCGGTGCCGCCGGGATCGAGGAGCGTGCCGTACCCGGCTTCGGCGGCCGAGATTGCCTCGCCGCCTTCGGCCGGTTGCCACATCAGCGTGCCGTCCGCGCGTTCGAGCCATTCGCCCTCGGCGTAGCCCTCGCCGCTTTCCTCTTCGGCGAGCTGCGTTTCGCTCTTGATGTCGACGCGCCAGCCCGTGAGGCGCGCCGCCAGGCGCGCGTTCTGCCCTTCTTTGCCGATCGCGAGCGACAGCTGGAAGTCCGGGACTATGACCTCGGCAATGCCGGTGTCCTCGTGGATGCGCACCTCGCGCACTTTCGCGGGCGCGAGCGCGCGCATGACGAACTCGTGCGAGTCGTCGCTGAACGGAACGATGTCGACCTTCTCGCCGCGCAGCTCGTTCACGACCTGGCGGACGCGCATGCCGCGCGCGCCGACGCAGGCGCCGACGGGGTCGACGTTGCCGTCGTTGGACGCGACCGCGAGCTTGGTGCGGTGCCCGGGCTCGCGCGCGACCGCCTTGATCTCGACGACGCCGTCGACGAGCTCCGGCACCTCGAGCTTGAACAGCTCCTTCACGAGGCCGGGATGCGTGCGGGAAACGACGATCTGCGGACCCTTGGCGGTCTTGCGCACCTCGACTATGTACGCCTTCATCCGGGAACCGTGGTCGTAGCGGTCGCCAGGGACCTGCTCCGCTTGCGGCAACAGCGCCTCGACCCGGCCCAGATCGAGCAGTGTGTAGCGGGCGTCGGTCTGTTGGATGATGCCCGTGACGATGTCGCCCTCGCGACCGGCGTACTCCTCGTACTTCATCTCGCGCTCGGCTTCGCGAATGCGCTGGAGGATGACCTGCTTGGCGGTCTGCGCGGCGATGCGACCGAAGTCGGCGGGGGTGTCATCCCACTCGCGGGTGACTTCGCCTTCCTCGTCGATCTCTTGCGCGATCACGCGGATCTCGCCGGTCTCGACGTCGATCTCGACCAGCGCTTCCTCGGCGGCGTCGGGCATCCGCTTATACGCGGTGACGAGCGCGTTCGCCAACGCCTCCAGCATGATCTCCTCCGAGATGCCCTTCTCGACCGCTAGGGCCGTCAGGGCTTCGAGCATCTCGGGATTCTTCATGTCCTCTCCTTCGCGCGCGGCCGGGACGGGCCGGGACGCGGCTGCGGACCCCACTCGAAGACAGTGCGGGCCTGCGTCACGTTCGTGTAGCTGATCTCCTCGCGTGCGCCGTCGACCGCGACGACACAGTGCGTGTCGCCGGCGTCGGCGAGGACGCCGCGCACTCGGCGGGGACCCTCGGCGGTGTGGTACCTCACGCTCACCTCCGCGCCAATCGCGCCGCGGTAGTGGTCGGGCGTGCGCAGCGGACGCTCGATCCCCGGGCTGCTCACCTCGAGGAGGTACGGACCGGTGCCGAGCGCGGGCGTGTCGTCGAGCACGGGCGACACCGCCTGGGTGACTGCGGTGATCGTCTCGAGGTCGACGCCGCCGTCGCGATCGACGAGGACTCGGACGGTACGACCGGCGCCGCGGCCGGTGATCTCGACGTCGTAGCACGTGCACCCGAGGCCGGCGAGGACGGGTGCGACCGCAGAGCGGACGACGTGGGCGACGTTGTCACTCATGCGATACCCCTTTCCTCAATCTGGCCTCGGCAGAAAAAAACGTGGGCCGGGGCCCACGTTCAGCCCGGACAGCACCCGGGCGAGACGATCGGATAAGAACAGCAGCGGATGCTATCGCAACTCGGCCCGCCCGAGCACCCGCCCGAATCCTCCGGTTTGGACGCCCGAGGCTCGATTCTGGCCGCTGCCGGCGCTGGCTCGGCAGTCTTGCACATGCGCTCCGTCCGGAGCCCACGCCTCAGGAGCGCGTGTCACCACCACGCGTGTCGAGGTGATGCCAGACATCACCAACGGTCACGAGAGCAGGGACGAGATCGTCTGGCACTTGCTCGCCCAACATGTCCTCGATGATGACCACAAGTGCAAAGAGACTCAACGAGTCGAGCGCGAGGTCATCAGCGAGACGCGTGTCCGGAGTGATTTCGATTTCGCACGGAGGCGCAAGGGATGACCTAAGGAGGTCCGAAAGCTCCGCGAATGTCGACGGCGGACGCTGGCCCGTTCACACGAGTCGGCGGTCGGTGGCCCAGCGCGCGAGCTGATGCCGGGTCGAGAGCTGCAACTTGCGCAGCACCGACGAGACATGCGTCTCGACGGTCTTGGCCGAGATCTCGAGGTCGCGCGCGATCTCCTTGTACGTGTAGCCGCGCGCGATCAGTCGCAACACCTCCTGTTCTCGGCTGGTGAGCTGGTCGAGCTCCGGATCGGACGCGGGCGGCGCGACAGTTGCGAACGCGTCGAGCACGAACCCGGCGAGGCGCGGCGAAAACACCGCGTCGCCGCTGGCGACGCGTGCGATCGCGTCGGTCAGGTCGGCAGGCGCGATCGTCTTCGTGACGTAGCCGCGCGCGCCGGCGCGGATCGTGCTGATCACGTCCTCGGGCGCGTCGCTGACTGAGATCGCGAGGAACCGCACGTCCGGGTTGGTCTGCAACACGTCGCGGATGACGCGCGCCCCGCCGCCGTCGGGCATGTGCACGTCGACGAGCACGACATCGGGCGCACGCTCCCGGATCATCTCGATCGCGGCGCCGACTTCCGACGCGGAGCCCACGACGTCGACGGCGTCGCCCAGCTCGGCGCGCACTCCGGAAAGGAACAGGTGGTGATCGTCGACCAGGAACACGCGCGCCGCCGGGTCAGTGTTCGCCATTGTCTCGGACCTTCCTCGGCAATGAGAGCTCGAGCTCGCAACCCGTGCCGGGTTGACTGTGCACCGTGGCCCGGCCGCCGTTGCGGGTCATGCGGCCGACGATCGACCCCGCGATCCCACCCCGATCCGGCGGGACGGTCGCAGGATCGAACCCGCGGCCGCGATCACGCACCCACACGAGCGCCTGATCGTCGCGCACCTCGACGTACACGGATACCCGGTCCGCGCCGGAATGGCGCGCGGCGTTCAGCATGCCTTCGCGGCTCGCGAGCAGCAGCGGCTCCAATCCTTCCAGTGGGCAGTCTCGAACCCGCACCAACTCGACCGGCACGCCGTACTCGGTCTCGACTTCCGCCGCCAGCCGTTCGAGCGCTTCGCCGAGCGACTGCTCCGCGCCGTTCGACGCGCCGTGTGTGCTCCCCGTCGACCCCGTGAGCAGCCAGCTCCGCAGCTCGCGCTCTTGAAACCGTGCGAGGCGAACGACCTCGCGCGGATCGTCGGCCCGGCGCTGCACGAGCGCCAGCGTCTGCAGCACCGAATCGTGCAGATGGGCCGCGACCTCGGCCCGCTCGTCGGCGCGTATCCGATCTCGGCGCTCCCGCGCCAGCGCGCCCGTCAACCGCAACAGACCGGGCCCGAGCACCAAACCCAAACCGACCAGCATCACCGCGCTCGCGAGCAAGCCCGTTCGCAAAGCCGACCACGACTCGACACTCGCCAACAACACGACGATGCCGACGCCGACCAGTGCCGCACCCGCGCCGACGCGTGCGATCGCACCGCGGCGCGTCCCGATGACGACGGTGATCGCCTCGGCCGCGGCGGGAGGGAGTCGTTCGAGAAAGGGCCACGGCGGGAGCGGGGGACGCTCGTCCGGCGAGACCGGCCGCATCCAGAGCAAGCCGAAGCCGAACGCGGCGATCACGAGTGGCCAGACGATCGCGTCGCCGAGCCAGACGCCACTCGAACGCGCGAGCAACAGCAGGCCGAGCACGACCACGGCGAGCGCACCCGCTTGCACAAGATCGGGTTCCGAACGCGGCGGCGTCGGATCGGCGCGTGGTTCGTCCATCAACAGCCACGCGGCGATATACGCGATGACCCCGAGCCCACCCGCGAGCGTGAGCACGACGAACGCGAGCCGAACGAGGTTCGCATCGATGCCGAGGTACGCGCCGAGACCGGCGGCGACGCCGGCGCCGATGCGCCCGTCGTCGCGTCGCGTCAAACGCTTGGACGCGGTCCGGCTCGGCGGCATGCACCATTGTCGCGCCCCGGTCGCGCGCTGGTCCGCGGCGCCCTAAGGGTCATTCCCGATGGTCGCGGCGGGCCGCGTCCGCCACGATGCGTACATGTCCGGTCCACCGTCTCCTCCCGTCCCTCCCGCTCCCCCGCCGTCGGCGCCGCCGGGCGCCGACTTCACACGATCGCTGCGCCGGTTGCGCCGCAGCCGCCGCGACCGGATGCTCGGCGGTGTCGCCGGCGGAATGGCCGAGACGTACGGGTGGGACCCGACCGTTGTGCGCCTGGCATGGGTCGTCGCCGCGATCTTCGGCGTCGGTGCACCCGCCTATCTGGTCGCGTGGATCGTCGTCCCCTCTGCCGACGACGGTTGGGATCACGACGACGATCGCGATCGCGGCGCGTTGGTCGCGCTGCTGTTGCTCGGCGTCGGCGTGTTGTGGCTCGCGTCGATGTTGCTCCCGAACCGGCCCCACTTCTTCAATATCGGCTGGCCGCTCGCGCTCGTTGCGGGTGGGGTCGCAGTGCTGTTGTTCCGCGCGCGCGACGACGGCTCCGACAACGAACTAGACGGTGGCGAGCCTCGTCCGTCGCCGTGGGAGCCCCTCGCCGCGGATGTGGCAGCAGCCGACACCGAGACCGATACGGAGGCGCAACCGGGCGACGACACACACGACCCGTCCACGGCCGCGACCGCAGAGACGACGACGAGCGCGTGGACCCAGACCGAGGACTGGCCCGGCGGGCCGTGTGCGCGCCGGCGGTGGGGAGGCCCGCCGTGGCATCACGGCGGGTGGAACAGCCAGTGGCACGACGACTGGCACCGGCGCCGCCGCAACCGACCCAAGCCGTTCCTCGGACCGCTCGTGATCAGCGTGCTCCTCGTCGGCGCCGGCATCGCCGCACTCGTCGAAGTGCTCGACATCGCCGAGATCGACCTGCAGGCGGCCGCCGCCGTCGCGCTCGCTGTCGTCGGCGTCGCGCTCGTCGTTTCCGCGTGGTACGGGCGCGCGCGCGGGCTCGTGCTTCTCGGCATCCTGTTGACGATCAAGCTCTCGGTCCTCGCCGTGATCGACGTCCCGCTCGAAGGCGGCATCGGCGATCGCCTCTACCGGCCGACCACTGTCGCCGACGTGCGCGACGAATACCGGCTCGCAATGGGACAGATGACGGTCGACCTGCGCGACGTCCCGTTCCGAGAAGGGACGCGCACGGTCGAAGCATCGGTCGGCATGGGCGAGCTCCAGGTGCAGCTCCCCGACGACGTCAGCGTGCGGGTTGACGCGCACTCCGGCGCCGGGGTCGTGAAGCTGTTCGGCCGCGAAGCCGAAGGCTGGGACGTCGATGACGATCGGGTCGTCACCGAGCCCGGTGGCGCGACGCTGGTCCTCGATCTCGAGGTCGGGTTCGGCGGAATCGAGGTCGTGCGCTACGCGGACGAGGACGTCGAGACGGTCGTCACCAACGACGACGACGAGGTCGCCCGATGAACCGCCACCGTCTGGACCTGTTCGCACTGAGCGCCGGCCTCGTGTTTCTCGCGCTGGCCGTCGGATTCCTGCTCGACGCGACCGACACGTGGGACGCCGAGGTCATGTGGCTGCCGCCGGTGTTGCTGATCGCGTCCGGGCTCTCGGGCGTGCTGTCGACGCTGACCCGTCGATCGGGTGGGCGGCCCGAGTCGTGAGCGCGCCGGCGCCAGTTCCGCTCGCGGTGCGACGGCCGGTCGTCCGATTCCGTCCGGCTCCCGTGATCTGGTTGGCCGCGTTCGGGCTGCCGACGTCTCCCCCTCCGGTGCGCGCCCGATAGGGTCGCCGGATAGCGTCAAACGCGTGGCCGCGCGCGACACGACGATCGAGATCGACGGTCGCGAGGTAAAAGTGTCGAGCCCGCAGAAGGTCTTCTTCCCGGATCGCGGCGAGACGAAGCTCGACCTGGTCGAGTACTACCGCGCGATCGGCGATGCCGCGATGCGGGCGATGCGCGGCCGACCGGTGTTGCTCCAGCGCTATCCCAATGGCGCGACCGGTTCGTCGTTCTTCCAAAAGCGCGTCGGCGAGAAGGCACCGGAGTGGCTGGAGACGACGATCGTCGCCACGCCCAACGGGACGACGTCACGCGCGCTCGTCGTCGCCGACCTCGCGCACGTCGTGTGGGCCGTCAACCTCGGCTGCCTCGGCTTCCACGTGTGGCCGTCGCGTGCGGCCGACCCGGAGCATGCCGACGAGCTTCGTCTCGATCTGGACCCCAACCGGGCGTCGGCTTCGACGAAGCACGAGAAACCGCGCGTGAGGTACGCGCGCTCCTCGACGAGCTCGGCGTCGCCGGCTACCCGAAGACGACCGGCAACCGCGGCATCCACGTATATGTCCGCCTAGAGCCGCGATGGGACTCCTACCAGGTGCGGTCGGCCGCGCTCGCGGTCGCGCGTGAGCTCGCGCGCCGCCGACCCGATCTCATCACCGACGGATGGTGGAAGGAACAACGGGGCGAGCGCGTGTTCGTCGACTTCAATCAGAACGCGCCGCACAAGACCGTGTTCGGCGCGTGGTCGGTGCGCGGTCGGCCGGGTGGCCAGGTGTCGACGCCGTTCGAGTGGGACGAGCTCGACACGATCGAACCCGAAGGGTGGACACTGTCGACTGTCCCGACGCGCGTCGCCGCGCACGGGGATCCGTGGGCCGCAAGCGGAGACGCTCTTCAGTCGCTCGAACCGTTCCTCGAGTTGCACGAACGGGACCGCGCCGCGGGACTCACCGACGCACCGTGGCCGCCGGTCTATCCGAAGATGCCGGACGAACCCGCGCGCGTGAGCCCGAGCCGGGCCAAGAAGCCGCAGACGTAAGGAACCGTCGCCCGTTCTCGACGACTACTCGCCGAAGGTCCGCACCTAACGCGACGCCGGCGGGAGATCGGGCGCGCTGATCTCGTCGACCGTCGCGAACGGTCCGCAGCCTACGGCAGAGCGACACGAGCGAGCTTGCCGTGGTGTCCACACGCCCGGGCCGTGTGCCGCGTTCGAACAGTCGTGAGCGACTGAGGACGCCGTGTTGGTGCGCGGTCAAACGAGGCTCCGAGAGCATTTGACCCGCATGCGGTGGCGAGACGACCAAAGTTGGGGGAAGAGCGTGGGGAAATCGCTGAGTACTACCGGGCCCTGAGATGTGAATCCCCTCGGTGTTAAGCCGCGGCGGGTTCGAGCGTGACTTTGTGGCCCATGGCTTCGAGTTGCGCGACGAGTCGGCGTTGGCGGGCGGGGCTGTTGCGGCGCTTGTCGAAGTAGTCGTTGCCGAGGTCGTTGTAGGGCTCGGCGGTGCTGAGCAGGTGCCAGCAGATCACGAGGATCGAGTGGCCGACCGCGACCGCGGCACGTTGGGGACCGCGCCGGCCGCG
>JBQTGT010000053.1:0-1642 GCA_052390615.1 Actinomycetota bacterium
AAACGACTCCACGGCGCCCAATACCGCCGCCACGCCGACAGCGGCGACGCCGAGCCCGGCGAGCAGCCACTCGTACGCGACGAGCCCGCCGTAACGACGCGCGACGGCCTCCGTGCGATCCATTCCCCACGGATCGACACGGAAGCCGCGCCACCCCGAGCACAAACCTCAGAACGTGACCGGAACCACACCGCAGCGGGTGTGGCTCCGGTCACCCGACGACTACCGGGGCTTGAACTGGGCGCCGCCGGCGAGGAGGACCGCTGCGAGGCTGGTGGCGAGGACGGTGAGGCGGACGGTGATGTTCTTCATGGTGATCTCCCACTTGGTCTTGCCGCTCTCGTTGGCGACTGGGCTCATCATGTGGCGAGCGTCGACCCGGAAACATTGGTCAGGTGAACAGTTCGCGGGGAGCGCCCAGCCGGCCACAGAACGTCACAGCACGGCGCCGGCGACGCTCCCTCGGCCGTCATCACCCGCACATCACACCTCGCGGTCGCGCCCACGCGGGTGTTCCGCGAGCCGCCCCTGCCACCCGGCGCGATCGGTCGACCTGTCCGGCACCGCGACCTCGGGGATGCAGATGTCGTGGGCCAAACCCGCACCCTCTGGGATCGTGGCCGCGACCCAGACCACGAACCCGGCCCGGGCGGTGCTGTTCGGCTACGAGACCGGAACGACGATGGTCGGTGTCACCGCCCCCGCGCGGCGGGTCGGGCTCCCACTCAACACCACGACGACAACCCGCCGCAACGCGACCGGCTGGAAACTGATCGAGGGTGCGATCGGGTGGGCCGTCCCCGAGATCCGCTACCTGCGCGACGCCACCGACCGCATCGTGGCCCGCAGCATCGGCGGCACCGTCGTCGAACGCTACGGGTTTCACCGGCGGCGGCGACAGCCCCGACCTCGTCCAAGACGCGACCGGCGCCGTCCTCGAACGGAGCTTCGGGTTGCCCGGTGGGGTCGGGCTCACGAAGCGCACGGGCCAGGCCGACGTGTGGGCCTTACGTGATCGGCGACCGAGCGCAGGATCGTCGATGCCGCCTTCGCCGTGATCGCCAACGCGGCGCCACCGGGAACGAGATCGCGCAGCACCGCGTGGAGCTGGTTGGCGGCGCGAACCCGTTGAGCGGCAAGGTTCGCGCGGCGCTCCTCGAGCAACGCGAACGCCGTCGTTTGATCCTCGGCCACCACCACGGTTGCGTCGCCCTGCAACGCCGCGACACACGCAGCGGCCGCCGCGTCGATCACGTCGGTCTTGCGGCGACTCCCACGCGAGAGCTCCCGCACCCGCGCCGTCGCGGTGCTCGGCGCCCTCTGTGTCAACCTCGTGTGAGGCAGGTCGGACTGCTGTTTCATTGAGCTGAGAGGGCGGGGAAGGACACTCCCCGATGAGGACGACCATCACCGATTCGTTGACCGCGCGCGTCGATGCTGACGCGATGAACGACATGACGGTTCCGGAGCCCGAGGTCCCGGAGCGGGCTCGTGGCCCGCGCCGGTACTCGGCGAAGTACAAGGCGCGGGTCCTCGCCGAGTACGAGACGCTCGACAAGGCTGGAAAGGGTGCGTTGCTGCGACGCGAGGGCTTGTACAGCTCGCTGATCACCGCGTGGCGTGCCCAACGTGACCGGGGTGC
>JBQTGT010000054.1:0-11406 GCA_052390615.1 Actinomycetota bacterium
CACCTCCGAAGTGCCCTCCTGCTCGGGAATCCTGTTGCCTTCGACAAGCACAGCTTCCCTTGCCAGGAGGGCGTTTTCGCGGACGCGCGACCGTCACCTCACAGAACCACATGAATGATCGGGGCTAAGGGAGCAGCCGTTCGGGCGACGCGGAGAAATCGCGGATCGACCCGACGTGGCGCAACGCGACGTCGACGGTTCCGGGCTGCATCGTGTGACAGATGCCGCCCATGCTGGCCGGGAGTTGGTTCGCGACCGGTACACCGTCGAGGTCCATGCCGCGTCCCATGCCGATGTCGGACGCGCGGCGCGCCACGATGGCGCATTCGGCGTCGTCCTCGGGCAACGTCTCGTCGGCCCAGCGCATGAACCCGCCGCGCCACGGCGCTGCGACGAACGTGGGTGTGGGGTCGACGATGCCTTCCCACCGCAGCCGCCACTGGATGCGAAGCGCACCGTCGACCCACAGCCGCACCCAGGTCGCGCCGGTCGCGGTGTCTCGGATCGGCACCTCGACGTCGTACACGCGCTGCTCGCGGCCCCATGCCGCGTGCGTGATCGCGTGGCACGCGGCATCGAACTGGTGTGTGCAGTTCTGCTTCGGATCGGTCCACTGGCCGGCTGCGGTGAACCGACGCGACAGCGGCATGCCCGCGAGTGCCCGCAAAGGTTCCGCGGCGTCGGGGCAGGTGGTCCACGGCCACCGGTGCGAGGTGGCGTCGACCGCCACGACATGGGTGTGGTCGTGCCGGAGCGTGACGACGAAGTAGTGAAAGTCGTCCTCGAGCTCGGCCACGACGAGCCCCGGTTCGCGTGCCGTGCAGCGAATCCGCCGTCGGTAGGCATCCGCATGACGATCGAAGTCAGGAACCGGGGATGACACCGGCGTCAGGGTAGGGGAACATGGCGGCGTGGCTCCGGTGATCGACAGCGACCAGCACCTCTACGAGACCCGCACGACCTGGCTCGACCACATCGACCCCGACCGCCGTGCCGACGCGCTGCGCATCGAGGACGACGAACTCGGCTATCCGTGGCTGACGTGGCGCGGCCGGCGGCTCCAGCCCGTCGACGTGCAGTTTCCCGGCCAGACGAGCAAGCTCGGCGAGTGGCGCGAGCGCATCCGCGCGGGCCGGCCGCCCGAGTCGCGCTACGACGACGATCTTCCCGCCGACTACTGGAACGCGGCCGCGCGCGCGGACCGGCTCGCTGCGATGGGGGTCGACGCGGCGGTCGTGTTCCCCAACTTCGGCCTGCTCTGGGAGCGCACGCTCGACCCCGACCTGGGCGCGCTCACGGCCAACATGACTGCGTGGAACCGGTGGTGCGGGTCCGTTGCGCATGACGGCAAGGGCCGCGTGCACCCGGTTGCCCACGTCACGCTGCGCGCACCAGATTGGCTGATCGCCGAGCTCGATCGACTCGCACGCGACGGAGTCCGAATGGCGATGGTCGCACCGGCAGTTGTCGACGGTCGCCCCCTTTCGCACCCTGACCACGATCGCCTGTGGCAGGCGTTCGTCGAGCGCGGCATCACGCCGACGTTTCACGTCGCGAACCAGCGGCGGGTGTTCGACGACGCGTGGTACACCGAGCCCGACGACACGTTCGTGCCGCCACTGGAGTCGATCTTTCTGTGGACCGCGGCGGCGCTGGCCTGCACTGACCTCATTCTCAATGGCACGCTCGACCGGTTTCCCGACTTGCGAATCGGCGTGGTGGAACTGTCCGCGATCTGGGTGCCGATGTATTTGTTGATGCTCGACGGCGGCACCGACTTCACGACACGTCTGAACGGGCGGCCGCTGACGCCACTCTCGCTACAGCCGAGCGAGTACTTCCGCCGTCAGATCCGCGTGTCGTCCTTCTCGTACGAGCTGCCCGGTCGACTCATCGGTCAGACCGGCGACTTGTACATGTGCTGCTCCGACTACCCGCACTCGGAAGGCACCGCGACGCCCATGACCGACTACACGGGTGGCTTCGAGCCCCTACGCCCGGAGGACGCACCCGGGTTCTTCCACGACAACGTTTCGTTCCTGTTGCGGACAGGATGAGCGACGTCGCGTCGCCCTCCGGCGGGCCGCCGCGACTCGCTACTCCGTCAGTAGCTCGGACGGCAGCGAACCCTGGAACCACAGCAAGGTCTCGACGCGGCGGGTGATGCGCCACCCTGCGTCGGTGCGCACGAGGTCGTCGTCGTAGCGGCCGCCGATCGCGAAGAAGTGCGGCGGGCCCTCTCGTGTCCGCGCGCCCATTGGATTCACCAACATGGTGCGGGCGGCCGCGCGGTCTCCATCGAGCGTGATCTCGGTGTTCGCCATCAGGTGCTGCATGACGACAAACGCGGCGAGGTTCTTCTCCAGCCACGCACGGATCTCGGGATAGGCGCCGGCGCGCCCGGCCGGGTTCGAGGAATAGTCGAGGAACGCGTCGGCGGTGAAGCATGTATCGAGCGAGTCCCAGTCGCGCGTGTCGAGCGCCCACGCGTACCGGTGGATCACGTCGAGGATCTCGGCGCGGTCGGCCAGCTCGACAACAGAGGCGGTCACGAGCGTCAGACAGGCCTGGGTTCGTCCGCGCCGGGCTTGCACACGATCGTCAAGGTGAACTTAGCCATCACGATGGGCGCGCCGGTATCCTCGTGCTTCCACGTCGTCTCGGTGACGTAGAACTCGAGCTTGCCGCCGTCGGAACGATTCTTCTCGTAGACGTCGGCGATCACGCCGTCGCCCACGAGGACATCGCCGACGTGCGGCCACCGACCGCCGTGAAACACGAACTCCTGCTCGCCGTGGAGGATCGCTCGGCCTTTGCCGCGCAGGTTCTCGATCGGGAGCCCCGCGGCGCCGCCCTGACCCATCGAACCCCAGTAGGGCATCACGAATGGGAACGTCGGCGGCACCGGCGCGTCGTCGCTCACGTACACGGCGTCGTCATCGAGCAACGCCTGCGCGAAGATCTTCACCGGACCCCGCTCGATCGCGACCCGCTGCGTGCCGAGCGGTCGCCCCTTCAACTCGGTCAATGCCACAGGAAAAACCTAGTCGTCGAGCGCGTCGGCTTGCTCGCCGAGCTCGACGACCTCGCTAGTGAACGGGACCAGGCTGCCGGCAACGCGCGCCGCTTCGGGCTGGCCGCGTACCTTGTCGTCATCGTGCGAGGCGGGCGAGGACGCGATCTTCGGCGATGCGGGCTTCGACGTCATCGACGGTGGCACGCAGGTCGACAGATGTGCGGTCGAAAAGGGCGTCGGCACCCTCGCGAACTGCGAGCTGTAGGTCCTAGAGAACGAGTGCGCGTCCGTGGTGGATGTCGTTCACCAGCGTCGCGAGGGTCGCTTGTCGTGCGGGCGAGAGGTGATCGAACTCGATCCCCGTACGCCAACCGCGCGGCCGCGTGCGCACGTTCTTGACGTGGCCGAGTACTCGCATCCGGCACCCTCGCAGCTCGAGGTCGAGCGCAACCGGGGTGCCGTCGTCGAGGCGCACGCCGAGTTGTAGCGCACAGCCACCGGCCGAGACGTCGAGCACGTGCCCGTAGTAGCGAAAGCCGCCGTCAGCGGTCTCGGCGACCAGTTGGACCGGGCCGCACAACGGAACCCGAAGGAACCGGCGGCGTTGGGCCACCGTCGACGCGACCTCGACTGCATTGTCGTCGGTCTGCGTCTTCGTGGGAGCCACAGTGTCGCGTGTACGACCCATGCTGGCAGTGTCGGCTGCGGTCGTACGTCGGATGAAGCCGGAACGGTCCGTGGTGACGAAGCTCTCGGAGCCGGTGTGACCCCCGTCACGTCGTCACTGGTCGGCGGCCGCCGCCCGTTCCCGCAGCTTGTGTTTCGTCACTTTCCCGGTGGCATTGCGGGGCAGCTCGGCGACAACCCACACGGCACGGGGTCGCTTGTAGTCGGCCAACCGGTCGGCACAAAACGCAATCAGCGCTTCGGGCGAGCAGTCCGTGTTCGTCCGAGGAACCACGAACGCGCCGATGTCTTCGCCAAGCACGGGGTGCGGAAAACCGACGACCGCGGCTTCTCGGACGTCCGGATGCTCGAGCAGCACCGCTTCGACATCGGTGGCGTACACGTTGTTGCCGCCGCGGATGATCATGTCCTTGATGCGGCCCGCGATGTAGACGAAGCCCTCGTCGTCCAGATACGCGAGGTCGCCGGTCCGGAGCCAGCCGTCGTCGGTCCACGTCGCGGCGGTGGCGCTGTCGTCCCTGTAGTACTCGCGTCGCTTGCCCGGGAGCCGCACGAGGAGTTCGCCCACCTCGTTCGCCGGCATCACCGTGTCGGTGGCGGGATCGACGACGTTGATTTCCATCGGCGCCATCGGTTTGCCGACGGATCCGGGCTTGCGGGCGAGGTCTTCCTTTGGCATCACGATGTAGGCCGGTCCCGCCTCCGTGAGCCCGTAGGAGTTCGCGACCGACGCGTACGGCATCCGGTCCTGCAAACGCTTCAATGTTGCCGGCGCGAGCGGCGCGGAGCCGATCGACACCGCGAACGGTGACGTGAGGTCGGCCGACTCGAAGCGCGGGTGCGCGGTGACGAGCTCGGCCATCGCGGGAACCATGAAGATCATTGCCGGTCGGTCGCGTTCGACGACGTCGAACCAATGGTCGACGTCGAACTTCGGCATGTAGAGACCGGCGAGACCCACCTTCATCGGGTTATAGATGAAGCTCATGCCCGCGAACGTGAACAGCGGTGCGCCGTGCAGCCAGCCGGTACCCGACCAGTTCGGCATACCGTTCGGCATCATCGCAACACTGCGGTGGCGAACGAGCACGCCTTTCGGCAGTCCCGTCGTGCCCGAGGTGTACATGATGTCGGCCATGTCATCGGCGTCGAGCGGCACCTGAATGGGCGCGGCATCGTGTTCGTCGATTTCGGACCAGTCGTGCGCGACATCTGCACCGCCGACCGCGAGCACGGCGCGAGTGCCGAGCTCGCGCTGGACCCGCACCGCATCAGCGAGGAGCCGCTGATTGGCGACGATCACCGCGGGTTCGGAGTGACGAAGGATCGTGCGCACCTCGTCGAATACCAGGCGCGTGTTCACCGGCACCATGACGGCCGCGGCCTTGTGGATCGCGGCGTAGGCAACGATCCACGACAGGCAATGGTCGCTGTCCATGTAGATCGCGACCCGGTCACCCTTCGCGACGCGCTGCGCCATCAACCAGCGAGCGGCCCGATTCGAACGGGTGTCCCACTCGGAGAACGTGATCTCGGCCGCCGCGTCGAGGTCGCGGTACGCGACGGCATGCGGCCAGCGGCGGGCCATGAACCGGAGTTGGTCGACGAGCAGCGCGCCGCCCGGCGCATCGTCGGCGACGGGCGCATCCGCCGCCACGTCAGAACCCGAATCCCATCTTCGGGACCTTCGACGAACGGCCCGCGAACAGCTCGTCCTTCCGATCGATCAACTCTTGCGGCGTGAATCGGCCCTCGCCCCGGTCGAGCGTTGTCGCGAGCGTGAAGCCGTCCATCACGTGCACGCGGGTTCCCCACACGACGAACACTTGGCCCGACACATCAGCCGCGTCGTCAGTAGCAAGAAACGCCACGAGCGGCGCGATCTGATCGGGATCCCACTCCGATCCACTCATGAAATCGGCGGCGCCGGTCACGGTTTCGGTCATGCGGGTGCGAGCGCGCGGGCAGATGACATTGACGGTCACGCCGTATTTCTTCATCTCGCGCGCGAGGACGATGGTCATCGAGACGATGCCCGCTTTGGCGGCGGCGTAGTTGATCTGCCCCGCCTGTCCGTACAGGCCCGACTCACTTCCGGTGTTGATGATCCGGCCCGAGACGTCCTCGCCCCGCTTGGCGCGGTCACGCCAGTACTTGACCGCGTGATGGCACGTCGCCATATGCCCCTTGAGGTGCACGGCGATCACGGAGTCCCACTGCGCTTCGGTGATGTTGAAGCTCATGGCGTCGCGCAGGATCCCGGCGTTGTTGACGAGGATGTCGAGGGTGCCGAATTCGTCGACGGCCCGCTGCAACACTCGGTTCGCACCGTCCCACGTCGCGACGTTCTCGGCGTCGGCGACTGCCGTACCGCCGGCGGCGACGATCTCGTCAACGACGTCGTGCGCGGGGGAGCTGTCGGTTCCGTCGCCCTCGGTCGCGGTCCCGAGATCGTTCACGACGACACGCGCTCCCTCGGCCGCCAAGAGGCGCGCGTGGCCACGACCGATGCCGCGTCCGGCGCCGGTGACCACCGCGACCTTCCCGTCGAGCAGACCCATCGAGCGAGTCTCGCCTGACCCTTGCGTGAGGGTCAATCAGGGTCGATTCGTCAGTAGGAGGGGAGCGCGACGACTTCACCCGGAAAGATCAGCGACGGGTCACCCGACCGCAGGATGGCCCGATTCGCGTCGATGAGTCGGCGCCAATACGGCGCGACGTCCGCCGCGGTGGGAACGTCGACGCCGGTGGCACCCGCGACCTCGATCAGCGCGATCAACCAGAGGTTGTCGCCAGGGCGCACGACGTGCGTGCGCGCCGCCGGCGCGGGCGCCGTGGCCGGTAGGGCAACCGGCGCCGGAGATGGTGACGCCGTATCGGAGAGTGGCGTCCGCACGATCGGAACATCGGGCGGAACATCGGGCGGAACATCGGGCGGAACATCGGGCGGAACATCGGGCGGAACGTCGGGCGGAACGTCGGGCGAAACGTCGGGCGGAACGTCGGGCGGAACATCGGGCGGAACGTCGGGCGGAACGTCGGGCGGAACGTCGGGCGGAACGTCGGGCGGAACGTCGGGCGAAACGTCGGGCGAAACGTCGGGCGGAACGTCGGGCGCCACCGCGGCCGGTGCCGGCGCGTCCGCGTGCGCGGGGCCGGGACCCAGCACGACCGAGGCACCCCAGGCGACGCCGAGCGTACGCCGCACGATCGCGGGCGCCCATGACGACAGGCGCGCGAGGGCTGTCGCGCGTGGCCACGCGCGCGCGGCGCCGCACGCGACGGCGCCGAGTGCGTGCCACGCGCCGACGGCGCCGAGCACGGCGAGCAGGCTCACGAGCGTGAGGCGCTCGCCGTCATCGACGATCTCGTGCCACCATCTCACGGCTGAACCATATAAGTCTGTGAAAGATTGTGTCAAACATTGAAGAATAGGGAGCTCGGCGGTAGCGTGGGGCGCGTGGACGACCCACCCCGAGTCCTCGCCCGCCCGCCCGCCGAGCCGCCGCGGCGGGGCGGCATGCGCCCGGTCGCGTGCGCATTGTTCCTCGTCGGGTTGAGCGCCGCGTGCGTCGCGGTGCTGCGTTCCGGTGTCGATGCCGCGCGCCCGACAACCGTCGACGCTCCGGTGGGCCCGCGGTCATCGACCGTTCCGGTGGCGCCGCGCGACGGTTGCGCACCGCTCCCCGGACCGGAACAACGGCGTCGGTGCCCGATTACCGGCGGCGTGCTCGACACCCGAGTACCAGAGGATCTGGCTCGCGCGTACCGAGACGTGGCCGGAGCTGACGACGGCGTCGCGGCGACGGGTCCGGCGTCGTGCGCGGGTGGACTCCCCGAAGAACGCGCGTGGTCGCGCGTCGCCGCGCCGATCCGAGCGGCCGGGCGGTACCTGTGTCGGGCTGAGGACGGGCGCGCCGCGTTGTGGTGGACCGACGAGCGGAGCGGTGTGCTCGCCCACGCGACCCGTGACGACGGCGACCTCGCCGCGCTCTTCGCGTGGTGGCTCGCGAGCGGTCAAGATGGTGGTCCATGAGTGAGGACCAGGGCGTCGAGCACGCCTACGGCGGCTTCTCCGCCGACATCATCGAGCAGCTGCGCCGCGCCCACGCCTCGACGCCCCTGCACCAGTTGTTGGGATTGCGGTTCGTCGCGTCGGAGCCGGGCGTGACGATCGCCGAGATGCCGGTCGCGCCGGGCGCGTTCAACGGTTCGGGCAACCTGCACGGTGGCGCCATCGCGACGCTCGTCGACGTCGCATCGGGTTCGGCCGCGGCGCGCGCGGGTACCTTCCGGCCGGGCGAGAACACGCTGGTCACCGCCGACTTGCACGTCCGCTACCTCGGTCGGCCCAAGGGCAACCTTGCGCGCGCGGAAGCGCGCGTCATGCGGGCGGGCCGCCAGCTGATCGTCGTCGAGTGCCGCGTCGCCGATGAGCTCGGCAATGTCATCGCGTTCGCGGACTTCTCGGCGGTCGTCGTGCCGCTGCGCCAACCGCTCGCGCAAAGCACCGGCGACGCCCGCGTCCCGGACCTGTAGCACCGGACCTGATCAACACCCTGAGTACATCTGACCGGACCCGGCGACCTTTGGTAGGTTCCGCCGCGTTCCGGCCGCGGTTCCTGGGGGTGCACCGATGTACTTGTTCGAGCAGGACGGCATCGCGGAGGCCTTTCGCGCCGCCCACGTGGTCGTCGGCGTCATGTGGATCGGCCTGTTGTGGTTCTTCAACTTCGTGCAGGTCCCTGCGTTCGCGGAGCTCGATGCGCCCGCGCGCAACCATGCACTCGACAAGCTCACCTGGCGGGCACTCTGGTGGTTTCGCTGGGCCGCGGCCGCGACCGCCGTCTTCGGGTTGTTCATTGTCGGCTCGTTCACCGACAAGTACTTCCCCGAGGGCGACACGTGGGGGTTCTGGTCGTCGTCGGGCGGCGTGACGCTGTTGGTCGGCATCCTGTTCGGACTCACGATGTTCGCGAACGTCTGGATGATCATCTGGCCGAACCAGCAGATCGTCATCGCCAATGCCCGCAACGTGCTGGCGGGGGGTGAGGCAAACCCGGACGCGCCCGCGGCGGCGCGTCGGGGCGCGATGGCGTCGCGTCAGAACACGATCTTCTCGCTGCCACTGCTCGTCTTCATGCTCGGCGCGCAGCACATCTACGGCGTGACGACGACGAGCGACGGCGAGTCGGCCTTCAGTGGCCTCGGACTCGAGGGGGACAAGGCGCTGATCTACTTGCTGATCGGCATTGCGATTTTGGCCGTTCTCGAGGTCAACGCGCTGGGCAAGATCAGCGGGACCGGCAGCGGCGGGCTCAACGTGATCTACGAGACCCACAAGAACGCGATGTACACGGGCATCGGATTGATCGTGCTGTTCTACGTCCTTGCCGAGATCCTTCTCACGCCGTAGCTACAGCCCGAGCTCCTGCGCGATGCGAGCGCGGTGCCACGCGCTCGTGCCGAACAATGGCTCCGCGGACTTCATGCGCTTCACGTACAAGTGCATGTCGTGCTCCCACGTGTAACCGATGCCGCCGTGGATCTGGATGCCCTCCTTGGCGAGCAGCCGTTGGCAGTCGCCGGCCGCGGCCTTGGCAACCGAGGTGGCAGCCGTGCGCCGGTCGTCGTCCTCGGCGATGGTGAGCGCGGCGAAATAGCCCGTCGCCCGCGCGCGCTCGAGGGCAATGAACATGTCCGCGAACTTGTGTTTGATTGCTTGGAACGATCCGATCGAGACGCCGAACTGCGACCGCTGCTTCGCATACTCGAGCGTCGAATCGAAGATGGTCTGCGCCGTCCCCACGATCTCGAGCGCGATCGCCACCGTCGCTTCCTCCACTGCGCGTCGAATCGCCTCGACGCCGTCCCCATCGCCGTGCAGCACGCGGTCGGACTCGACCTCGATGTCGTCGAATTCCAAGTGCACCAACCGGCGGCTGCCGTCGAGCGCATGAACGGGATCGGCTTTGGGTGCGGTCGCAGGGACGATCACGACGCGTACGTCCCGTTCGTCGCGTGCGACGACCGCGATCTCGTCGACCGCGTCGCCCTCGATGACGAACCGCTTGGAACCACTGACTACTGCGGTGTCGCCGTCGACTCGTACCCGAGTCTGCACCGAGACGGGGTCGAACTCGCCCGTGTCCTCGGCGATCGCGATCGTTCCCGCGAGCTCACCGGCGGCGACCGCCCCGAGCCAGCGCGCGTGCTGCGCGGGGGATGCGCACTCGCGCACGACCGGCACGAACTGGGTGACGGTCGGGAGCAGAGGGCCGGGAGCGATGACGCGCCCCGTCTCCTCCGCGAGGATCGCGGCTTCGAGCATGCCCAAACCGATGCCGCCATGGGCTTGGGCGATCGTCAGCGCCGGCCAGCCGAGCTCGACGAACGTCGCCCACAGCGCGTCGGGGCGAACGTCTCCCTCGAAGACGGCGCGGGCGAGCGCAACCGGTGATTCCTTGGCGAGCACCGCGCGTATCGCGTCGCGCAGCTCGTCCTGGTCGACAGTGAACTCGAGCTCCACCTCGTCGCTACGCGATCTCGTCTGCGAGGGCACGTCGGTCGAGCTTCTCACCGGCGGTGAGCGGCAACGCGTCGACGAGGTGGATCGCGTCCGGCAGCTTGTACGCCGCGAGATCGGTGCCCGCGTGCGCGCGCAGCGCGTCGAGCGTGATCGGCGGCGCGCCGGCGCGCGGGACGACGACGGCCACGCCGATTTCGCCCATGACCGGGTCGGAGCGGGGGACGATCGCGACCGCGGCGATGTCGGGATGAGTCGAGCAGACGGCTTCCACCTCGACCGGGTACACGTTGTACCCGCCGCGCACATACATCTCCTTGCGCCGCCCAACCAGACGCAGCCGATCACGATCGTCGATCCAACCAAGGTCGCCGGTGCGGACGAAACCGCCAGCGGTGAACGCGGCCTTGGTCGCGTCGTCGTCCCGCCAGTAGCCGGTCATCACTGCGGGTGAGCGGAGGCACACTTGCCCGACCGCTCCTGGGGCAACCGGGCAATCGTCTTCGTCGAGCACGGCGACGTCGACGCGCGCGTGCGGCCGACCGACGCTGATGATCGCGTCCTCGTCAGGGTCATCGAACGCGGTTCCGAGACCGATCCCGGCCTCGGTGCACGAATAGCGTGTCGCGAGCTTCGCGCCGAATCGTCGCCGTGCCTCCTCGGCGAGACCGGGTGTGACGGGCCCGCCCCCGACGACGATGAAGCGCACGCTCTCGAGGTCATGGTGGTCGAACTCGGGATCGCGCAGCATCAGCGCCAGCTGCGTGGGAACGCCGGCGACCGTCACCATCCGCTCTCGCGCCAGCAGCGCGAGCGCATCGTGCGCGCGCCAGCGCGTCATGATGAACGTTGTGCCCCCGCGGCGGAGACCCCCGGGCAGCTTGGTCATGAACCCAAGGTGGGCGAACGACGTTCCGGTGAGCGCTCGGCCGCCGCCGTCCCAGGCGTCGCCGACGTCAGTGGCCGTGATGAACGCGAGCTGGCGGTTGCAGTAGCACGCGCCCTTCGGCGTGCCGGTCGTGCCCGACGTGAAGATGATCGCAACCGGACGATCCGGATCGTCGGGCAACTCGGGCGGTGGGGCGCCCGCGCCCCGGCGCGCGGCGCGGCCGTGCCCCCGCCCGGCGGCCGCCGGCGCCTCGCACACCAGCCGGGGGGCGGCCGGGCCGCCAACCGC
>JBQTGT010000055.1:0-8964 GCA_052390615.1 Actinomycetota bacterium
CATACGCCACCAGGGTGACCGGCTCAGCCTCTCACGCCGGCACTTCGGTCGGTCATGAACCCGGGCCCAGCGAAACGCTACGACCCCAAACGCCTCCACGAAAGCGCCCTGTTCAACAGCGTCCTAGAACGAGCGCAGCACCAGCCCGTCGACGAGCGATCGCAAGCTCGCGCACACCTCAGCGTCGAGGCCGGCGGCGCCGCCGAGCGCTTCGTTGGCCTTGGCGGCGTGGGTCCGTGCCACCGCCATCGCCGGCTCCACGACCTCCGGACTGGCGACCAACGCCACCACCCGGGCCACCTCGGGCCAGTCGAGCTGGCGGCCGAGGAGCTCGCGCAGTTCGGGCGCCGAGCGCAAGGCATAGACGACGGGCAGCGTGTATACGCCCTCGTGCACATCGTTGCCGGTCGGCTTGCCGAGCTCGGCGTCGCTGCGCGTGATGTCGAGCACGTCGTCGACGATCTGGAAGCACATTCCCAAGTGGTGACCGAACTGCGTGAGCGCGTCGAGCGTGTCGGCGGGAACGTCGCACACCATGCCACCGACGCGACACGACGTCGCCATCAACGATGCCGTCTTGCCTTCGATCGCGGCGTAGTACGACTCTTCGGTTCGGCCCGCGTCGAACAGGTGCTGTAGCTCGAGCACCTGGCCGCGGCAGAGTTCGCCGATCGTCGACGCGAGCAGGCCCGCGACGTCGGCGCCGAGCGACGCGGCGTACGCCGACGCCTGCGCGAGGAGATAGTCGCCGGCGAGAATCGCTGCGATGTTCGACCAGCGCGCGTTCACGCTCGGCACACCGCGCCGGGTGTCGGCCTCGTCGATGACGTCGTCGTGGTAGAGCGATCCGAGGTGTACAAGCTCGACAGCCGCGGCGCCGGTGACGACTTCGTCGGACGCGTGGTCGGCCCCACCCCGCGCGGCGTAGGCGGCACACAGAGCCAGCGTCGGACGCAGGCGCTTCCCGCCCGCCGCCAAGAGATGGCCCGCGATGTCGCCGAGGAGTTGGTCGTTCGCTTGGACGGCGTTGGTCAGCCGTGCCTCGACCCGTCCTAGGTCGCCCGGCAGGGGCGCCAGCCCGACGTCTCCCACGAGACCCACGTCGGCGAGGGTATTCCTGAGCCGGCCCGCACGGCCCACCCGGCCGATCTTACGGGCTGGGAACATCCGGGACCGTCACGGCGTCGAATTCATAAGCGAACGGTGGGTCGTCGCACGAAGAAAACCTGCCCGTCAACCCACTTTGGGCGCCAAAGAAGCGGCCCCATCGGCCGATAGAATGGGCAACCAGCCGGCATCTGCCGGCTTCGCCGTCTCAGATTGGCGAAGTCCGGTGGAAGTCGGGAATCCACCTGAGAGGCGGTTCACATTGTTCGAGCGCTTCACGGACCGAGCACGTCGGGTCGTGGTCCTCGCGCAAGAGGAAGCGCGGCTCCTCAACCACAACTACATCGGGACCGAGCACATCCTGCTCGGCCTGATCCACGAGGGTGAGGGTGTCGCCGCCAAGGCTCTGGAATCGCTGGGCATCTCGCTCGAAGCCGTGCGCGCCCAGGTGGAAGAAATCATCGGCCACGGCGGCCAGGCGCCGTCGGGCCACATCCCCTTCACGCCCCGCGCCAAGAAGGTGCTGGAGCTCTCGCTGCGCGAGGCGCTGCAGCTCGGCCACAACTACATCGGCACCGAGCACATCCTGCTCGGCCTGATCCGCGAGGGCGAAGGCGTCGCCGCGCAGGTCTTGGTGAAGTTGGGCGCCGACCTGTCGCGGGTTCGCCAGCAGGTCATCCAGTTGCTGTCGGGCTACGCGGGCACGAAGGAAGGGGCGGGCCAGGCGGCCGGTGCCCCGGGCGGCTCGCCCGAGTCCCAGCCGTCGGGCTCGCTCGTGCTCGACCAGTTCGGACGCAACCTCACCCAGCTCGCTCGGGAGAAGAAGCTCGACCCGGTCATCGGGCGCGAGCGCGAGATCGAGCGCGTGATGCAGGTGCTGAGCCGCCGTACCAAGAACAACCCGGTGCTGATCGGCGAACCGGGTGTTGGCAAGACCGCGATCGTCGAGGGACTCGCGCAGAACATCGTCGAGGGCGACGTGCCCGAGACGCTCAACGCCAAGCAGCTCTACACGCTCGACCTCGGCGCGCTGGTCGCCGGGTCTCGCTACCGCGGCGATTTCGAAGAGCGCCTCAAGAAGGTGCTGAAGGAGATCCGCACGCGCGGCGACATCATCTTGTTCATCGACGAGCTGCACACGCTGGTCGGCGCGGGCGCGGCCGAAGGCGCGATCGACGCCGCGTCGATCCTGAAGCCGATGCTCGCGCGCGGTGAGCTGCAGACGATCGGTGCCACCACGCTCGACGAGTACCGCAAGCACCTCGAGAAGGACGCCGCGCTCGAGCGGCGGTTCCAACCGATCAAGGTCGAGGAGCCGTCGGTTTCGCACACGATCGAGATCCTGAAAGGCCTGCGCGAGCGCTACGAGGCGCACCACCGCGTGTCGATCACCGACCAGGCGATCGTCGCGGCCGCGAACCTCGCCGACCGCTACATCTCCGACCGTCATCTTCCCGACAAGGCGATCGACCTCATCGACGAGGCCGGTTCCCGCCTGCGGATCCGGCGCATGCAGGCGCCGCCCGACTACCGCGAGCTCGAAGACGAGATCGCCAAGATCCGCAAGGAGAAGGAAGCCGCGATCGAAGCCCAGCAGTTCGAGCGGGCCGCGAAGCTCCGCGACCGCGAGAAGGAACTGCTGGAGCAGCGCTCCGCCAAGGAGCAGCTGTGGCGGGCCGAAGGCGTCGACCTGTTCAACGAGGTGAACGAGGAGTCGATCGCCGAGGTGCTGGCGCTGTGGACCGGCATCCCGGTCTACAAGCTCACCGAGGAAGAGACCGCCAAGCTGCTGCGC
The DNA here is from genome assembly GCA_052390615.1 of Actinomycetota bacterium. Classification (GTDB taxonomy): domain Bacteria; phylum Actinomycetota; class Acidimicrobiia; order IMCC26256; family PALSA-610; genus JBQTGT01. The sequence continues at coordinate 2,903 of JBQTGT010000055.1, forward strand.
ATGGAGGAAGAGCTCCACAAGCGCATCGTCGGTCAGCACGACGCGATCAAGGCCGTCTCGCAGGCGATTCGGCGCACGCGTGCCGGCCTCAAGGATCCGAAGCGGCCGTCGGGGTCGTTCATCTTCTTGGGCCCGTCCGGTGTCGGCAAGACCGAAACCGCCAAGACGCTGGCCGAGTTCTTGTTCGGTGACGAAGCGGCGATGATCCAGCTCGACATGTCGGAGTACATGGAGAAGCACACGGTCTCGCGGCTGGTCGGTTCGCCGCCGGGATACGTCGGCTACGACGAAGGCGGCCAGCTCACCGAAGCCGTGCGGCGCAAGCCGTTCTCGGTCGTGCTGTTCGACGAGATCGAAAAGGCGCACCCGGACGTGTTCAACACGCTCCTGCAGATTCTCGAGGACGGGCGGTTGACCGACGCGCAGGGTCGCACGGTCGACTTCAAGAACACCGTGATCATCATGACGTCGAACCTCGGCACCGCGGACCTCCGCAAGGCGAACCTCGGTTTCACCAAGGCCGACGAAGCGGTGACGTACGAGAGGATGAAGGAGAAGGTGCACGAGGAGCTGAAGCGGCACTTCCGGCCCGAGTTCCTCAACCGCATCGACGACGTCATCGTCTTCCACGAGCTCAGCACGGCCGAGATCACCGAGATCGTCGACCTGCTCATGAAGCGCTTGATCGAGCAGTTGCAGTCGCAGGGGCTCGGCTTCGAGCTGACGAACGACGCCAAGGTGCTGCTCGCCAAGAAGGGGTACGACCCCGCGCTCGGCGCGCGCCCGTTGCGGCGTGCGATCCAGCGCATGGTCGAGGACCCGCTCTCCGAGAAGATCCTCTGGAAGGAGTACCGCGCCGGCGACACGGTCGTCGTCGACGCGGAGGGCGAGGAGATCGTGTTCCGCACGGTCGAGGGCGTCGAGCCCCCGCCGGTCGAGCTCGCAGGCAGCGGCACTGCCGAGTAGGCCCGCGCTCACGCGTCGATCGACCGCGCCGATTCCGGACTATCGACGCGTCGCACCGTCCATAATGATGCCCGTAGTGCCGCGCCATTCCGCCTTCGCCGTGCTTGCTGCCGTCCTGCTCGTTTCCGGGTGCCGGGTCGACGCGCACGTGCGCGTGGCGATGGACGAGGATGGCAGCGGTGTCGTCGACGCGCGAGTCACTCTTGACGCGGAGGCCGTCGCGCGCGTCCAGGGAAACGGACGCACGCTCGAGACGGCGATCGTCGTCGACGATCTCGCCGCCGCGGGGTGGGAGGTTGTCCCGTGGGCGCGCGCGGACGATGGGAGCGCGACGCTGCGGATCACCCGCGAGTTTGTCGGAGAGGCACAGCTCGCCCAGCTTGTGTCGGAACTCGTTGGGCCGACCGAGATAGTGCGCGACGTCACAATCATCCGCGAGCGCGGGTTGCTGCGCTCCCGCGACGAGCTGTCGCTCGCGGCCGACCTGCGGACCATCAGCGCGGGCGTGCAGGCCGACCCAGAACTCTCCGTGTCCCTGCAAGCCGCGGGACTGGATGTCGCCGCGCTCGATACGCTGCTCAGTGCGGAACTACGCGAGGCGTTCCGGCTGCGGGTGACGGTCGAGGTCCCGGGCGGAAAGGTCGACACGCTCGAACTCGTGCCCGGCGAGGAACGCACGTTGGCGGCCGCGCGCTCGGAGTTCGATTCGGGCCGCCTCGCGCTCATGATCATCTCGGGGAATCTCGTGTTCCTCGCGATCTTGCTGTACCTGTCCGCGAGCATCAGCGCGCGTCGGGGCCGGGAGCGCGCGCGGTCGCGCCGAACGGAACCCGAGCGCACGCCGCTCATGTGATCGACGAAAACCAGGCCGGAAACTCCGCGAGTGACGTCAAGACGACGTCGGCACCGGCGCGTTCGAGTTGGCGCGCGTCGTGCATTCCCGTGGTGACGCCGACGGAGACGACACCCGCTCCGACGCCGGCCTCGATGTCTGCGATCGTGTCGCCGACGTAGACGTGCACGCCGTGCTGCATGAGAGCGTCGCGCTTTTCGTCCCCGTGCACGTGGCCAACCACCAGGTCGACTCGGAGGTCGACGTGTTCGAGGCAGCGATGCGAGAGCGGTTCCGACTTGGCCGTGATCGCGAGCACCGTGCCGCCTTCGGCATGCACGGCGGCGATGCTCGCACGCGCGCCTGGGAGTATCGTCGTGCCGGCGCCGACGCAGTGGTCCCAGTAGTGGCGGCGGTACGCGGCCGCGGCGAGCGCGACCTGCGCGTCGGGGAACCAGTGCGCGAGCTCGGTCTCGAGCTTCGGACCGATCCGCGCCGCCACAATGTCGGGGTCGATGGCGACGCCGGTCTCTTCGCTGAGCGCGACCAGGCTCGCCGCGATGCCGCGGCGGGAGTCGACCAGGGTCAGGTCGAGGTCGAATCCGACGATCATCCGGGCACGGTAGACGATCATCCGGGCACGGTAGTGGTGCGGCGGTGCGCGGCGACCCGCTGGGCGGTTCCCGAATGTCCTCTGGGGACAGAACGCGCCCGTGCCGGGCGCGTTCTGTCCCTTGGGGACGGGGCGAGACGGTGGCGGGCGCGTTCGGTCCTTTGGGGACAATGGCGGCCGCGGTCCCACCGCCCGGTTAGGGTGGCACCCATGTCACGAACACGTGTTCGCTACCGGTGCGTTGTGTGTGGCTACGAATCGGTGAAGTGGGTTGGCCGCTGTGGCGACTGCGGCGAATGGGGGACGTTCGGCGAAGACCCGGCGCCGCCACTGTCCGGCGGGGGTGCGAGGCTCGCCCGACCGATGCCGCTCGCCGAGGTCGACGCCCACGGCGCACCTCGGCGCGCGACCGGCGTGTGCGAACTCGATCGGGTGCTCGGCGGCGGCCTCGTTCCGGGCTCGGTGACCTTGCTCGGCGGCGAACCCGGAATGGGGAAGAGCACGCTGCTCCTGCAAGCCCTGGGCGCCCTCGCCGCGGATGGCGCCCGTTGCCTGCTGGTCAGCGCCGAAGAGTCGGCGGTACAGGTGCGCATGCGTGCCGATCGGCTCGGCGCGTTGGCGCCCGAGCTGCTGATAGTGACGGAGACGTCGATCCCCGCCGTATGCGCGCATGTCGACGACGTCCGTCCTCACGTCCTCGCAGTCGACTCGATCCAGACCGTGCACGATCCGGACGCGCCGGGATCGCCCGGCTCGGTGACACAGGTCCGCGATGCCGCCGCGAGGCTCGTTCGCCTCGCCAAGGAACGCGACCTCTCGATGCTGCTGGTCGGCCACGTCACGAAGGACGGAACGCTCGCCGGCCCACGCGTGCTGGAACACATCGTCGACACCGTGCTGTCGTTCGAGGGCGATCGCCATCACGCGCTGCGCATGCTGCGCGCGCTGAAGCATCGGTTCGGCGCGACCGACGAGCTCGGGCTCATGGAGATGCATGCCGACGGCTTGCAACCCGTCGCCGATCCCAGCGCGCTGTTTCTTGGCGACCGCCGCCCCGGTGGTGCGGGATCCGTCGTCGCGCCGGTCATGGAAGGCGCCCGTCCGTTGTGTGTCGAGGTACAGGCGCTCGTTGTGGAGACCCCAGCCCCGATGCCGCGGCGGGTCGCGTCCTCGGTCGACAGCGGTCGACTCGCGATGCTGCTCGCCGTGCTGCAGCGGCGGGCCCGCGTCCCGATGGGCGCCGCCGACGTGTACGCAAGCGTTGCGGGCGGCGTGCGCGTCGTCGAGCCCGGTGCCGACCTCGCGGTGTTGCTCGCGCTGGCGAGCGCGCGGGCCGACATCGCCGTCCCGCCCGACACGGTCGCGCTCGGCGAGGTCGGACTGGGCGGCGAGGTGCGTCAAGTCGCGCACGCGCCGCGCCGGCTGGTCGAAGCGCTGCGCCTCGGCTTCCGGCGCGCGATCGTTCCCCGCTCCACGCCCGACGTGCACGGCCTCGACCTGCTCCGCGTCGATGACGTGCGCGCCGCGCTGGCCGCGGCGGCGCTGGTCGATGGTTGAGGCGTGCCAACGGCCGAACTGACGCCCGTGTCAGTCCGGACGACAGGGCCCCGGGGGCGCGCTACCCTCGGTCTCCCAGCCCGACTCGAACGAAGCATCGCCCATCGTTCGATTTCCTCGGAGGAGCCGTTGCCCTCGGCCCGATCGGACGCGTTATACGGCGCCCTGCGATTGGTTGCCCCCGGCACGCCGCTGCGGGAGGGAATTGATCGCATCCTGCAGGCCAAGATGGGCGCGCTGATCGTCATCGGGGACGGGCCGGACGTGCTCAACATCTGCTCCGGAGGCTTCTTGTTCGACGCCGAGTTCACACCGCAGCGGCTGTCGGAACTGTGCAAGATGGACGGCGCGATCATCCTCGCCTCCGACGGCTCGCGTGTGGCGCGGGCGAATGTGCACTTGGTTCCCGATCCCGATATCCCAACGTCCGAGACCGGCACCCGCCATCGCACGGCCGAGCGCGTCGCCCGTCAGATCGCGGTGCCGGTGATCACTGTGTCCGAGGAGATGAGCGTCGTCTCCATCCATTTCCGCGGCTACAAGAAGACGCTGGAGCCGATCCCGCGCGTGCTCGCTCGCGCCGACCAGGCGCTGCAGATTCTCGGTCGCTACAAGTCGCGCCTCGACGGCGTCAGCGGTGCGTTATCTGCGCTCGAGGTCGAGGACCTCGTGACGGTGCGCGACGTCTCCACCGTGCTGCAGCGCGCCGAGATGGTGCGGCGCATCGCCAAGGAGATCGAGGGCTATGTCGTGGAGCTCGGGAGCGATGGCCGCCTGGTCGAGCTGCAGCTCGAAGAGCTCACGGGCGGCGTCGAAGAGGACCGCCGGCTCGTCTGCAAGGACTACTTCGTCGAGTCCTCCGATTGGGTGCTCGCACAGGTCACGAACCGCCTCGGTGACCTGACCGACGAAGAACTGCTGGACCTGCGCGAGGTCGCCAGCCTGCTGCACCTTTCGACCGACATGGACCTCGACTCGTCACTGCAACCACGCGGCTTCCGACTCCTCAGCAAGATCCCGCGGCTGCCCGAGGCGATCGCCCAAAACGTCGTCGAGCGCTTCGGTCAGCTGCCGAAGATCATGCGGGCGTCGATCGCCGATCTCGTCGAGGTCGAGGGCGTCGGCGAGGCCCGCGCTCGTGCGATCAAGGACGGACTCTCCCGCGTCGCGGAGACCTCTATTCTCGACCGCTACGCGTAACTCTTTGTCGGAGCATTAGCTTCGCCGCTGCATGGCAGCATTGAAGGAGGGTCCTGTCTACGACGTCGCGGTCGAGACGCGCGCGCTTGTTGTCGACGGCACCGACCTCTCGGTGATCCACGCCCGTCCCGACGGTATGCCCCGCGCGGGGCTTGTGCTGCACCCCGACATCATGGGACTCCGGCCCCTGTTCGCGGACATGGCGCGCCGGCTTGCGACCCACGGGCTCGCGGTCTGCGCGGTCGAGCCCTACTCGCACATGCCCGACCATCAGCGCGCGACCGTCGAGGATCGACTCGCGCGCGTCAAGGATCTCGACGACGACGTCCAGCTCAATGACCTCGATGCGGCCGCCAACCTCCTCGTCGTCGAGGACGACGTCAGCCGCGTCAGCATTCTCGGGTTCTGCATGGGCGGCTACTACACCCTCAAGGCGGCCGCGACCGACCGTTACGACGCGGCCGTCGCGTTCTACGGGATGCTGCGCACACCCGAGACATGGCGTGGACCGGGCCACCGCACGCAGCCGCTCGACGTCGCGGCCGACATGGTGCCGACGCTCGCGCTGTTCGGGGGCGCTGATCCATGGACGCCGGCCGACGACGTAGACGCGCTGCGCGTCGCGTGGAAGGACCGCGACGACTGCAAGATCGAAGTGGTCGAAGGGGCCGACCATGGTTTCGTGCACGATCCTGACCGCCCCGCGCACCGTTCTGACGACGCGGCCACGCTGTGGGCCAAGGCGCTGGCGTTTGTGACCGTCGAGACCTAGGTGACTGCCGAAGAAGTGGCCTTCGGCAGGATCGATCGGGGGTTGACCGTGGCCTTGTTGCCGGAAACGCGTGGCGACGCGACGGAGCGGTCATGCATGGCAGGCGTCCGGTGTCGAGATTT
>JBQTGT010000056.1:0-5746 GCA_052390615.1 Actinomycetota bacterium
CACGCTCGAACCCGCCGCCTGACCACACGCCGCAACCACCCCTCGGCTACGCCGCGAGCGGGGGCTACCGCCCCCACACCCCTGCGCGCCACCACTCATCTCCCGACAAGTGGATTCACACCTCAGAAATCGCGATGCAGAACCGCTCGCCACGCGCCGTGGATCCGGGAGTTCAGGCGGCAGTGTCCTTGCCAAGATGGATCGGGACCCGCTGATCTTCGTCGTCGAACACCGCGACGAGCTCGAGGCGCGCGCTGAGCGCTTCGAGATACTGGCGCAACGTCGAGACGCGAACGTCGTCGGAATGCACGAGCTTGGAGATCGCGCCCGGGCCCGACTGACGCGTCATTGAGGTCGACCCCGGCGGGGCGCCAGGGCGGCGCCGAACGCGTAGGGTCACGTCTCGTGGGTGACGCCATCGACGCGCTTATCGAGGAGATCATCGTCGACGCATACGGCGATTACGAGCAGCTGTGGTCGTTCCGTCAGGCGTTCGCGGACAACGCTCGTTTCCCGTTCCGCGGCCTGGTGGTCGGCGTCGAGGTCGACGTGTCCGCGGTCGACTTCGACGGCGACGAACGCCGCCGGCTGATCGCGGTGTGCCAGCGAGCGGATGAGCGCCACACCGTCTCACTGATCGACGTCGCGCCGATCGGGCCGCTGCCCCTCGAGACGCGACAGCTCCTCGACGCCTACCGCCGCTGGTCGGGCGCAGCCCCGTTCGCGCTCGACCCGCCCGCGAGCGCAGACCCGTGGGTATACCCACGATTCGCGTCGATCGAATACGACATCAAGCCGCCGTTGGCGCTGAACCGCATGGGCGAGTGGGACCCCGACGAGGAATACTGGGGCGAACCGGGCGAGCCGCTCCATCCGCTGTGCCGGGAGGTCATCGCCGCCGGTGTGCGGCCGCACTTCGAGATGGAACAGGTGCTCCCCGGTGTCGATGCCGACGACTGGGACAGTGACCCGATCGTCGATGCGGCCGAACTGCACCGCGCCGGCTATCACCGCGAAGCGATCCGAGTTCTCGAAGCGCTCCTCGCGATCGACACCCGCTGCGTCGACGCGTGGGGCCACCTCGGCCTCGTCGCCTTCCACACCCGCGGTCCCGGCCCCGCTCGCGAGTTCTACGAGACCGGCGTCGCGGTCGCCGAAGCATCGCTACCGACGGGGTTCGGCGGCGTGCTCCCCCGGGGGATGGTCGACAACCGGCCGTTCCTGCGCTGTTTGCACGGTCTGGCCCTGTGCGTTTGGCGGCAACGCCGCTGGGACGATGCCGAGGCGATGTTCACGGCGCAGGTGTGGCTCGACCCGTCCGGATCGCTCGACGCGCTCGCCTGTCTCCAGCCCGTTCGGGCCCGGCAACGATGGACACGGACATAATCGTCACGCCGCGTCGCAGCGGTTCGGCGTCTATGCGAGAGCCGCGGTCAATCGAAGAGCGTCGGAGGTTCCGTCGGGAGGTCTCGTGGTATTCGCCGCGGCGTTCCAGCACCCTGCTTGCGCTTTTCGGTCGTCACGGGACTGACGAGGGACGCGGCCCATGCCCGGACACGGGTGTTCGGGTCGTCTTTGCCGATCGCGTACGCAGCCTCGGGTCCTTCTCGTTCTGCAACCAACTCAATACCACCGCGCCGCACCGCCGCGTGGGGCCAACGCGTCGCCTCCGTGACGAGCAGCTGCTGCACGCACTCGTCGAAACACTCGATGGCGTCGAGCAACCCCGTCGCAATCGCAGCCGCGCTCCGCGCGTCCAGATCGCGTGCCCTCGACAGCAGCCAGCTCCAGGCATTCGGGTCGTGCCGAGCCTCCCACTCGCTCGCCCATCGCCGAAGCGGCGGAGCGAGCTCTCGCCGGGCCAATACCGGACCTTCGTGCACGGCGTCGTCCGAGGCGGCCGGAGATGCCCGGTCGCCGAGTTCGCCGAGGTCGATCTCGATGCCCTCGTCGCTGAACCAGTCGTCGGGAACCGCCCAATACAGCGCATCATCGGCGGTTACGAAGCTACGGGCCAGGACACCGAGCTGGTCTTCATCCAAGACGTCCGACCTCGCGATCGAGCGGACGAGATGGCCGACGGCGTCGCGCCAGCGCCTGTCGGTCAACAGCAGCATCGCGGTGACAGCCGAAGCGGCCGGCTCCGTCTCGTGGTACTTCGCGAGCAACGCGAACGGCTCGTGCGCGTCGGAGCTTCGACGGATCGGAGGACGTAGCACCAGCACCCGGTGGAGGTCGGCAGACGTCGGCGCCGCCCACAGCGCAGCCACCTCCATCAGACCATCCTCGGCGTCAACCCGGCGTCGCATCAACTCTTACCCCCAGAAGATCCCGCTGCGATCCTCGTCGACGTCGGCGAGGAGAACTTCGATCTGCCGAGAAGGCGCGATGAGTTCGAAGCGGTGGAACTCGAGGTTCCGGTCTCGCCAGAACGTGGCCCACTCCCCGCGGACCTTCGTGTAGTGGAACCGAACGATCGGGAAGCGCGTCCACTCGAGCCCGTACTCGGGTCTCCACGGCGGTCGGCACTCGAGGACCGTGACGTGACGGTCGGCGACATCGAGCTCGTACCGGATGCTCCCCCGGGCCCGCTCGGGAAGACGATCGTTGCGCGCTTCGACCCAGCGGCGGATACGGGTCACGTCCGTCTCGGGAAGCATCCGACCAAGGTACGCGGAGCCGACGCGCCCCGGCACGCGCATCATGGCCAAGGCATTCCGAGAGTCGCAGCGACTCGGCTGAGCTTTTGCACAAGGCGATCCTCACGGTTCGGCAGACGATCGAAGCCGTGGCGTTCGTAGAACTTCCCCGCGCCATCGTCGATCGCGTCCACGACCACCAGTCGGCCACCGACACGACGGGCGTTGTCGACAATGAGTTCGAGCGCGTCCACCAACAGCTGGGCGCCCAGCCCGCGACCGTGGTGCTCACGGTCCAATGCGAGGCGCGCGAGGAGCAACGCAGGGATCTGATCTGGCGACCCCCGGCCCACGGCGGGCGGCATGTCAGTTCGCTCAACCAGATGAGGCGCAACCGAGTAGTAAGCGGCCGTGGCGGTCGCTGCTTCATCGACCCACACGAACGTGCGCGTCGTACCCATGGCTCGGGCATGGAGCGCGCTCTTGCGAAGCCAGTCGTTGAGCGCGGGGTGACCGCAGTCGAAACGGCTGAGATCGTGTCCCTCGTTCAGCTGTTCACTGATGAACGGCGTGGATGCGATCAACGACGCGAGAAAGCGCGGTCGTCGCGCGTCGCCGTCACTGCGCGCTCCAGCTCGGGGATCATTCGGTCGTCGTCGAGAGACGCCAACAACCGCTCGAAGTAGTTCGAAGGCACCGTTGTTACCCGATGCGATGCGAGGACCTCGTCCGCCTTCTCGACCGCGGCCGCAACCAGGAACGAGGACATCGACGTGTGCGTCAAGTCAGCGGCGAGGCGAATGCGTTCGCGCTCGTCCGCGGCCAGGCGGGCTTCGACTCGGTCAGTTCTCGCAGACATAGAAATCCTCCGTACGTTTACCGTACCGTACATTTACGGATACTCGTAACGGATGTCAAGACCCCGCCCGAACGCGGATCACACGCCCATCGACCTTCGGGTTGCGCGCCCGGCGATTTGGAGCCGGGACCTCATGTTCTGCCCCCGCTCTACCGAGAGATCTACCGGTTGAGGAGACGGAGCCCGAGATGGGATATGTGGTCGAACGAGCGGGTCACTTCTACGCCGTCTGTTACGACGGTGTCGACCCAATCACGGGCCGGGAACGACGGCGTTGGCACGCGGCCGGGACAGCCAGATCCGATGCCGAGGCCGTTGCCGCGATTCTCACGAGCGAGCGGAGCGCACTCGCCGGAACAGGTTCGAGCGCGAGCGCGACGACGCTCGTGGTCTACCTGAGGCGGAGCTGGTTGCCGGCGAAACGCATGACGGTCAAGGCGACGACCTGGCAGCGGTACGCCTGGATGATCGAACACTACGTGGCGCCCACGATCGGGGCCGTCCCGCTGCGCGGGCTGCGCGCGGATCATCTCGAGCGCCTGTACGAGCAGCTACTCGCACCCAAGGAGCACGGTGGTCGTGCGCTCGCGTCGAAGACGGTGCTCGGAGTCCATTCGGTCATCAGATCTGCCCTTGCGGCCGCGTGTCGGCAGCGACTTGTCACGATCAACGTCGCTGATATGGCACACGCGCCGAAGGTTCGGGCGATCACGCGCCCTCCGATGCGTTCGTGGACCGCCGACCAGCTCGCAAGCTTCCTCGTCGCCGCGGCTAACCAACGCCTATTTCCCGCGCTGTACCTCGCGGCGATGACCGGCATGCGTCGCGGCGAGGTGCTCGGTCTCCGCTGGTGCGATGTCGATCTCGACGCGCGTCGACTGTTTGTCAATCGCGCCCTTCATCTCGTCGGCACTCGTCCGATCGAGTCGGCGGTCAAGACCGGTCACAGCAGACGCAGCATCGACCTCGACGAGACGACCGTTTCCGCCTTGCACGAGTGGAAGTCGCGCCAACACGACGCGCCTGCGCCCGCCGGGCCTGACGACTGGGTGTTCAGCGCCCGCGGTGGCGGCCCGGTCAATCCCGATCTGCTCACCCAGACGTTCGATCGCATCGTGGCGCGCTCAGGCTTGACCCGTATCCGACTACACGACCTGCGCCATACGCACGCGAGCCTGCTTCTCAAGGCCGGCGTGCCGCTCAAGGTCGTATCCGAGCGGCTCGGGCACGCGAGCCCCGCGTTCACGATGGTCACCTATCAGCATGTGCTCCCCGGGATGCAGGCTGACGCCGCGCGGTGTTTTGCGGAGCTCGTACGCGCGGCGACCGATGCCGGTAGACAAAATCGGTAGACGACATGACAAGCTTTCCGATGTCGTGCATCAGCCCGTGGCGCTCCACCTGCGCCAACGCCGCGCCCTTCAGCCCCAACTGCAAACCGATATAGCGCGCGAAGCGCGCCACCCGCGCCGAGTGACCGGCCGTATACGGGTCCTTACGCTCCACCGCCGCGATCAGACCCTCACAGGTCTGCTGCTCGCTCTCGACCAACTTGCGGTACGAAGCGAACACCGCCTGCACCATCACGAACGTCGCCGCCGCCAACCCGAACACCACCAGCCCGAACCGCAGCGACAACTCGCCCACGAACGCACCGAACAGGAACGACAGGTAGACCCCGCCCGCGGTCGCGAACAACATCCGCGCCGCGTCCTTCAACGACACCTGCTCCACCAGGGCGATGTACGGCGCCATCAACGCGCCGTTCACGACCGCGTACACGATCGACAACGGCAACGCGACCGCCGCCAACGTCAACGCAGAAGGCGAATCAGAGATGTTGAAGGCACCGAGCACCGCGGCCGTCGCGAGGGCAGGTCCGCCGTAGATCGCGAAGTTCGCCGGGACCGTGAACCATTGATGGCGGTTGCGCGGGATGCGCCAGAACGCCCCCGCCATGCCCACGAGCAACGGTCCGAGCATCGGAGCACTATCCCGGAACACGAGCGCGGAGGCCGCGATGACCATCCCCTGCGCGGAGGCTGAGATTCGCTCATCGTCGTCGGCCGCGACGCTGAACCAGTTCGAGAGCGCGCTCAATCCACAAAGCGTGGCGAGCAGGGGTCTGCCGCGACCTTGGTTGACGGTGGTTTTGAGTGGTCATGCTGCTTCGTTGTCTTCGAGGCAGGGCGGTGGGCTGAAGGCGAGTTCGAACTCGACGGGGGTGAGTTTGCCGAGCGCGCGTTGA
>JBQTGT010000057.1:0-18470 GCA_052390615.1 Actinomycetota bacterium
CATCGGCACCGGCGTTGGCACGGCGATCACCGCCGTGTCCGGCACCCTGTCGAACCCGAGCGGCGGCGTGTTCCAAGTCGGCGCCAACGTCACCTCGACGAACCAGATCCGTGTTGCCATCACGGACATCCGGATCGCGAGCGGGACACAGGCCGACTTCACGTCCCTGTCGGGCATCGACGTCACCGACATCACCAGCCACACCGTGGCCCAGACCCGTATCGACGCAGCGATCAGCTCGGTCTCCACGGTGCGGGGGCAACTCGGTGCGGCCCAGAACCGGTTCGAGTCGACGATCGGCAACCTGCAGGTCACGACGGAGAACCTGGCGGCATCCGAATCCCGGATCCGTGACACCGACATGGCGCTCGAGATGGTGACGTTCACCCGCCACCAGATCCTGCTCCAGGCCGGTACCGCCATGCTCGCCCAGGCGAACGCGGCTCCGCAGTCAGTGCTGCGGCTCCTCCAGTAGTCACTGGAACTACCGATTGAGGTGGGGGAGGTTGCGACCTCCCCCGCCCGTCGGGGGAGCGCCGAACAGGGACGTTCGACGTTTCCCCGAGGGGCGGCCAGCTCACGAAGGAGTAGGGCGTGACGCAGTCGATCTCCGGACTGGGAACCGGGCTCGACACGAACGCGATCATCCAGCAGCTCGTCGCGCTCGAGCGCCGGTCGGTCGATCTCGTGAAGAGCCGTGCCACCAAGGCCCAGACGGCCCTGACGTCGTACTCCGCGATCCGGTCCACGATCAGCGGGCTGAAGTCCGCGTCGGCCGCGCTGATGCGAACCACGGACTGGCGCCCGCTCACCGCGACGTCATCGCATGCAGACGTCGCTTCCGTCACCGCCGGTTCGGGCACGTTCGGCGGAACCATCACCTTCACGGTCGGTCAGCTTGCGGCGGCCGGAAGCATCCGCTCCACGAACACCTTCGCCGGTACTGCGACCCTCGTGAACGCCGATTCCGCGATCATGGCCGCGGCGGGCGGGGCCAAGATCGGGTTCTCAACATTTGCCTCTGACAACGCGCTCGCCATCGGCAGCCATGACATCGTCGTCACGCAATCGTCGGCCGCCGCCGTGAAGAACGGCACCGGCGCGCTCGCGGCGTCGACCGTGATCGACGGGACGAACAACACGTTGAATATCACGCTCAACGGCGCCGCCAAGGTGCTGACGATTGCGAGCGGCACGTATGACCGCAGCCAACTTGCCGCTGCGGTTCAGGCGGCGGCCAACACCGCCAGCGCCGCGATGTCGGTCACGGTCGATTCCGCGACGAACATGCTCAAAATGACCTCGACGCGCGAGGGCAGCGCGGCATCGCTACAAGTGACGGGGGGGAACGCGCTCACGCCGCTCCAACTCTCCACCGACGCGTCCGCGCGGCTCGGCACTGATGGGAAGACGAAAGTCGGTTCCGCCGCGGAGCAGACGTGGACGAGCATCGAGTCCGGCGGCACCGCCGTGCTGACGGCGACCGCGGGCACGGTCACGGCCGTGTTCTCGGGGGGCTTGCGCGCCGGAACCGTGACTGCGAAGAACGTGTCCGTGGGTGACGGAAGCCTCGCGACGGTCGTGGCCAACCTCAATGCCGCCCAGGCCGGCGTGACGGCGACGGCGGTGCAGGTCGGCGACAACAGTTATCGGTTGCAGATCACGTCGAACACGGCGGGGGCGTCCAACGGCGCCAACGTCGCGACATCCGAGTTCAACGCCGCGGTTGGTGGGTTCGTCACGCTGACGGCCGCGGCCGACGCGAGCCTGACCGTCGGGTCCGGGCCGGGCGCCTATACCGTCACGTCGGCCTCGAACACGGTGAGCAACCTCTTGCCCGGCGTGACGGTGACGCTCAAGTCGGTGTCGGCGACTCCGGTCACGATCACCGCGAACCGTGACGTGAGCGCGCTGGCCGCCAAGGTGCAGGCTCTCGTCGACGCCGCGAACAAGGTGAAGGGGGCGATCGACGTCGCGACCGCCTACGACAAGAACACGAAGAAAGCGGCGCCGCTCGCGGGTGATTCGGTCACACGCCGCATCCTGTCCGAGCTGAACCGCGCCCTCGGCGACGCTGTCCCGTGGGCGGCACCCGGAAGCCCCGGCCTCGCCGGCCTTTCGGTGGACAAGACCGGCAAGTACACGTTCGACTCGGCCAAGTTCACCTCCGCGTTCAACGCTGACCCTGAAGGCATGACCAAGCTCTTCGTGCAAGGGGGGAGCGCGACCAACGGCACCGTCTCGTTCGTGTCGGCCGGCGACCGCGCCCGGGCGGGGACGTACGCGGTCGCGATCACGACCGCCGCCGCGCAGGCGAGCGACGTCGGCCTCGAAGGCGCATGGCCGATCGGGTCGCCGCCGACCGTGCGCGTCAAGGTCGGGACCAAGGAGGTGTCGTACGCAATCAAGGTGACCGACACGCAGACCCAAGCTGCGGCTGGTCTCAACGCCGCGTTCGCATCCGGCGGGCTCGCGCTCCAGGCCAGCGTGTCCGGCACGGGGCTCAAGATCACCTCCAACGACTACGGCACGAGTGCCACATTCCAGGTCGCGTGGGACGGCTCCACCTGGGAGACCTACACCGGCGTCAACGTCGCAGGGACGATCAACGGCGTCACCGGGACGGGAAGCGGCCAAAATCTGTCGATCGCGTTCGACAACAACACTCTCGGCGGGCTGACGCTGGCCATTGCGAGCACCACGACCGGCGCGCTCGGCACTTTCACCTACCAGCCCGGCGTCGCGCAGCGCGCGAGCACCTCACTGCTGGACGCGACCGACGCCGTCACCGGCTACCTCACTTCGAGTGAGAATTCCTTGAAATCGCGGGTCACGTTCATCGAGAAGCAAGTCACGTCGATGGAAGTGAGACTGGTCGCGTTCGAAGCGCGGCTTCGCCGGCAGTTCGCGACGTTGGAAGCGACGCTCGGGCAGCTGCAGGCGCAGTCGAACTGGCTGGCGGGTCAGGTCGGCTCGCTCAACCAGCAGCAATCAGGATGACGTACGAACCAGGGAACGGACGCCCGATGAGCACAGCTTCGCTCTACGACCGCTACCGGTCGGACGCGATCGAGACGATGTCGCCCGGTCGCATGATTGTCGCGTTGTACGACCGCTTGCTCGTCGACTTCGAGCGCGCGGTCGCCGCCATCGCCGCCTCCGATATCGCGGCGACCCACGCCGCGCTCGTGCACGCGCAGGAGATCACCTCCGAGCTGCACGACTCGCTGAACGTCGAGCTGTGGTCGGGCGGCGCTCAGCTCGCGGCGTTGTACGAGTTCCTTCTGAGCGAGCTCGTCACCGCCAACGTCGAGAAGGACGCGACGCGGATCGTCTCGTGCCACCGGCTCATCCTTCCGCTCCGCGACGCGTGGCGCGAGGCGGCGGGCATCGCCGGCACCCCGAGCCCCGACCGAGTCGCGTGAGCGCCGATCCCTGGGCCGAGGCGCTCGACGACTTCGAGGCGTGCCTCGTGCGCTCGGAAGCCGTCCTCGACCTCGGGGCCAAGGTCGAGCCGCCGGCCGGGTTCACCCCACCCGTGATCGAGGAGCCCCTGCCGGCCGAGCTGATCGCGCGGGCCGCCGCGCTCCTGGAACGGGCAGCCGAGATCCAGCGCCGGATCGTCGACGAGCAGGCGCGAATCCGGGAGGAACTGACCCGGCTGCCGCGGAACCGGCCCGCCGCCAGCCCGGCCGGAGCCCGCTTCGAATTCCAGGCGTGAGGCGCATCGCGGCCGATAAGGACATGTGCACACCGACGACCTCACGGTCGACGAGTTCGTCGAACGCGCCTCGGCGGCGCTGACCCATGGCGAGCTGTTCGCGGTCGAGGAGTACTGCCGCGCGGTCATTGCCGCTGACCCGCTCGACGTCCGCGCCCGGCAGCTGCTCGGCGTCGCCCTGACCCAGCGCGGCCAAGCCGAAGAAGCGGTCGAGCTGCTCGAGACCGCGGCCGGGTTCATCGGGCCCCTCACGGTCGAGACCTTCGCCGTCTACAACAACCTTGCGAACGCTCGTCGCGCCGCGAAGCAACTCGAAGCGGCCGAAGAGCTGTACAAGGAACTCGCCGTGCTCGTCCCAGACGAGTGGCAGGTCTGGCATAACTACGGCCTGACCTTGAAGGACCTCGGGCGCGAAGGCGAAGCGATCGCGCACCTGCGTCGTGCGGTCGCGCTCGCCCCCGACTACGGACCGAACCACGGCGTGCTCGGACACCTACTGCACAACCTCGGAAGGCTCCGAAGCGCCGACGCCGCGCTCCGCCGCTGCATCGCGCTCGGATACCACGACGTGAACGTGTGGACGTTGATAGGCAACAACCACCGTTGGCTCGGCGAAATGGACCGCGCTGAAGAAGCGCTCGTCCGCGCGGTCGAAATGACCGAGGGCGCCGAGACCGTCAACAACATGGCGATCCTGCTCTCGCAGCAGGGCAAGTTCGACCAAGCGCTCGAGTACTACGACCGCGCGGTCGCGGCCGATCCCGAGAACCAGCTGTGGCGTGCGAACCGCGGCTTCAGCCGGCTCGCGGCCGGCGATCTCGACGCGGGCTGGACAGGATGGGAACACGGCCTGCGGCCCGGCGGCGCGCGCGGCCAGGAACGTCCGCTGAACGTGCCGCGGTGGACGCCGGACGACCGCGACGTTCGCGTGATCTGTTACAGGGAGCAGGGCGTTGGCGACGAGATCTTGTTCGCGTCGTGCCTGCCGGATCTCGCACAGGCAGCGCGCGCAGTCGTCTACGAGTGCGACCCGCGACTGGTCTCGTTGTTCACGCGCTCGTTCCCGCAGATCGAAGTACGCGCCCAGTCGCTCCATCGCTTCTTGGGCGAGACGATGAGCGACTTCGATACCTCGATCCCGTGCGGAAGTCTGCCCCTGCATTTCCGGCCGACGGTCCAGTCGTTCCCCGACCGCACGTCGTTTCTCGTCGCCGACCCCGAGCGCGTCGCGCACTGGCGTGGGCAGCTCGGTCCGGGGCCCAAGGTCGCGATCTCGTGGCGATCGAAGATCAAGACCGCGGAACGCCGCATGGAGTACACGCGCCTCATCGACGACTGGGAGCGGATCTTGTCGGTCGCCGTGACGTGGGTCAACGTGCAGTACGACGACTGCGAACGCGAGTTGCGCGACGCGGAACGCAAGTTCGAGATCACGATTCACCGCGACGACGCGATCGACTACCTCAACGACTTCGAGGAGATCGCCGCAATCTTGAGCGCTTGCGATCTGGTCGTCGCGCCGCGCAACGCGGTTGCGATGCTCGCGGGGGCACTCGGCGTCCCGACCGTGATGATGGGGAATCGCTGGGACTGGTCGGACCTCGGGACCGACACCTCCCCGTGGTTCCCCTCCGTCGAACTCGTCTACCGGCACCTCGGTGAAGAGTGGGACGAGGTCATCGCGCGTGCTGCGGCACGGGTTCGGGAGTTGGTCGCATGACCGCGGCCGCACTCATCGACGACGCGCTCGGGCGCGCCATCGCACTCCGCCGTGACGGCGCGATCGACGAGGCGGAGCCGCTTCTTCGCGAACTGATCGTCGCCGCCCCCGAGGACTCGCGGCCGTGGGCCAACCTCGGTCAGCTCCTGCGCGACACCTATCGGCTCGACGAGGCCATTGGCGCGCTCCGGCGCGCGGTCGCGCTGGCGCCAGAGGTCGGGCCGTTCCACGGCGTCCTCGGTGACTGCTTGCATCGCGTCGGGCGCCTGCACGCCGCTGACGCGTCGATTCGTCGCGCGCTCGAGCTCGGCTGCGACGGCAACCCCGCGGTCTGGACGCTGCGGGCCAACAACTCGCGCTACCTCGGACATGTCGAAGAGTGCGCCGAGGCGCTGGCGCGTGCGTTCGACCTCGCACCCGGCGACCCGGACATGCACAATAACCTTGGCATCTTCCTCACGGTGACTGGGTGCTTCGATGAAGCCCTCAAGCACTTCGAACGCGCCATCGACACCGATCCGGCCAACGGACGCTGGATCTCAAACTGCGGGATCGCGCGCCTCACGGCGGGCGACCTCACGAACGGTTGGGCCGACTACGAGGCTTCGCTCTACGCGGGCGGCGCGCGCGGCGTGAACCCGCGGCCCAACCTGCCTCGCTGGACTCCGGCAGACACCGACGCGCACGTGCTGTGTTCGCGTGAACAGGGCGTCGGCGACGAGATCCTGTTCGCGTCGTGTCTCCCCGATTTGCTCGCCGCGACGAGGGCGGTCGTGTACGAGTGCGACCCGCGGCTCGTACCGCTGATGGCGCGCTCATTCCCCGACGCCGACGTCCGCGCGCAGCACTTGGAGACGATCAACGAGCCCGTTGCCGGTTGCGATCGAGCGATTCCGATCGGCAGCTTGCCGCTGCATTTCCGCCCATCCATCGCCGCGTTCCCTGCCTCGCGGAACGCCTACGTGCAGGCCGACCCCGCACGGGTCTCGGCCTGGCGATCGCAGCTGGGCGACGGCCCGAACGTCGCGATCTCGTGGCGCTCGCGCACGGCCACCGCCGAGCGCCGCCTCGAGTACACGCGCCTCGCTGACGACTGGGAACCGATCTTTGCGATCGCGGGTGTCACGTGGGTCAGTGTGCAATACGACGAGTGCGAGCGGGAGATGCGCGACGCCGAACGCAAGTACAGCGTCACCATCCACCGCGACGCACACATCAACTACCTGGACGACTTCGACGAAGTGGCGGCGATCGTTGCCGCGTGCGACCTCGTCATCGCTCCGCGCAACGCGGTGGCGATGCTCGCGGGGGCGCTCGGAGTGCCGACCGTCGCGATGGGGAATCGGTGGGACTGGTCCGACCTCGGCACCGACGGGCTTCCGTGGTTCCCGACCGTCGAGCTGGTCACCCGGGAAATCGGAAACGAATGGGACGACGTGATCGCGCGCGCGGCTGCGCGAGTTGCGTGTATCAGGGAAGGGCAGTCGTGATCGACCTCAACGGCAAGACAATCCTCCTCACGGGCGGCACAGGATCCTTCGGCAACGCGTTCTTGCAGCGCATCACGTCGACGTGGCCGAACGCGGTCGTGCGCGTGTACTCAAGGGACGAACTGAAGCAGTCGGAATTGCGGGCCAAGTACGGCGACGAGCAGGTCCGGTATCTGATCGGCGACGTCCGCGACCGCGCGCGCATGTCTCGTGCCGCCGAAGGCGCCGACATCGTCGTGCACGCCGCCGCCATGAAGCAGGTCGAGGCCTGCGAGTACAACCCTTTCGAAGCCGTTCGCACGAACGTCCTCGGTGCGCAGCACGTTGTCGACTCGGCGATCGATGCCCGGGTCCCGCAAGTGGTCGCGCTCTCGACCGACAAGGCCGTGAACCCGGTCAACCTCTACGGCGCGACGAAGCTGTGCCAGGAGAAGATCTTCGTGCAGGGCAACGCGTACGCGTCGCAGCGTGACACTCGCCTCGCGTGTGTGCGCTACGGCAACGTCGTCGGGTCGCGCGGCTCGGTGGTGCCCGTGTTTCGCCAGCAGATGAAACGCGAGGGCCGGCTCACGATCACCGACGAGCGCATGACCCGCTTCTGGATCATGCTTCCGCAAGCCGTCGATCTCGTGCTGCACGCGCTCGAGAAGATGGAAGGTGGCGAGGTCTTCATCCCGAAGATCCCGTCCATGCGCGTCACCGACCTGGCCGAAGCGATCGCGCCCGGGGTACCGCGCGAGATCATCGGCATCCGACCCGGCGAGAAGCTGCACGAGCTGATGATCACCGCCGACGAGTCTCGCCACTGCGTCGACACCGGCGACGTGTTCGTGGTTCTGCCCGAGCACCCCTGGTGGAACGAGAAGGGCCCGGCGACGCTCGGCCGTCCGCTCCCCGATGGGTTCGTCTACGCGAGCGATACCAACGACGTGTGGCTCACAGTCCCGCAATTGCGCGCCATGCTCGGCGATGCGACATTCGCTGCGGAGAGCGGCGAGCGAGGCGAGCTCGCCCAGGCGCAGACCGGGGGCCCGGTTGCCGCTGGCGCGTCGCACGGTGATCGAGGGCCGCAGGTCGGAGCCGCATCAGCATGATTCCCTACGGCCGGCAATCGCTCGACGACCACGACATCGCGGCGGTTGTGGCGGTGTTGCAGGGCAACTGGCTGACCTGCGGGCCGGCAGTCGAGCGGTTCGAGGCCGCGATCAAGCGCGTCACCGGCGCCCGCCACGCGGTCGCGTTCGCGAATGGAACCGGCGCGCTCCACGGTGCGATGTGGGCGGCCAAGATCAGCATGGGCGACATCGTCGCCGCGTCCCCGCTGTCGTTCCACGCGAGCGCGAGCTGTGCGTTGTACGTCGGTGCCGATGTGCGATTCGTCGACATCGATCCGAAGACCCTAAACCTGGACGTTGGTGCCGTTCCCGAATGCGACGCCCTCGTCGCCGTGCACTACGCGGGGCTGCCAGTCGACCTGACGGCGATCACACCGCGGCCCCGCGTCCTCATCGAAGACGCCGCCCACGCTCTCGGCGCGACGACGCCGGACGGCCCGGTCGGGAATTGTGCTCGTTCGGACATGGCGGTGTTCTCCTTTCACCCGGTCAAGAGTGTCACCACCGGTGAAGGTGGGGCGGTCACGACCCATTCCGACGAACTCGCCGATCGCCTGCGTCGCTTCCGTTCCCACGGCTCGATCAGCAAGCCCGAAGAAGGCGGCTGGTACTACGAGATCGACGAGCTCGGCCACAACTTCCGGATCACCGACATCCAGTGTGCGCTCGGCGTCTCGCAGCTCACAAAGCTCGAACGATTCGTGATCAGGCGCAACACGCTGGCCGCGCGTTACCGCGAACTGCTCGCCGACGGTCCGATCGATCTGCCGCCCGAGGCCCCGGTCGGTTCGCGCCACGCATACCACCTCTTTCCGATCCGGGTCTCGAATCGGCGCGCGGTCTACGACTCCATGCGCGATGCCGGCATCGGCGTGCAGGTGCACTATGTCCCGATCTACCGGCACCCCGTGTACAGGCGTATCGGATTCGCCGCGGCGGCGTACAGCGAGACCGAGAAGGCGTACGCCGGCTTGCTCTCCCTTCCCCTCTATCCCGCCTTGACCGAGGTTCAGCAAGACCGAGTCGTCGCGATCCTTCGACAAGCGTTGGACGCGTGAGGGGTGATCAGTGAGTAATCGTGCCGCCCGGCGTCGCCGCGGGGGCGCGACCGTTTCCCAGCCTCGCAAATCGGTCTCGGGAATCGGGCTCGCCGACAACCTCGCGCAAGCGCGACGGTACGCAGATGCCGAGCAGGTGCTGCGCCGCGTCCTCATGGACAAACCGCGCGAGACCCGAGCGCTCGTGGCGCTGGCCGCCGCGGTCGGTGAACAAGGACGGCATGACGAGGCCGCGGCCTACGCGCAGAAGGCAATCGCAACCGAACCTACGAACGCGAGAGCGCACACGTTGCGCGGCTTGGCGCTGACGGAGCTCGGACGCGCTAACAGCGCGATCGCTTCGCTCGAACGCGCGCTCGAGCTCGGAGATAATCGTTGGCACGTCCACAACTCTCTCGGAACTGCGCTCCATCGACTGGGAGAGTTCGAACGGAGCATCACGCATTTGCGTACCGGCGCCATGATCGCGCCCGGCGTCGCGACCGTGCGCTCGAACCTCGGAGTGACCCTGGCCGCGGCCGGACGATTCGACGAGGCTCGCCGCGAGCACAAAGCGGCCCTCGGAATCGCGCCTGACGACCCGCAGTTCCGAATCAATTTCGCAGTTTGCGAACTGGCGAACGGTGAGTTGTCGCAGGGTTGGGAAGAATACGATCGGGTACTCGTCGCCGGATTCCGCGGCGAGCACCAGTACCCCGAGATCCCGATGTGGCACGGCGAGCCGCTCGCAGGGCGCACGATCCTGGCGTACCGGGAACAGGGGCTCGGCGACGAACTGATCTTCGGCTCTTGCTACCCGGATCTGGTCGCCGAAGCCCGCCACGTCGTGATCGAGTGCCGCGGCCGCCTCGTCTCCTTGTTCACACGCTCGTTTCCAGAGGCGACCGTGCGAGCGACGCGCGATGAATCTCCGCTCCCACCTGCGGACCTGGCTGTGTCAGCAGGGAGCGTCGCTCGCTATCGCCGGCGATCCCTTGCGGAATTCCCGACCACTCGCGGCTATCTGGTTCCCGATCCCCGGCAGGTCCGCCATTGGACGCGCTGGCGCCAATCGCTTCCCGGCCGTGCGATCGGTGTGTCGTGGCGCAGTGGACTCGTCACACCCACGCGTCGCGGCGCCTATCCACCGCTCGAAGACTGGCGACCTGTCCTCACGGCCGGGGACGCGACGTTCGTCTGCTTGCAGTACGACGACTCGACGACCGATCAGGGTGTGATCCGAGAACGGTTCGGCGTCGAGCTCGCGATCCCGCCCGGGCTCGATCCTCGCAACGACATCGACGGTGTCGCGGCGCTGATCGCGGCGCTCGACGTCGTCGTGTCCGTCGACAACGCGGTCGCGGCGATCAGCGGCGCGGTTGGCGCGCCGACCGCTGTGCTCGTGCCCGCGCACAGTTTCACAGCGCTCGGCTCCGATCGGTGGCCGTGGTTCCCGACAGTGCGTACGTATGAGCGCGCTCCCGGTGACACGTGGGAGCCGGCGATGTCCGCGCTGGCGTCGACGCTCAGCGAACTGGCGGATCCCACAAGCTCGTCTTGACCCACGCGCCCGATTCGTCACGGCCCCAGACGCGCGGATCGCGGAACGTATCGGCGACACGATCGAACTCGGCCGACGACATGCCGACATAGTCGAACCAGCGCATGAGGTCTCGCGGCCGCACGTGGTCATACGTCCTGACCATCTCGATGGCTTCATCGCGTGACATGCGACCGGCGCGCACGTCCTTGCAGGCATGGTCGGTTGCCCGCCCGTACCCGAACTTCACGTACTTCAGGTAGTCGTGAGCGCCGTTCTCGTGCATATCGTCGAGGTTCGACATGCGCCGGTAGGTGCGGTCGAAGGGTTCGGGAGAGTCCTCCCAGCCGTATAGCTCCTGCATGAGTGGGCCGTGGTCGTTGGCATCCCACTCGAGGTAGTTCGACAAGTAGATGCCACGGACGCCGACGTCGTCGATCTCGTCGTCGGTCGGATACTGCGCCCACCGGAGGTCGCGTTTGGTGATGCCGAGCTGGTCGTCGACCATGTCGTACCAGTCGAAGCCGCGCAGCGCGTGCTCCAGACGCGTCTTCGCGGTGAACTCGGGATAGTCGGCGTGGCTGAACATGCCCCCGAGTTCCATGAAGCCGTGCTCGCCCCACACGATCAGCGGAACGCGATATCGCACTGCGATCTGGATCGGCACGGTGAAGATCCCGCAGTGCGCGTGCCAGTTCATGTCGCCCATCTTGGAGAAGCACAGGCGGTTCATCTTCCTCAGCAATTCGACACCAGGACGGATCACGATGTGATCACAGTCGAACAATTCCCGCATCCGGGAGAGGTTGCGTTCACCGACCGGCAGATAGTTGTTGCCGTGATACGTAACCAGCAGCGGCTTGAGGCCGAAGAGTTTGGTGACGACGTGCACCTGCCAGTAGCTGTCCTTACCACCAGAGACACCGACGATGCAGTCGTAATTCGAACCGTCGGTGCGGTAGCTCTCGAGCAGCTCACCGAGCTCCTGCCGGCGCCGGTTCCAGTCGAGATTGATCTTCTGCGCGGCAACGCGGCACGCGCTGCACACGAAGTTCTCGTCGTGGGTCAGCGGCGTCGCAGAAACCGCCGGCATGACGCACCTTGAGCAGTACGCCATCGGCGGCGCACCCGCGGACCCTTGGCGGAGCGGAACAACCCCCGCGATCTGCGGCTTCACAGCCTGACCTCCGCGCCCGCGCGCCGCAGCGCCCGTTTCGCGCCGCGGTCGCTGAGCTCCTTGAAGTGAAAGATGTTCGCCGCGGCCACTGCCGACGCGCCGGCGGCGATGGCGGCGTGAAAGTGCTCGTACGTCCCGACGCCACCGAGCGCGACGACGGGGATCTGCACTGCGCCACTGACCTCGGCAATGAGCTCGACGTCGTAGCCCCGGCCCGTGCCGTCGCGATCGATCGACTGCAACAGAATCTCACCGGCACCGAGCCGTTCTGCTTCGCACGCCCACGTGATCGGGTCGATGCCGGTCGCGCGACAGCCTCGATCGACGTAGACCTCGGTACGGCCATCTGCGGACCGCAAAACGTCGATCGCGACGACGATTGCCTGGCTGCCGAACCGGTGGGCACCGGAAGCCACGATGTCGGGCGTGTCGAACGCCGCCGTGTTCACCGCGATCTTGTCGGCGCCAGAGGCAAAACGAACCTTCATGTCGGCCACCGACCGGATGAGACCGCCGAACGTCAGCGGCATGAAACATGTTCGGGAGACGTGCTCGAGGATCTCGAGCGGCGATCGTAAGTCGCCGACCTTGTGGTCGTCGCGTCCGATGTCGTAGTCGCCTTCACGGCTGATGTCGAGGTAGATCAGCTCGTCGACGGCCCATTCGCTGAACCGCGCGACTTCGTGCAGGGGATAGCCAATCACTTGGTGTTCAACGAACTGCTCGCTCCGCACGAGCCGCCCGTTCATCAAGAGCAGGCAGGGGATGACGCGGGACTTCAGCATCGTCAGCCCGACCGCGAGAAAATTGCGAAGGAGGTCCAACCCGGCCCGATGGCTCTTCTCCGGATGAAACTGAACGCCGAAGACGTTGTCGCGCTGGACTATCGCGGCAAACGACTGTCCGTGCTCGGTCGTCGCCACGGTCGCCGGCGCGCTGGTTGGGAGGGCGTACGAGTGAACGAAGTAGAAGGTGGCGAACTCGGACAACAACGGTGACGGCGCATACGGCTGAACGTCGTTCCACCCGATGTGCGGGATGCGCACGTCGGCCATGTCTGACAGCCGATCGACCGTTCCGTCGATCCAATCAAGGCCGGCGTTCTGCCCATGCTCGGTTCCGTGCGTGGCGAGCAGTTGCATGCCGAGACAGATTCCGAGAAACGGACGGCCTTCGGCGATCACCGCGCGCGCAAGCGCGTCGACCCAGTGACCCTTCCGCAGAGCCGCCATCCCTTCGCCGAACCCACCGACGCCCGGCAAGACCACGTGCGTCGCGCTGGCAAGCTCGTCCGGCGCTGCGACGACGTCGACGTTGCAGTCGAGGACGGCGAACGCGTTCTCAACCGAACGGATATTGCCGATCCCGGCGTCGACGAGAGCGACTGCGGGCTCCATGCGAATTCATCGGCAGCCTGCCCTCGGGGTCGAGCCATTCGCGCGGAGCGTGGGGCGTCCGGCAGCCCGCGGCCGCGATGGCTGACAAACTGGCGGCATGAGCGACGAACGCCCCCCAGTCTGGGTGGGGCATCTCGTCCTCCCGGCCACCAACCTCGAAGAGTCGTACGCGTTCTGGACCGCGGTCGGGATGCGACCGATCGAGCAAAACGACAAGGTCGCGATTCTCGAGCTGCGCGGCGGCACACATCTCATCCTGACGGCGGAGACCGAACCACCGCCCGCGACGGGCGTCCCGTTCGACCTGATGGTCGAAGACATCCACGCGACGCACACGGAGTGGGACGACCTCGGGCTCGGACCCGGTCCGATCGAACAGGGTCGCAACCACGAGTGGCTCGTCGTGCGCGATCCCGACGGCCGCGAACTGCTGGTCAACAGCACCCACGTCGTCGGCCCGGTCTAAGTGTTTGTACCTAGGTGGCTGCTCAGCAGCCACCTAGGTACAAACACTGTTACCAGCGGACGGGGAAACCGGCGGCGCGGATCGCGTCACGCGCTTCGACGGGCGTCTGCTCGGTGAAGTGAAAGATGCTGGCCGCGGCCACGGCCGACGCGCCTCCCACGCCGAGCGCGTCGACCATGTGGCCGAAATGGCCCGCTCCGCCCGAAGCGATCACCGGGATCGAAACCGCAGCGCTCACGAGCGTGATCGTCTCGATGTCGTATCCATTCATGATTCCGTCTTGGTCGATCGACTGGAGCAGGATCTCGCCCGCGCCCAGCCGTTCCATCTCGACCGCGACCTCGACGGCGTCACGTCCGGTCTCCTTCGTTCCCGACCGGACGTAGACGTGAGGGCCACGCGTGTCGACCGCGACCACGACGCACTGCGCACCGAACCGAGCGGAGGCCTCGCGCACGATCTCGGGCTGTTCGATCGCGGCGGTGCCGATCACAACCTTGTCGGCGCCGACGGACAGCAAGCCGCGGACGTCGTCGACGCTGCGAATGCCGCCACCCACCGCGAGAGGCATGAAGCAGTCGTCGGCAAGCTCGTCGATCAAGTCGAAATCGGGGCCTCGCTCCTCGGCGGTGGCGGTGACGTCCAAGAATGCGAGCTCGTCGACGTTGCGCAGGTTGTAGACCTTGATCGCCTGCATCGGGCTGCCGACTGCGCGGCGCGAGTCGAAGTTGACGCCCTTTACGAGACCCCAGGTCTTGTGCAACAGCGTCGGAATGACGCGGACTTTCAGCATGACAAGAAGTTCTTCAGCAACTGCAGGCCCCACTGCTGGCTCTTCTCGGGGTGGAATTGCACGCCGAACACGTGCTCGCGCGCAACGGCAGACACGAATCCGACGCAATACGGTGTCGTCGCCAGCACGTCGTCGTCGGCCGCGCACGTCATGTGGAACGAGTGCACGAAGTAGAAGTCGGTGTGCTCGGGTATGCCGTCGAAGAGTGGCGAGGAGTACGACGGCGTCACTTCGTTCCAGCCGACGTGGGGAATGCGGCGGTCCTGCTCGGTCGCCGTCAAACGCGTTACCTGCGCGTCCAACCAGCCCAAGCCTTTTGTCTCCTCGACCTCGTGGCCGATCGCGGCCATCAGCTGCATGCCGAGGCACACGCCGAGAAATGGCGCGCCCTCCTCGAGCACCTGCCGACTCATCGCTTCGTCGAGTCCGTTCGCGCGCAGGTTACGCATGGCGTCGGGAAACGCGCCCACGCCGGGCAGCACGATGCGGTCGGCGTCGTACAGATCCTTGGGCTGGTCGGTAATGAAGGCGGTGGCGCCGAGTGTCTCGAAAGCGCGTTGCACCGAGTCCACGTTGCAGAGCCCGTAGTCGACAATGGCGACGCGCTGCATCTCGGCCTAGTCGGGGTTGTCGTAGTTGATCTTCGTGAGGTGCTGGTCAGCACCCCGGACGAGTCCGCCATGCCGATCGGTGCTGAACAACCGCTTGTTCGTGAAGCGGTCGGTACACGCCATGAACTCGTCGAAGGTCATGTCGATGTTGGCGAGCACGTCTTCGATCGGCTTGCCAAGGTAGGTCCACGGGAACTTGCCGTCGTGCATCGTGACGAGCTTCATCGCGTCTTCACGACGCAGCCGGCCGCGCCGTATGTGCATCGAGGCGATGTCGGTCGCTCGTCCAAAGCCGTACTTGATGAACTTGTAGTAGTCGTGGATGCCGGTCTGGTAGTTGTCGAGGTTCTCGTAGTTGCACAACGAGCCCTCAATCATCCCCGGCCACGTCTCCATCCCGTACGACTGGGCGAAGATCGCGTTCTGCAGCCCGTCCCAGGGCAGGTAGTAACCGAGGAAGATTCCCGTGACACCGACGCGCGCGAGGGCTTCGTCGCTCGGATACGTGTATGGGATCAAGTGCTTGATCGCGATGTCCTCTTGGCCGACGAGGTCGCTCACGCGCAAGCCGAGCAGTCCGCCGAACTCCTCGAGCCACCGACGGGTGAGCGTGCTGCCGGTTGCGGCCGCCGCCGGCCCGCCGTACTCGTTCTGTGGGTTCTCGCCCCACACGATGAGCTTGATGCCCATCTGCACCGCGATGCGCACCGGCAGCGTGAAGATTGTGACGTGCTCAGGCCAGGAGATGTCGCCGACCTGCACCAGCGCGAGCTTGTTGACGCGCCGTCGCACGACGGGATTCGTGGTGTACTCCAAGAAGTCGACGCCGAGCGACTTCAGATTCTCGACGTTGCGGCGGCCGATGTCCGACAACTCGTCGGTCGTCGCGGTGACGCAGAGCGGGTTCATCCCCAGCTCTTTCATGCGAATCACCTGCGTCGTCGAGTCTTTGCCGCCGCTCACGCCGATCACGCAGTCGTATGTCGTCCCGTCCCTCGACCGGTAGCGTTCGAGCACTGTTTCGAGCTCGGCCCGGCGCGCGTCCCAGTCGACGTCTTCGCGATCACCAAAGTGACGGCACGCGCTGCATACACCATCGTCGTCGAAGAAGATGTCGGGCTTTGTCTCGGGAACGAGGCAGCGGCGGCAGTAGACAATCGGTCGCTTGTCCTGACGGCGCGACTGGATCACCTCCTGTGTTGCTGCTTCGGTGCTCGTCATAAGGTCTCTATCGGCGCGTCGCGGCGGAACCAGACGGTGTCGTCGTAGGTGCAGGACCCCTCTCGCAGCACTCCGAGCCCGGTGTGCGCGGGGCGCTGGACGACCATCCGGTGCGCGGGGAACGCGGCCGCGTAGGTGCTCATGCAAACGGGCTCCAGCACGCCGTCGACACCGGCGGTGCCGCGCTCCTTCCCCCGGAACGCCTGGTGCAGGAACACCCACTCGGCGAACCGGGAGGCATCGGCGCCATACTCCTCGACCACGTTGGGCTCCATCTCGCCGAAGCTGGCCGCGTTCCAGAACAACGCGCGGCCGATGTCGTCGACATCCGCGATGCGTGCGTTCAGGAGGAAGTGGACCTTGCCCGGCTCGAGCGAGAGCGCACCGTTGCCACGCGTCGTCATGCAGGGCACAACCGAGTCGGGATACGACGCGGTCATGTAACGCTCGGCGCAATAGAGCGCGGGCGCCAGGTCGAGCTGCAAGATCGTGAGGTGCGGGTGCAGCTGGTGCAAGATCTCGGCCTGCTTGCCACATCCCGAGCCGAGTTCGACGACGGTGTCGACGTCGTTGAAGTCGATGTGCTCCGCGACGAACGCGTAGCGCATGTAGTACGACAAGGTCGAGCGGGTGAGGAACCTGCCCTCGATTTCGATACCGTACGGGCTGCCGACACGCGAGATATCGAGGCGATCAGGCGCAACGATCTGCGAGGACGTCGTCGCCGTCAACTCACACAGCCAATAAGCGGTGTGCAACAGCTCAGGCACCGACACGTTGTACGGCAGCGCCGGCTCGCCGACCGCGAGGGCGCCGTTGAGCGACGTGACGAGCTGGTCGATAACGGTGCGGGCCGCTGGAGGGACCCCGTTGATCTTCTGGAGCATGGCGGGCGGCGAATCGCTCGCGCTGAACCAGGCGAGCGCGTCGCTCGGCCGGCGCCGGAAGTCGTGCAGGCCTTTGCGAAGCTCGGCGACGATGCCGGGCTCTCGACAGGCCCAGTAGTTCGTCGGGTGAAACCTCGGCGCGGCCGCGTACTGATCGGCGACGATCGTGTCGAGCAGCCCGGCGTCGTCGCGAACCTGCAACGTGGGACTCTCTGCAATGGTCATCCTGCCTCCCGCGACCAGGTGAGAACGTCGAATCCGTCGTCGGCGCCATCGTCGGCGACGAATCCGACTCCCGCGAATGCACGCCGCGACGGGACGTTCTGCGGGTGGATACGCGCGACGAGCGCAGCGACTTGCGGATCAGCGAGGACGTCCTCGTGCAGAGCCCGCAAGACCAGCGCCCCGAGACCGCGGCCGCGCCACTGTGGTGCGAGCGCGACACCGACTTCTCCCACCCCGCACTCGATGTCGACCCGCACCGTTGCGATGGGCGCGCCGGCGTACTCCGCGATACGCAACCGCAGGCCAGGGTCGCTGATCGCACGCCGGTACCACGCCTTGTGCTCGTCGATCGTGACGGCCCGCCCGGACCGGCTCCAACGCACCGCGTCCTCGTCGTTGCGACACGCAAGAAAGAACGCACAGTGCTCAGGTCCGGCGGGGACGAGGTGCGGTGCGTCGACCGGCGGGGTGAACCGCGGCACGACGAGCTTCCACGCGTCCCGCCACCCGAACCGATCGTCGCCCATGCGAGCGACGAGATCGCGCACCGTTTCGAGATCGCTCGCGGTGTCGACGGTCCACCATTCGTCACCGAGCGGTTCGTCGTTGCGGAGGTTCGCCAGGCGGAAACGCTCGGGCCGTCGGTACACGAATGGCGTGACGTGTTCGCGCTCCGCGCCGTCGGTGGCTTCCGCGTCGGCCGCGCGCAACGTCGATGTCTGCAGCACTTCGACGTCGAGGCCCTTG
This sequence comes from Actinomycetota bacterium, assembly GCA_052390615.1. Classification (GTDB taxonomy): domain Bacteria; phylum Actinomycetota; class Acidimicrobiia; order IMCC26256; family PALSA-610; genus JBQTGT01. The sequence continues at coordinate 18,148 of JBQTGT010000057.1, forward strand.
GGGAACGTGCGCGGGAACACGTTGCTCGTGTAGTCCGCCTCGCGTTCGACGTGGTGTTCAATGACCGCCACGACGAGTTCAGGATCCGTCAGCGGGCAGTCTGCCGTCAGCCGCACGACATGGTCGGTCGGGTAGGCATCCGCCGCCGCGACGAATCGGGAAAGGACATCGCGCTCCGAACCGCGCACCACGGGGCGTCCCGCGGCCGCGGCGACCTCGGCGACGGCGTCGTCGCGGACCAGCGTGGTGGGGGCGACGACGCCATCGGCGCCGGCGGTTCCCCCGCGCCGGGCGAGCTGGAACCCCCGCCACCGGCGCCCCGC
>JBQTGT010000058.1:0-14643 GCA_052390615.1 Actinomycetota bacterium
TCGTCTCGATATCCATGGGTCGACTCCGCGCTCCGCTCCCCGCCGGTCGCTGCGCTGTCGTCTCGAGATCCATGGGTCGACTCCGCGCTCCGCTCCCCGCCGGTCGCTGCGCTGTCGTCTCCTTGGCGGGCCCCGCCCCCCTCGTTCTCGGCCACTTAGCCCTCGGTGATCTCGGCGAAGCGCTCGTCGAACCGGGCTTCCTCGTCCTCGGACAGCTCGCCGAAGTTGTACAGGTTCGACGTCAACGACTCATCCGGGAACATGAGCACGCTCTCCGCCAGGGCGGCGGTGTCCTCGCTCTTGGCCAGTTCTTCGCGTACGCCGTCGACCGGCGAGATGTAACCGACGTACGCGGCGATGCGGGCGGCGTTCACCGGGTCGTACACGTAGTTCATCCACTTCGCCGCGGCGGCGCGGTTGGGCGCGCCCGTCGGCATCACCATGCAGTCGGACCAGCGCATCCCGCCCGAGTCGGGAACGACGAACCGGAGGTTGGGCTCGTCGAGCGCGAGCTGGGCGACGTCACCGGACCAGCCGATGCACGCGACAAAGTTCCCGGCAACGAGGTCGTCTTGGTAGTCGTTGCCGGTGAACGCGCGAATCAACCCATCGTTCTTCGCCTCCTCGAGGCGACCGAACGACGCTTCCGCGTCGGCGAATGTCGGGTTGGACGGATCCTTGCCGTCGGCGAGCATCAGCAACCCGATCGTGTCGCGCATCTCCGAGAGCATCCCGATCTTGCCGCGGTACTCCGGATCGAAGAGGTCGTCCATCGACGTGAGCTCTCGGCCCGCGGCTTCGACGTTGTACGCGATGCCGGTGATACCGGATTGCCACGGCAGGCTGTTTCGCCCCTCGGGGTCCCACTCCGGGTTCTGCAGCTCGCCCCGCAGATTGGCCGCATTCGGGATGTCGTCAAACGGCAGCTCGTCGACCCACTCCAGGCCGATGAGGCGCTGGACGAGCCAGAAGGACGGCACGATGATGTCTTGATCGATGACGTTGCCGGCGGCGAGGTCGGGCTGGATCTTGGCGAAGAATTCGTTGTTGTCGTTGAAATCGTCGGTGTAGGTGACGTCGATCCCGGTCTCCTCCTCGAACAGCTCGACACTCCCCGTGACGCCGTCCTCGCTGGGGTCGATGTACAGAATCCAGTTCGAAATGACGAGCTTTTCGGCGCCGCCGCCATCACCGCCGCCGTCGCCGAGGCCGTCGTCGTCGTCGCCAGCGCACGCGGCGAGGATCGACGGCGTCAACACGAGCGCACCGGTGGCCGCGCCCGCGCGACCGAGGAACTGGCGCCGGGTCAGGCGGTTCTGGACGAGACGATTGCGGCGGCGGGTCATCGGACCTGCTCGGTGATGGCTTCGAGTTCGTGGGCAGTGCTGGCGGGCAGTAGTCGCGCCGCGTCGCGTTCCCACGCGGCGAAGACATGGTCGCCGGGACGGAGGAACGGGAGCTCGTCATCGGCCGCGACGTGCGCGACGATCGGCGCGCCATCGAGTGCCGTCAGCGCGAGCCGGACGACGGGGCCCTGGAACACGAGGTCGGCGACCGTGCACGGGACGGCGACCAATCCATTGGCCGGCGCGGCGGCTGTGACCCGCACCCGCTCGGGGCGCACCATGAACGTCGCCGCAGACCCGGCTGGACCCGCACTCGCGTCACCCGCGACCGGGACGTGCTGCCCGCCAATCTCGACGTTGCGGACGTCGCCCTCGACGGCGACGACAGTCGTCGGAAAAAGGTTCGCGCTACCGATGAAACCGGCGACGAACACCGAAGAGGGCGCGTCATAGATCTCTCGGGGCGCGCCGATCTGCTCGACGCGGCCTTCGTTCATGACGGCGATGCGGTCGCTCATCGTGAGCGCCTCCTCTTGGTCGTGCGTGACGAATACGAAGGCGATGCCGACTTCGCCCTGGATTCGCTTGAGCTCGATCTGCATCGCTTGGCGCAACTTTAGGTCGAGCGCGCCGAGAGGCTCATCGAGCAGCAAGGCGCTCGGGTAGTTGACAAGCGCACGCGCGAGCGCGACGCGCTGCTGCTGACCACCGGAGAGCTGCATCGGGTGGCGGCTAGCGTAGTCGGACAGGCGGACGATCTCGAGCAACGCACCGACGCGCTGGTCGACCTCGATTTTGGAGACCTTCTGCGCGCGCGGTCCGAACGCGACGTTGTCGTACACCGACATGTGCGGGAACAGCGCGTACTGCTGGAAGACCGTGTTGACATTTCGACGGTACGGCGGCACGCGCGAGACGTCTTGACCCTCGAGCCGGATCGCGCCCGCGGTGGGGACGTCGAAGCCGGCGATCATGCGCAGCGTCGTCGTCTTGCCACAGCCAGACGGGCCCAGCATCGCGAAGAACTCGCCGCGCGCGATTTCGAGGTGGACGTCGTCAACCGCGACGAAGTCACCGAAGCGCTTCGTGATGTGTTCGAGCGCGATCACGTGCTCCAGCGCGGTCTCACCTCCCCCGCACGCGTAGGCGGTCGCAGGCTCGCACCCTCGCGCATTTCGTGCACCTACCGCAAGGAACCCGTCGTCACGGCCGCTCTTGACGACGGAATCCCTTGCTATCGACGCGTTTTTCGGAGAACATCGTCGCGTCACGATCACGTTTCGAGGAGGCCGTCGCATGGCGCGCGAGAACTTCATAGGAGGCACCTGGCGAGCCGCCAAGCGCGGCGCAACCGACGAAGTGCGCAACCCCGCCACGGGCGAACTGCTCGACGAGGTTCCTGCCAGCGGTGCCGAGGACGTTGACGAGGCGGTCGCCGCGGCTGCGGCCGCGTTCGCGTCGTGGTCAACGACGACCCCGCGCCAGCGCTTCGAGATTCTCACGAAGATCGCGGACGCGATCGCCGATGACATGGCAACGCTCCAGGACATCGAGATTCGCAACGTCGGCAAGCCCCGCTCGATCATCGAGTTCGAGATGGACCTCACGGTCGATAACTGGCGGTTTTTCGCCGCCGGCGCGCGCTTCCTCGAAGCTCGCGCGGCCGGCGAGTACATGGAAGGACACACGTCGTTCCTCCGCCGCGACCCGCTCGGCGTCGTCGCGTCGATCGCGCCGTGGAACTACCCGCTGAACATGGCGACATGGAAACTCGGACCCGCGCTCGCGGCGGGCAACACCGTCGTGTTGAAGCCGTCCGAGCTGACACCCCTCAGTGCACTTCGCCTCGCGGAAATCACCCAGGACATTCTTCCGCCCGGCGTCTTGAACGTCGTCACGGGTCAGGGCGAGACCGCGGGCGCCGCCCTCGTTTCGCATCCCGACGTCGCCATGGTCTCACTCACCGGCGACGTCGCAACCGGCAAGGAGATCGCGCGTGCAGCCGCGGAATCGCTCAAACGCGTGCATCTCGAGCTCGGCGGCAAAGCACCGGTCGTCGTGTTCGACGACGCCGATCTCGAAGCAGTCGTCGCCACGTTGACCGAGACTGGCTATTACAACTCCGGCCAGGACTGCACGGCGCCCTGTCGCGTCCTCGCGGGGCCGGGCTTGTTCGACGACCTCGTCGCGGCATTGACGGACTCGGTCTCGCGGATCAACACCGGTGACCCGCTCGACGAGAGCACGGCGATGGGTCCGGTCGTGTCGGGCGACCAACTGACCCGTGTCAAGGGGATGGTCGACCGCGCGCGCGCCGGCGGGGCCGAGATCACAACCGGCGGACGCCAACGCGGCGGCGACGGGTTCTTCTACGAACCGTCGGTCGTGGTCAATCCGAAGCAGGACGCCGAGATCGTGCAGCGCGAGGTGTTCGGCCCCGTGGTCACCCTGCAGCGTTTCTCCGACGAGGAGCAGGCACTCTCGTGGGCAAACGGCGTTGACTACGGGCTCGCGGCGAGCGTGTGGACACGCGACGTCGGCCGCGCGATGCGCATGGCGCGGGCGCTCCAGTTCGGAACAGTGTGGGTCAACGACCACATCCCGATCGTCAGCGAGTTGCCGCACGGCGGCTTCAAGCACTCTGGCTACGGCAAGGACATGTCGATCTACGCGATCGAGCACTACACCGAGATCAAACACGTGATGGTGAAGTTCGCATGATCGCTCCGGAGATCGCGACCAAAGCCAAGGAGATCGCGTACTCCGAGGGGCGGCGCATGCGCGACCGCACCCGCGGCTCGAAGGCGTTGTACGAGCGAGCGCTCAAGTCGTTGCCACTCGGCGTTGGCTCGTCGTTCCAAGCTGGAAACCCGTACCCGATCTACCTGCGGGGCGGGAAAGGATCGACCGTGTGGGATGTCGACGATAACCAATACGTCGACACTCATGGCGGCTTCGGTGCCAACCTCGTCGGCCACGCGCACCCGAAGATCGTGGAGGCGATCACGCGCGCGGCGAATCACGGCACGCATTTCGCGGCGCCGACCGAGGACACTGTGTTATTCGCGGAGGAGTTGTGCCGTCGATTCCGTCTCGACCACGTTCGGTTCGCGAACTCGGGCACTGAAGCCACGATGAGCGCGATCCGCGTCGCGCGCGCGGCGACCGGACGCGATGACATCGTCAAGATCGAGGGTTCGTACCACGGCCACCACGACCCGGTGATGTTTTCGGTCGTGCCGAACTCAGACCTCATGGGCGGGCGCGAGCAACCCGCGTCGATACCGATGTCGTTGGGCGTCCCGAGGTTTCTCGAGGGTCACACACACGTGGTGCCGTTCAACGACTTGGAGGTGCTCGAACGGCTGCTCGCCGAGCGGGGTGCCGAGATCGCTTGTTTGATCATCGAGCCGGTGATGATGAACATCGGCATCGCCGAGCCCGAGCCCGGTTATCTGCAAGGACTGCTCGACCTCCTGCACAGACACGGCGCGCTCCTCATCTACGACGAAGTCAAGACCGGTGTCTCGATCGCGCCCGGCGGCGCGATCGAGCGGTACGGCGTGCAGCCCGACCTCGCGTGCTTCGCCAAGGCGATCGCGGGCGGCACACCGGGCGCGGCGTTCGGTGGGCGCGCCGATGTGATGGAGACGATCGAACGGGGAGCCGCACACCAGGGCACGTTCAACGGCAACCCGCTCGTGAGCGCGGCGGGGCTCGCGACGCTCACCGAAGTGCTGACGACCGACGCGTACGTGCACTTCGCCAGGATCGGCACGCGGCTCGCCGGCGGTTGCGCGAGGGCGCTCGCGGAGCATGACATCCCGGGCCACACCGTCGACCTCGGCGCCAAGGGGTGCGTGTCGTACCGCCCGACGCCGTTGCGCAACTACCGCGACTTCCTCGAAGCCAATGTCGACATTTACGACGCGTCGTACCCGTGGATGATCAACCGAGGCGTGTTCATGACGCCGGGTGACGAGGAACAGTGGACGCTGTCCGTGCAGCACACCGAAGCGGATGTCGACCGCTTCGTCGACGCGTTCGCCGGTCTGTGCTCGGAGTTGGCACGAGCGTGAAACGGAGAGCATCGGCAGCACTTGACGACGCCGACAAGGCGATCGTCGAGTTGTTGCAGAACGATGGCCGCATGGCGTACACGCGTATCGCGGCGATCGTCGGCCTCTCGGAGGCAGCAGTGCGCCAGCGAGTGCAGCGGCTCATCGAGGGCAACGTCGTCCAGATCGTCGCGGTCACAGACCCGCTGCGTCTCGGCTTCCGGCGCCAGGCGATGATCGGCGTGAAGACCGAAGGCGACATCGAAGCGGTCGCGAACGCGCTGGCTGCGATCCCCGAGGTCGACTACGTGGTCTTCGTGTCGGGTTCGTACGACTTGTTGTTCGAGATCGTGTGCGAGGACGACGAACACCTGCTCGCGATCCTCAACGGCAAGATCCGCAGCATTCCGGGCGTGCGCACCACGGACACCTATACCTATCTACGCTTGCACAAGCAGACCTACGCCTGGGGCACACGATGAGCGAGCAGAACGATCGCTGGCAGGAACTCGCCCGCAAGCACCTGTGGATGCACTTCGCGCAGCTCGGTCGCTACACCGACCACGAGCTGCCGATCATCACCCGCGGCGAGGGTTGCTATGTCTGGGACCAACACGACATACAGCGGCTCGACGCGCTGTCGGGACTCTTTACAGTTCAGGCCGGGTACGGGCGCCGCGAGCTCGCGCACGCGGCCGCCAAGCAGGCCGGAACGATGAGCTACTTCCCGATCTGGTCTTACGGGCATCCGCCCGCGATCGAGCTCGCAGCGCGGCTCGCCGAACTCGCGCCCGGCGACCTCGACCGAGTGTTCTTCACCAGCGGGGGCTCCGAGGCCGTGGAATCCGCGTGGAAGCTCGCGCGCCAATACTTCCGCGCGATCGGGCAAGGCCAACGCTACAAAGTGATCGCGCGCCGCACCGCATATCACGGCACGACGCTCGGCGCGCTCGCGATCACCGGTGTTCCAGCGCTGCGGACACCGTTCGAGCCGCTGACACCCGGCGGCATCCACGCCCGCAACACCAACCGTTACCGCGACCCGCTCGCCAAGGACGAGACCGCGTTCGCGGACGCGTGCGCGAACGCGATCGAGGACGCGATCCTGTTCGAAGGGCCCGAGACCGTCGCGGCGGTGTTCCTCGAACCGGTGCAGAACGCGGGTGGCTGCTTCACTCCGCCGGACGGGTACTTCCAGAAGGTGCGCTCGATCTGCGATCGCCACGGCGTGTTGATGATCTCCGACGAGGTCATCTGTGCGTTCGGCCGCCTCGGCGAATGGTTCGGGGCAACCCGCTACGACTACCTACCCGACATGATCACGACCGCGAAGGGCCTGACCAGCGGCTACTCGCCGCTCGGGGCGTTGATCTGTCGCGAGTTCCTCGCGGTTCCGTTCCTGGCCGAAGGCGCGTCGTTCACACACGGGCTCACGTTCGGTGGCCATCCCGTCAGCTGCGCCGTCGCGCTCCGCAATCTCGCGCTGTTCGACGAGGAGGATTTCCTCGGCAACGTACGCGGCCACGAGGACGGGTTCAAGGAACGATTGGAGGGCCTGTACGACCTGCCGATCGTCGGCGACGTCCGCGGCGCGGGATGGTTTTGGGCGATGGAGCTGGTGAAGGACCAGGCCACCGAGCAACGGTTCACGCGCGCGGAGATACAAGAAGTGCTGAAGGACTTCATCGCGCCGGCGATCTACGACGCGGGACTGATCTGTCGGACCGACGATCGCGGCGACCCGGTGATCCAGCTCGCGCCGCCGCTGATCGCGGGCGACGCCGAGCTCGACGAGATCGAAGCGATCCTGCGCCGCGTCCTCACCGAGGCCGAAGAGGTCGCGTCGTGACCCTCACAGTCGGTGTGCCGCGCGAGGTCAAGACCGAGGAGCACCGCGTCGCGATCACCCCCGACGGCGTCGCCGAGATGACGCACCGGGGCGTGCCGGTGGTCGTCCAACACGATGCCGGCGCCGACTCCGGGATCACCGACGACGCGTACCGCAACGCGGGAGCTGAGATGGTCGCGAGCGCGGACGAGGTGTGGGGTCGAGCGCGACTCGTACTGAAGGTGAAGGAGCCGCAGCCGCACGAGTTCGGCTACCTCCGCCGCGACCTGGTGCTGTTCACGTATCTCCACCTGGCCGCGTACCCGGAGGTCGCCATGGCGCTGCTCGACGCCGGAACTGTCGGCATCGCATACGAAACGGTGCAACTCGCGTCGGGCGCGCTGCCGCTGCTCGCGCCGATGAGCGAGGTGGCGGGTCGCATGGCGCCCCAGATCGGCTCCCATTTCCTCGAGTGGTCGCGTGGCGGTCGCGGCGTGTTGCTGGGCGGCGCGCCCGGAGTGCGCCCGGCGCGGGTCGTCGTGCTCGGTGCCGGCAACGTCGGCTGGAACGCGGCCTGGATCGCGCAGGGTATGGAAGCCGAAGTGCTGCTGCTCGACAAGAACCTCGACCGTCTCCGTTGGGTTGATCAGATCCACAAGGGTCGGATCATGACGCTCGCCAGCAACCGGGGTGCGGTAACTCGCGCGGTCATCGACGCCGATCTCGTGATCGGTGCGGTGTTGGTACCCGGCGGGCGCGCACCCGTCCTCATCACCGACGACATGGTCGCGGCGATGAAGAAGGGAGCGGTGATCGTGGACTGCGCGATCGACCAGGGCGGCAGCGTCGAAAACATTCGTGAGACGACGCACAAGGACCCCGTATACGAGGTGCACGGCGTTTTGCACTACGCGGTCGGCAATGTTCCAGGTGCGGTGCCGAACACGTCGACGTACGCGCTCACGAACGCGACGCTGCCGTACGCACTCGAACTTGCAACCAACGGCGTGCAAGCCGCGATCGAGTCCGATACCGCGCTCGCGGGCGGCGTGAACACCTGCCGCGGTCTCGTCCCGAATACGGCGGTAGCCGAAGCGCTGGGGTTGGAACCGTCGAAGTTGGACGACTGTTGGGCGCGTTAGCGTCCGCGGCGGGGTCGCGACCCCTCGTCCTCGTCCGCCGGTTGCGGTGGCTTCAGATCGCCGAGCGCGTCCAGAGCAGTCTTGGAAGGTGCGACCGCGTCGCGGTTGGCGTCGCGGAGTTGGGCCCAGATCTCCTCGCGGTGGACGTCGATCGACCGCGGTGCCTTGATTCCCAATCGCACTTGATCCCCACGAACTTCCAGCACGGTCACGACGATGTCGTGGCCGATCATGATGCTCTGGTTCGCTCGCCGGGTGAGCACGAGCACGGTTCCTCCCTCCGTGGCGGGCGCGCCGTGAGGTTGCCAGGGCTCAATATAGGTCGTGCGAATCATGCACGAGATATTCGCCCTGCGCGCGCAGACGGTCACGCTTGTCCGCAGCGGACCGGAGCAAGTTGGATTCGCGTCAGGGTGGCGGTCGCCAACTGCACCATCAGATGGGTACCTGACGCACCGCTGCGGTGCGTCAGTGCACCAACAGATGGTGCAGTTGGCGTCAGCTGGCGATCGCGAGCGGCGCGCACACGCTGTAGCCCGAACTGGGCAACACGACCTGCGCGGCTTCCAGTGTGAACCGGTTTACGACGATCGGGCCGAGCAAGTTGAGCGTCGCCTCCTCGGGCCGGTCCTTGACCGTGACCACGCAAAAGACGACCGCGTCCTCCTGCTCCGAGAGTCCGAGCCGCTCGGCGGTCGCATCGTCGATCTCGAACTCGTACTCGGGATAGAACACCCACGGCGGGACGACGACGAAGCCGACCTCGGAGTCTTCGACGCTGCCCATCAGCAGGAACGGCGTGTCTTCGGGCCCCCACGGCGTGACCTCGAAACGGTGCGCGTCCGGGAAGCCGGGCAGTCCCGCCGGAAACGTGATCTCTACCGAGAGCATCGACGGGCGTCCGGTGTGGTCGGTCTCGATCATCTCCGCCTACCGCAAGAAGTCCACGAGGGACGGTTGGATGGCCCGAGCAGTCGCTTGGAGCGCGGCCTGATACGCCACTTCCTGCATCTGCAGTTCCATGACCGCCTGCGCCATGTCGGTGTCCTCGACGTTCGAAAGGTTTTGTCGCATCGTCAGGGCGTCCGCGCTGTTGCGGTCTTTCATCGTCTCCACCCGCTTGTACCGAGCGCCCACCTCTGCCAGCTCCGCCTGGACGGCACGGGTCCGTGTATCAAGATCGGCGACCAGGGTGTCGAGCTGAGCGGGATTTGATCGGATCGCGTTCGCGAGCTGGCTCACGGCCACAAACAGGTCGTTGCCGGCCGGACCAAACGCCTCGTCGCCGTTCACGTTGATCTGCACCCTCACTCCGGGCGCGATCGTGCGCTCGATCACGCGTGACGTTCCGACGTACGACGCCGTGGTGTCGTACGCCGCCGTCACGTTGGCGGTACCGGCGAAGATCGCACGCCCGTTGAACTGCGTATTGGCGAGCCCCAGGAGCGACTCACGAATTTTTTCGACTTCGAGCGCCATTGCCTCGCGCGCCGGCGCGTCCGACGCAGCATTTCGGGCGGTGATTGCAAGGTCGCGCACGCGGGTGAGCGCCTCCACGACGGCCGTGAGGGTGTTGTCGGCAACACCGAGCCAGCTCAGCCCGTCGTCGATGTTGCGGCTGATCTGCTCGTTGCGGCCCATGTCGGCGCGCAGTCGCATTGCCGAGACCGTGTCGACCGGCGAATCGGACGGCTTGCGCAGTCGTTTCATCGACGACACTTCGTCCTGTTTCAGCGCGAGCCGCATGAGGTTGTGCTGCAGGTTGTCCATCGAGCGCCGCGCCAGCGACGTGTGGGCAACACGGAACTCAGACGACGGCATGGTCCATCACCTCATCGGCCTACGATGCCCGTGCCGTTCACGAGCGTGTTGAGCATCTCGTCGATCGCGGTCATGAAGCGCGCGGCGGCGTTGTACGCGTGCTGGAACTGGACCATGTTCACCATCTCCTCGTCGATGTTGACGCCGGAGACGGCATTGCGAGCTTCGTCGACCCGATTGGTCGACTCGTCTTGGATGTCGAAGCGGCGGGTCGTCGTCTGCGCGTCGACGCCGAGGCCGACGATGAACGAGCGGTACAGCGAATCGGGACCGGTCGCCGACGTCGCGAGGTCGGCGAGCGCCAGTGCGCGGCTCCCATCCAGCGCGCCGCCGGACGCCGTGCCCGCACCGACCGCGGCCGGGTTCCCAGCAACGTCCGCGGAGAGCACCAGGTTCGTCGCGGTCGTCCCTTCGAAGATGCGGCGGCCGCCAATGCCGTCGCTGCCGACGGCAGTGGTGCCGAGCAGCGTGGCGAAGCCGACGTTCGTACCTGTTGCCCGGATGCGCACCGCGTTCACGCCCGTCGGCGTCACGCTGACCGCGAGCGGTTGCCCCGCGGCACCGCTCACCGCGACCGTCGCGTTTCCCGCGCCGATCACGGCGTTGACCGCAGCCTGCATCGCGGCCTGCAGCGTCGCCGCCCCACCGCCGCCCGACCAGTCGGCGCCGGCGACGCTGACCGTCGCGAACGCACCGCCGTTGAGCGACACGTCGAACTGCAGCGCGCCGGCCGTGCTCTGGTTGCGGTTCGCCGCGGCGAGCGATCCAGTCATGCTCGCGTGCAGCGCGTTGACGTCGGTGCGCAGATCGACCGCAATCGCGTCGAGCTCAGTCAGGTAGCCGGGCAGCGTCGTGTTGATCGCCTCGAGCTTCCCGCCCGCGGTTCCCGAGCTGATCGACGCCGGGAAGTTGTCCTTGGTCCATCTGATCACGACGGGCGTACCGCTCGTGTCGAGCATCAGCGTCTCGGCCTTCTCGCCGAGCACGAGCGGCGTCCCGCCGACCAGCACGTTCACCTGCCCGTGCTCGTGGGGCCGGATCGACGAACCGGTGAGCCCCGCGAGCTTGTTCACGAGCAGGTCGCGCTGGTCTTGGAGATCGTTGGACGAGATGTTGGCGATCTCGGCGTTCTTGATCGCTTGGTTGAGTTGGGCGATCGTCCCCGCGGTCGTGTTGATCTCGTCGACGACGGTTTGGAGCTCGGTGATGGTGTCCGAGCGCATCTGCGTGATCGCGGCGGCCGCTTCGTTGAATCCGGTGACGAGTGTGCTCGCGCGCTCGAGGAGCTGCGTTCGGGCCGCGGCGTCACTAGGGTTGTTGGCGACGTCATCCCAACCCGCCCAGAACTCGCTGAACTGGCGGCCCAAACCGAGGTCGCCCGGCTCGGCGAACAACTGTTCCAACCCCGCGAGCACGCCCTTGAGCTGTTCGAGGTGACCCTGCGCGCCGTGTTCGAGCGCGGCGCGGATCTCGAGGAACTGGTCGCGGTAACGCAGGACGTCGCGAACCTCGACGCCGCCGCCGTCGCCCTTCCACCGCGACCAGAAGGCGGGGTTGAGCGGCGCGCCGACGTTGACGAGGTCGACGCGTTGACGCGAGTACCCCTCGGTGTTGGCGTTGGCGACGTTGTGCCCGGCGAGCTCCATGCCGCGCCGCTGCGCGTACAGCGAGCTGAGCGCGATGTGGAGTCCAGCGAAGTCGGACATGTCAGATCGCTTCGTCCACCAACCGCAGCGCGAGCGAGCGGTCCGCCGCTGCACCTGACGCGGTGTAGGCCTCGATGTCGATCTCGCCGATCGCAACCAAGGCTTCGCGCGTCGCTATCTGGCCGCGCTGGAGCAGGTCGCGGTTCGCCTTGGCGACGCTGTCGATCTCTTGCGCGAGCTCCATCAGCGCGCGGCGGTGTTCGCCGAAGATGCCGTCCCACGGCGAGGGTGCCGTCTCGGCCAACTCGCGCAAGCTCGGACCGTCGCTGAAGCCGAGCTCGCGGGCCGCGCCCGCGAGCGTCACCGAGCGATCGAGCTCGATGCGCTTGATCTCGCCGAGCACGGTCTCGACCTCGCGGGTGGCATGCGGAAGCCACCGGTTGCGCCCGGCGGCCAGCACGAGCTGTTCCTCCTCGAGCTTGAACACGAGGAGCTCGAGGAGCTGGCGCTCCCGCCACAGAATGTTCGAAACCTCGCTGAGCGACATCGCGCCGACACCTCAGAACCCGGTCGTTCTCCGACCCCTGTTCATCGGCGGACGTGGGGAATTTGTGAAGTAAGCGTCTCGTGGCGAGGGTCACCCTGTTCCTGGGTCGCGCTCGCTGCGGGCCGGGATACCCGGCCCGCGTGACGCTCGCCACTCCCGCCAGTGCGCTGCGCTCGCTCCGCTCGCTGCGCGCGCGGCCCGTTGGAGCCGGTCGCGCCGAACTCCTCAGCCGAGCAATCCCAGCGACAGGGCCTTGCCGAGCGCTTCGTTGCGGTTGCGGGCACCGAGCTTTGAGTACACGTGCACGAGGTGCGTCTTCACCGTCGCAAGCGACACTGACATCGCGACGGCGATCTCCCGGTTGGGCCGGCCCTCGGCCAAGAACGAGAGCACCTCACGCTCGCGCGCCGAGAGGTTCACGTCGGTACTCGTCGGTACGGGGCGTACCGCACCGGCGAGCGCACCGTGCAGGCTGGGTGCGATGTACTGGGCGCCCTTCGCGCATGCTTCCACGGTCGCCGCGAGTTCATCGGTGCTGCCGGTACGCAGCGCCACGCCCGCGACACCGAGCGCGATGAGGTAGCCGACGAGGTCGGAGCGGCCGGGCGGGACCAACGCGATCACGGCCAGTGGGCCGCGGGTTGTGACCCGGCGGGCGGCTTCCTCGATCGTCAGGTCGGCGGGCGCGCCCAGGACGAGCAGCGCGGCCTCGTCGCGCGCCACAATCCCCGCGACGTCGCGGGCGGCGTGGGTCTCGGCGACGACCTCGATTCCCAGCTCGCGCAGCGCCGCGCTGATGCCGGCCCGGACGAGCGCGAGCTCGTCGACGACGACCGCCTTGGCTTCGCCACCTGCGACGGACAACTCCGTGGCCTCCCGAGACCCTGGAACCCGGTCACCCTAGCTCGCTTTTCGCACCCATACGACCACCCAACGTCAGTCTCGTTTTCAACCTGGAGGTTGATCAAGGCGGCGGTCCGCTCCGGACGAGAACTCCTCCGGCTCACAACACGGACCTGGGGGGCAAGTGAAGACGCAGCAGATCGAGAGCGAGCGGGCCGCCAACGAGGACAGGCTCGTACGCGACAACCTCCCGCTCGTGCAGTACGTGGTCTCCGAGATTGCGCACCGCGTCCCCAGTCACGTCAGCCGCAGCGACCTCGTATCGGCCGGAATGCTCGGCCTGGCGCAGGCGGCGAGAAGCTTCGACCCCGAGCGCGGCATCGCGTTCGACCGCTTCGCCTCCACCAGGATACGTGGCGCGCTCCTCGACGAGCTGCGCGGCCGCGACTGGGCCAGTCGATCGGTGCGGGCCCGGGCCCGGGGATTACAGGCCGCCCACGAAGACCTCACCAACAAGCTCGGGCGGGCACCGAGCCACGAAGAGGTCGCTACCGCGCTCGCAGTCCCGCTCGAAACGGTCCACAAGCTCGTCGATGACGTGCACCGCGCCACTGTCCTCAACTACGACTCGCTCGTGCTCGAAGGCGACGCCGAGTCTTTCCTCGCCACCGACGATGCCGGCCCCGAGGACACAATCCTTTCCCGCGAGCGCAGGGCGTACCTCACCGACGCGGTCGAGGCGCTCCCGGAACGGCTGCGCCACGTGGTCATGGGTTACTTCTTCGAGGAGCGGTCGATGCAAGAGATTGCCGACGAGCTCGGCGTGAGCGAGTCGCGTGTCTCGCAGCTGCGGGCCGAGGCCCTGCTGCTCCTGAAGGATGGCATCAATAGCCAGCTCGAGCCTGACGCCGTAACCGAAGAGGCGCGCCCGAACGGCCGCGTCGCCCGTCGCAAGGCGTCGTACTACGCCGCCGTTGCGGCCGGCTCCGATTACCGCACCCGGTTGTCCGAGCGCCCGGCCGAGGTGTCCGACGCGGTCGCGGTCGGCAGTGGCGCGCGCGTTCGTCGGTAAGCCGGTCAGAAAGGACTAGCGAAACCCTCATCTCCGGTTCGAGGCGACCGAGCAGAAGACCGCCACGACCGGACGGATACGGGTCGCGCACATCAAGGAGGAGACGCGCAGATGCGCATCAACCAGAACATCATGGCGTTCAACGCCTACCGGAACCTCGCCATGACCGGCGGGGTGCTGGGAAAGAGCCTCGAGAAACTCTCCTCGGGCTTTCGCATCAACCGGGCCGCTGACGATGCGTCCGGTCTCGTTATCAGCCAGGGTCTGCGCTCGCAGGTCTCGGGTCTGCGTCAGGCCACCCGCAACGCCCAAGATGGTGTTTCGGTTGTGCAAACCGCAG
>JBQTGT010000059.1:0-1910 GCA_052390615.1 Actinomycetota bacterium
CCACACACACCTGATAGGCACGAACCTGCTTGGCGGTCGCACGCTCGATGACCTGCACGTCGTAGCGCCAACCGAGTTCTCCAGCATCCGTCGCACACAGATGATCGGCGAGCCCACCGCCGAAGAACAGCACCGGGTAGCTGGTGTAGACGATCGGCGACGGAAGCCGCCTCGATCCGGGACCGCTCGTCGTACCGTCGGGCGGCGATGCTCCGGTTGCCGGCTCCGCGATGGATATCTCCGCAGAGATCGAGGTGCCGGAGTCTTCGGGTACCAAGTTGCCCGAACCCTGCGGATTGTTCGCGTGTACGGGCGTAGACCACACAACACTGAGTGCTCCACACGCGAGTACGACTGCAACCGTGACTCTCACAGCTCGACCTCTTCGGGCGTCGCGTTCTCGGACGCCGCGACCCGCCACCGGCCTGTCGCATCGACCGTGAGCACGACAATCGACCGTGACGGCGACTGGAGCTGGGCCTCGTCGATCACGTTGCCATCGCGCCCGATGATCACCTTGCGGTCGTCGGTGTACTCGACCAACAACGTCACGGCGCTGGGCTCTTCGGCGGTCACCTCGACGCCCGTGACCACCGATGCGGTGTCGTAGTCGCGCGCGTCGTTGTCGATGAGTATCCCGACGTCCCGTTCGTAGGCGGCGTAGATCGACGTTCCCGGCACCACGATCTCGTCGATCAGCTGGGGATCGGGGTTGTGGCCGTAGAGCCAGTGTTGGTAGGCGTCGAGGCTGCGGTAGATCGCTTCGTAGTCGGTACCGGTGTTGACGAGCGGCGGCGGCGGGACGGAGCCGTCGAAGGAGTACAGCGGGACCGTCGTCGTGGTGGTCGGCTCTGCCTCGGTCGTGGTGGACGGCGCCGGGACCGTGGTCGCCTCGGTGACCGGCGTGGTCGTCCTCGACTCTTCGGAGTCGTCGTCTCCCCCGCTGCAGCCGGCGGCCAGCGCCAGGCCGAGTGCGATCGCCCATCCCCTCACGAGCGGCAGCGTAGAACGCGAGGCAGTCTGGGACAAGAGAACACAACTTGAGACTAGATTCTCACGTTGCGTAGTGATCCGGCTTCTCTACGCAAACTGGACACCCGTTCAATATTGCCAAGCGGGCTGCTCCCGCAGGATGAGCGCAGTCGCCGAGCCTCGGTGGCGCAGGACCCAGGGAGCAACCATGCAGAACGTCAAGACCCGCCTCATCGTGTTGGCCACCAGCGTCATGGCAATCGCCCTCGCCGGCGGCGCCGGTTTCAGCCCTAAGTAAGCATTCACCGCCAAGTCAGTTCCGTCACATAGCCGCCCGGGCGCATCAAGGGTTGCCCTGGCGCGCCCGAACACGCACGGGTGGAAGAACAAGCGGCGGGAGCGCCCCAACGCGGCGTGCAACGGTACGAGTGGCTGTGCGTGGGTTACGGCCTGGGATCACTGGCGATCGCAGGCGTACTCGCGACGAGCGCGTCGCTACCCCAGGTTTCGATCCTGGTTTTGCTGTGCGGCTTGAGCGCGCTGTCGCTCCGGTTCAACGCCGACGGCGATGAGGATGGCAAAATCGCCGCATCAGCCCAAGGCATGGTGATCGCGGCCGCGGCGCTCGCCTTTCGCGATACGTCGCCGTTGTTGGGCCCTCTGCTAGTGGGAATGGCCGCAGCATTCTGGCGCCTTCCTCGCAGTGAGGATGACCCGCTCGCCGTGGAACTTCGTGGCGGCCTCCTGATGGATCATACGGTCAGGCTGTGACAGCGATGGTGGACGGGTCGTTGGCGCCGACGGCGTGACGCCCTCTGTGTCAACCTCGTGTGAGGCAGGTCGGACTGCTGTTTCATTGAGTTGAGAGGGCGGGGAAGGACACTCCCCGATGAGCAAGACCATCACCGATTCGTTGACCGCGCGCGTCGATGCTGGCG
>JBQTGT010000060.1:0-83923 GCA_052390615.1 Actinomycetota bacterium
GTTCTATTTTCGGACCACCGACGTGACCGGCCATGTCGTGTTGCCCGAAGGGACCGAGATGGTCATGCCCGGTGACAACACCGAGATGACCGTCGAGCTCGGCAAGCCCATCGCCATGGACGAAGGCTTGCGCTTCGCGATCCGCGAAGGCGGCCGCACCGTCGGCTCCGGCCGCGTCGTCAAAATCATCAAGTAGCACCGTGCCGCGCTCAACGTCCTACAACGCGGCGAGCGAGCGGAGCGAGCGAGCTCGCCGGCGAGCGAACGGCCCGCAGGGCGGCGCCGGGTATCCCGGTGCCGAGGGAGCGAGCGAATAAGCGTGGCAGCAAACACCGGGCAGAAGATTCGCATCCGCCTGAAGGCGTACGACCACGAGATCATCGATCAGTCGACGAAGAAGATTGTCGAGACGGTCATTCGTACGCAGGCGAAGGTACGGGGGCCGGTGCCGCTGCCGACCGAGATCCGCAAGTACACGGTCGTCCGTTCGCCGCATGTCGACAAGGACAGCCGCGAGCACTTCGAGATGCGGATCCACAAGCGCCTGATCGACATCGTCGAGCCCACCAGCAAGACGGTCGAGTCGCTCCAACGTCTCGACCTCCCCGCCGGCGTCGACATCGAGATCAAGATCCAAACCGCGTAAGTTTCACACCGCGCACCGAACTGGCGTGACAGAAGCGCGCTCAGCGCGCTCCAGTCACGCCAGTTCGAGGAGAACGCTAGTGATAGCGCAGTGGGACGCTCGTCGGCCCGCGAAAGACCAGCGACGTGACCCGTTCGATCGGCCCGAACGGTTCCAGACGGGGCGCGCGGGCGAGCAGCTCCTCGATCGCGATGCGCGCTTCGATGCGGGCGAGCGCGGCGCCGAGGCAGAAGTGCACGCCGTGACCGAACGCCAGATGTTCGGCGGTGTTCCTCTGCGGATCGAAGTGGTCCGGATTCGCGAACACGGCCTCGTCACGGTTCGCCGAGGCGATCAGCGGCACGACGGTGGCGCCGCGCGGAATCGTCGTGCCCGAGATGTCGACGTCTTCGGTCGCCGTCCGGAACATCATCTGTATCGGCGCGTCGCGCCGGAGTGATTCCTCGACGACTGCGGGGATCGCGCTCCGGTCGGCACGGACCGCTGCGAGCAATGACGGCTGCTCGGCCAGCGTCGCGACTGCGTTCCCGATGAGGTACGCGGTCGTGATGCTGCCCGCGACCAGCAACGTGAACACGAACACTTCGAGCTCGTTGTGCGTCAGTGCGCCCCCCTCAAGCTCGGCCCGCAGGAGGACCGAGATGAGGTCGTCGACACGCGTGCCCGCGCGCTTGGCGATCTGAACGTCGAGCCACTCGCCCATCTGTTCGCCGCTGCGGGCGATCTCCGCCTGCTGCTCGGCCGTGGTCGGCTCGAACACCGCGAGCACCATCTGCTCGGACCACCGGCGGAAGTCGTCGCGCTGGTCGGGACCAACGCCGAGCATGGCGGCGATGACGACGGTCGGGAACGGGACCGCGAACCCGCTCTGCAAGTCGCTCGCTTCGCTCGCAACGAGCAGGTCGACGAAGGTGCGCGCGATCGCGCGGATCTCTTGCTCCATCGCGGCCATGCGCCGCGGTGTGAAGCCGCGGTTGACGATGGTGCGCAGGCGGGCGTGGTCGTCGCCGTCGAGGCCGATGATCGAGATCGATCGAGTGGGGTCGTCGTCGAAAACACCGGCGTCGTGGCCAATCTCGGCGGGTCGGGTGACGAGCGCGGCCATGGCTTCGGAGCTGAACGCGCGGTGGTCGTGCATGACGCGGCGCACGTCGGCGTGCCGACTGATCGCGTATCCATTCAGCGACTCCACGTAGGTGACGGGCGCCTCCCGACGCAGCGCGGCGTACGACGGATAGGGATCGGTCTGCACGACCAGCGAGAACGGGTCGTATTCGATCGTCGGGGTATCGGTCATCGAGGTCCTCCTTGCGCGATCGGAGAGAGCAGCACGTCGACCGCGATCTGCATGCGGGCGACCAGCGAGGCCGGATCGTCGCCGTAGAGCCAGTGCGAGATCGTGCCGTTGGCGAGCGATCGGAACGCGGTCGCCAGCGCGAGCGGATCGAACGCATCGGTGAGGTCGCCGCGGCGCTGGCCGCGTTCCATGAGGCGGAGGAGCCGCACCATCGCCTCGTCGTTCGCGCGCTGCGCCACGCCGCCCTCGTCGAGCCCGACTTGCACGCGTACGATCTCGCGGAACACGGACCGGAAAAACCCGCGCTGGGACTCGATGCCCTTGCCCATCTCCTCGTACAAGTGCCGCAGCAGGTCGGGTGTCGGCGTCGTTTCGTCGGCGAGGGCGTCGTCGAGCATCTCGCGGTAGAAGGCGAGCACCGTTTCGGTGAGGGCCTCGATGAGCGCGTGCTTGGACCCGAAGTAGTTGAACACCGTCGCGCGGGCGACGTTGGCCCCCTCGGCGATGTCGGCCATCGTGACGGCATCGAACCCGTGCTGGGCGAACAGCTCGGCGGCGACGTCGAGCACGCGCTGCGGTTGTTCGTCGCGGCCTCGGCCGGTAAGCGGTGGCATGACCATTGGACCCGAGTCTAACAGATTTTGGACTCGGGTCCAATGGTCAACCCGACGGCGCTGGCGCCGGGCCGTGTCGCGACCGCGGCGCGCGCGGGCTAGTCTCTCGTGGCTTCTCAGGGCTCCGGTGCTCCCACCGGGAGCGCACGTCGAGGCCCTGAAATCTGACCGCCCAAAGCAACCGAGGCCCGCGCAGGCCTCCCTTCCGGGGGAACCGCGCGGCACAACCGAGTCCACGCTCCGCCGGGAACTTCCCGCGCGGAGCGCTCGCGTGAGTCGCACGAGGGACGCAACCGATGGCACGAAAAGGGATCCTGGGCCGCAAGCTCGGCATGACCCAGGTGTTCGACGCCGGGAACCGGATCGTTCCGGTCACCGTGATCGAAGCCGGGCCGTGTCGCGTCGTCCAGGTGAAGACGCCCGAACGCGACGGCTACGCCGCGGTGCAGCTCTCGTTCGGCGATGCCAAGCCGAGCCGGTTGACCAAGCCCGAGCTGGGTCACCTCACCGCCGCCGGCGCGCCGCCGCAGAAATTCCTCGCCGAGCTCCGGGTCGATGACCTTGCGGGTTTCGAGATCGGGCTGATCCTCAAGGCCGACGTGTTCGCCGCGGGTGAGCGCGTCGACGTGACCGGAATATCGAAGGGCCGCGGGTTCAGCGGCGTGATGAAGCGCCACAACTTCTCGGGCCAGGGCGCGTCGCACGGCAACCACAAGAAGCACCGGGCTCCCGGCGCGATCGGCGCGTGCGCAACCCCCGCGCGCGTGTTCAAGGGCGTGCGCATGGCCGGCCAGATGGGCGGCACCAAGGTGACGACGCTGAACCTCGAGGTCGTCGAAGGCGACGCCGAGCGCAACCTGTTGCTCATCCGGGGCTCGGTGCCCGGACCGAGTGGCGGTCTCGTGTTCGTCCGCAACGCGGTGAAGGCGGGGGTCGACGCATGACCTCGCTTCCGATGAAGACCGCGAGCGGCGACACCGGCAAGACCGTCGAGCTGCCCGATGACCTGTTCGGTATCGAGCCGAACGTCGCGGTGATGCACCAAGTTGTGACGGCGCAGCTCGCCAACAAGCGCGCGGGAACGCACAACACGCGGACGCGCGCCGAGGTGTCGGGTGGCGGCGCCAAGCCGTACCGCCAAAAAGGCACCGGCCGCGCCCGCCAGGGTTCGATCCGTGCGCCGCACTACCGGGGCGGCGGCATCGCCCACGGTCCCAAGCCGCGCGATTACTCGCAGAAGACACCGAAGAAGATGGTGCGGCTGGCGCTACGGTCCGCGCTCTCCGACCGCGCCTCGGAAGCGAAAGTCCTCGTCGTCGACGATTGGGGAATCGACGAACCGAAGACCAAGCGCGGGATCGCGATTCTGGAAGCGCTCGGGCTGCGGACCAAGGGCACCCGCGAGGCACGACTGCTGCTCGTGTTGGCGCGCGAGGAACACACGGTGTGGAAGTCGTTCCGCAATCTGGACGAGCGCGTGCAGATCATCCTCCCTGAGGAGCTCAACGCGTACGACGTGCTCGTCAACGACTGGCTCGTGTTCTCGCAGGCGTCGCTCGAGACAACCGTGGCGCGCCTGTCTGACGGCACTCCCGCGAACACTGCGGGCGACGCGGATGGCGCCGAGGACGCGGAATGAAGAACCCCCGCGACATCATCATCCGGCCGGTTGTGTCCGAGAAGTCGTACGCCGCCTATGACGAGAACGTGTATACATTCATCGTCGCCGACGACGCCAACAAGATCGAGATCCGCAACGCCGTGCAGGAACTGTTCGGCAAACGCGTGTCGAAGGTGCACACGATCAACCGCAAAGGCAAGCGCAAGCGGAATCGTCGCACGGGAACGTTCGGCACGCGCGCGACCCAGAAGCGGGCGATCGTGACGCTCGCGTCCGGCGAAGACCGCATCGACATCTTCGGGAGCTGACGATGCCTATCCGCAAGCGCAAGCCCACAAGCCCCGGTCGCCGGTTCCAGACCTCCTCCGACTTCGCGGAAGTCACCAAGCAAACCCCCGAGAAGCGGCTGACGAGACCGAAGCCGAAGACCGGCGGCCGCAACTCGTACGGTCGTATGACGGCGCGCCATCGCGGCGGCGGGCACAAGCAGCGGTACCGCGTCGTCGACTTCCGTCGCAACAAGGACGGCGTTCCGGCGAAGGTCGCCGCGATCGAATACGACCCCAACCGCAACGCGCGCATCGCGCTGCTGCACTACCTCGACGGTGAGAAGCGCTACATCCTCGCTCCCGGCGGCTTGCAGGTCGGTGACACCGTGCAGAGCGGGCAGGGCTCCGAAATCAAGGCCGGGAACGCACTGCCGCTGCGCTACATCCCGGTTGGTACCACCGTGCACAACGTGGAGTTGAAGCCGGGCGCGGGCGCCAAGATGGGACGCGGCGCGGGCACCGCGATCCAGCTGATCGCCAAGGAAGGCGCGTACGCGACGCTGCGGCTGCCGTCGACCGAGATGCGCCGCGTGCCGATCGACTGCCGCGCGACCGTCGGCGCGGTCGGGAACAGCGAAGCGGGACTCGTGAAGATCGGCAAAGCCGGCCGCAACCGCTGGAAGGGAAGGCGCCCGCACACTCGTGGCGTCGCCATGAACCCTGTCGACCACCCGCTCGGCGGCGGCGAGGGGAAGAGCTCGGGCGGACGCCACCCGGTGTCGCCGTGGGGCAAGAAGGAAGGCCGCACGCGGCGCAAGGGCAAGCCGTCCGACAAGCTGATCGTCCGCCGCCGGCGCACCCGCGGCGCTCGGAGGTAGTAGATGCCGCGCAGTCTGAAGAAGGGTCCGTTCATCGACGAGCACCTCCGGGTGAAGATCGAGCGGTTGAACGAAGCCGGCGACAAGAAGGTCGTCAAGACGTGGTCGCGCCGATCGACCGTGACCCCCGAGATGGTCGGGCACACGATTGCCGTGCATGACGGCCGCAAGCACGTCCCCGTGTATCTCACCGAAGCGATGGTCGGCCACAAGCTCGGCGAGTTCGCGCCGACGCGCACGTTCCGGTATCACGCGGGCCAAGAGAAATCGAGCCGGCGCTGATGGCGCAGACGATCACCGCCCCGAACGCGCGCGCCGTCGCGCGCTACGAGCACGTCTCGGCGTACAAGGTGCGCCAGGTCCTCGACCTTGTCCGTGGACTGTCGGTCGACGACGCCGAGCGAGTGCTGCAGCTGTGCCGCAAGGACGCGGCCGAGGACGTGCTCAAGGTGCTCATCTCGGCGATCTCGAATGCGGAGAAGAACAACGAGCTTCCGGCCGAAGAACTGTTCGTCGCGATCGCGTTTGCCGACGAGGGCCCGACCCGCAAGTGGGGCCAGCCGCGCGCGCGTGGCCGGTACTTCCGGGTGCGCAAGCGCACATCGCACATCACGATCGTGGTCGCCCGCTACGACGAGGACGAGCTCGACGTGCGCCGCCGCCGGGACGAAGCATCCGGCCGGGGCGCGGCCGTGCAACAGCGCCGCCGGGCCGAGCGCGTGCGCAAGTCCCGCCAGCGCGCGGACGACCACGACCACGACCACGACCACGACGAAGAGGACGAAGCGATCGACGAGGCCAGCGCACCCGTCGCGAGCGACGACATGGTCGAAGAGATCGAGGAGCTCGAAGAAGAGCTCCAAGATGACGAAGACGCCGACGCCGCCGACGCAGAAGACGAGCCCGAGGACGCGAAGTAATGGGTCAAAAAGTCAACCCCTACGGGTTCCGCCTCGGTGTCACCACCGACTGGAAATCCCGGTGGATCGCGGACGGCAAGGAGTACACCGACCAGCTCATCGAGGACTGGAAGGTCCGTGACTACTTGCGCCGCCAGCTCGAGCGGGCGGCCGTCAGCCGCATCGAGATCGAGCGCACCCGCGACCGCCTGCGCATCGACGTGTACACCGCGCGTCCCGGCATCGTGATCGGCCGCCGCGGCGCCGAGGCCGAGCGCTTGCGCGAGGGCTTGCGCAAGATCACCGGCAACCCGAAGATCCAGTTCAACATCCAAGAGATCAAGCAGCCCGAGGTCGATGCAACGCTGCTCGCCCAGGGTGTCGCCGACCAGCTCGCCGGCCGCGTGTCGTTCCGGCGCGCGATGAAGCGCGCGGTGCAGACGGCGATGAAGGCGGGGGCACAGGGCGTGCGCGTGCAGTGCGCCGGTCGTCTCGGCGGCGCCGAGATGAGCCGCAAGGAGTGGTACCGCGAGGGTCGCGTACCGCTGCACACGCTGCGCGCCGACGTCGACTACGGGCTTGCAGAAGCGCGTACGACGTTCGGACGCATCGGCGTGAAGGTGTGGATTTACAAGGGCGAGATCCTCCCCTACAAGAGCGCGGTCGAGGACAAGATCGCGAAGGAAGCGGCCATGGCTGTCGGCGAGACCGCCGGGCAGGGGCCGCAGCGGCGCGTCGTCAGCGCCGGCGGCGGGCGGCGCAAGGCGCCCGCGCAGGAAGCGACGCCGGTCGAGGCGACGGGTGCCGAGGAAGAGGTCGCGGCGCGCGAGCTCGTGCACGAGGCCGACCCCGAGCTCGAGCGACTCCTCGCCGAAGAAGAAGAGATCGAACGTCGCATCGCCCAACACCACGAGACCCCGCACTTCCGCGGCGACGACGAGTAGGGCCCCTTCATGTTGATGCCGCGGAAAGTTCGTCATCGCAAGATGCAACGGGGTCGGCTGCGCGGACTCGCCAAGGGTGGCACCAAGCTCGCGTTTGGCGACTATGGGATCCAAGCGTTGGAGCCGGCGTGGCTCACCAACCGCCAAATCGAAGCCGCTCGTATCGCGATGACCCGTCACATCAAGCGAGGCGGGAAAGTGTGGATCAACGTCTTCCCCGATAAGCCGATCACGCAAAAGCCGGCGGAAACGCGCATGGGTTCGGGGAAGGGCAACCCGGAGAAATGGGTCGCGGTTGTGAAGCCGGGCCGCATCTTGTTCGAGCTCTCCGGTGTCCCCGAGCCGACCGCGCGTGAAGCCATGCGCCTCGCGATCCACAAACTGCCGATGAAGGCCCGCTTCGTGGTGCGCACGGAGGAGGGATAGCGATGTCACGCGCGAGCGAACTACGCGAGCTCACCGACGATATCCTCGAAGACCGTCTCGCCGAGGCGAAGGACGCGCTGTTCAAGGTCCGGTTTCAACACGCGACCGGACAACTCGACAACAGCCGGCGCGTCGGCGAGCTGCGTCGAGACGTGGCGCGCATCGCCACGCTGCTGCGCGAACGAGAGATCGAAGCGGCCGAAGGCCGGCGGGAGTAGTGATGGCTGAAGAAAACGACGAGACCGCCGCGCGACCGAACGACCGTAAGGTTCGAGAGGGGATCGCGGTCGGTACGAAGATGGACAAGACAGTCGTCGTGGCTGTGGTCGACCGCGTGCGCCACCCGCGCTACCGCAAGACCGTGCAACGCACGAAGAAGCTGTACGCGCACGACGAGACCAACGACGTCCGCGAGGGTGACCGGGTGCGCATCGCCGAGACGCGTCCGCTGTCGAAGCAAAAGCGCTGGCGGATCGTCGAAGTCCTGGAGCGTGCGCGATGAGTAGATGCGCGCGGCGAGCGCAAGCGAGCTCGCCAGTGAACGAGCGGCCGCGGGGCGGGTATCCCGCCTCGCAGCGAGTGAGCGAGTAGAGATGATCCAACAGGAGTCGCGCCTTCGGGTTGCGGACAACTCCGGCGCGCGTGAAGTGCTGTGCATCAAGGTGCTCGGCGGGACGCGCCGGCGCTACGCGAGCATTGGCGACATCTTCGTCGCCACGGTGAAGGACGCCGTACCCGGCGCGTCGGTGAAAAAGGGCGACGTCGTCAAGTGTGTCGTCGTTCGTGTGAAGAAGGAAAAGCGCCGTCCCGACGGCAGCTACATCCGCTTCGACGAGAACGCAGCCGTATTGATCAACGACCAGATGCAGCCCCGCGGCACTCGCATCTTCGGTCCGGTGGGACGCGAGCTGCGCGACCGCAAGTTCATGCGGATCGTGTCGCTCGCTCCGGAGGTCTTGTAATCGTGGGACTCAAGCTGAAGAAGGGCGACGAGGTCGTCGTGCTCACCGGCAAGGACATCGGCAAACGCGGCGAGGTCTCGCGGGTGATTCCCGGCCGCAGCATGGTCATCGTCGACGGCATCAATCTGGTCAAGAAACACCAGAAGCAGACCCGCCAGACAATGCAGGCGGGCATCATCGACAAGGAGATGCCGATCCACATCTCGAACGTCGCACTCCTCTGCGGTGCGTGCGGTCAGACGCGTGTCGGCTACCGGTTCGCGTCGGACGGCAGGAAGGTTCGTATCTGCCGCAAGTGTGGAGCCGACGTCTGATGGCGACCAGGACCAAGACCAAGCCCGCCGCCACTGAAGCGCCCGTGCCGCGTCTCAAGACGCGGTACGAGACCGAGTTGAAGCCGGCGTTGCAGGCCGAACTCGCGCTCGACAACGTCATGCAGGTCCCGCGGCTCGACAAGATCGTCGTGAACATGGGCGTCGGGCGGGCAACGCAGCAGCGGTCGCTGCTCGACGGCGCCGTCACCGACCTGCAGATCATCACGGGGCAAAGGCCCTTGGTCACCAAGGCGAAGAAGTCCATTGCGACGTTCAAGCTCCGCGAGGGCAATGAGATCGGCGCCAAGGTGACCATCCGCGGCGATCGCATGTGGGAGTTCTACGACCGGCTGGTGAGTCTCGCCGTCCCGCGTATTCGCGACTTCCGCGGAATGTCGCCGACACAGTTCGACGGCCGGGGTAACTACACCTTTGGCCTGACCGAACAGCTCGTGTTCCCCGAGATCGACTACGACAACATCGACGCGGTTCGTGGAATGGACATCACGATCGTGACAACAGCACAGACCGATGAGCACGGCCGCGCGTTGCTGCGCGCGTTGGGCTTCCCGTTCCGCCGCGACGGCCAGCAGGGGTAATCAATGGCAAAAAAGGCTCTGATCAACAAGCAGCAGGCCATGCCGAAGTTCAAGGTGCGGGCATACACACGGTGCCGCCGGTGCGGGCGCGCGCGTTCGGTATACCGGGCGTTCGGTCTCTGCCGAATATGCCTGCGCAATATGGCGCATGCCGGTGAGGTCCCCGGCGTCACGAAGTCGTCGTGGTGAGGGGGGTGGCGGCGCAGTGACGATGACCGACCCGATCGCCGACATGTTGACGCGAGTACGCAACGCGAACATCGCGTTTCACGACGACGTTGTGATGCCGTCCTCGAAGCTCAAGGAAGCGGTCGCGCGCATTCTCGAGCAAGAGGGTTACATCACGGGCTTCTCGGTTGACGAGCAGCCCGGGCGCCCCGGTCGACGACTGACGATTCGCATGAAGTACACCAACGACCGCCGACGCACGATCTCTGGATTGAAGCGTGTGTCGCGACCGGGATTGCGCGTGTACAGCAAGGCGGAAGCCGTCCCGCGTGTGCTGGGCGGCATGGGCATCGCGATCGTGTCTACGAACGTGGGTCTTCTCACTGACCGTGAAGCGCGTGAGCGCAAGGTCGGCGGCGAGATCTTGTGCCAGGTCTGGTAGCGGAGCACCCCGTATGTCTCGTATCGGAAAGCAACCCATCACGGTACCGAGCGGCGTCGACGTCGACATCGACGGTGCCCGCGTTTCGGTGAAGGGACCCAAGGGCCGGCTCGAGCACGAGCTGGTGGGCGACCTGTCGATCGAGCGCGATGGTGACACGTTGGTTGTCACCCGTGCCGACGACACGCGATCGAATCGCTCGTTGCACGGACTGCAACGCACATTGGTGAACAACATGGTCGTCGGCGTGTCGGAGGGGTTCGCGAAGGAGCTCGAGATCGTTGGTGTCGGCTACCGCGTGACCGCGCAGAGTCCGACTGCCATCGAGCTCGCGCTCGGGTTCTCGCACCCGGTCAACGTGCAAGCGCCCGAGGGGATCACATTCGAAGTGCCGCACCAGACGCGCATCATCGTGCGCGGCCACGACAAGCAGCTCGTCGGCCAGGTCGCGGCGGACATCCGCAAGATCCGCAAGCCCGAGCCGTACAAGGGCAAGGGCGTCCGCTACGCCGGCGAGCGCATCCTGCGCAAAGCCGGGAAGTCTGCGAAGTAAGGAACGACGATGGCGCTCACAAAGTCCGAGCACCGCGTGCGCCGGCACCGCCGGGTGCGCAAGAAGGTGATGGGAACCGAGCAGCGCCCGCGTCTCGCGGTGTTCCGCTCGAACAAGCACATCTACGTCCAGGCGATCGACGACCTGGCTGGGAGGACGGTCGCGAGCGCGTCGACGATGGAGACCGGCTTGCGCGCGGGCGCGACCTCGACGGTCGACGCGGCCAAGCAGGTCGGAAAGCTCATCGGCGAGCGCACGCAGGCCGCCGGCATCTCGTCGGTTGTGTTCGACCGCGGCGGATTCAAGTATCACGGTCGCGTCGCGGCAGTCGCCGATGGCGCACGCGAATCCGGATTGGAGCTCTAATGCCCGAAGGGCAGTACGACGAACGAGTCATCGCGATCAACCGCGTCGCCAAGGTCGTGAAAGGTGGCCGCCGATTCTCGTTCACGGCGCTCGTGGTCGTCGGCGACGGCGCCGGCAACGTCGGGCTGGGTTACGGCAAGGCCAAGGAAGTCCCGGCCGCGATCCAAAAGGGCATGGAAGAGGCCAAGAAGGACCTGTTCGCGGTCCCGCTCGCCGGTTCCACGATCACGCACGTCATCCTCGGCGAGCACGACGCGGCGCGCGTACTGCTGAAGCCCGCGTCGGCGGGAACCGGCGTGATCGCCGGCGGCGCCGCGCGCGCGATCCTCGAAGCGGCGGGTATTCACGATGTGCTGGCGAAGTCGCTCGGGTCCTCGAACGCGATCAACGTGGCGCGCGCCACGATGCAGGGGCTCCGGTCGCTGCGGCGACCCGAGGAGGTCGCCGGGTTGCGCGGCAAGTCCCCCGAAGAAGTGTCGACGAAGGGGATGCTCAACGCGTACCGCGAGCGTCAACGCGGCAACCACGAACCGGTCGAGGTCGCATAGTCATGGCCCGGCGCAGAACGAAAGTGCGGAAGCAGCCGCCCCGTGCAACCGGCGATGGAGCACTGGAGTTCGTAGCCGCATGAGTAACCCGCAACTCAAGGTGACGTTGGTGAAATCGCGTATCGGTACCAAACCCAAGCACCGAGGGACGTTGCGCGCGCTCGGACTCGGTCGCATCGGCTCGCACAACGTGCTGCCTGATCGTCCCGAGATCCGCGGGATGATCGCGCGCGTCCCGCATCTCGTCTCGGTAGAGGAGATCAAGTGAAAGTCCACGATCTGAAACCCGCGCCCGGTTCACGCCGCCCGAAACGTCGTGTCGGCCGCGGTATCGGCGGAAAGGGTGGCAAGACCGCCGGCCGGGGTTCGAAGGGACAGAACGCGCGCGGCACGGTACCGGCGGGCTTCGAGGGCGGCCAGACGCCGCTGCACCGCCGTACCCCGAAAGCGAAGGGCTTCAACAACCCGTTCCGCGTCGAGTACCACGTCGTGAACCTCACGACGCTCGAAGGATTCGACGTGAACGCAGAGGTGTCGCCGGAGTCGCTGCGCGCGCGCGGCCTCGTCGCCAAGCGCGGCTTGGTGAAGGTCCTGGCGCGGGGCGAGTTGTCGAAGCCGCTCACCGTGAAGGCGCACGGGTTCTCGGCGGCCGCGATTCGGGCGATCGAAGCGGCGGGCGGTCGAACCGAGAAACTGCCGCTCCCGTGGGGCGCAGGGCGGCCTCCGGCCCGGGGAAACCAGCACACAAACCGCTAGTGAGGGTCCTGAGACACCAGGAAGGGCGACGCATCTGATGCGACAACTACTGGCGAATTCAGGCGCCGCCCTCGGGGAAGTGCCTCAGGACCCTCAAGCTACACTGCCGATTCCCCCG
The DNA here is from genome assembly GCA_052390615.1 of Actinomycetota bacterium. Taxonomy (GTDB): domain Bacteria; phylum Actinomycetota; class Acidimicrobiia; order IMCC26256; family PALSA-610; genus JBQTGT01. The sequence goes on from JBQTGT010000060.1 coordinate 12,421, forward strand.
GGGATCACGAAAGGTCTGCGACTCCCAGAATGCTTGGGCTCTCACGCCTGAAGAACATGTTCCGGGTCCCGGACCTGCGGAACAAGATCTTCTTCACAGTCTTCATCATCGCGATCTTCCGGATCGGGTCTCACATTCCCGTCCCGTATGTTGACTTCCGCGCGATCAAAGAACTGAAGGAGCAAGCGCGCGACACAGGCGGCGTCGTGGCGCTGCTCGACCTCTTTTCCGGCGGCGCGCTCACGAGCGTTTCCGTGTTCTTCCTCGGCATCATGCCGTACATCACGTCGTCGATCATCATGCAGCTGCTCGGCGTCGTGATCCCCAAGCTCGAGCAGTGGCAACAAGAGGGCCCGTCCGGGCAGAAGAAGATCACGCAGTGGACGCGCTATCTCACGGTGGCGCTCGCGATCGTCCAATCGACCGCGTTCGTGTTCGCACTCAAGCGCGGCTCGGGTGGGCTGCTGGCGATCTCGGGACTGAACCTGCCGGAGGGCCTGGTACTCATCCCAGACTTCTCCGCCTGGCGAGCCGCGCTCATTGTCCTCACGTGGACGGCGGGCACCGCGATGGTGATGTGGCTCGGCGAGCTCATCACCCAACGGGGGATCGGCAACGGCATGTCGATCCTGATCTTCACGTCCGTCGTTTCGAGCCTCCCGTACCAGGGCGCGAACCTCTGGGAGGAATCCCAGGGCATCTTCGTGGTCATCCTCGCCATCGCAGTCCTGATGATCGTGGGGATCGTGACGGTCGAGTCGGGGCAACGGCGAATACCCGTTCAATTCGCAAAACGGGTCGTCGGCCGCCGCATGTACGGCGGCCAGAGCACGTACATCCCATTGAAGGTCAACCAGTCGGGCGTGATCCCGGTGATCTTCGCGAGTTCCCTCCTCCAATTCCCGGCACTCATTGCGAACGTCCTGCCGTGGGACGGAGTCAAGGAGTGGATCAACGACAACCTCGTAGGCCAAACGTCGATCACATGGACCTATGTCGGGTTCTACGGGATCTTGATCATGTTCTTCGCGTACTTCTATACGGCGATCGCTTTCAATCCGCAGCAACAAGCGGATGTGATCCGAAAACAGGGTGGGTTCATTCCGGGTATCCGGCCCGGTCCGCCAACGGAGCGCTATCTCGCCAAGGTCCTCAACCGCATCACGTTGCCCGGCGCACTGTTCCTCGTGGTCATCGCGCTGGCGCCCTTCCTCGCGTTGAAGATCTGGGACATCCAGAGCTTCATCTTCGGTGGCACGTCCATCCTCATCACGGTCGGCGTCATGCTCGAAACGATGAAGCAGATTGATAGCCAGCTCATGATGCGGAACTACGAAGGGTTCTTGCGCTGAGCATGACGCAGCCGAAGCCACGTCTTGTGCTGCTCGGGAAACAAGGCGCCGGGAAGGGCACGCAGGCGACTCGGGTGGCCGAGCACTACGGAATCGCGCACCTTTCGACCGGTGACATGTTCCGCGAGCAAGCGGCGCACGGCACCGCGTTCGGACTCGAAGCCAAGCGCTACATGGACGAAGGCGAGCTCGTCCCAGACGACATCGTCGTGGGCGTCGTCGAGGAGTGCCTCGCGCCCGGCGGACCGCTCGGCAACGGGTTTGTCCTCGACGGCTTCCCCCGAACGCTGCACCAAGCGAAGGAGCTCGACCGGGTTCTCGGCGACCAGCTCGATCTCGCCGTGAACATGGACGTCCCGTACGAGGTCGTCCTCGACCGGCTTGCGGGCCGACGGGTCTGCGAGAACTGCCAGCGGGTGTACCACGTCAACCTGCCGCCGACGCGCGACTGGACGTGCGACACGTGCGGCGGTCAGGTCATCCAGCGCGAGGACGACACGCCCGAAGCGATCGACCGGCGCCTCCAGATCTACGACCAGGAGACAGTCCCGATCATCGAGTACTACCGCGACCGCGGTCTGCTCCAGGTCGTCGACGGCGTCGGCGAAGGCGACGACGTGTTCGAGCGGATCATCAAGGCGATCGACGCTCGCGTCGAGTAGCTCGTGGTCCTGCGCAAGAGCCCCGAACAGATCGCGCACATGCGCGCCGCGGGTCGTGTCGTCGCCGAGATGCACGAGGAGTGCGCCCGCGCCGCCAAGCCCGGCGCGACCACGCTCGACTTGGACCGTGCGGCGCGCGACGTGCTCGAACGGCGCGGCGCTCGCTCGAACTTCCTCGGCTACCACGGCTTCCCGGCGGTCGCCTGCGTCTCACCGAACGAGGTCGTCGTCCACGGCATTCCGGACGAGCGCCGCATCGAGGACGGCGACATCGTGTCGATCGACTGCGGCGCGATCGTGCAGGGCTGGCACGCCGACGCCGCGATCACGGTCCCGGTCGGCACGATCGACGCCGAGTCCCAGCGCCTGATCGACGTGACCCGCGACAGCCTCGACGCCGCGATCCGCGCCGTCCGAGTCGGGAGCCGCCTCGGCGATGTCGGTGCCGCGTGCGCGCAGGTCGCCGCCGCCGCCGGGTTCTCACTGTTGCGCGGGTACTGCGGACACGGCATCGGCACCGCGATGCACGAGGAACCGGAAGTGCCGAACCACGGCCCGCCGGGCCGCGGCCTGCGCCTGCGCGAGGGTGTGGTGCTCGCGATCGAGCCCATGGTGAACGCCGGCAGCGGCGCCAGCCGCGTCCTCGACGATGGCTGGACCGTCGTCACCGCCGATGGCGCGCGCGCCGCGCACTTCGAACACACGGTCGCCGTCACCGAGAGTGGCCCCGAAATCCTCACCATCTTGTGATTGGGCCCGTTGATCGACGGCGCGAACATGGCCTGTTTGGGGCCTCGCCGGCGAGTCCTGTAGTCTTTTCGGTCGGCCCCCAGCCCGTTTTGCGCGCCTCGGCGCGCGGAAACTCTCCGAGGTGGTGACGCTCTATCGCCAAGCCCAAGGACGACACGATTCTGGTCGAAGGCACGGTCGTCGAGCCGCTGCCGAACGCCATGTTCCGTGTCGAACTCGAGAACGGGCACAAGGTGCTGGCGCACATTTCCGGGAAGATGCGCATGCACTACATCCGCATCGCTCCGGGGGATCGCGTACAGGTCGAACTCACGCCCTACGACCTGAGCCGCGGTCGAATTACCTACCGCTACAAGTAACGGGACAAACGCGAATGAAGGTCCGACCTTCGGTCAAGAAGATGTGCGACAAGTGCAAGGTGATCCGCCGCCACGGCGCCGTGCGAGTCATCTGCACTGACCCGCGCCACAAGCAGCGTCAGGGCTAGGGAGCAACATGGCTCGTATCGCCGGTGTCGACATTCCCCGCGAGAAGCGACTCGAGATCTCGCTGACATACATCTATGGCATCGGCCGCACGACGTCGCAGCGGGTGTGCGACGAGACCGGCATGTCGCGTGACACCCGAGTGCGCGACCTCACCGAGGAAGAGGTCTCGCGGCTGCGCACCTTCATCGACCAGCAGCTCAAGGTCGAAGGTGACTTGCGCCGCGAGGTGTCCCAGAACATCAAGCGCAAGATGGAGATTGGCAACTACGAAGGGTTGCGGCACCGTCGCGGCCTGCCGGTCCACGGGCAACGCACCCGCACCAACGCCCGCACCCGGAAGGGACCGAAGAAGACGGTCGCCGGGAAGAAGCGGGCCCGCAAGCATTGAGATTTGGAGACAGAGCAAGTGGCGAAACCTTCCCCGGGCGGTCGCCGTCCGAAGCGCAAAGAGCGCAAGAACGTGTCGTACGGCGTCGCGCACATCAAGTCCTCGTTCAACAACACGATCATCACCTTCACCGACCAGACCGGTGCGACGCTCTCGTGGGCGTCGTCGGGCAACGTCGGTTTCAAGGGGTCACGCAAGAGCACACCGTTCGCCGCGCAGCTCGCGGCCGAAGCCGCAGCCCGGCGCGCGATGGAGCACGGCGTCCGCAAGGTCGACGTGATGGTGAAAGGGCCGGGCTCGGGTCGCGAGACCGCGATCCGATCGATACAGAACGCCGGCATCGAAGTCGTCGGTATCAAAGACGTCACGCCGATCCCGCACAACGGTTGCCGCCCGCCCAAGCGGCGGAGGGTGTGAGGTCATGGCTCGCGAACTGATCGGTCCGGTCTGCCGACTGTGCCGCCGTGAGCGGATGAAGCTCTTCCTCAAGGGCACGAAGTGCGAATCGGTCCGATGCCCGATCGAGCGCCGTCCCTACCCGCCTGGCATGCACGGCCGCGGTCGGATTCGGGAGAGCGAGTATTTGTTCCAGCTCCGCGAGAAGCAAAAGGCGCGCCGCATCTACGGGCTGCTGGAGAAGCAGTTCCGTTCGGTGTACGCCAAGGCCAACAAGCAGTCGGGGATCACCGGCGAGAACCTCATGCGTCTCCTCGAGCTGCGGCTCGACAACGTGGTGTTTCGCACGGGCTTCGCGTCGAGTCGCAACCAGGCGCGCCAGTTCGTACGCCACGGTCACGTTCAGGTCAACGGCAAGCGGGCGACGATCCCGTCGTTCACCTTGCGCAAGGGCGACGTCGTCTCCATTGGCGAAAAGGCGCGGCGGATGATCGTGATGCGTCACAACATCGACACGCTCGACCGCATCGCTCCGCCGTGGCTCGACGTGAATGCCGGTGAGTACCAAGGAACGGTCCGCGAGCTGCCGATCCGAGAGCAGATCGACGTTCCGGTGCGCGAACAGCTCATCGTCGAGCTGTACTCCAAGTAGCCCGATCGCCCGCACAACACGCACACGACGGTTCAAGTTCGAGAAGAGGGCTTTTCATGCTCATCATCCAACGCCCCGAGATCGAGGCGAGCGAAGCCGAGGGCAACCTCCAGCGCTTCACTATCTCTCCGCTCGAGCCTGGCTTCGGCCATACGCTCGGCAACAGCCTGCGGCGCACGCTGCTTTCGTCGATTCCCGGCGCGGCGGTCACGCAGGTCCGGTTCGACGACGCGCTGCACGAGTTCGACGTCATCAAGGGTGTGAAGGAAGACGTCACCGACGTCATCCTCAACTTGAAGGACCTCGTGCTGCGCTGTACGTCTGAAGAGCCGATAACGCTGCGGCTCGACAAGCGCGGCCCGGGTGAGGTGCGTGCCTCCGACATCCAAACGACGTCCGACATCGAGATCCTCAACGCCGAGCTCTATGTCGCGAACGTGAACGCCACCGGACGCCTCGCGCTCGACCTCACCGTCGAGCAGGGCCGCGGGTACCTCTCGGCGGAGCGCAACAAGCGCACGACGACAATCGGCGTAATCCCGGTCGACGCGATCTTCTCACCGGTGCGGCGGGTGTCGTTCTCCGTGGAGCCGACCCGTGTCGAGCAGGCCACCAACTACGACAAGCTCACCGTCGAGATCGAGACGGACGGGTCCATAACGCCGCGCGAGGCGCTCGCATCGGCGGGCGACACGTTGCGCAAGCTCATCGACCTCGTTGCCGAGCTCTCGGATGCGCCCCGTGGCCTGGAGCTGGGCGAGGTCGCGTCACCGACCTCGACGTCGCCCGACCTCGACCTGCCGATAGAAGAGCTCGACCTCTCGGAGCGGCCGCGCAACTGCCTCAAGCGGGCGCGCGTCGACACGATCGGTCAGCTCATGCAAAAGACCGAGGACGACCTGCTGGCGATCACGAACTTCGGCGCCAAGTCGCTCGAAGAAGTGATCCAGAAGCTCGACGAGCGCGGCTTGTCGTTGCGGGTCAAGGAGTAGTCGACCGGTGCCGGCACCGAGGAAGGGCCCGCGCTTGGGGAGCGGCCCCGCGCATCAGCGGCACATGCTGGCCAACCTGGCCGCGAGCCTGATCGAGGCCGAGGCGATCACGACGACCGAGGCCAAGGCCAAGGCGCTGCGGCCGTACGTCGAGAAGCTTGTCACCAAGGCCAAGGACGGTGGCGTGCACAAGCATCGCCAGGTCGTATCGACGATCCACGACCGTGACGCTGCGCACAAGCTGTTCGTCGAGATCGGGCCGCGCTACACCGACCGCCCCGGCGGCTACACGCGGATCCTGAAACTCGGCCCGCGCCCCGGTGACAACGCCCCGATGGCGCGCATCGAGTTCGTCTAACCGCACCGTACGCTGCCGGCGTGACGCTGTTCGACACCGCCGACGGCCCGGGCGCGGGTCTGTCCCAGGTGCGGATGGCCGTCGCGTACGACGGCACCGACTTCTCGGGTTTCGCGGACCAACCGCAGCAGTCGCACGTTCGGACCGTCGGCGGTGTGCTCGGCCAAGCGATCGGAAAGGTGCTGCGTCACGACGTCGACCTGACGTGCGCCGGGCGCACGGACGCAGGCGTGCACGCCTGGGGACAGGTGGTGTCGTTCGCGACGCAACCAGGCCTCGATCCGTGGAAGCTTCAGTCCGCGGTGAACTCGATGCTCGGCCCCGAAGTCGTGGTGCGGTCGTGTGAGCTCACCGTTCCCCGCTTCGACGCGCGGCACTCGGCTCGATGGCGGCGCTACCGCTACACGATCGTGAACCGACCGGTGCCCGATCCCTTCCGCGACCGGTTCTCGTGGTGGGTGCCCGAACCGCTCGACCTGCGCGCGCTCCGGCTCGCCGCCGACCCGTTCGTCGGCGAGCACGGCTTTGCGTCGTTCTGCCGCAAGGGTCCCGAGGGATCGACGACGATCCGCACCGTGATGGAGTCGTCGTGGACCGACGAGGGCGACGGTGTGTTGCGTTATGAGATCACCGCGGCTGCGTTCTGTTGGCAGATGGTGCGCTCGATCGTCGGCACGCTCGTCGACGTCGGTATCGGCAAGAAGCGACCCGGCGACATGCTCGCGATCATGCGGGCGGGCGACCGCGCGCTCGCATCCCAGCCGGCGCCGCCGCGCGGCCTGTGCCTGTGGGAAGTCGGCTACTGAGGCGCATCGTCCTCTCGGCTTCGCCGGTCCGGCGAGCGCGTACCTCTGCACCCGGTTTCGCGATGCGTGCAAATGCAACGATCGCGGATTCGCGAATTGGCGATGGGCGCGTGTGTCCTGGCCGCTACGCGGGGTCGATACCGAAGTAGAGGAAGCCGTAGCCCTCGTCGCGGAATCGCAGCCCGGCGTCGCGCAGGGCGATGTCCCAGTCGCCGGTGCAGCCGGGGTCGGTCTCCTCCATGCCGTGGTCGGCGACGAGCAAGAAGGCGCAATCATCGATCGCCCCGGCCGCTTCGAGCGCGCCCAGCACCGCGCCGACACGCGCGTCGCTATCGCGGATCGCGGCGGCGGCGATCTCGGAGTGCGGCCCGCCCTCGTGCATCGCCGAGTCGGTGAGCGTGAAATTGCACCACATGAAGCGTGGGATCGGATAGGAAACGTCTCGGTAGTGTCCGGAGAGGATCCCCACGGCTTGCTCGACGCCCATGTGGTCGACGATCGTCGACCACGAGTAGTCCTTCGACGGCCGCACGAACCGTTCGGTCGAGTGCGGCAACCCCTCGGCGTGGCGCGGAATAGGCGGGATCTCTCCCCGGCGGAAGAAGTCGAATGTCGAGTAGTTCGCGCCGACGTCGCAGGGCTCGTTGACCGACGCGGTGAACGCGTCGGGGTACGTCCGGTGCACGACGTCGTGGATCGACTCGATGCCGCGCGTCAGGTGCCCCATGGCAGTGGGCCAGGTCGCAGACGAGTTCGTGATGACCTGCTCGCCGCGCGCGCGGTCGAACCACGCGTTGTGGAGGATTCCGTGGTGCCCGGGGTGGGCGCCCGTGAGGATCGTCGTGTGGTTGGCGAGCGTCACGGTCGGCAGCGACGCCATCGCGCCGTGACCGAAGCCGACACCATCCGCGAGAAGGCGGCCGACGTTGGGGACCTCGCCGAGCGCGGCCATGTCGTACAACACATTCGCGTTGGTGCCGTCGAACAAGAAGCCGACGACGCACAGGGGACGCTCGCTGGGATCGAGAACCTCCTCGAGCACCCGTCCGTCCTGCGATGCAAAGAGCGTGCCGTCGGCTCGGGGCGCGCAGTCGAGCAGGTCGGCGATGGTGGGCGCGACGTCGACGAGACGAGCCGCGCGCGGCACGAGCCCGTCCTTGCGCACGCCCTTTCCGGCGAACACCAGTGGGGCGCGGGCTTGTACGACATCGAGCGAGCCGTGCTCGCCGCGGTGGCCGCCCTGGTCCTCCCAGTTGTGCGCGGCCGAGTGGATCACACAGAGGTCGGGCGCGGCGGGCGAGTCGAAGAGTTGCGCGATGTGCTCGTAGGCGAAGGGGTACGCGTTTTCGGCGCGGTGTGGGTGCTTGTGCGCGAGCTCGGCGACGAGCGGCGCGAACTTGGCGGTGGACCGATCGGCGAGCGGCTCGGCGCCGCTCGATTCGATCACCTCCCAGTCGTCGCCCTTGCGGCGGAACCGCACCCGGCCATCATGGGCCAGCGCCTCGTACGCGCCGTCACGGCGCGTGCACACCATGTCGACGATGGGATCGAGCTGCGCATCGAGCAGGATTTCGAGGGCCGCGTCCACGTCTGGACGGTCGGCATCGGCGACATCGTGACCAGCCATGATGGGACGAGGGTAGTGCTCACCGGCGAATTGGTCGCCTTCCTGCTAGCCTGACTCGGCCGCCGAGCCTGTCGGCGCGCCCCTCGAAGGACATTTGCTTGCGCACGTTCACGCCTCGCCCCGCCGACATCACTCGCCAGTGGCACTTGATCGACGCCGAAGGCGCGATCCTCGGCCGCCTCGCGACCGAAGTCGCCACGCTGCTGCGCGGCAAGCACAAGCCGATCTGGGCGCCGCACGTCGATACCGGCGACCACGTGATCGTCGTGAACGCGTCCAAGCTCGCGATCTCGCCCCGCAAGGGTCGCGAAAAGCTCTACCACCGTCACACGGGATACCCGGGCGGGGTGCGCACCATCTCGCTCGAACAGCTGATCGCTCGCGACCCCGAGAAAGTCGTGCGGCTCGCGGTGCGGCGCATGTTGCCGAAGGGTCCGCTCGGCCGCCGTCTGATCAAGAAGCTGAAGGTGCACGCCGGACCCACCCATCCGCACCACGCGCAGAAGCCGGTCGTGCGCCCGCTGCCCGAACGTTCGTACGCGCGCACCGTCTGACGCAAAGGAATCGCGACGTGTCCAAGCCTCTCATCCAGACCACTGGTCGCCGCAAGGAATCGGTGGCCCGCGTGCGACTTCGCCCCGGCACCGGTCAGATCGTCGTCAACGGCCGCCCGTTCGCGGCGTACTTTCCGATTCTCACGCACCAGGTCATCGCGAAGGAGCCGCTGCGGCTGACGCAGACCGAAGAGGTGTACGACGTCGACGCCACGCTCGACGGCGGCGGCGTGAGCGGACAAGCCGGCGCGATTCGCCTCGGCATTGCGCGCGCGCTCGTCGCGCTCGACCCCGAACAGCGCCCCGTGTTGAAGAAGGCCGGACTCCTCTCGCGCGACGCACGCGAGAAGGAGCGTCGCAAGTACGGGCTCAAGAAGGCGCGCAAGGCGCCGCAGTACTCGAAGCGTTAGCGGGAACGGAGCCACTTGCTCCGCTTCGGGACCGACGGTGTACGCGGCGACGCGGACGCCGACCTCACGGACGATCTCGTCGTGGCGTTCGGTCGCGCCGTTGTACCCGTGCTCGGCTCCGGTCGCTTCCTCGTCGGTCGGGATACGCGCGAATCCGGCGCGCGGATCGAAGCCGCGCTGTGCACAGGGCTCGCACTCGCCGGCGCTGACGTGGTCGCGCTCGGCGTGCTGCCGACGCCCGCGATCGCGTACGAAGCCCAGATCGGGGACGCGCCCGCGGCGGTGATCTCGGCCAGCCACAACAAATGGACCGACAACGGGATCAAGCTGCTCGCCGCGGGCGGGCGCAAGCTTGCCGACGATGTCGAACAGCAGATCGAGCGGGCGCTGGACGCGACGCTGACCGAGGCGCGGCCGGACGCGACGCCGACGTGGTCGCACGAGGACGCGGGTGACGAGTACATCGGCCACGTCGTGGCGTCGATCGAAGGACGGATGCTCGACGACATGCGCGTTGTCGTCGACTGCGCGAACGGCGCCGCCTTCGAGGTCGCGCCGGAGGCGCTCCGCCGGCTCGGCGCCGAGGTCGTCACGATCAACGCCGCGCCCAACGGTCGCAATATCAACGACGGATGTGGCTCGACCCACCCGGACGGGCTGCGCGCGGCGGTACGCGAGCATCGCGCGATTGTCGGGCTCGCGCTCGACGGCGATGCCGATCGTGTCATCGCCGTCGACGAATGGGGTGAACTCGTCGACGGCGACCAGCTCATGACCGCCTTCGCGATCGATCTGCGCGAGCGCGGACTGCTTCGTAACAACGCGATCGTGATCACGGTCATGTCCAACCTCGGACTGCGTGAGGCGCTCGCGAGCGCCGGCATCGGGCTCGTCGAAACGCCGGTCGGTGACCGCAGCGTGCTCGCCGCACTCGCCGAGCATGACTTGATGTTGGGAGGCGAGCAGTCGGGGCACATCATCCGCACCGACCTCGCGACCACGGGCGACGGGCTGCTGACCGGCGTGCTCGCGTGCGATCTGGTGCGCCGGTCCGCACAACCGCTGTCCGCGCTGGCCGCGCAGATGGAACGGTTCCCGCAGGTCCTCGTGGGTGTGCGCGTCGCCGGGCGACCCGACCTCGCGCGGGCCGACGCACTGTGGGACGCGGTGCGCGCGGCCGAGCGTGCACTCGGCCACGCGGGACGCGTGCTCGTGCGCGCTTCCGGTACCGAACCGCTCGTGCGGGTCATGGTCGAGGCTCGGTCCGCAACCGAGGCCGCCGCCGTCGCGGAGCGGCTGCGCCAGGCGATCCAGCAGGCATTTCCGGCCTCGTAGACTGAGTGGCCCATGTGCGGAATCGTGGCCGTCTTGCGCCGGCCCGGCGACTGGTCCACCCCCGACCTCGTCGACGCGGCGCGCGTGCTCGAGACGGCCGCGCACGGACTGCGCTCCCCCTCCCTCGACATCGCGTCGCGACTGCGCGACGCCATCGAGCCGATCGCGCGCGCCAATACGATGCTGCGCGGCGCCGCGGGCGTCGCCGCATTGCTTGCTGATCCTGTGCGCCGGGCCGACATCGACCATCGCGCGGCGGCTCTCACGGACGCGCTCGCCGCGCTCGAAGCCGCGCTCGACACGACGAGCGTCGCCGAGACCGACATCGAGGCGCTGAACGCGCTCCTGATCGAAGCCAAGGATGTCGTGTGGGCAGTCAGTCACGATCGATTGCGAGCCGCGCGGGGTGTCGAGGAACTCGCCGGGCCGAGGCGGAATCAGTCGACGATCGAGACGTACCACGCGATCCACCTCACGCTCGCCGCGCTCGACCGGCTCGAGGTGCGAGGCCGGGATTCGGCCGGGCTCCACGTGCTCGTGACCGCGCACGGGCTCGATCTCGACGATCCGACGATCCGGCGTCTGTTCGAGACGCGCAGCGCCGACCGGTTGTTCACGGCGAATGCGGTGCGCGTCGCCGACGGTCACCTGTCCTTCGTGTACAAGACGGCGGCCGAGATCGGCGAGTTGGGTGACAACACCGCGCAACTGCGGGCGCAGATACGAGCCGACGAGTTGCTCCGGCTTGCCGTCGACGCGAAGGATGCGAGCGCAGTCGTGTTCGCGCACACTCGGTGGGCGAGCGTAGGCATCATCTCCGAAGCCAATGCCCACCCGCTCAACTCCGAAGAGACCGCGCGGCCCGCGGGAGACTACGTCGTCGCCGCGCTCAACGGCGACGTCGACAACTACGCCGACCTCAAAGCCCTCGACGGGCTCCAGTTCCCAAGCGAGATCACCACAGATGCCAAGGTCATCCCCACGCTGGTCGCGCGGCGCCTCGCAACCGTGCGCGACCCGATCGAGGCGTTCCGATCGACGGTCGCGTCGTTCGAGGGTTCCGTCGCGATCGCGGCGCAGATCGCGGCTGACCCGACGCGCTTGCTGTTGGCGCAACGCGGTTCTGGCCAGGCGCTGTATGTCGGTGTCGCCGACGATCTGTATGTCGTCGCCAGCGAGCCGTACGGGCTGGTCGAGGAGTGTGACCGCTACTTGCGCCTCGACGGCGAGCACATGCGCGAGCCCAACAACCCCGCGACCCAGGGACAAGTCGTCGCGCTCAGCGCCGCCGCCGGTATCGATCGACGGTCGTACGACGGCACGGCGTTGCCGGTCGATCCGTCCGAGCTGGCGCGACCCGAGATCACAACGCGCGACGTCGACCGGGGCACGGCGCCGCACTATCTGTTGAAGGAGATTTCCGAAGCGCCGGCGTCGTTCCGTAAGACGCTGCGCGGCAAGGTGATCGAGCGCGACGGCCGCCTCGACGTGCGCCTCCCGCCGGAGGCGCTCCCCGCGCCCGTTGTCGGACGGCTGCGGTCGGGTTCGGTGCAGCGAGTGCTCGTCATCGGGCAAGGCACGGCCGCAATCGCCGGCCGCAGCCTGGCGCACACGCTGCGGACTGTGCTCCGGGGACGTCCGATCACTGTTGACGCGCTTCCGGCGACCGAACTCTCGGGCTTCGGCCTCGCGAACGACATGGCCGATGCGCTCGTGATTGCAATCTCCCAGTCGGGGACGACCGCTGACACCAACCGCACCGTCGATGTGGTCCGCGCGCGCGGAGCGCACGTCATCGCGATCGTCAATCGCCGCCAGAGTGACCTCGTCGACAAGAGCGATGGCGTGCTGTACACGTCGGACGGCCGCGACATCGAGATGAGCGTGGCGTCGACCAAGGCGTTTTACATGCAGGTCGCCGCGGGGTTCCTGCTCGCGTTCGCCGTCGGTATCGAACTGGGTGCAGACGACGAATCTGATCGTGCGTACCGGCACGAGCTCTTGACGGCCCTGCGTACCCTTCCCGATGCCATGCAGGCAGTGCTCGATCGCAGCGGCGCGATCGCACTGGCGGCCCAGCGGCATCCGCTCACGCGCCGATCGTGGGCCGTCGTCGGCAACGGTGTCAACCGAGTCGCGGCCGAGGAAATCAGGATCAAGCTGTCCGAGCTCTGCTACAAGTCGATTTCCTGCGACGTCACCGAGGACAAGAAGCACATCGACCTGTCGGCCGAACCACTCGTGCTCGTGTGCGCGGCCGGCCTCGTCGGTTCGAACGCCGACGACGTCGCCAAGGAAGTGGCGATTTACCGTGCACACAAGGCTGCGCCCATCGTCATCGCACCCGACGGCGACACCCGCTACGGCGCCGCCCTCGAGACGATCTCGGTTCCGGCAGTGCATCCCGACGTCGCGTTCGTGCTGTGCACCGTGGCGGGGCACCTGTTCGGGTACTTGGCGGCCCTGACGATCGACGGCACCGCCGCACCCCTGCGCGAGGCACGCGGCTGCATCGAGGCGATCGTCTCGTCGCCTCCGGTCGACGGTGACCTCATGCGCGTGCTTGCACAGGAGCTCGAACCGTGCGCGACCCGTTTCTTCGACGAGCTGCGCACCGGTGCGTACGACGGCGCACTGGAAGCAGGCACCGCGGTTCGACTCGCCTCGCTGTTGCGCTACGCGTCCGGGATCGTGCCGCTCGACGTGTACGCAGTCGAGTTCGGCAAGGTCGGGACGCCGAGCACGTTGATCGAGGATCTCACGGCCGCGCTCACGAGGGCGATCGAGGAGCTCACCCGCCCGATTGACGCAATCAAGCACCAGGCCAAGACGGTCACAGTCGGGATCTCGCGTTCCGACGAGACGCTGCTCCAAGTGCCGCTCGTGCAAGAGTTGCTCGCGACCGGCGTCGCGCGCGACAGCCTGACGTACCGAGCGCTGCGCACGCTCGTCGCACTGGATACGGCCGTAGACGCAACGGTGGGATGGACGCGGTACCGCATCGAAGGCGACCCGAAGGCGCGGGGCGCGACCATCCACGTCGTCGACACCGGCGGCATCGCGCGCGATATCCCGTCGCGTACCGCGACGAATCCGTCGCTGCGGGGCAGCAAGCACCGCGCCGCCAGCGAGCGGGAGGTGACCGTGGTGCGCGGGCGGTCCGACGGCCGCACGCTCGTGTTCGTGCCCGAGGTGAAGGGCAATCAGACGACCGGTCTCACCTTGTTACACGTGCGCTTCCGTGACCGGCTTGACTCGGCGGTCGCCCGCCGCGTACTCGAGGGATACCGCGACCGCTACAGCGCGATCGCCGACCAAGTCACCGAGGTCGAGCCGGTCATGCGCGATGACGTTCTCGGCACGATCGACGTCATCGAGTTGCTCACCGAGCCCGTTGTTCGCCTCGCCGACCGCTGGCGCGCATGACGTGTAACCCCACGCGCAGCACGGGCGACCAATAGCCATGCGTCCCGTGCTCACGCCCGAGGAGGTGGCCGAGCTCGACCGGCGCTCGGTCGCGGCCGGTACACCAGAGGTGGTGTTGGTCGAGCGGGCGGGCGCCGCGGTCGCCAGAGCCGCGGTGCGGATGCTGGGCGGCACCTACGGGCGCCGGGTCGTGGTGGTGTGCGGCACGGGCAACAACGGCGCCGACGGGCGCGTCGCAGCCCGCAGGCTGCGCGTGCTGGGCGTCGGCGTCGACATGTTCGACCTCGCCGCGGGCATCGCCGACCTCCCGCGCGCGGTGCGGCGCGCCAATCTCGCGATCGACGCCATGTTCGGCACCGGCTTCCGGGGCGAACTCGTTGGCGACGCCGCCCGTGCGTGCGAACTGATGGCCGGATTGCCGACGCTCGCGATCGACATTCCCTCCGGCGTTGACGGCACGTCCGGCGAGAGGCGCGGCACCGCCGTGCGCGCCGACGAAACCGTGTGCTTCGTGGCGCGCAAGCCCGGACTCTTGTTCGAGCCGGGCCGCTCGTTGGCGGGGTACGTTCGCGTCGTCGATATCGGGATCGGTATTCCCGAGCGGCCGCGGCTCGCGGTGCCCGGAGTCGGAGACCTCGTGCTGCCGGTTCGCACGCCGACAGCCCACAAGTGGGACGCCGCGCTCATGGTGGTCGGCGGATCGAACGGCATGATCGGCGCGCCGATGATGGTTGCCAACGCCGCCGCGCGCAGCGGCGCGGGCATGATCGTCTGTGGATTGCCGGGCAGCGAGACGGCGGCCGCCGCATTGGGAACCGAGATCGTGACTCGCGCGCTTCCTGCCACCGCGGACGGCCACATAGACGAGGACGCGGCGCGAGTAGTGCTGAAGGACCTCGGCCCATTCGCCGCGATCGCGATCGGGCCTGGGCTCGGTCGCGACGACCGTGCGCACGCGGCGGCGCGGCGCATCATCGCCGAGGCGCCGGTTCCCCTCGTCGTCGACGCCGACGCACTCAATGCCTTGGCGACCGATCCCTCACCGTTGCGCATACGTCACGCGGCCAAGCTCCCCTTCGCGATCCTCACTCCCCACGAGGGCGAGTTCGAACGTCTCGCGGGACGGCCGGTCGGCGCCGATCGCGTCGCGGCCGCGCGGGCGCTCGCCACCCGCACCGACGCGATCGTGCTCCTCAAGGGTCCGGGCACGGTCATCGCCGCGCCCGACGGCGACGCGGTGATCAACCCGACCGGCACCGCCGCGCTCGCCACCGCGGGTACCGGCGACATCTTGACGGGAATCATCGGCGGTCTACTCGCCAATGGCGCGGAACCGTTCGTCGCGGCGCTGACCGGCGCCTACGTACACGGCCGGGCGGCGTGCGCCGCGCCGACCGCACCCGATCTGGTCGCGATGGACCTCATCGGTGCGCTGGCCCCTACGCTCTCCGCACTGCGCTCGGGCCACGATCCTTGGGAGGATTGAATGCCGGCGAACACCTTGGTGCGCGACATCATGACCGCGCACCCCGTGACGCTGCGACCCGACGTGTCGGTCGCGGCGGCCGCGGGCATCTTCGCCGAGAAGGGCTTCGGCGCGATGCCGGTCGTGGACGAGAACGGACATCTCCTCGGGCTGCTGCGCGACGACGACCTGATCGTCACCGAAGCCCGGATTCACGCGCCCGCGTTTCTCAACTTCCTCGGCGCGGTCATCCCGCTGCCGGGTGAGATGCGCCACTTCGAAGAGGAGATCCACAAGGTTGCGGGCTCGACCGTCGGTGAGGCGATGGACGACGACCCGCCGACCATCGGGGCCGACGAGACGCTCGAAGACCTCGCGACCTTGATGCACGAGCGCGGGGAGTCACACGTCCCCGTCGTCGCCGAGGAGGGACGGGTCGTCGGCATCGTGGCGCGCGGCGACGTCGTCCGTTACATCGCCCGCACGTCGTGAACATGAGCGAACCGATGACGCCGCACCGCCCCGTTTGGGCCGAAGTCGATCTCGGCGCGATCCGGGCCAACGTGCGCGCACTGCGGGCGCACACGCCGACGGCCGAGTTCTTGGCCGTCGTCAAGGCCGACGGCTACGGCCACGGCGCAGTACCCGTCAGCTGGGCCGCGCTCGACGCGGGCGCGTCCTGCCTCGGTATCGCGCTGGTCGAAGAGGGCGTGCGCTTGCGTGAGGCCGGTATCGACGCGCCACTCCTCGTGCTGTCCGAACCCGTCGCCGACAGCGCCGATACCGTCGTGCAGCAACGGTTGACGCCCGTCGTCTACACCGGCAGCGCAATTGAAGCGCTCGCCAAGGCGGCCGCGTCGAGCAAGGCGGGCGCGCCGCTCCCTGTGCACTTGAAGATCGACACTGGCATGCATCGTGTCGGCTGCCGACCGGCCGAAGCGACCGAGCTCGCGCGTCAGATCGACCAGCATCCCGAGCTCCGCCTCGCCGGAACGCTCACCCATCTGGCGGTCGCGGACGAGCCCGACAATCCGTACACCGCACGGCAGCTCGACCAGTTCGCGCGCGTGTGTGCGGATCTCCGTGGTGCCGGCATCGATCCGGGTGTCGTGCACGCGTGCAACACCGCGGGGACGATCGCGTTCCCGAGCGCACATCGCGACCTTGTGCGCGTCGGCATCGGGCTGTATGGCATTGCACCGGCCACCGCGCTCGCGGCGGTCGTCGAGCTGCAGCCGGCTCTGGCTGTCAAGGCGCGCGTGTCCTACGTCAAGTCGATCCCGGCTGGGGCGCGCGTGTCGTACGGCCTGCGCTACGAAACGAGCCGCGCGACACGATTGGCGACCGTGCCGGTCGGCTATGCCGACGGCGTGCCGCGCTCGCTCGGTCACCGCGGCGGTGAGGTGCTCGTGCACGGGCGGCGGTGCGCGATCGCGGGCACGGTCACGATGGATCAGCTCATGGTCGATGTCGGTGACCTGCCGGTGCAGGTCGGCGACGAAGTCGTCCTCCTCGGCCGCCAAGGTGAGCACGAAGTCCGCGCGGAAGAGTGGGCCGCGCTCGTCGGCACGATCGCGTACGAGATCGTGTGCGGCATCGGCCCCCGCGTCCCGCGGAGATACGACGGGTGAACCCCCGGCGGGCCGGTCGCAACGCGGCGATCGCCGCGGGCGCCGCCGCGGCGCTGGCCGGCGCGGGGTGGGTGACGCAGAAGCTGCTCGCCGAACGGTTGCGCCGGCGCCCTGACGCCGACGCTGCGCGCGCGCTCGCAACGCCGCTCTACGTCGATCACACGCTCGATACGCACGATCGTGGCACCATCAATGTCGTCGAGTCGGGTGAGGGTCCGCCGGTCGTTCTCTCGCACGGCGTAACCCTTTCGGTGCGCACCTGGTTCCACCAGCTCGAGTTGTTGCCGAAGGAAGGACTGCGGGCGATCGCGTTCGACCACCGCGGTCACGGTCAGTCGGTACTCGGCGAAGCCGGCCACTCCCTCGAGAATCTCGCCGAAGACGTCAAGACCGTGCTCGTCGGCCTCGATGTGCACGACGGGATCCTCGTCGGCCACTCCATGGGCGGCGTGGCGGTGCAGTCGTTCGTTGCCCGCTACCCCGAGATGGCGAAGGAGCGTCTGCGCGGCATCGTGCTGCTTTCGACGCTCGCGAAGGCGCCGCTCGGATCGCAGTCGACCCGTATGAAGTCTCGGCTCGAACGCATCCTCAACCGGGTTCCCGACACGACGAAGCTCTGGGAGCGGGAGGACCTCGGGCTCGTGCTGGCCAGCTTCGGCTTCGGCGCCGACCCGCATCCCAGTCATGTCGAGTTGGTTCGCCAGATGATGCATGCCTGCGCGCGCGACACGCGTCGCGACGCGCCCCGAGTACTCGTCGGCCTCGACCTCACCGCCGAACTCCGCAAGTTCGACATTCCGACGCTCGTGGTCGGCGGCACCGCCGACGTCCTCACACCCCCCGGGCACGCTGCGCAGATGGCCAAGCTGATCCCCGGCGCCCGCTTGGAGCTCGTCGACGGCGGCGGCCACATGCTCATGCTCGAACGAACCGACGAGCTGAACCGCCTCATCGTCGACTTCGCTCGCGGCGTCGGCGCGCTCGACGCGTCGAAATGACGAGCTTTCCGGTCGCGGGAGTGCGCGCGGGACATTGGACGGGCGCGGGAACGGGCGTGACCGTGCTGCTCGCGCCGGACGGCACGATCGGTGCCGGTGAAGTGCGCGGGGGCGCGCCGGCGACGCGAGAGCTCGCGTTGCTCGAACCCGGTCGCACGGTGACGCGCGTCGATGCGGTGGTGTTCGCGGGCGGTTCGGCGTTTGGGCTCGCGGCGGCGGATGGCGTGATGCGGTATCTCGCCGAGCGCGGGCAAGGGTTCGCGACCGCAGGTGGCTCGGTGCCGATCGTGCCCGCGGCGGCGATCTTCGATCTGGCCGAGAACGCCGGTGCGCGGCCCGGATCGGGTGAGGGGTACGCGGCGGCGGTGATCGCGGCGCGCGACGGACCGTTGGCAACGGGTCGCGTGGGAGCGGGGTGCGGCGCGACGGTGGGAAAGTGGCGCGGGCGCGAGTATGCCGCGCCGGGTGGGGTCGGCATTGCGCACGAACGCGTCGGCGATGCGACCGTTGCGGCCCTGGCGGTCGTCAACGCGATCGGAGACGTTGTCGGCGACGACGGGCAAGTCACTGCGGGTTCGAGCGCGCCCGATGGTGCCCTGGCGTTTCCGGACCCTCGTCCGTTCGAGGAGACGGCCAACACGACGTTGGTGGTGGTGGTGACCGATGGCCAATGCGACCAGCCGGACTGCCATTTGATGGCGCAGAGCGCGCACGACGGGTTGGCCCGGTCGCTGCGGCCGTCACACACCCGTTTCGACGGGGACGTGGCGGTGGCGCTGGCCACGGGGGCGGTGCCCGTGCACCTCGACCGGCTACGAGTCGGCGCGACCCAGGTCGTCGCGGCGGCCGTTCGCGCTGCCGTCATTGACGGATAGGCTCACGGGTGTCCGTCGAGTCGATGTTCTCGACTCCCCATCCCGCGCGCGCGGCCGGTGCCACGCTCGCCGAGGTCGCGCTCGCGGCCCACGATTGCACGCTGTGCAAGCTCGCCGGCGGCCGTACCCAGGTCGTCTTCGGCGTCGGCCGGGAGGATGCCGACCTCATGTTCGTGGGCGAAGGTCCCGGTGAACAAGAAGACCTCAAGGGCGAACCGTTCGTCGGGCGCGCCGGCCAGTTGCTGACTCAGTTGATCGAAGGCATCGAACTCACGCGGGCGGACGTGTACATCGCCAACGTCGTGAAATGCCGACCGCCCGGGAACCGCGACCCCGAAATCGAAGAGATCGAGTCCTGCGCGCCGTGGCTCGACCGCCAGCTCGAGCTGATCCGGCCCAAGGTGATCGTCACACTCGGAAACTTCGCGACGAAGCTGCTGCTCCAGACCAACGACGGCATCACCAAGGTCCGTGGACAAGAGTTCGTCTTCTCGCGCGCGGGTGTCGACGCCGTACTCATGCCGACGCTGCATCCGGCCGCGGTATTGCGCGGCGGCGGGAAGCGGCTGGCCGAGGTGAGATCGGACTTCGTGCACGTCAAGCGCGTGCTGGCGCGCGCCGGATGAAGATCCACACCGCTTCCGTCGAGCGCACGCGCGCGCTCGCCGACGCGCTCGCCTCGTTGCTGGTCGCGGGCGACATCGTCCTGCTCATCGGTGACGTGGGCGCGGGCAAGACGTCGTTCGCACAGGGACTCGCGCGCGGGCTCGGTGTCATCGAGCCGGTGACGAGCCCTTCCTTCACCATCGTGCACGAGTACGGGGGTCGACTGCCCGTCGTGCACATCGACGTGTACCGGCTCGATCGCCTCCAGGAGCTGTACGACATCGGCATCGAGGAACTCGTCGACAGCGGCCGCGTCACGATGGTGGAGTGGGGCGACGTTGTCGCGCAGATCCTCCCGACCGAACATCTCGCGGTGCGTATCGATCTTGGTGCGTCCGACGACGAACGCGGGTTCACACTCGAGTGCAGTGGCACCCGGTGGCACGGTCGCCGGCGCGCGATGGAAGTGATCCTCACCGAGTTCGGTGAGGATGAGGGCCAGTAAAAGGTGCTGTTGCTGGGAATCGACACCGCGACGCGTCGCGTCGGTGTCGTCCTCGCCTCCGAGCAGGGCTTGCTCGCGCGCGTCGAGCTCGGCGGACCCATCGGCGAGTCGCCGCCCCGACACGCCGAACAGCTCGCGCCCGCGGTCGAGTACGCGTGCGAGTCGGCAGGGATCGCGCTCCACAACGTGTCCGCGATCGCGGTGGGCATCGGGCCCGGCATGTTCACGGGCCTGCGGGTCGGCGTGACGACCGCCAAAGTGCTCGCGCAGGCGCTGCGCATCCCAGTGATCCCGATTCCCAGCCTCGACCTGCTTGCGTATCCATTGCGGTACGCGCACGCGCTGCTCGTTCCCGCGATCGACGCGCGCCGTCACGAGGTGTACTACGCGATCTACCGTCCGGTGCCGGGCGGCGTGCAGCGGGTCTCGGGCTACGAGCTCGGCACCGCCCACGACCTCGCGGGGGAGCTCGCGGCGCGGGGCGAGGAAGCGATTGTATGCGGTGACGGCGCGCTGCGGTTCCGGGGCGTGTTCCAGGATCTCGATCGCGTCGAGCCGGCGGGGCCCGCGCACGCCGCTCCCAGTCTCTCGGCGCTCGCCGAGCTGGCGCTGGCCCGCTACGAACGCGAGGAATTCAGCGCGCCCGGCGAGGTCGCGCCGATGTACCTGCGCAAGAGCGACGCCGAGATCACCTGGGACCGGCGGGAATCCTGATGGTCGCGATGCGCAAGGCGCTCGAGACGCTCGACGTCGACGTGATCCCCATGCGGCGCCGGCACCTGCGTTCAGTGCTGCGCATCGAGCAGCAGGTGTACCCGCGACCCTGGTCGCACTCCCTGTTCGTCAGCGAGCTCGCGCTGCGATCGACGCGCGCGTACTTCGTGGCGCGCGCCGGCCGGGAGATCATCGGGTACGCAGGATTGATGATGTCGGTCACCGACGGGCACGTGACGACGATTGCGGTTGACCCCGAGTGGCACCGCCACGGAGTCGGGACTCGCCTGCTGATCGCGCTCGCGCGCGAGGCAATCGAACGGGACGCGAAGGCAATGACGCTCGAGGTCCGACTGTCGAATACTGCCGCGCGCGCGATGTACCAACGCTTCGGGTTCACTGCGGTCGGCGTTCGCAAGGGTTATTACGCGGACATCGGTGAGGATGCGCTGGTGATGTGGGCATACGGCGTCGGCACGCCGGAGTACGCCCGGCTGGTCAACTCCCTCGATCAGCGGGTGCCGGGCACGACGCGCTACGAACGCCCGAAGGGCTGGTGACGCGTCGATGCGGATCCTCGCGATCGAAACCTCGTGCGACGAAACCGCGGCCGCGATCGTCGATGACGGCCGCCGCGCGGTGTCGTCGGTCGTCGCGAGCCAGGCGGATCTGCACGCCCGCTTCGGGGGTGTCGTCCCAGAGATCGCGAGCCGGGCCCATGTTGAGCTCATCAACGACGTGTTGGCGCAGGCGCTGGTCGAGGCGGGTACGGATCTGGCCGAGGTCGACGCGGTGGCAGCGGTGCACGGGCCCGGTCTGGCGGGCGCTCTGCTCGTCGGTGTGAGCGCGGCCAAAGCGCTCGCGCTTGCCGCCGACGTGCCGTACATCGGTGTGCACCACCACGAGGCCCACCTGTACGCGGCGTTCCTCGAGGATCCGACGCTGGCGCCGCCGCTCGTGACGCTCGTCGTGTCGGGTGGCCACACGCTGCTCGTCGAGATGCGCGATCATGGCCGCTACCGAGTGCTCGGCCAAACAGTCGACGACGCGGCGGGCGAGGCATTCGACAAGGTTGCCCGGTTCCTCGGTCTCGGGTACCCGGGTGGGCCGATCATCGACCGCCTCGCGATCGAAGGTGATCCCGACGCCATTGCGTTTCCGCGGCCGATGCTCAACGACGGCGACGACTTCTCGTTCTCGGGGTTGAAGACTGCCGTCGTGCAATATTTGCGCCGCCAATCCGATATCGATGTGGTCGACGTGGCCGCGTCCTTCCAAGCCGCCGTCGTCGACGTGTTGTTGGCCAAGCTCGTGGGCGCCGCGCACAGGGTGGGCGTCGACACCGTCGTCATCGGGGGCGGCGTTGCCGCGAACTCCTCGCTGCGCACGCGCCTGCTCGACGAGGCCGAGCGCGCCGGCCTGACGGCAGTCCTGCCGAGCCGCGAGCTGTGCACCGACAACGCCGCGATGGTGGGGGCGGCGGCGTGGTGGATTCTGCGCGACCTGGGCCCTACCGGACTGGCCGGCGGCGCCTGGCCGGGGCTGCGCCTCCGCACCGACGCCGACCGCTGACCCGAGCTGTCGACGGTCCCGGCTTGCCGGATGACGCGGCCCGTTGCTACGGTTAGCACTCGACCAGGGCGAGTGCTAACGCCCGTCCCGCCCCGCTCGCCAGATCTCGAGGAGACACGATGAAGTTGCAGCCGTTGGAGGACCGGATCGTCGTCCGCCAGGCCGAAGCCGAGGAGAAGACCACGAGTGGTCTCGTCATCCCGGACACCGCCAAGGAAAAGCCCCAGCAGGGTGAGGTGCTCGCCGTTGGCCCCGGCCGGCACTCCGAGCAGACCGGCGAGCTCATCCCGCTCGATCTCAAGCCCGGCGACACCGTCGTGTACTCGAAGTACGGCGGTACCGAGATCACGATCGACGGCGACGATTTGCTGATCCTGAACGGGCGCGACGTTCTCGCCAAGGTCGGCGGCGGCAAGTCCAAGAAGTAAACGCCGACGCGTTCGCGTTCGAGGGCGGCTCCGTGAGGAGCCGCCCTCTTCGCGTCGCCGATTGCACCATCTCATGGGTATCTCACGCACCGTAGCGGTGCGTGAGATACCCAACTGATAGTGCAATCGGCGCTAGAGGACCACGCCCGGGCACGGGGACTGGCGGCACACGACCGCGTTCCACATGCCGACGGGGAAGCCGGCAAGCGGCTTGCCCGCAGTGATCGTGCGCGTCGGCAGCGGGCGGGGCGGCACCGCCGGGACCGTGGACGGCGGCGCGGTCGCGGGCGGGTTCGTGACCGAAGGCGACGTCGCGGGCGATGTCGCGGGCGGCGATGTCGCGGGTGGTGACGTCGCGGGTGGTGACGTCGCGGGCGGTGACGTCGTCGTGGGCGGTGACGTCGTCGTGGGCGCGACGACCGGCGCGGTCGCGGGCGGGGCGGCAGTTGCGGGCGGGCCGGCCGTGGTCGGCGTCGGAACACCGTCGAATGTGAAGCCGTCGTCGATCACGAGTGGATCGGCGCCGGCGAACCGAACCTCGATGTCGTAGGTACCGGGGAGGTTCGGGCGAGTCGTGATCGCGATCAGCGACCCGAACGCGTAGTCGGTTCGTTGCGTGGCGCCGCCGATCAGCACCGCGGTGACCGCCGCGCCGCGCGGTGGGATCGAGATCGTGACGCGGGTGTCGCCGGTCGCGGGGCCGTGGTTCGGCAGGACCCGCGCGTCAGGCAGGGGCGGCGCCGGTCCCGGCGTGGTTGCGGGTGTGGTGGCCTGTGTTGTCGTCGGCGCCGGCGCGGGCGCAGGTGGCGCGGTGTCAGGCGTCGTTGCCGGCGGTGCCGTGGGGGTCGGCGTCGTCATCGGCGTCGTCATCGGCGGTGCCGAGGCGCGCGGGGCCAACACGATGGTCGCTGCGCGCGCGCTCTCTCCCGCGATGCTGTAGGCCGAGACCGCCAACTCGTACGCGTGGTCGTTCTCGAGGTCGGAGAGCACGATGCTCGTGTCGGACGTCTGCGCCACGAACTGGCCGTCGCTCCACACGCGGTAGCCCGTGGGTGCGGCGCCGTCGCCGGGCGACCACCACAGCTCGACGGCGCCGTCGTACGCCGCGCCGTCGAGATTCGTCGGGCGCGTGGGGATCGGCGGGAGGGGAACGGTGGTCGGCGGCGCGGTGATTGGCGCGAGCGGAGGCGCCGGCGCCGGCGGGGCCGTCGGCGGTGCCGGTGTGGGCGCGGGACTGGCGGGCGGCGCGGTGGTGGGCGCGGGTGCGCTTGGGGCCACGGTTGTTACTGGGCTCGCGGGCCGCGTGGTGGTGGGCGCGGGCGGCGGGCTCGTCGCGGGGGTCGTAGCTGGGGTCGTCGCTGGGCTCGTCGCTGGGCTCGTCGCGGGCGTGGTCGCCGGAGCCGTCGCGGGCGTGGTCGCGGGTGAGGTGATCGGCGTCGGGACCGGCGCGGGCGGCGGGGGCGTCGGCGCGGGCGGTTGGTCGCTGTGGCCGGTGTCGGCGACTTCGTAGACGACGGCTTGGGGACGGCCCACCGTCGTACCCGTCGCCCGCTCGACGAGCTCGACGACGAGTGCATAGGTGCCCGCCGGCAGTTGCGTCGCGAGTGCGAGCGACGCGCCCGACGCGACATCGATGTCGCCGTCGAGGAGGACCTCACCGCCCTCGTCGGTTGTCGCGACCGCGCCGTCGCCGTTCGCCAGTGTGTACGCGATCGGCTCGGATGCGACGCCCGCGGCCGTGCCCGCCGATTGCACGGCCAGCGTCAACCTGTACGCGAGCGGACCGGCGGGCAACGCGGCCGGGTCGGCGAGGGTGCTGACCTGCGTGTTCTGACCGACATCGTCGAGCGCGTCGAAGCCGACGAACGAGTGTGCGACCGCGAGTGGAACCGCGCCCGCGGCTGCATTGGCGTCGACCCGCCCGCGACTCACGCTGCGGGAATACGCCGCGATCTGAACAGCCGTCTGCACGAGTCGGTCGCGCACGACTGTCGGTGACAGCGTGCGGTCGCGTGCGAGCATGAGTGCAGCGGCCGCCGCGGTATATGGCGCCGAGAACGACGTGCCGTTCACGTATCCGTACGCGGCTCCCGGACTCGTCGTCAGCACGAAGTAGCCCGGCGCATACACGTCGACGTTCGTCGTTCCGTAGTTCGAGAACGACGCGACGGTGTCGCTCGACGTCGACGCGCCGACCGACACGATGTTCGGGTACGGCAGCGCCGCCGGGTACATCGGGGACGTATCGATGTTCGCGCCGGCATTTCCGGCGGCGGCGACGAACAGGATCCCCGCGTCCCGGGCACGCGTGATGGCCTGGAGCAGCTCGGTCGTGATACCCCAACCACCCCACGATGCGTTGATCATGTCCGCGCCGTTCGCCACCGCGTAGTTGATCGCCGCCGAAGCCGCCGCGTACGGCAGTGACGACGTGCTCGACACCTTGAGGCCCATGATCCTGGCGTCGGGCGCCGCGCCCGCGATCCCGGCGCCGTTGCCTGCCTGCGCCGCGATCACACCCGAAACCATCGTGCCGTGTGGATGACCGCCGTCGTAGAGCGACGGGTCGTTGCGCTCGAAGTCCCAGCCATTGCAGTCGTCGGCGAAGCCGTTGGCCTCGTCGTCGACGCCGTTGCCGCAGACCTCGCCTGGATTCACCCACGCCGACGCCGCGAGGTCCGGGTGGGTGAAGTCGACGCCGGTGTCGACGACGGCGACGACGATGTCGCGGCCCCGGCTGGCACGCCACGCGGCCGGCACTCGCATGTCCGCGCCCGGAACGCTGCGGTTCTCGAGCGCCCATTGGTTGGCGTACATCGGGTCGTTGGTCGCGAAGAGGGTCGCCGCTTGGTCAGCCTGCACCGCGGCGACGCCGGCGAGCGCCGCGAGGTCGGCCTCGGTCAGCGACGTCGTCACTGCGAAGTGCGTCTCGTCGACGCGCGCGACGTCGGTATCGGGCAAGTGTGCGAGCACGTCGGGAATCGCGGCCGAGACGATCGAGGTAGTACGAGTGTCGTGTTCGACCCAAGTCCGCCCCTCGGCATCGGTCACGATCTCCGATGCGCCGTCGAGCGCGGCCAGATCGGCGAGCTCGGTGCCGAAGCCGTCGCCCACGAGCGTACGCGTCGACGTTGCCGTCGCACCGTCCGGCATCTCGACCACGAAGTGATTCCGACCGTCGACGAATCCGATCTCGCCGCGGCCGGTCCCCAGGATCGGCGTTGCGAGCGGCCCGGGTGTCGGAACGCTCGACTGGGCCGCCGCCGTCGTCGACGTCGTGGGTGCAGGAGCTTCGTCGCCTGATTGCAACGCCACGAGCCCCGCAGCGGCGACCGCGCCCGCGCACAGGCCGGCCAGCGGCGCGAGAAACCCAGCGTGGCGGGACGGCACGGCGTAGGGATCGACCGAATTGCGTCAGGAGTTCACGGGCGCGCGGCGGGTGTAACGCGCGTCACGTTCGCTACGAGTCGGGCGGGAGATACGTGAGCCACGGGACGACCTCGCGGGTCCGGAACTCCTCGGCGAGGTCGGCCGAACACGCCGCATCGACCGTGGCCAGGCCGGCCGTGAGCCGCTGGTTTTGGGCCGGGTCGAGGAGCGATCCGGCGGGCACCAACTCGATCAGCACGCGGACCGCCGCCATCTCGACGCCGCACTCACCCTCGGCCGCGACCGGCTCCGGCGGGACCGCCGGCGCGGGCTGGGCCACGATCGGCCGCGAGCCCGGAACCTCGGTCGCGACCGGATCCGCGGCGTTGCGCACGAACAGCACGCCGAGGGTCGCGCCCGCGCCCACGAGCAGTGGGGCCGCGTACCACGTCAGCGTCCGAGAGGGCACCCCTGATGTCTCGACCAGTTCGCGGACGTCCTGGA
Organism: Actinomycetota bacterium; assembly: GCA_052390615.1. GTDB lineage: Bacteria > Actinomycetota > Acidimicrobiia > IMCC26256 > PALSA-610 > JBQTGT01. Next base: position 39,284 of record JBQTGT010000060.1, read on the forward strand.
TCGGGTTCGCGCCGCCGATGGCGTGGCCGCCGCTCCCGTCGATCTCGCTCGACTCAGGACGCCCCGCGACGCGCCTCTTCTTTGGCCCACTTGTAGTCGGCCTTGCCGTTCGGCGCTCGCAGCACTTCGGGCACGAACACATAGCGCCGCGGGCGTTTGAAGCGGCTCAGGCCGTCGAGGCCGGCGCCGATGTCCTCCCCGCTCGCAACCTCGCCCGGCGCCAGCGCGACGACCGCGGTCACCGCCTCACCGAAGCGGTCGTCGGGAACGCCGACCACGAGGCAGTCCGCCACCGCCGGGTGGCGCTTCACGGCCTCCTCGACTTCCTCCGGGAAGATCTTTTCGCCGCCGGAGTTGATCACGACCGACCCGCGCCCGAGCAGCACGATCGTGCCGTCGGCTTCGACGCGTGCGAAGTCGCCGGGCACCGACCAGCGTTTCCCGCCGAGCATGCGGAACGTTCCCGCGCTCTTTTCGTCGTCCTTGTAGTAGCCGAGCGGGATGTTCCCGCCGACCGCCAGCAGGCCCGTCTCATCGGAGCCGGGCTCGACCTCGCTGCCGTCTTCACGCAGGACTCGCGCGTGCGCGCCGATCGCAAACTTCGCGGTCGCCTGTTCACCGCCCGGTGCGGTGATCGAGTTGGCGAAGCCGACCCCCTCGCTCGACCCGAGCGAGTCGAGACACAAGAAGTTCCCGCGCGCAAGCAACGCCTGTTTGGTCTCCGCCGACCACATCACGCCGCTGCTGATAACGAGTTGCAACGACGACAGGTCGTACGGCTCGCCGTTCGCTTCGGCTTCCTCGAGTGCCTGGACCATTGGCTTCGAGAATGCGTCGCCGACGATAGCCATCTGCGAGATTCGCTCGCGCTGCACGACCTGCCACAGCTCGTGCGGGTCGAAGTGCCGACCGACGAGCGTCACGATTCGACCGCCCACGAACAGTGATTGGAACGACGTGAACGCGCCCGTGCCGTGCATCAGCGGTGACGCCGGCAAATGCGCCAGGTCGCGCCCACTCTCGACGATTGCCCGGGCGATCGTTCCGACCTCGGCCGGTGTCTGGGGGATGAGCTGACCGACGAGCGCGTAGGTCGCGTCCGCCAGTACGTGCCAAAGGTCGTCGCACCGCCACATCACGCCCTTGGGCATACCGGTGGTGCCGCCCGTGTACAGGAAGTAGAGGTCGTCGCCCGACCGTTCGATGCGCGCCATGGGAGCGGTCTCTGCGATCAGATCTTCGTAGCGCCGCGCGAAATCCTGGTGCGGGCCGCCGTCGTCCACTTCGATCCAACACTTCATGAGCGGGGCGCGGTCGCGGACCTTCGCGACACGGTCGCCCAGGCTCGAGTGGAACAGCAGCGCTTCGGCATCCGAGTTGTCGAGCAGGTAGACGAGCTCGTCCTCGAGGTACCGGTAGTTCACGTTCACGGGGACCCCGCGCAGCTTGAACGTGGCGAACAGCCCCTCGAGGTACTCGTTGCCGTTGTAGAGGTAGGACGCGATCTTCGCGTCGGGCCGGAGCCCGGCGTCGGTCAGGGCGTGGGCGAGGCGGGCGGCGCGGTCGTCGAATTCGCGCCAGGTCCGGCGCCGCTCGCCCTGCACGACCGCGATGCGATCGGAGAGTGCGTCGACCACGGATTCCCAGACGGTCGCGAGGTTCCAGTCCATCCGGGCAGTCTTTCAGTACCGATACCGTGGTCGCATGCCGCCCCGAGGGGGACAGCAACGCATCCCGCGGCCGCCGTCGTTTCGCGCCGGTCGGCCCGCACCGTGGCGTCACGTCGATTCGGCGCGTCGGCGCCTCTCGCTCGCCGACGTCCGCGAGCGCCTCGCCCTGCTCCCGTCCGTCGCGGGGCCGGTCGCGCTCGTCGACGGCAGCGTGCCGGCGGCGGTGCTCGTGCCGCTGTTCGAAGAGCACGGCGAGGTGCACGTCGTGCTCACCAAGCGACCAGACACGATGCCGTCGCACCAGGGCGAAATCTCGTTTCCGGGCGGCACGCACGCCCCCGCGCTCGACGACGACCTGCGCGCGACCGCGCTGCGCGAGGCGAGGGAGGAGATCGGTCTCGACCCGGACGTGGTCGAAGTCGTCGCGCGCCTCGACGGTCTCGCGACTGTCGGCTCTCGGTTCACGATCTCGCCCTTCGTCGGCTTCCTGCCCGGACGCCCCGACCTCACGCCGGACCCGCGTGAGGTCGTGCGCGTCTTCGACGTGCCGCTCTCCGAGCTCATGGCCGATGGCGTGTTCCGCGAGGAACGATGGGACACGTGGAAGATCGACCTCGACGTGCACTTCTACGAGCTGGCCGACGATACCGTGTGGGGCGCGACCGCGCGCATCCTCACCGGCTTCCTGGCCCACCTCGTCACGGGCCCGTGAGCGCAGTTTCCGCATCAGCGTCGATTCTGCGCACGGCGACGGGCACGCCGAGGAGCGTCGGCCCAGGCCCCGGTCGGGTCGCGGGCGGCGGTATTCTCGTGAATCCCAACGCGCGGAGTACCCGGAGGGGCAGTGGAAGTCGAGATCGGCATCGGCAAGTCCGGACGCCGGGCCTACGGGTTCGACGACATCGCCATCGTTCCGAGCCGCCGCACGCGCGATCCCGAAGAGGTCGACATCACGTGGGAGGTCGACGCGTTCAAGTTCGAGTTGCCGATGATGGCGGCGGCGATGGACGGCGTCGTCTCGCCGGCCAGCGCGATCGACATCGGTCGCATCGGCGGGCTCGCGTGCATCAACCTCGAAGGACTCTGGACGCGCTACGAAGACCCCGAACCGGTCTTCGAGGAGATCGCGTCGTTGCCGGCCGAGAAGGCGACGCGGCGCATGCAGGAGCTGTACGCCGAGCCGATCAGGCCCGATCTCATCCCGCAGCGCATCCGCGAGATCAAGGCCGGTGGTGTGCACGCGTGTGCGTCGCTCACGCCGCAGCGGGTGGAGCAGTTCGCGAAGCAGGTCGTCGACGCCGAGCTCGACGTCCTCGTCGTGCAGGGCACCGTCGTGTCCGCCGAGCATGTCTCCCACGACCCCCAGCGCCAGCCGCTGAACTTGAAGAAGTTCATCCGCGAGTTCGAGCTTCCCGTCGTTGTCGGCGGGTGCGCGTCGTATTCGACCGCGTTGCACCTGATGCGCACCGGCGCGGTCGGTGTGCTCGTGGGCGTGGGTCCTGGTCATGCGTGCACGAGTCGTGGTGTGCTCGGTATCGGCGTGCCGCAGGCGACCGCAATCGCGGACGCGGCCGGCGCCCGCATCCGTCACCTCGACGAGACGGGTGTGTACGTGCACGTCATTGCCGACGGCGGCATGCGCACCGGTGGCGACATCGCCAAGGCGATCGCGTGCGGCGCGGATGCGGTGATGATCGGTTCGCCTCTCGCGTCGGCCTACGAGGCACCTGGCCGGGGCTACCACTGGGGCATGGCGACCTTCCACCCGACATTGCCGCGCGGTGCGCGCGTCGAAGCGGGTCGCAAGGCGAGCATTCAAGAGATCCTCGTCGGTCCCGCGCACGAGAACGACGGCACGCTGAACCTGTTCGGTGCGCTGCGCACTTCGATGGCGACTACCGGCTACGAAAGCGTGAAGGAATTCCAAAAGGCCGAGGTCATGGTCGCCCCCGCGCTCAAGACCGAGGGGAAGTCCCTCCAGCGCGCGCAGGGCATCGGCATGGCGTGACCCCGGCAAAAGGAGGGTCGCTCGTGCGCGTCGTCAGTACCTACTTCATCGTCTTCGTCAACGACATGGACCGCGCCACTGCGTTCTACAAGGACGCGATCGGCGCGCACATCGGCTTTTCGTCTCCGGAGTGGACGTCGCTCACCGTCGCCGGCACCGCGATCGGGCTCCATGGTGGTGCCGATACCGCGCGCCGCGAGATCGGGCTCGGCTTCGACGTCGACGACCTCGACGAGGTATGTGCCGCGGTCGTCGCTTCGGGCGGCAGTGTCGTCATGGCTCCCGAGCAGCGGTCGGACGAGGGGATCACGATCGCGAAGGTCGCCGACACGGAGGGCAACGTGTTCTCGCTGACCCTCGCCGGAAATCACTAGTGCCGAACGACGCTCCTGACGTCGTCCTCGTCGTCGACTTCGGCGCCCAGTACGCGCAGCTGATCGCGCGGCGCGTCCGCGAGGCGCATGTGTACAGCGAGATCGTGCCTCGGTCGATGCCGATTGCCGACATGCTCGCCCGCAGTCCGAGCGCGATCATCCTGTCGGGCGGTCCCGCGTCGGTGCACGTCGACGGCGCCCCGTCGATCGATCCGGCGATCTACGACGCGGGTGTGCCGATCCTCGGTATCTGTTACGGCGCGCAGCTCGTCGCTCGCGATCTTGGTGGCGAAGTCCGCAAGACCGGAACCGGGGAATACGGCGGCACCGATCTGCACGTCGAGGGGTCGTCGTCCTTGTTCGTGGGCCAGCCCGTCTCGCAGCGCGTGTGGATGAGTCACGGTGACTCGATCACGGCCGCGCCGCCGGGGTTCACGGTCACGGCGCGCACCGACACGGTGCCCGTCGCCGCGTTCGAGGATCGTGACCGCGGTATCTACGCGGTGCAGTTCCACCCCGAGGTTGTGCACACCGAACGCGGGCAAGAGATCCTCAAGGCGTTCTTGTACGACGCGGCCGACTGCCGCCCGACGTGGACCAACGTGTCGATCATCGAGCACGCGGTCGCCGATATCCGTGCCCAGGTCGGCGGCGAGCGGGTCATCTGCGGGCTGTCGGGCGGTGTCGACAGCGCGGTCGCCGCGGCGCTGGTGCACAAGGCGATCGGTGACCAGCTGACGTGCGTGTTCGTCGACACCGGGCTGCTCCGGCGCGGTGAAGCCGACCAGGTCGAGCAGACGTTCCGCCAGCAGTTCGCGATCGACCTCGTTCACATCAAGGCCGCCGACCGGTTCGTCGACGCGCTCGACGACGTGATCGACCCCGAGCGGAAACGCAAGACGATCGGTGAGTTGTTCATCCGCGTGTTCGAGGAGGTCGCGCGCGATCTCGGCGACGCCCGCTTCCTGGTACAAGGCACGCTCTATCCCGACATCGTCGAGTCCGGTGGGGGCGACAACGCCAACATCAAGTCGCACCACAACGTCGGTGGTCTTCCCGACGACATGGACTTCGAGCTGGTCGAACCCTTGCGCAACCTGTTCAAGGACGAGGTACGCGCGATCGGCGAGGAGCTCGGGTTGCCCGAGGAGATCGTGTGGCGTCAGCCCTTCCCCGGCCCGGGCCTCGCGGTACGCATCGTCGGCACGATCACGCGCGAGCGCATCGAGATACTTCAGCAGGCCGACGCGATCGTGACCGAGGAGATCAAGCGCGCCGGTCTGTACCGCGACATCTGGCAGAGCTTCGCGGTGCTGCCCGCGGTGAAGACCGTCGGTGTCATGGGCGACGACCGCACGTACGCCTATCCCATCGTGTTGCGCGCGGTCACGTCCGATGATGCGATGACCGCCGACTGGGCCCGGCTGCCCTATGACGTGCTCGAGCGCATCTCGTCGCGGATCATCAACGAGGTTCCGGGCGTGAACCGGGTCGCGTACGACATCACGTCCAAGCCGCCGGGCACGATCGAATGGGAGTAGTAATTTTGTGCGCGTCCTCGACACAGGAGTTGCCGCAATGAACCTGACCGCGCTGAACGAAGTCGCGCGGGCCCTCGTGGCCCCCGGCAAGGGCATCCTCGCCGCCGACGAGAGCGGCGGCACGATCAAGAAGCGCTTCGACTCGATCGGCACCGAGTCGACCGAGGATCGACGGCGCGCGTACCGAGAGATGCTGTTCACGACCAAGGGCGCGGCCGATTTCGTCAGCGGCGTGATCCTGTTCGACGAGACGATCCGCCAGCCGGGCTCCGACGGTCGCCCGCTCCCGAAGGTGCTCGAAGCGCAGGGCATCATCCCCGGCATCAAGGTCGACAGGGGAGTGACCAAGCTGGCGTTCTCTTCGAACGAGGTCGTCACCGACGGCCTCGACGGGCTGCGCGAGCGACTCGTCGAGTACCGCGAGCTCGGCGCCAAGTTCGCCAAATGGCGCGCGGTGATCGACATCGGTGCCGACATCCCCACGTCGTACTGCATCGACGTCAACGCCCACGCGCTCGCCCGCTACGCCGCGCTCTGCCAAGAAGAAGGCATCGTGCCGATCGTCGAGCCCGAAGTGCTGATGGACGGCGACCACTCGATCGAACGCTGCTACGACGTCACCCAGGACACGCTCGCGATCGTGTTCGACCGGCTGTTCGAGCAGCGCGTCGCGTTCGAAGGCATGCTGCTCAAGCCCAACATGGTGTTGCCGGGCAAGAAGAACGCGAAGTACCCGGCGTCGCCCGAGCAGGTCGCGCAAGCAACGGTTCGTTGTTTCCGACGGGTCGTGCCCGCCGCGGTACCGGGCATCGTGTTCCTGTCGGGCGGTCAGGGCGACGAGGAAGCGACCGCGAACCTCGACGCGATCAACAAGCTCGGCCCGCACCCGTGGTCGGTGTCGTTCTCGTACGGCCGCGCGCTGCAAGCCGCCGCGCTGCACGCGTGGAAGGGCGAGGACGCCAACGCCGGCGCCGGCCAAGCCGCGTACCTGCACCGCGCCCACATGAACGGCCTGGCGACATCGGGTGCGTGGACGCCAGAAGCCGAACGCGCCGGCGTCTGACCAGTGTTTGGACGGCGGCCGGGGTGCGAGCCCCGGCGCTCTCCAAATACTCCGCGACCACATGCACGCCTTTGGCCATCTGGCCGATGGCGCGCTCGAGTGCCGGCGCGATCACTTCCCGTCTTTGAGTTCCTTGTACTCCTTGAGCGCGCGGCGGTGGCCGTTCGCGCCCGACCCCATGAGGCCGCCGTCGCGGACTTCCTTGACGTTGTCCTCGAGGTCCTTCAGCAGATCGTGGAGGTCGTCCTCGGGGCCGGCCTTCTCGACCTTGTCCAACGCTTTGTGGATGTTGTCGAGTTTGCGGCGCACCTGCCCGAACTCGTCGTCGAGCTTCTTGCGGGCTTCTTCCAAGCTCTTGGCCATGGCCGCCAGCCTAAGGTGCCGCCGTGCGCGCGTTGGTACAACGGGTCACCGAGGCGCGGGTCACCGTGTATGACCAGCTCGTCGGCGAGATCGGACCCGGCTTGTGCGTGCTCCTCGGCGTCACCCACACCGACTCCATGGTGATCGCGGGCAAGCTGGCCGAGAAGGTCGCGTCGTTGCGCGTGTTCGACGACGACGCCGGTGTCATGAACCGTTCGCTGCTCGACACCGGCGGCGGCGCGCTCGTCGTGAGCCAGTTCACGCTCTACGCCGACACGAAACGCGGTCGGCGGCCGGGCTGGTCGGCCGCGGCGCCGCCCGACCAGGCCGAGCCGCTCGTCGACGTGTTCGTCGCGGCGCTCGCAGAGCTTGGCGTGCCGGTCGCAACCGGGCAGTTCCGCGCCGAGATGCAGGTCGCGTTGGTCAACGACGGGCCCGTCACCCTTCTGCTGGAGCTCTGAGCCGCGGCTCACACCCGTGTAATTCAGTCGCTCCCGGTCGGTACGATGGGTCGGCCATGGCCGATGCCGCCCCACAAGTTCCCGCCCGCCCGAAGCTGGACCTTTCGGGCCTGAACGCGGCGCAGTACGAGGCGGTCACGCTGCCGCCCGCGCCGGTGCTCGTGGTCGCGGGGGCGGGCTCCGGCAAGACCCGGGTGCTCACCCACCGGCTCGCGTACCTCGTGCGCGAGCTCGACGTCTCGCCGTTCGAGATCCTTGCGATCACGTTCACGAACAAGGCCGCGGGGGAGATGCAAGAACGCGTCGGGCAGCTCGTCGGCGGGGTCGCGCGGCGCATGTGGGTCTCGACGTTCCACGCCGCGTGCTCGCGCATCTTGCGCCGCGAAGCGAGCCTGCTCGGCTACCGGTCGAGCTTCACGATCTACGACACCGCCGACAGCCAGCGGCTCACGGACTGGGTGCGTCGCGACCTGAACCTCGACCCGAAGCGCTACCCGCCCCGCCAGCTCCACGCGCAGATCAGTGCGCTGAAGAACGAGCTGGTGCTGCCCGCGCAGTTCGCGGAGATGGCGGTCGGCCCCGCGGAGCGCCGACTGGCCGAGGTCTACACCGACTACCAGCGCCGGCTCGCGGAGGCGTCGGCCGTCGACTTCGACGACCTGCTTCTCCTCGTCGTGCGGCTGTTCCGCGAATATCCCGAAGCGCTTGAGCGTTACCGGCAACGGTTCCGGCACGTGCTCGTCGACGAGTTCCAGGACACGAACATCGCGCAGTTCGAGCTCGTGCACATGCTGAGCGCCGAGAACCGCAGCGTCATGGTGGTCGGGGATGATTCTCAGTCGATCTACAAGTTCCGTGGTGCTGATTTCCGCAACCTCATGAAGTTTGAGGACGCGTTCCCCGACGCGACCACGGTGGTGCTCGATCAGAACTACCGGTCGACCCAACGCATTCTCGACGCGGCGAACAGCGTCATCACGAACAACGCGACGAACCGCAAGAAGAACTTGTGGAGCGAGAAGGGCGAAGGCGAGCCCATCGTCCGGTTCCAGGGCGACGACGAGCACGACGAGTCGCAGTTCGTCGTGCGCGAGGTCCACCGACTCGTCGACCACGAGCACTACCGCTACGGCGACCTCGCGGTGTTCTACCGCACGAACGTGCAAAGCCGCGTGCTCGAGGAGTCGCTCGTGCGTGCGGGCGTCCCGTATCGCGTGTTCGGCGGCGTGAAGTTCTACGACCGCAAGGAGATCAAGGACGCGCTCGCGTACCTCCGCGCACTGGTCAACCCCGACGACGAGGTGTCGTGGAAACGAATCGTCAACACGCCACGCCGCGGCGTCGGCGACACGTCGGTCAACAAGATCGACGCGTATGCGAGTGGTGCCGACATCCCGTTCGCGGCCGCGATCGAGCACGCGGCCGCGGCGGGCGTGACCGGGAAGGCGCTCGGCGGTCTCAAGGACCTGCTCGACCTGATGGCCGATGTCGCCACTGCGGGCGGGAGTGGGGTCGCGCCTGCCCTCGAAGCCGCGTTGACGGCCAGCGGCTACCTCGCCGAGCTCGAAGCCGAACGGTCGGTGGAGGCACAAGGCCGCGTCGAGAACCTCCAAGAGCTCGTCGGCTCGGCGCGAGAGTTCGACGAGCAAGTCGATCAGGGCGACTACGCGGGACTCGCCGCGATCGGCGGTGTCGGCGTCGGCGACGACTCGGCCGCGGCACCCGAAGGACTCGCGCGCGTGCAGGCCTTCCTCGAAGCGATCTCGCTCGTCACCGATCTCGACGAAACCGACCCCGACCAGAGCTCGGTCACTCTGATGACGCTGCACTCCGCGAAGGGCCTCGAGTTCCCTGTCGTCTTCCTCGTCGGGTTGGAAGACGGAGTGTTTCCGCACGTGCGCAGCATCGGTGACCCCGACGAGCTCGAAGAGGAACGCCGTCTGTGCTACGTCGGTATCACTCGCGCCGAGCAGCGCCTGTATCTGTGTCACGCGTGGAGTCGCATGCTGTTCGGCACCACCGACTACCGGCCGCCGAGCCGGTTCCTCGACGAGATCCCCGCGCACCTGATGATGACGGTCGGCGAGGACGAACGGCGCGGGCGCGGGTTCGGCGCGCACCGCGAAGCGGTCGTTGCTGCGGCCGTGCGTCGGCGCGATCGCGCGGTGCCGACGCCGATGGCGCGTGATGCCGGCGGCGCGCGGGGGGCGGAACAGCTCGGCCTGCGCGTCGGCGACGACGTCCGTCACGAGAAGTACGGCGAGGGTGTGATCGTCGACATCCAAGGCACCGGCGACAAAGCCGAAGCGCGGGTGCAATTCCGCGACGGCGTCGGCGAGAAGCACCTGCTGCTCTCGTGGGCGCCGCTCGTACGCACGTAAGCGTGGAGCGGTTGCGGTGTCAGGGTCTCCGGGAGAGGATCCTTCGGCCGGAGGTGCGCAAAATGGCAGATCAAACCGGCGACGACCGGCGTCGGGCCGTACGGTTCGCGCTCTTCGCGGCGGCGCTGGTCGGCGCGTTCGTCGTGATCATCGTGGCCACGACCGCGGGGCGCGGTGACGACGACGACCTCGTTGCCGGACCGAGCTCGTCCACCACGAGGGTCGTCGGCGCCGATGCGACGACTCCCGCGCCGACCGCGGTAGCGCCGAGCGAAGGCGAAGAAAACGACGACACCGATGGCGAGGACGGCGCGCCCGCGACAACCGCGCCGATCGCGACCACGACGACTGCCGTCGCGGGCCCGCGCGTCGAGTCCATTGGCGCACCGGCGACGTTCTCGTGCTCGGAGGCGCCGGTCTTCGTGGGCCCGGGGATGCTCATGCTGTCGTGGACGACGAGCGGCGCCGAATCGGTGACGGTCGCGATCGACAATCCCGACGGTCCCTATCAGACCGGTCTGCCGACGAACGGGTCGCTCGAGGTCCCGGCGCCCTGCGCGCCCGACGACAGCACTTACTACGTGATCGCGATCGCGCCCGACGGCTCGACCGCAACCGGATCCGCCTTCACGCAAGGCATCTGAGGGCTCGGTTCCCTACCGGGTCGGTCCCAAGTCGACGACAACGGTGTCGACGTCGTCGCGGGTCACGATCGACAGCGGGTATTGGTCGAGCGTCGCGACGTCGACCTCGGCGCCGTCGACGCACCGAAAGCCGTCGTCGTAGTCGAGCTGGCAGCCGTCGCGCTGGTCGAACCTGTACGCGACGAGGTCGCCTTCGTCGAGCGCGATCCACGTGTCGCAACGACCGCCGCCGGTCACGTAGAAGGGGCTGCGCTCGACATCGGCGCGGATCTGGTCGGCGTCCCCGATCGTGAGGCGACCGCACGAAGACTCGTCGCCGCTCGTGGTCATGATCAGCGCCCCCGCGATGAACAGCCCGGCGAGGAGCACGGCCACCGTGGCGCCGAGCATCACCTTCAGATCGGAACTACTGAGTCGGCGGCTCCGCACCGGTGATCCCGTACCCCCATGGTTGGCTATCTTCGCGAGGTGCTCCGACGCTACCGCGTCGTCATCGCCAAGCCCGGGCTCGACGGCCATGACCGCGGCGCGAAAGTGATCGCGCGGGCATTGCGCGACGCGGGGTTCGAAGTCGTCTACACGGGTTTGTTCCAAACGCCGGCGCAGGTCGCCGAGGCCGCGCTCCAAGAGGACGCCGACGCCGTTGGGCTGTCGTTGCTGTCGGGTGCTCACATGACACTGATCCCCAAGATCGTCGACGAGATGCGCACCCGCGGCCTCGGAGAAGTACTCGTCTTCGCGGGCGGGATCATCCCCGACGACGACCAGACAACGCTGGCCGATCAAGGCGTCGCGGCCGTGTTCACGCCGGGCACCGCCCTGTCAACCATCGTCGGATGGCTCTCGGAAGCCCTCGACTCGCGCGAGACCGCCACCTCCACGTAGGTTTCGGGCGTGGACCTCTTCGAGTACCAAGGCAAGCAGCTCTTCGCGCGCTACGGCATCCCGGTGTCGGCCGGCGAGGCCGTCACGACGGTCGATGACGCAGTCGCGGCCGCGGCACGCGTCGGGTTCCCGGTCGTCGTCAAGGCCCAAGTACAGGTCGGCGGACGCGGGAAGGCCGGCGGTATCAAGCTCGCCAACGACGCCGACGAGGTTCGTCCGCACGCGCGCAACATCCTCGGAACGGACATCAAAGGCCACGTCGTGAAAGTGGTCTGGATCGAGCGCGCGTCCGACATCGCCGAGGAGTACTACGCGTCGTTCACGCTCGACCGTGGCGCCAAGATGCACCTCGGCATGCTCAGTGCGCAGGGCGGGGTCGATATCGAACAGGTCGCCGCCGAGAGCCCCGACGCGATCGCGCGCGTCCACGTCGATCCAGTCGACGGCCTGACGCTTGCGCAGTGCCGTGCATGGGTCGAGGCGGCTCGGTTGAATCCGTCAGCGACCGACGACACCGTCGACATCTTGATGAAGCTGTACCGCGCGTACGTCGACGGCGACTGCGACCTGGTCGAGATCAACCCGCTCATCCTCACACCCGACGGCAAGGTCCACGCACTCGACGCCAAGGTCACGCTCGACGAGAACGCGGAGTACCGCCACGCGGAATGGAACGAGTACGAGGCGACGCAGGAGCTCGACGACCGTGAGCGCCTCGCCAAGGAGAAGGGCCTGAACTACATCGGGCTCGACGGCACGGTCGGCATCATCGGCAACGGTGCCGGCCTCGTGATGAGCACGCTCGACGTCGTGAATCAGGTCGGTGGGTCGGCCGCGAACTTCCTCGACGTCGGCGGCGGCGCGGACGCCAAAGTGCTGTCGAATGCGATCGAGGTGATCCACACCGACGAGAACGTACGGGCGATCCTCGTCAACATCTTCGGTGGCATCACGCGCTGCGACGAGGTCGCGGCCGGCATCGTCGAAGCGTTGGCACGGGTGCAGGTCTCCGCGCCGATCGTGATCCGCCTCGACGGCACCAACGCGAAAGAGGGGCGGGCGATCATCGCGCCCCACGAGTCCGACCGATTGATCTCGCAGCCCACCATGCTCGACGCCGCCCGCACGGCCGTCGAGCTGGCCGCGCGATGACACGCCACCACGCCAACCGCGCGGTGAGCGCAGCGAGCTCGCCGGAGCGGCGACGGGTACCCCGGCGCCGAGCGAGTGCGACCAGGAGATAGAGGAACCCACCCCATGGCCATCTTCGTTGACCAGAACACCAAGGTCGTCTACCAAGGACTCACGGGGAGCCAGGGCCGCTTCCACGGGATGCGCAACCGTGCCTACGGCACCAAGGTCGTCGCCGGCACCAATCCGAAGAAGGCCGGAACCGACGTCGACGGCGTCCCGATCTTCGCCACGGTCGCCGACGCGCGCGACGCCACGGGCGCGACCGCGTCGTGCGTGTTCATTCCCGCCCCAGGGGTGAAGGACGCGGTGATCGAGGCAGCGGAAGCCGGAATCGAGCTCGTCGTCGTGATCACCGAAGGCGTGCCCGCGCACGACGAAGCCTTCTTCTACAACGACCTGAAGCGCCGCTTCCCGAACACGCAGCTGCTCGGGCCGAACTGTCCGGGCCTGATCTCGCCCGGCAAGTGCAACATCGGGATCACGCCTGGCGAGATCGCGCTTCCGGGAGGTCCGGTCGGCATCGTGTCGCGATCGGGCACGCTCACCTACCAAGCGTTGCACGAGATGTCGCGACAGGGGATCGGGCAGACGACGTGTGTCGGGATCGGCGGTGACCCGGTGCCCGGGACGACCTTCATCGACTGCCTCGCACGATTCGAAGCCGACCCTGAGACGAACGCCGTCATCATGATCGGCGAGATCGGCGGGTCGGCCGAAGAAGAGGCGGCCGAGTTCATCAAGATCCAAATGTCGAAGCCGGTGGTCGCGTACATCGCGGGTGTCACCGCACCTCCCGGCAAGAAGATGGGTCACGCCGGCGCGATCATCTCCGGTTCCAAGGGCACGGCCGCGGCCAAGATCGACGCGCTGCAAGACGCCGGCTGCAAGGTCGCGCCGAACCCGACCGAGATCGGCGCGCTGATGGCGGCGGTGGTCCAGAACCTCTAGCGGTCAGTCCGGCGGCAGACCGCTCGGCGGCGGTTCGTCCGCCGGCGCGGGCGCGGGCGACCAGGTCGTCGGTGGCGTCGGTTCGGTCGGTGGCCAGGCCGGTGTCGGCACCGTCGGCGGCGCGGGTGTCGACGGGAATCCGGCGCCGGGCGCGTCCGGCGGCGGCCACCCGCCCGAGTTGACGGCGGGACCCGCCCCACTCGCGCGCGGCGGGAGTTCCTTCAGCCAGTTTGCGATGAGCAACGCCAGCGCGACGACCGCGAGTCCGAACACGATGACGACCAGCCCGGGGACGAAGAGGTCGCCGTCGCCGGCTTCGTCGTTGCTGTCGGTCGTCGCGTCGACGGCAATGATGAGCGCGCCGAGGGACGCGAGCGCGCCACCGGTCCACGTCGAGAAGCGCCGGTCGCCGGAAAACCCGATGACGCCGAGCACAAGTCCGGCCAACATCGTAATCAGCCCGCCGACGACCGCGGTCCCGGACGCGTCGCCAAGACCCTCGCACGCCGTCACGAGCGCAACGGTGCCGGGAAGCACGAACGCGGTGCCGAGTCGGGCCGCCCCACGCGTGTGGAGCACGCGGACGAGACCGAGGTAGCCCACCGCGAAAAGCAACGACACGATGCCGATCTCGGCCGCCTTGTCGTCAGTGCCGGAACCGAACACCAGTGGATCGGTGAATTCGTCGGTGAACTCGTCGTCATCGAAGTCCGGTTCGAAGTTCTCGAAGTCGTCCTCGTCGAAGCTGAAGTCCGCGCACACGCCGAAGTCGGCGCTGCGCTCGCGGCCGCCGCAGTCCTGCGCGAACTCCTCGAAGTCGCTGCCGATGTCCGACTCGTTGTACAGCTCCTGGCACGCGTCGTCGTCACCGTCGGCGCAATCCTGCGCCACTGGATACAGCGGGTCGGAGGAGTCGAGGTCGTCGAGCGTGACCTGGTCGACACGGGCGCCCGGAAGGGCCGGCGCGCGGCCACCGCCACCTCCGATGGCGTCGAAGAGCTCGCCGGGGGCATACGCAGGTGAGGGGATCGGTGCGGCGCTGAATGCGTTTTCGGCGTCGACCACCTCGGCCAAGATCCAGAAGTAAAACAGCAGCGCCGCCAGCGCAATGAAGATCGGGCGGCCCTGCGTCGTCGGCGCGAAATAGAACACCAGCCAGCCGGCGATCGTCAGCACGAGGAAGAGCCGGATGTCGGCGAATGAGTCGACCTTCGGGAAGATGAGCAGCCCGAAGCCGGTGAAGATCGAAACCGTGATCACCGCGGTGCACGCTGCTTGCGCGGGTCGGGAGACGAAACCGGTGAGCACGAACGCCACGAGCGCGAGTACGAAGAACATCACCGCGCCCGGGATGCCGTTGAAGCCGCCGTCGTCCTCGACACCGACCTCGGCGGCGAGGAAGCCGACGCCAACCGCGACGACGAGCCCGCCGCCGGCCGCGACCGCGTCGCTCAGCGACGGTCGTGGCCGGTCGCCGTCGAGGAGTCGTGCGTACGCGGGCGTGGATGCTTCCATGGCGTGCTCCCCGGGTCAGTCACAGCAAAAGGCCCCGACCCGTTGTGTCGGGCGGGGGCCTTTTGCGCTCAGCAAATTGTCCTGGCTCAGAGCGCCGCGGTGCCCTCAGCTTCCTTCGTCTTGAGGAAGCCGCCGACTGCGAGTCCGATCGTGCAGATGAATCCTACGTAGAAGCCGAATCCGGTGTGGCTGTTCTCGTTGAGGAACTTGATCAGGACGAACACGAATGTGGCGATCCCGAGGATCAGGTGCACCTGCGGCCAGGAGAGGCTCCCGACCTTGTCCGGGAGCTGCGCGGCGCCGAGGCGCGTCACCAGGATCTGCGCCGCCATCGCGAGGCCGATGAGGACGGCCAGAATCGAGAACAGGCCGCCCGGGCTCTCCCAGCCATTGCGCGTGACGCTGCCGAAGGGCCCGAGATCGACGTCGTACCACGGCAAGAAGCTGTCGATCAGCAGGACCGCGGCGGCTGCGACGATCACCTTCTCGGCGGTGGTGAGTTCCTTCAGTTTGTCCACGATCCCTCCGGCTGTATCTGAAGCCGAACCGGCCCCTTGACAGCCAAGCTGAACATGTCGGGCGGGCCATTACAAGGATCTCGCGCTCGGCGTACCGCGCTGAGCGCAGGAACGGACCGTCCGGCGCGACAAATCGCAGGTCGACCCACTACCGTCGGTCTCATGCGGGTCGGAGTGCTTGCGTCGGGGCGGGGCACAATCCTGCGCGCCCTGGCCGACCGGGGTCTCCCGCTCGCGGTCGTGGTGGTCGACCGCCGTTGCGACGCGATCGGCGTCGCGACCCAGGTCGGCGTGCCCGTAGAGCTCGTCGAGCGCCGAGAGTTCAGCCCGGAATTCGATCGGGAGTCCTACACCCACGACGTGATCGACGCCCTCGCGCGCCACCGGGTCGACCTCGTCGCGATCGCGGGATTCGGGACGATCCTGTCGAAACCGTTCGTCGACGCTTTCGGTGGACGGGCCGTCAACACGCACCCGTCGCTGCTGCCGGCGTTCAAGGGCTGGCATGCTGTGCGCGACGCAATCGAGCACGGCGTGCAGGTCACCGGTTGCACCGTGCACCTGGTGACCGCCGCCGTCGACGACGGGCCGATCCTCGCGCAGGAATCGGTGCCGGTCGGTCCGGGCGACACCGAGGAAACACTGCACGAACGGATCAAGGAGGTCGAGCGCCGGCTGTACCCCGACGTCATCGAGAGGCTCGCGTCGGCGTGAGGATCAAGATCACGCGCGCCCTCGTATCGGTGTTCGACAAGACTGGCGTCGTCGAGCTCGCGCGGGCGCTGCACGAGATGGGCGTCGAGTTGGTTTCGTCGGGCGGCACTGCGTCGGCGATCGCGGACGCCGACATTCCGGTGACGCGCGTCGAGGACGTCACTGGGAGCCCGGAGATGCTCGACGATCGCGTCAAGACGCTGCACCCGCACATCCACGGCGGCCTGCTCGCTGACCTCGGCAAGGAGTCACACCGCGCCGACCTCGATCGGTTCGGTATCCGCGCGTTCGGGCTGGTCGTTTCGAACCTCTATCCGTTCCATGAACGCCCCGCGATCAACACGATCGACATCGGTGGACCCGCTATGGTCCGAGCCGCGGCGAAGAACCACGAGTGGGTCACGGTCGTGACATCACCGGAGCAATACGACCAGTTGCTGCAGGAGCTGGGCGACAACGACGGCACCATCGGGGAGCAGACGCGCCGCGAGCTCGCGCTCGAAGCCTTCGCGCGCACGGCCGCATTCGACGCCGAGATCGTCGCGTGGTTGCAGCGCGACGAGGCGCTGCCCCGACACCTCGTGCTCCCGCTCGAACGCACGGCGGAGGAATTGCGCTACGGCGAGAACCCGCACCAGGCCGCCGCCCGTTATCGACAGCGCGGAACGACGAGCTGGTGGGATTCGATACGCCAGCACGCCGGGCTTGCGCTTTCGTACCTCAACCTGTACGACGCGGATGCCGCGTGGCAGCTCGTGCACGACCTCGGCGACCAACCCGCGTGCGCGATCGTCAAGCACGCGAACCCGTGCGGTGTCGCGATCGCTGACGACCTTGGGTCCGCGTATCAGCGCGCCCTCGAGTGTGACGAGCGGTCGGCGTTCGGCGGCATCGTCGCGTTGAATCGCCCGATCGATGCCGCGACGGTCGCGCGCATGGTCGAGGGTCCGCAGGCGGATGTCGTCATCGCCCCCGGCTACGACGATGGTGTCGTCGATGCGTTGCGTACAAAGCGCAAGAACACGCGCCTCCTCGAAGCCGTTGCTCCGGAGGGTCGCGCGATCGACGTGCGCCAGATTTCGGGTGGCTTCCTCGTGCAGTCACCGCACCACTTCGCGGCGACGCGCGACGACTGGCGCGTCGTGACCAAGGTGGCACCGACGTCGGGGCAGTGGCGCGACCTCGAGCTGGCGTGGCGGATCTGCGGTCACGTGAAGTCGAACGCGATCGTCCTCGTGAAGGGCGGCCAGGCGGTCGGCATCGGCGCCGGCCAGCAAAATCGCGTCGAGTCGGGCGAGATCGCGGCCAAGAAGGCGGCCGGGCGCGCTCGCGGCGGCGCCGCCGCGAGCGACGCGTTCTACCCGTTCCCGGACGGGATCGAAGCGGCCGCGGCGGCGGGAGTCGCGGCCGTGATACAGCCCGGCGGTGCGATGCGCGACGATGCGGTGATCGAGGCCGCGGACGAGCTCGGCCTCGCCATGGTGTTCACTGGCGAACGACACTTCCTTCACTAGTGAGGCGACAGCGCAGCGTGTCCTCAGGAGCGGAGCTTGGAGTCGACCCAATCGACATGAAGAACCACTCATGACGGCGATCCTCCTCGATGGCAATGTGCTCCTCGACGCGGTGAAGGAGGAGCTGCGCTGTCGCGTGAAACGACTCGTCGAGCGCGGCGTCACACCCGGTCTCGGCACGATCCTCGTCGGCGACGACCCCGCCAGCGCCGCGTACATCCGCGCCAAGCGCGCAAACTGCGCCGAAGTCGGCATCGCTTCGCACCACGTAGAGCTCCCCGCGACCGCGTCCCAAGCCGACGTCATGGCCGCGATCCGCGACTTCAACGACGACCCCGCGGTCGACGCGTTCTTGCTCCAGGTCCCGTTGCCCATGGGGCTGAACGAGCACGCGGCGCTGGAAGCGATTGACCCCGCCAAGGATGCCGACGGGCTCCATCCGGTGAACCTCGGACGGCTGATGATCGGAAGCCCCGGGCCGCGGCCGTGCACGCCGGCCGGCATCCAGGCCCTGCTCGTGCACTACGGCGTGCCGATCGAGGGCAGGCACGTCGTGATCGTCGGCCGTGGCCTCACGATCGGTCGGCCGCTCGCGGTGCTGCTGTCGCTGAAGGAGCCCAACGCGAACGCGACCGTCACCCACTGCCACACGGGCACGACGAATCTTGCGGAGCACACGCGCCGGGCGGACATCCTGATCGCGGCGGCGGGAAGCCCCGGGATCATCCAGCCCGACATGGTCAAACCCGGCGCCGCGGTCGTTGGTCCCGGCGCGACGATGGAGGTCCGGCGCGTGATCCCCGACGTCCACGAAGCGTGCGCCGAGGTCGCCGGGTGGATCACGCCTCGTCTCGGGGGTGTCGGCCCGACTACGCGCGCGATGTTGCTCCGGAACACGGTCGAAGCAACCGAGCGGCGAACGGGCGGACTGTGACGGCGCAGCCGCTTCCCGAACCGTCGTGCACCGTGTGCGGCACGATCGTGCAATTCGACGCCGCCCGCTGCCCAAGTTGTGGGCTCCGCCGCCCGGCCGCGACGGGAACGCGCGTCCTCGCGCGCAGCCCGGTCTGGGCGCTGGCCGCGATCCTGTTGGTGGTGTGGGTCGTGGCCCTCCTCGTCGTCGCATCCGCGCGGTAACGGCGCGCCGAAGAAGCGGTCGTGCTGCTCGCCGAGTGCGTCGTCCGTCACACCCGCCGGCACATGCCGACGCGGCGGGTCGCGCTCGAACACGCCTATCTCCCGACGACGGGTCCTGCCCATGGCGTCGCCTTGCTCGGCGCGGTCATCGCGACCCAGCTGCCCGCGCTCGACGAGGAGGAACGCGCCCTGCTCGGAAGGCTCGTCGCCCAAGCGGCGGGCGGGCTCACGATTCCGCGTATCGGGCTCCGACACCGCTTGCAGCACGATCTCCACGGTCTCGACCGTTCCCGCCATGCCGTGTTCGGTGAAGCGGGTCGGCTGGTCGTGGAGCTGGACGTGCACGGCGCGCGCGTCCCGCAATTGCTGGGAGCGGTCATGGCCGCGGCGGTGCTGCCCCCAGCGGGCCGGCGCATTGCGCTGGGGGCCATCCGCGAGGTCGTCGACGGCCGGTGGTCGGGCCTCGCTCCCGGCGTCGAGCTGCGGCTGCATCTCGATCGGCGCCCGGTCGCGCCGCCGCCGCTGGCCGGGACGTCGGCGCGACGGCGCGGCGGGCCGCCCGCCGAGGAGGCGTGGCTGGGAGTCCCGGCCGACCAGCGGTGGGCGATGGAGGTGCTCGGGCTGCGGGGCCGGATGGAGGTGCAGCGCGACGACGTGAACCGCCGCTTCCGCCGGCTGCTGCGCGACGCCCACCCCGATCACGGCGGCGCGATCGCACACGCGGCGACCCGGATCGAAGAACTGACGCAGGCACGCGAGATCCTCCTCGAAGTCGCGGCGGACGGGCTGGTGGCGGAGGGCTAGCTTCTCCGGCCGTGAACGAACCTGTGCGCGTGGCAGTCACCGGTGCGGCCGGTCAGATCGGATACAGCCTGCTGTTCCGGATTGCGAACGGCGACCTGCTCGGCCCGGACCAACCAGTCTTCTTGCACCTGCTCGAGATCACGCCCGCGCTGGGCGCCCTCGGCGGCGTGGTCATGGAGCTCGAGGACTGCGCGTTTCCGCTGCTCCGCGGCGTCGTCCCCACCGACGACGCCCACGCCGCGTTCGCAGGCGTGAACTACGCGCTGCTCGTCGGCTCGCGGCCGCGCACGAAGGGCATGGAGCGAAAGGACCTGCTCGAAGCGAACGGCGCGATCTTCACCGCGCAGGGCCAGGCGCTCGCCGCCGGCGCGGCCGACGACGTCCGGATCCTCGTCGTCGGCAATCCCGCGAACACGAACTGCTTGATCGCGATGAACAACGCGCGTTCGATCCCGCGCGCACGGTTCACCGCGATGACACGACTCGACCACAACCGGGCGCGCGCGCAGGTTGCAGCCAAGTGCGGTGTGCACGTCACCGCCGTCACACACATGACGATCTGGGGGAATCACTCCGCGACGCAGTACCCCGATCTGTTCCACGCGCAGGTCGACGGGAAGGTCGCCGCCGATCTCGTCGCTCGACAGTGGATCGAGAAGGAGTTCATCCCGACCGTGCAACAGCGCGGCGCCGCGATCATCGAGGCGCGCGGTTCGTCCTCCGCGGCGTCGGCCGCTAATGCTGCGATCGACCACGTCCGCGACTGGGCAGTCGGCACCCCCGCGAACGACTGGGTGAGCATGGCCGTGTGCTCCGACGGTTCCTATGGCGTCCCCGAAGGGTTGATCTCGTCGTTCCCGGCCACGGCCGGCGGAGGCGAGTGGTCGATCGTGACCGGTCTCGACATCGACGACTTCTCGCGCGCCCGCATCGACGCCAGCGTCGCCGAGCTCACTGAAGAACGCGACGCCGTCGCCGAGCTGGGCCTCATATAGGCGCGTCCGCCGTTCAAACCTGCGCCGCAAAACCCGAATAGTTCCCGGTTTGCGGCGCAGGTTGGTCGTTCGCGGTTAGCGTTGCGCCCGTGACGACGCGAGCGTGGCGCCAAAACAGCCCGCACGGCCGCGTCACCGTCGTGCGCAGCGAGCGCGGCCTGCGCGAGATCTCGCTGCCCGGCGACGACCAGCCCGAGGTGCGGGTCGGACCCCCCGACCCCGCGATCGCCACACAGCTCGACCAGTGGTTCGCGGGGAAACGCCGAACGCTCGACGTGCCCCTCGACCTGACCGGCATCGACGGGTTTCGGCGCACCGTCCTCGAGACCCTCGCCCGCGACGTCGGCTGGGGCGAGACGGTGTCGTACGGCGAGCTGGCAGCCCTGGCCGGCCGGCCGCGCGCCGCCCGGGCGGTCGGCGCCGCAATGGCCTCGAACCCCCTGCCGTTCGTGATCCCGTGCCACCGGGTGATCGCGGCCGGCGGCCGCATCGGCGGCTACGGCGGCGGCCGCAACGCGATCGAGCTCAAACGTGAGCTGTTGGCGCGCGAGGGCGTCCGCCTGTAGGCGGGTTCACCGTAACGCGACCGGTTTCGAGACGTCGGCGAAGAAGTCGTTGCCTTTGTCGTCGACGACGACGAACGCGGGAAAGTCGCGGACTTCGATCTTCCACACCGCTTCCATGCCGAGCTCGGCGTATTCGAGCACGTCCACCTTTGTGATGCAGTCCTTCGCGAGGCGCGCGGCTGGGCCGCCGATCGAGCCGAGGTAGAAGCCGCCGTGCTGACGGCACGCGTCGGTGACGACCTGTGATCGATTTCCCTTGGCGAGCATGACGAACGAGCCACCGTTGCGTTGGAACAAGTCGACATAGGAGTCCATGCGGCCCGCGGTGGTCGGTCCGAACGATCCCGACGGGTACCCCTTGGGCGTCTTCGCGGGCCCGGCGTAGTACACGCAGTAGTTGCGCAGGTACTCCGGCATGCCATCGCCCGCGTCGAGGCGCTCCTTGATCTTGGCGTGCGCGATGTCGCGCGCGACGACCATGGGACCGGTGAGCATGACCCGCGTCTTCACCGGATACCGCGACAGCGTGCGCCGGATCTCGTCCATCGATTGGTTGAGGTCGATGCGGACCACGTCGGCTTCGACGAGATCATCGTCGAGCACTTCGGGAAGGTACTGCGCGGGGTCGGCTTCGAGCTGTTCGAGGAACACGCCGTCACGCGTGATCTTGCCGACTGCCTGGCGGTCGGCCGAGCAGGACACCGCGATCGCAACCGGACACGACGCGCCGTGGCGGGGGAGTCGGATAACCCGGACGTCGTGGCAGAAGTATTTGCCGCCGAACTGAGCGCCGATGCCGAACCGCTGAGTCAACGCGAGCACGTCGCGTTCGAGCCCGACGTCGCGAAAGCCCTGGCCCAGTTCGTTGCCTGCGCGCGGCAGCGTGTCGAGGTAGCGCGCCGACGCCAGCTTCGCGGTCTTCAGCGCGTACTCGGCCGACGTGCCGCCGATGACGAGCGCGAGGTGATACGGCGGGCACGCCGCAGTGCCGAGCGTGCGCAGCTTCTCGTCGAGCCAGGTCATCAGGCTCTCGGGGTTGAGCAGCGCCTTGGTCTCTTGGAACAGCAAGCTCTTGTTTGCCGAGCCCCCGCCCTTGGCCATGAAGAGCAGCTTGTACTCGTCACCGTCGACCGCTTCGATCTCGATCTCGGCGGGCAGGTTCGTGCCGGTGTTCTTCTCGGTGAACGTGTCGAGGGGCGCGAGCTGTGAGTAACGCAGGTTGTCTTCGGCGTATGTGCGGAAGATGCCCCGCGCGATTGCTTCGCGGTCACCGCCGCCGGTGACGACGCGTTCGCCCTTCTTTCCCTTCACCAGCGCGGTGCCAGTGTCTTGGCAGCCGGGGAGGACGCCGCCCGCCGCGATGCAGGCGTTCTTCAACAGCTCGAGCGCGACGAAACGGTCGTTGTCGGATGCCTCGGGGTCGTCGAGGATCGCGCGCAGCTGGGCGAGGTGGCCGGGCCGGAGGAGATGCGCGATGTCGTGCATCGCCTGGCGCGTCACCAGCGTGAGCGCCTCGGGGTCGACCTGCAGGAACGTGTGGCCGCCGGCCTCGAAGGTGGAGACGGAGTCGCCGGTGAGCCGCCGGTACGCCGTCGTGTCGGGGCCGATCGGCAGCAGGTCCTGATAGACGAACTCGGCCATCGCCCTCACGCTACCGTCGGGCCATGCCCGAATTCCGCGTCGAGCACGACTCGATGGGAGAGGTGCGGGTGCCGGCGGGCGCACGGTGGGGCGCGCACACGCAACGGGCGGTCGAGAACTTCCCGATCTCCGGCGAGATGATCGACGCGCGACTCGTGCATGCCCTCGGCCTCATCAAGGCGGAAGCGGCGCGTGTCAACGCCCGCTTGCGCGACGCGGGCGATGTCGACCGGCGCACCGGCGACGCCATCGCGTCCGCCGCGGACGAGGTTGCCGCGGGACTCTGGGACGAACACTTCCCGATCGACGTGTTCCAGACCGGGTCGGGCACGTCGTCGAACATGAACGCGAACGAAGTCATTGCACGGCTGGCGTCGGAACGACTTGGCGAAGGGGTACACCCGAACGACCACGTGAACGCCTCGCAGTCCTCGAACGACGTGTTTCCGTCCGCGGTGCACCTCGCCGCCGCGCTCGCGATCACCGAGGAGCTGATTCCCGCATGTGAGCACCTGGCGCGGACGTTACACAAGAAGCAACGCCAGTTCGCGCAGGTCGTGAAGGCGGGCCGGACGCACCTCATGGACGCGACCCCGGTCACGCTCGGCCAGGAGTTCGGTGGGTACGCCGCCCAGGTCGAGGAGGGGATCGCGCGCCTGCGCGACGCGCTGCCGCGACTCTGCACGCTGCCCCTCGGCGGGACCGCAGTCGGTACCGGGATCAACGCGCCGAAGCAGTTCGCGGCGAAAGTGATCGCGGGGCTCGCGGCCCGCACCGGCCTTCCGTTACGAGAGGCGCCCGACCACTTCGCGGCGCAAGGCGCGCGCGACGCCCTCGTCGAGACGAGCGGACAGTTGCGGGCGCTGGCGGTCGCGCTCGTGAAGATCGCGAACGACATCCGCTGGATGGGCAGTGGCCCGCGCGCGGGCCTGGCCGAGATCCGCCTGCCCGATCTCCAGCCCGGCTCGTCGATCATGCCGGGGAAGGTCAACCCGGTCATTTCCGAGGTCGTCACACAGGTCTGCGCGCAGGTGCTCGGCAACGACGCCGCGGTTGCATTCTCGGGTTCGCAGGGAAACTTCGAGCTGAACGTGTACGTACCTGTGATGGCGCGCAACGTATTGGAGTCGATCCGGCTGCTCGCCAGTGCCAGCCGCGTGTTCACCGACACGTGCATCGCCGGGATCGAAGCGAACGTCGAACGGCTCCAGGAATACGCGGAGTCGTCGCCGGCGATTGCGACCGCTCTCAATCCCTACGTCGGCTACGAGACCGCGGCGGAGATCGTGAAGGAGTCGATGCGGACCGGAAGATCCGTGCGTGAGATCGTCAAGCGCCGCAAGCTCATGACCGACGCCCAGCTCGATCGCGCGCTCGATGTGATCGCGATGACCCGCGGCGGAATCGCGTAGCTTCTCGCCGTGGCGAGTCCCGGGCACTCGAACAAGGCGGTCATCGCGGCGCTGCTCGCGAACGGTGTGATCGCGATCAGCAAGTTCATCGTGTTTCTCATCACGGGCGCGGCGTCGCTGCTCGCGGAGTCGATCCACTCCGTCGCCGACACTGGCAACCAGGGGCTGCTGCTATATGGCGGGAAGGCCGCGCGCCGGCCCCCCGACGAGGAACACCCGTTCGGATACGGGAACCGGCGCTATTTCTGGGCGTTCATCGTCGCGTTGATCCTCTTCAGCATGGGCGGCCTGTTCGCGATCTATGAAGGCATCGAGAAGCTGCGCCACCCCCACGAGCTCGAAAGCGTCGGGCTCGCGATCGCACTCCTCTCGTTCGCCATCGTCGTCGAAGGAGTCTCGTTTCGAACCGCGATCGTCGAGGCCAACAAGGTGCGCGGCGACCGAACCTGGATGCAGTTCATTCGCCGCTCGAAGGCACCCGAGCTCCCGGTCGTGCTGCTCGAAGACGCGGGCGCACTGTGCGGTCTCGTGGTCGCCTTGTTCGGCGTGACCATGGCGGAGGTCACCGACGAAGCCCGCTGGGACGCGGCCGGCAGCCTCGGAATCGGCGTCTTGCTGGTCGTCATCGCGGTGTTCCTCGCGGGCGAGATGTCGAGCCTGTTGCTCGGCGAAGCGGCGACGACCGAAGACGTCGCCGCGATGCGGCGCGCGATCGAGGAACACGACTCGGTGCAGCGCGTGATCCACCTGCGCACCGAGCACATCGGTCCCGAGGAGATCGTCGTCGCGGCGAAGCTCGAATTTGACCACGCGCTGTCGTTTCCACAGCTCGCTGGTGAGATCAACGGGGTCGAAGCGCGCATCCGTGCGGCCGTGCCGTCCGCGCGGTTGATCTTCGTGGAGCCGGACGTCTACCGCGAGTAGCGTCGCCCCTTCATCCGGCCAAAGCCGCGCGAGTCCACCGCGAGCAGCTCGGCGCGCTCAGCGGGCGAACGTGGATGCCGCGCCAGTCAAGGCCTGATCGACGTTCGCACAGGTCGCGCCGACGGATCCTGCGCGTTCGATGCGAAGCGTCGACGCGTCCGGCATCACGACGAGCACCACGCCGTCGACGCGCGTCGTATTGATACCCGACGGTGTGACGCCGGTGAGGAAGTTCTCCCAGCAGTAGACGCGTCCGTCGGGTCCGACAGCGTCGAAGTCGCGGTTGACCGTCCCGGTTGCGCGGGGAACGAATTGTGCGAGCCCTCCCGCGATGCCCGCCACTCCTCCTCCGAACGAGAACACGGGTTGCGCGGGCTCGACGAAGTCGTGAACGAACGCGATGAATTGCCGTTCGTTCTGAACGGTGCGCATGGATCCGTCGAGGGGAAACCAGCTGCCCTGCGCAGTACCGGCGACGTCGTGGTTGTGGCTGCCGCCGATCGGCGGCGCGCTGCGATTTCGCGTCCCGTCGATGCTCCCGATGTGCGGGGTGATCTCGGCCAGCGCGGCCGAGTCGAAAAGGTCGGTTGGCGGGATCGTGTGCACGTATTCGTAGTCGTACTCGCTGTTGTCCGCGAATCGGGTCTCCTCGGCCGCGAAATCGATTGCGCCGAAGTCGACGCCGGCGTAGCCGTCCGAGACGCCGACCGGCTCGCCCGACGCGAGCTCGACACGCGTGGCGAGGCGGCACTTTGTCATGACATCTTGGTTGAACGTGTTCGTTTCGCATTCCGGGCGTCCCGACTCGAACGCTTCGAGCACGGGCGCCGCGAGCGAGCCGAGGTGATTGAAGTAGGCAATGACGTCGCGGCAAGGTTGGAGACGAACTTGGTAGCCCGGTGGTCCGTCGGGAGGCGAGACCTTCACGATGTGGGTCACCCAGACGTGACCCGGCGCTGTCACCGCCGCGGTCCGCGACTCACCGGGCAGGTTGATGGTGAACGCAGCGTGCTTCGTCGGTACGACGTGCGTCGGGTACGACACGAACCCCAGCGGCCGATACGACATGTACGTGCCCTCGGCCAGCGGGACGTGATCGAAGGGGCGCGGGTTCGTGCATTCGGGCAGCGTTCGGTCGGGCTGGCCCTCGGGCGCCCGACCCGGGCCCCCTGTTGGTGCCGGGCCCGACCTCGTCGGCACGGTCGCGGCCGGAACCACCGACGGCGGCGCAACACGCGTGGAAGCCGCGCCGGCGCTTTCCGATGAACGTTCGGCGGCATCTGGTGTCGACCCGCACGCCGTTACGAAGCAGAGGGTGCCGATGAGTGCAGTGACTCGCCGCATTCGGGGCTCCACCTGATGGCTGACCTCCGGCGCCGGAGGTCACCCCGGCGCCCACGCGACTCCATCGGCTGACCGCACGCATTCTGTACTCCGCCCGTCGTCCTTCGCGCCCGGATGCGGCCGAGCCATATCGCTCGGCCGTCCCTGCCCGCGATCCTCCGTTCACCTGTTCGCCCGGTTCGCGTCACCCGCGGCGGGGAAGCCTGGCGCCGGTCTGGGAATCACCGACGAGATTACGGGTCCGTTCCGCGGGCGGGTCTGATCGACGCCGCCGCCGTCGGCCGCCGTCGAACGTTGGGAGCCTGTGACGATGTGTGCGCGCTCACGCGCCTTCTGACGGCGTCGCCTGGGTGCCCGGCGCGGGTTGCTCGGCGGGCGCCGACTCGCTCGCCGGTGCGGGCAGCCCCAACTGAGTGCGCAGTTGCGACAAGCGCGCTTGCGCCTCCGCATTGATCTGGGCTTGTTCGACTTCGAGCATGCGGCCTTCGACCGACGAGCCCTGGAGATCGGACATGCCTTCGGCGCGCGCGACGCGTGCCTCGATCTTCTCGCGGATCTCCTCGAACGTCGGCACGTCCTCGCCGATGGTCGCGGTGAGCTGGGTCATCGCCGCGTTCATCTGCTCTTGCATCTTCGCTTGGTCGAGCTGCGACAACAGTCGCTGGCGCTCGGACAGCTTCTTTTGCAGCGCCGTCGAGTTCTTCTGCACCGCGCCCTTGGCCGCGTCGGCGTTCTGGGCGGCGTCGAGCAGCATCGCCCTCAAGCCTTCGACTTCGCGCTCGAGCGCGATCAGTCGGTTCGCGAACGATTCTGCCGCCGACTGGTACTCGAGCGCCTTGGCCGCGTCGCCCTTCTGCGTCGACTCGTCCGTCAGCACGAGCGCTTGGCGGGCGTTCGCCGTCACACGGTCGAGCTCTTCTTGCGCCCTGTCGAGGCGCATCTGCGTCTGCTTTTGGTGCGCGATGACGTTCGCGGCTTGCTCGGTGAGACGCCGATGCTGCTCTTGCGCCTCGTGGATCGCTTGTTCGAGCTGGACCTTCGGGTCCGCGTGCTCCTCGAAGCTCCCCGACATGCGGGCAGTCATGTACTTCCACCAGCGGCGCAGCAGCTTGAACATGGCGGGCAGCCTAGGACGGTCAGGAACGGCCGACCCGACCGACTTCCTCCAAGCCCTGGCGCAGCGCCTCCATGTCGCCGACGAGCTGGTCGACGTCGGCGCCGAGGCCCGAGAGGGCGGCGACGTCACCGGCCGACAGCGACAGCTCCACCGCGCGCGCGACTGCCTCGTCGAGGCGGGCGTCGAGCACCTCGAGCCGCTGGCGGGCATCGGTGGCGACCGTCACGAGCCGCTGCCCGGAGGCGAGCTGCGCCTCGAGCGCCTGCACAGTGCGGTCCCACGACTCCCGCGCGCCGGGCGACTCGGGCCGCGTGTCGCTGATATGCCCCAACCGCTGCTCGACGGCGTCGAGCTCGAGCGAGCGCACACCTTCGTCGAGGGCGTCGGCGTGCGATGCGACGCGCCAGCACTCCTGCACCGCCGCGTCGATGCGGCCGCCGATCTCGCTCAGACGGTCGCGCACCGGCCCGGCGCGAGCCGATTCGACCACCTCGCCGAAGCGGCGGCGCGCGCGCAACGCCTCGTGCACGTACCGCCGCCACGGTTCGGACAGCGCCTTCGGATCGATGTCGCGCAGCGGGCGCGGCCCGCGGGGTAGACGAATGGCGACGGCGGCGCCGTACGCGAGCGCGCCGACGGCCACGATCGCGGCGAGCGGCGCGCCGAGCAGGATCGCGATGGACGCGCCGGCGCCGCCGGTGAGGATCGCGGCGGGTGCGGTGATCGCGGCCGCGGTTCGCCGGGACTTCAGGTGCTCCGGCAGCCGCTCGATCGCCACGAGAATAACCTCCCGCTCTGTGGGGCCGCTCGGGCCCCGGCTCGGGCGCCGCAGGATACCTGCGTCGCCGCTCCCCGCCTCCGCGCCTAGAAGTTGCTCACGACTGCGGTGAACACTCGCGAGATCGTCGTCGCGTCCGACGCGTCGTACACCGACGCATTGGTCGCTTCCGCGATGCGGCGCAGCGTTTCGAGGTCGGCGTCGGCTCCGTACGCGATCGCGAACACCCGTACCGGCTGTGCGCTCTCGCCCTCGCTTTGGGCGCGCAGTTTCTGGATGAGCGCTTCGAGGTCGTTGTTGTCGTCCTCGTTGCGGCCGTCCGAGAGCAACACGACGGCGTTGATACGCGTCTCGTCGAAGCCCGCGAGCATCGAGTCGTACGCGTCTGCGGTCGCGGTGTAGAGCGGTGTCCCCTCCAGCGGGGACAGGTCCTGGACGCGGCGCGCGATGGTCTCGCGCTGGCTTCCGACGTCGTCGACGGGCACGAGGTCAGTCCAGTCGGTGGAGGTGCCGCCGGTGAGATTGGAGGTGAAGATGCGCAGGCCCACCTCGTCATCGATGGAGAACTCGTCGAGCGCGTCGATCGTTGCCTGCTTGGCGAGGTCGAGCTTGGTCGCGCCGCTGTCGGGATCGCCCTCGTCACCCATCGAACCCGACGCGTCGAGGAGGAGCAGGACGCGCGCCCGTTTGCGGTCTTCGGCCCAGCGGTCGAGGAGGGCCGTCAGGACCTCGGGCTTCGGAACTTCCAAGAGCGTCTGCGGCTGGTTGGGGTCGACACCCCACTGCGCGCTGATCGGCTCGTCGATCGCGACGTCGGGATTGCCGGGCCGGAATCCGAACTCGAGCACTCGCTCTTGCGCTTCGGGGCGCTTGACGAATTCCTCGAAGTTGCGGGCGCCCTCGCGCTCCCGTTCGTCGACCCACGGCGCGTCGAGCACGATGAACGGATTGTCGCTGTAGAGCGTCCCCTCCTTCGGGTAGACGGCGACCAGAGGCACGCGCGGCTCTCGCGGCGTCTCGCCGGCGGCGAGGACCCCGTCGGGGTTGCCCGTGTTGTAGTCGATGACCGACTTCTCCTCGACGGCGACGGCGGAGACGTACGTGAGCGACGTTCCGCGGACGTCGTTGCGGAACCAGTTGTTCAAGAACGTCATCGTGATGTCGCCGTAGTGCACGACCGCGGACTCGACACCGCGCGCGAACTGCGTCACCTCGGGACGCTGCAAGTCCTCAAGGGAGAGGCCCGTCGTCTTGCCGGTCGCGGCGTAGTACTGCGCGATCGTCGCCGAGAGCGCGGAGGTCGAGTAGTTCGGGTTGGTCTTGCCGAGGCGGAACGGACCCCATTCGGGATGGTCGAACGCGCCCCATCCCTGCGGATCGTCGGCGAGGCGCAGGACGTCGGCGTAGCCGATCGGCGTTTCGGGGTAGCCGAGCGCGTCCGCCATCGGCTCCGGCATCGCGATGACGAGCGGAGTGAGCATGAACGGTTCGGACGGCGGTGCCATCGGGTCCTCGCCGCGGTCCGCGAGCCGCTGGTTCAAGATCGCGCCCCACGACGACGCGGCCGGCGACCACACGACCGGCTGCGGACCGTTCGCGGTTTCGTCCGGCCAGCCTTCGGCGAGCATCTGCATCGCACCGCCCGACGCCTTGCTCTGCACACGGACGAACGCGCACGCGCCGTCGCCGAGGTCGGATTCGTCCGAGCCGTTGAATTGTTCCGCGAGGTCGGTCAACAGCGCGATCTTCTCCGACGAAACCGCCACGTCGATGGCGACACACTCACCGGGATCGGCGAGGGCTTCGACATCGTTCGAATTCGCGCTGTCCTCGTCGGACGCGCACGCGCCGACGAGGAGCCCCACCGCGAGGACGCACACCGACCCGCGCCTCACCGCACCACCTCTTCCCAGAGTCCGCGCAGCGCGTCGAGCGCCCCCGGCGCCGGCAGCCCGTCGGTGGCGGGCAACGGCGGGTCGCCGGCGTCGTCGGCGCGATAGCCCGCGTCGAGCAAGGCGTCGCGCAACGGATCGTTCAGCGCGCCGGCATCGCCGGCGCCGCCGACCGGTGCGAGCACGACGTCGGCGGTGGCCACAGGGGCAGGGTAGAGGAGGACTGCCGCGTCCCGGACGTCGGCCGCGGCCCGTGCGAGCGCGCGGAGCGCGGCCGCCTCCGTGGCCGTGACGATGTCGTAGCGCGCGCCGACCGGCCGGGTCTGGAGCCAGCGTGCGAACGGATCCGTGTCGGGGTCGAACGCATCGTCGGGAACCGAGCGCTCGAGCCGTTGGAACCAGCCGGGGAACTCGTCGCTCGTCTCCCAGTCGAGCCGGGACACGTCGTCGGCGGGTATCTCGGGCGTGGCGAGGTACCCGCCGACCGCGTGGCCCAGCACCAGCAATCCCGTGGCGGACAACTGCGGTTCGGGATGGGCGGGCCGCACCGCGCCCCAGGTGCCCTCGCCGCCGATGTCGCTCCACGGAGTGCCCGCGACGTCGCCGATGCAGCGCCACGTCAGCATGCCATCGCACGCGGCGAGCAGGACGTCGGCCCGGTCGCGACGGGCCGCGACGGCGAGCCGGGTACGCGCGAGCGCGCTGGTGTCGGCGCCCAGCAGCTCGTCGACGCCGGCGCGCGCGCGGGCGTCTCGCACGATCTCCGGCCACGGCGCGAACGTGACCCACGCGTCGATTTCCGCATCGGCGCCGTCGGCGAGCGCGGTCAGCCGGGCGGCGGTCGTGCCCGCGGCCTCCACCGTGACGTTGGCGTCGAGCGTCCCGCACACCTCGGCGAGCTCGACGATGCACGCGATTCGCAGTCGATCATCGGAGTCGCGATCGGAATCGTCGGCGCCATCGGCGCTGCTCCCCTCGTCTTTGATGATGAGCTCGCGGATCGCGAGCGCGCCGCCGACCATCGCGAGGGCCACAACAAGCGCGAGCAACCGGGCGGGGAACCGCCGCCGGCCGGGCTCGGAGAGGATCACGCGCCGCTCTCGCTCTCGATTGCGGTCAGCGCCGTGCCGGGTGCGGGAATGTCGTCGGGCAAGAGCGTGCTCAAGTCTTCCTTCGTGGTGCCGGTCTTGTCCACGATGCGGGTCGCGTGCAGCTCGATCGCCGCCTCGAACAGGTTGCGCGTGAGCCGCGCGTTCCCGAACATCGACCCCCGCTCCTGCGCGTCGCAGTACGCGCGGACCTTCGCGAGCGCTTCAGTCGACGGGCGGTACTCGTTCTGTTCGCCCAACGACGTGAAGATCTCCACCAGCTCGTCGCTCGTGTAGTCGGGGAACACGATCGTCTTCGGGAACCGCGAACGCAGCCCCGGATTCGCGTCGAGCAGCTGCTCCATCGGCACTGGATACCCGGCCACCACCACGACGAACTTGTCGCGCTCGTCCTCCATGAGCTTCAGCAGCGTCGCGATCGCCTCTCGGCCGAAGTCCTCGGCGCTATCGACCCAGAGCGCGTACGCCTCGTCGATGAACAGCAGGCCGCCGAGCGCACCCTTCACCACTTCCTGGACCTTGGTCGCGGTCTGACCCACATACCCCGAGACCATGCCACCCCGGTCGGTCTCGACGAGATGGCCCTTGGGAAGAACGCCGAGCACCCCGTAGACACGCGCGAGCAGGCGCGCGACCGTCGTCTTGCCGGTACCCGGGTTCCCCACGAACACGAGATGCCGGCTGCGCTCCGGGACCGGAAGGTTGTGTTCGACGCGCAGCTTCTCGACGCGTGTGAGGTTCACGAGCAATCTGACTTCGCGCTTGACGTCTTGGAGTCCGATGAGCGCCTCCAACTCGTCGAGCAGGCCGTCGAGGGTCGGTGACGCGGCCGGCGCCTCGCCCGGCAGCCCGCCGAGGGTGTGCGGGTCGTGCGACTCTCGCGCGTCAGGCAGGGGACCGGGCCGGACGATGTTCCGCGACCGGAGCGCGGCGAGCAGGATCGAGCGGTATTCGTCGAGCGCGGCGAGGGAGTCACGCGTGGGAATGTCGGCGAGCGCGCACATCGCGTGGCCCACGCCGAGTGCCGCCTCGTAGTAGACCCACGCGTTCGACGTCCATTGCTCGCGGTCGCCGTCGAGCAAATGGAGGAACAACGGCGACGGCGTCCGGATGAAGCTTGCGTCCCTCGTTACGGCCGTGCTGTGACGAAGATCGCGGAGCGGGCCGTTCGCCACCTCGGGATCTGACGGACCGAATGACCGGCGGAACGCGAGCAACTGGCGATCGCCCAGCCGGCCGTCTGCGCACACGAATCCGGCCGCAAGCTGACGCGCTTCCATGAGGAGGCCGCGCCGGACGCCGTCGGGGTCCGCGCCCTTTGCTTCCGGCCACATCATCACGAGCGGCTCCAGCCGCTCGACGAACTCACTCACCGCCTGAGCAAGGATCTCGTCGCTACTCACTTGCTCACGTTTCGTCCGTGCGTTCGATTCCTAGCGCGAGGAGGAGGTCCTCGTGCAGCTGCATCCACACCGTGTGGTACGAGTCGAGACGCGGTGACGTGAACCAGTCGTAGTCGCCGTCGTCGACCTTGCCGAGCGCCGCTCGCAACCTTCTCGAGTACGGCCCGAAGCGCTCGACGTAGCGCGCGACACGTCGGACGACCGGCGCGGCGCGCTCGTCGAGTGCTCGCAAGCGGTCGATCACTTCCCAGTCGTAGCGGGCGTCGCAGTGATCGTTGGGAACATCCCCGGGTCGGACCTGCCAGTCGTGACACACCCGCATGAACTCGGTGTTGAGAGGGAGGAAGCGTTCGTAGCCGCGCTGCGCCGCCACTGCGGCGTCGCTTCCGAGCATGACGCGCGCCCACGAGGCGTGTGCCGCGCGTCCGGGTCCGGTGATGCGCACTGCGGCGCGGGCGCGCACGATGAGGCCGGCGTCGAGGAGCTGCGTGACGATGTCGGAGTCGTCGACCTCGACGAGCCCGCGCAGGCGCACCTCGTGGAGCAGCACGTAGCAGTCGCCCGGCAGCACGACGGTCCATCGTACTGAGTTAGATTCCGCGCGATGAGCGAGATCGGCCAGGGAACCCGGGTGTTCGCAGCGCCGCCCGTGCGGGGGACCTGGCGGCGGTTGACGTCGCCCGACGATGTGCTGGAGCTCATGGACACCTCGGCCGAGGGTGTTGTCGCGTGCGTCGCCGATGCCGGGGCGACGTTCCTCGCGCCGATATTCGACGAGTTGGCCGCGGTCGTGTGTCTCTCCGGAACTCCGCTCTCGCACATCGGCATCGTGAGCCGTGAGTACCAGGTGCCGTGCGTGATGAGCTTCGACGGTAACGCCGACGAACCGGCCGATGGCGAAACGGTCGAAGTCGATTGCAGCGGCGCGGCCGGCGTCGTGCGGCGGATCGCGTGAAGCCCACGCTCGGCGAGGGCTGGACCAAAGACGACGTGAACCAGTGGATCGCGTACCACCGCGACATCTCGTACACGCTGACGACCGAGCGCACCGCCCTCGAATCCGCGCTCATACCCGTCACAGCGTACATCTGCGTCGCGTGTGTCGAGGCGTACCGGCGCTACCCGGCGATGCTGCGCGAGATTGCGGCCGCGCAGCCGCCCGAGCAACTCGGCCGCGCTGGACACCGGCTCGCGACGCAGATCGACAACGTGCATCTGTGGGCGATCGCCAACTTTCCACTCGTCGGCCGCAAGGTGCTCGGCGGCGTCGGCATGCTCGATCCCGCCGACGACGCCGAACGTATGGCCACGGTTTTGGATTTCTGGCAACGAGCCGCGCGCGCGTACCGCTTCGACGACGGCACGCTACAGGCCTGGGATGCAGGTGGTGTCGCGACGCCCTACCGCGCGCTCGTCGGCGATATCGCGTCCGCGTGCGCGCCGATCGAGTCGGACACAGACCGCGCCCGCATTGCCCGGCTCAACGCCTTGCTGACGTCGTACTTGTTCTTGTTGTGGTTCGACACCCGCTCGGGCTACCAGGACACTGGTCCGTACGTCCTCGATGACGGCCGCGTTTTGATGTTGCGGGCGTTCGGTCGGCTCGGCCGCTCCCACTTCGCGTGGAGCGACCTCGTCGGCGATTCGATGATGTACTCCGACATCGTGGGCGCGTTCGTGCTGCGCGGCGTCGCCTTGCAGGTCACAGACTTCGGGACGTCCGTCACGCAACCCGAGGACTACCTCGCGCACCTCGATGCGTTTGCGCTGTTCGACGTCTCGGATGGCACCCTCGCGCCGATCGAGCGCGCCGGCGCCGATGCACTCGCCGCAGCCGCGAAGGCCGCGCAGCGCGCGCTGTACCGGATGATCGCGCACATGGAGCGTCGCGAGAAGATCAACGCCGGCGCGTATGTGTACTTCTCATTCCTCCGACCGTTCGCTGAGCTCGCGAGTGTCGATCTCGACTGGACTGTGCCGCGCGACAGCATGGATCTGTACCCGTTTCTCGAGCTCGTCGACGGCAGCGCGCCGCCGGCCGTCGACGAGCCGTCCGACGCGTACTACGCACCTGTCGCATGAGCTCGCCTCGGGACGAGCAACCACACGATGCCGGTCCCGAGCAGTGGTGGTCGGATGCGTGGCAACTCGATGCGGCGTCTGCCGACGGCATCGGACTGACGGTGCGGCTCGAGTGCTATCCGAACCAGGGACGCGCGTGGTACTGGACCTACTTCGTACTCCCCGACCTCTCGGGGCCTGTCGTCGTGCGCGATCACGAGGTGTTGTTGCCGCGCCAGGGTCTCGAGATCCGCGCCGAGGGATTGTGGGCCGAGCTGTGGTGCGAGACGGCGTTCGAGCATTGGACGTTCGGACTCGAAGCGTTCGGTCTGCGCCTCGACGATCCCGAAGATGGCCGTCGCGAGGAGATCGGGGAACGGATGCCGCTCGGCCTCGACCTCGAATGGGAGCGCACGGCACCGCTCCATGCGCACGGTGCGCACTGGCCGATCGCGGGGTACGTCGGTGCGGGCCGAGTGCACGGCGATGTGCTGCTCGGCCGGGCCCGCTACGAGTTCGACGCGTGCGGCGAATACCACCGGACGTGGGGTGTGCGGGACTGGGGGCGTCGCCACTGGTCGTTCGCGGCGGCGGCTGACGACGTGGCGCTGCACGTGGAGGGCTGCGACGAGGCCGTCGACGGGTTCGTGTGGCGCGGCGGGCAGGAGTCGGAACCAGTCGAGGATGCGCGTGCGGAAATCAGCCGGCGCGGAGCCGCACGGCTCGTGCTCGACGAGAGGCTCGAGATCGACGTCGACGCGATTGCTCGCGCGCCGGTCCCGATCGGCGACGGCGTCGTCCTCGAACGCGCGTTGTGCCGTTTTGCCTTCGACGGTCTCGCGGCCGACGGTTGGTCCGCGCAGACCGCCGCGGTGTAGGCATGTGGTGATGGAGATGGATCCCCGCGTCGCCGCGCTCGCGCTTGCCCGCGGCCGCGTCGTCGCCGGCCTGACGATGCTCGTGGTGCCGGGTCTGGTGGCGCGAGTGTTGATCGGCGACCGGTCGGCGACCACGAAGGCGCTCGTGCGGATGATCGGAATCCGCGATCTCGCGCTCGGCCTCGGCGCGATCACCACGACGAAGGAGCACAGCGCTGACGCGGAGTGGGTGAGCATGGGTGCGCTCGCCGACGCGGGCGACGCGATCGCGTTGTTTCTCGCACCCGGCTCATCGGTGCGGCGGCTGCGCAACACGTTCGTCGCCGCGTCGGCCGCCGCCGCCGGGCTCGCGTCGGCGCGAGCCCTCGCGGACGAACGCGTGGCGTCGCCGACCTCGTCCTGACGCCGCCTTACGCGGCAGCGGGATTCTGTTGGCAGAACTCGCGTGCATGGCGCGTGTTCGGGCTTCTGATGGCAGTTGGTGAGTTAGAAGTCGATGCCCGAAAGGTCGGGGATCCAGCGGCGCGACCGGGCCACCGCTTCGTGCCATTGCGCGCGGTCGAGGGTCCCGGTCGGTTCGATGCGCGCGCGAGGTGTCCACGTATCCGAGAGGTCGTCGACACTGTTGTGGTGGCCGACCGCGATGCCGGCCATCAATGCCGCGCCGAGCGCCGTCGCTTCCCGCACCGGCGAGACCTCGACGGGCCGGTTCGCGGCGTTGGCGAGCGCCTGCACGAACGTCGGGTTGTCGGTCATGCCGCCATCGACGCGCAGCGTCGGAATCGTCACGTCGGCATCGGCTTCGGCCGCGTCGACGAGGTCGGCGCCGCGGTGCGCGATTCCTTCGATTACAGCCCGCACGATCTCGGCGCGGCCGGTTCCGCGCGTGAGTCCGAACAGTGCGCCACGCGCGCCGTAGTCCCATGCGGGCGTGCCGAGGCCGAGCGGTGCGGGCACGAAGACCACGCCGCCGGCGCTCGCACAGCTCGCGGCGAGCTCGTGCGACTCGGCCGACGACGCGATCAACCCGAGGTCGTCCCGCAGCCACTGCACGTTGGTGCCGGCGGCGAGCATGATCGCCTCGACTCCCCACGTGCACACGCCGTCGTGGCGCCAGGTGACGATCGGAAACGTCCCCGCGGGCCCGCGTTCGTCGAACGGCGGCGGACCGTCGTCGAGCGTCAGGTCGAGCATCCCACCGGTCCCGAACGTGATCTTCGCGGCGCCGCGGTGCACGCAGCCTTGACCGACGAGCGACGCCTGCTGGTCGCCGAGGAGACACGCGATCGGCGGCGAACCCGGCAGCGCGGTAGCGGCGCCGACGATCGCCGACGAATCGACGATCGGCGGCAGCATCTCGATCGGAATGCCGAGCACGTCGAGGGTGGTCGAGTCCCAACGCGACGGGTCGTTGAGCGCGACGAGTCCGGTCACGCCGGCGTTGGTGGCGTCGGTCGCGTACACCGAGCCCTGCGACAGTGCCCGTGCCACCCACGTGTCGACGGTGCCGAAGCACAGATCGCGCTCGCGGTCGGGGTCGAACGTGTTGAGCAGCCAGC
Source organism: Actinomycetota bacterium (assembly GCA_052390615.1). Lineage (GTDB taxonomy): Bacteria > Actinomycetota > Acidimicrobiia > IMCC26256 > PALSA-610 > JBQTGT01. Next base: position 76,697 of record JBQTGT010000060.1, read on the forward strand.
TCAGTTTCGTGGCTGATTGGTTCGGCGCCAGCCGCAGTCCCTCGGCGCGCAGCGTCAAGCACGCGCCGATCGTGCGGAGGTCCTGCCAGCCGAGCCCGGGTCCGATCGGTTCACCGGTTGCCCGGTCCCACACAATTGTCGACGCTCGTTGGTTCGAGATGCCGACCGCATCGACCGGGCCGGCCTGCTCCACCGCGGCCTTCGCGACAGTGAGGGACGCGTGTGCCATCGAGCGCGCGTCGAACTGGACCAGCCCGTCCGCAGGCGACTCCGGCAGCAGCTCACGCGCGACCTCGACCGCGAACGAGCCGTCCGTGCGCACGATCGCGGCCCGCACGCTGCTCGTACCGACGTCCACGACGAGCACACCGTTGCGAACCTCGGTGGGTATTAGGGCCACGGGACCGCGCCGAAGGGGCTGGCGAGGCCGAGCTTGCCGGGGTTCAAGATGCCGTTCGGGTCGAGTGCGTTCTTGACGGACTCGAGCACCGCGAACGACGGACCGAGCGCGTCGCGCACGAAGCGCGAGCGGTTGAGCCCGACGCCGTGATGGTGGCTGAGCGCGCCGCCCGCGCCGAGCACCGCGCGTTGACCGGCGTCCCACACGGCACGGTAGAAGGGCTCCCGTTGTTCGGGGGGTGGCTGACCCGCGAACGTGAAATACAGGCATCCACCGTCGCGGTAGGAGTGGCTCTGGTGCGCGGACGCAACGAGCGTGTGCTCGACCGCGCGCATCGCGTCGGTCGTGCGCGCGTAGATCTCGGGCAGCGCGCGCCACGTACCCGCCACTTCCATCGTGTCGACGACGTACCCGCGCGAGATCAGCGCCTCGAGGGCGGACACATCGTTGCGGTGCGCGAGCCACTGCTCGACCAGCGCGACGTCGATAGGTTCCGCGACCGCGCATTCCTCCGCCACGACGCGCATCGTCGCGTCGACGATATGCGCATCACCCTCGTCGAGCACGAGTAAGAGGTTCGCATCGCCTGTGTGGTACGAGCGGTCGGCTTCGATGGCGTCGTACAGCCGTAACACGGCCGGGGTTGCGCCGCGTTGGACGATGCGCCGCATCGTGTCGAGCGCGTCGGTGAACGTCGTGAACGCGTAGGCCGCGCGTCCCTCCGCCGCCGGACTGGGATGCAGTCGCAAGCGCGCGCCGACGATGATGCCGAGCGTTCCTTCGGAACCGACGAACACTTGCGTGAGGTCGGGCCCGACCGCCGCGCGCGGCGCGCCACCGGTCGTGATCGTCCGGCCATCGGCGAGCACGACGTCGAGCCCGGCGACGATGTCCTCGATCTTGCCGTAGCGCGTCGAGAGCTGCCCTGCGCCGCGGCAGGCGAGCCAGCCACCGACGGTAGCGAGCGCCATCGACTGCGGCCAGTGCCCGCACGTGACGTCGTGATCGGCGCGCAGCTGGTCCTCGAACACGTCACCGAACGTGCCCGGCCGGACATCGACGAGCATCGACACGGTGTCGACGTCGACGATCCCCGAGAGCGCAGTGAGGTCGAGGAGCACACCGCCGAAGACCGGCACGCTCGCCCCGCACACGCCGCTGCGCCCGGCGGCGGGCGTGACCGGGACCCGCGCCTCGTTGCACAGCGCGAGCACTGCCGGGACCTGCTCGGTCGAGCTCGGCCGCACCACGACGCTCGCGCGCGCCGCAACCTGATTGTCGAGCGCCCAGATCATCGCGAGCGGCCACCAGTCGCGGCTCGCTTCGCTGATCACCGAAGGCGCGTCGACGACCTCGGCGCCGGTCTCGCCCAACTGCTTGGCGAGAACATCGTCGACCTCGACGCGCGGCACCGGCAATCGCCCCCCGACCGTGGCGGCGTCGCCCGCGAACGCGATCGGCGGAGTCGGTGCCCCCCGGTTCGTCTCCATTGTCCCCCCGGACTTCGTGCGCGCGCTACGGGCGGGTCATCCGCTCGCCCAGCAATGCGTCCAGTGCGGTCTCGGGCAGTCCGCCCGCGTCCCGCTCTGCCACCACGAGCGCACGGTAGTGGGCCGCCTGGCGCTCGCGCTCGGCGTCGTCCCAACCCAGCTCGGCGCCGATCAATGCCGCGACTTCATCAGCCGCCTCGGCCGACGCGTCTCGCGCCACGAGGCGAGCGCGCGTTCGTCGCGACAGGACGTCGTCGACGGTCCTCGCCATCTCGTGGCGGACGCCATACACGGCTTCTGCGCACACATACTCGAGACCGGGGACAAGTGGCGCCGCGAGCGTGTCGTCGGCGCGCATCAACGCGGCGACGTCACGCGCGTCGGCGCCGTAGCGCGCCGCGAGCCGCGGCTCCAGATCCTTGGCATCCCAGCCAGTCGCGCCACGCAGCTTCATGCGCCCGGTGTGACTCCTCGAGCCGCGCCCGAGGTGTTCGCAGACCTTGTCGACGGCGTCGGCCGCCATACGGCGGTAGGTCGTGAGCTTGCCGCCGGTCACCGTGACGACGCCGCTCTGCGTCACACGCACCGAATGTCGACGGGACAAGTCGGCGGTTCGTTCACTGCTCGCGTCCCGCACGAGCGGACGCAGACCCGCCCACGTGCCCAACACGTCGGTCTCCGTGATCGTCGTGGTTACCGCGGCGTTGATCGCGCGCAGGAGATACGCGATGTCTTCGGGTGTGCATTGTGGGTCGTCGATCGGACCGTCGTAGTCGGTGTCGGTCGTGCCTATATATGTGAACGTGAACGTCCCGTCGCCGCGGTCGCCCCACGGAACGACGAACACTGAGCGTCGGTCCTTGGGGACGGGAACGACGACGGCGATCGTGTTCCGCACGAGGTGCCACGGCACGGTGACGTGCACACCCTTTGCGGGTCGGATCGACCCAGGATTCTCGCCTTCGTCCAGCGTGCGGACCTCGTCGGCCCAGACGCCCGTGGCGTTGATCACCGCGCTGGTGCCGACCTGGATTTCCTCACCGTCGGCGCGCACTCTCGCGCCCGTGACGCGACCCTGGGCATTCTTGACGAGACCGATCAACTCGGCGTAGTTGACGACCGCGGCGCCGTGATCGGCCGCGGTCCGTGCAATCGCGAGCGTCAGGCGCGCATCGTCAGCCTGCGCGTCGTAGTACACGTACGAGGCGGCGACGCGTTCTTCGTGCAGTGTCGGCATGTACGCGAGCGCATCCTCCTTCTTGACCCGCTTGTGCAGCTTGCCGATCCGCAGGCCGCCGGTGAGGTCGTACATCCACATCGTCATGCCAAGAATGCGGGCGAGCTGGCGGGGCAGCAGTCCGTCCTTCGTGAATACCGGCAACAGGAATGGAAGCACGCGCACGAGATGCGGCGCGGTCTGACGCAGTGTCTGGCGTTCGGCGAGCGCTTCGTAGACGAGCCGCACCTCCTTTTGTTGGAGGTAGCGGATGCCGCCGTGGATGAGCTTCGACGACTTCGATGACGTTCCCGATGCGAAATCGTCGCGTTCGACGAGCGCAGTGCGAAGACCACGACCTGCGGCGTCGAGCGCGGCGCCCGCGCCGGTGATACCGCCGCCGACGACCAGTACGTCGAAGGACTCGTCGCGCAAACGGGCGAGCGCGGCGTCGCGGTCGAAACTCATCTCAACATGTTACTGGTCGGTAGGGCGCAGCTCGTTGCCCATGGCGACCACGGGGAACGTGTAATCGTGGTGCGGCGACACGTCCTCGAAACCGAGTGTGCGGTACAGCGCGATCGCGCGGGTGCGGATCGGAAGGACGTCCAGCACCATACGGGTGTAGCCGCGCGCGACCGCCGCTTCGAGCGACGCCTCGGCCAGGCGACGGCCGATGCCGAACGTGCGGTAGGGCTCCCGCACCCACAGTCGGTTCATCTCGCAGGCGCCGGAGGCGTTCGGCGTGACCGCGACGCAGCCCGCGAGTTCTCCGTCGACAGTTGCGATGATGAACGCGCCGTCGGGGAAATATCGCTTGGCAAAGTCCTCGTTGCGCCAGTCCGGCATGTAGTGACGGATGGTCCCGACATCGGGCTCGCGGCCCGGTTCGGCTTGTTCCCAGGCCGTGGCGATCACGTATTCGCGCACGAGTTCGGCGCCGAGTGCGATGTCGTCGGGCGAATCGGTGAGCGGGCGGAGCGCGATGACCGGCATTGGTCGGCTAGATGATCGTGCCCGGGCTCTCGTCGTCGCGCACAATGGGAAGTCCCGCGGCCGCCCACGCTTTCATGCCGCCGGCGACGTTGACGGCTTCGAATCCCCATCCGATCAGCGCTTCCGCCGCCCGCGCCGAGCGGCCGCCCGACCTGCACACACATACGACGCGACGGTTGAACGCGACTTCGGTGCGCGCTCGTTCCAGCTCGGGCAGCGGGATCCAGGTCGCGCCGGGCGCGTGTCCGGCTTGCCACTGGTCGGCGTTGCGCACGTCGAGGAGCACCTGCTGGGCGTCGCCCGATTGCGCGTCGACAAGGCCGACTTCGGGAACCTGGTTGGGATTGAAGATCGTCACCGTTCCCTTTCGATCGGGTGGTCGCCGCCGCGCCACGCCTCGAACCCCCCGAGCAAGTCGGATACGTCGACAAAACCAAGCGCCGACAGCGTGCTGGCCGCGATCGCGGAACGATAGCCGCCCGCGCAGAAGACCACCGTCGGCAGGTGAGAGTCGAGCAGGTCCGGCGCGGTTGTGATGCGCGCCAGCGGAATGGAGATCGCGCCGACAATCGTGCCGGTCGTTGCGACCTCCCCCGGGTTGCGCACGTCGACGAGCTGGAGGTCGGCGTCGCCCAGGCGCGCCGCGAGGTCGGCGGCGCGTATACGTGACGACGATGCAACCAGTTCCGGCCGCTCGACGAATGCGACCAACGGATCGTCGAGCACGCCGACAACATGATCGAAACCGATTCGACCGAGGCGAACCTTCGCCTCGAGCTCGGTGTCCGGATCGCAGACGAGCACGATGGCGCCGTCGGGGCTGAGGACGTCGCCCGCGTACTCGGCGAACCGACCGCCGAGGCCCACCTCGACCGAACCGCGGAGGTGCGCGTGCCCGAATGCAGTCGCGTCGCGGGTGTCGAGCACGGCCGCACCGGCCGCTTGTTCAACGAGCACCTCGTCGAGAGTCAGTCGACGGGGCGGCGTCTCTTCGTCCAGCAGCTGCCGCTGCTCTCGATTGCGCCGCGCGTCGAACGCGAAGTAGGCGGGAGCGACGGGTTGGCCCTCGGTGACGATCGCGACGAAATCGTCCTCGGTCATGGGCGCCAACGCGTAGTTCGATCGGCGCTGCTCTCCGATCGTCGACACAGTCTCGGTCGAGAGCTGCTTGCCGCATGCCGATCCCGCACCGTGCGCGGGGTACACGCGCGTTGCGTCGGGAAGCGTCAGCAACTGCTCGCGTGTCGAGCGATACAGATGGCGCGCCAGTGCGTCCGCGGTCGTTCCGTGCGACGACAGGAGATCGGGCCGGCCGACGTCGCCGATGAACAGGGTGTCGCCGGTCAAGACGCCGTACGGCACCGCGTCGCCGGCGTGTTCGCGCACGACGATGCTGATCGACTCAGGCGTGTGGCCCGGTGTCGCACGGATCTCGAGCGTGACCTTGCCCAGCGAAAGGCACTCCCCGTGCGCCAACCTGATGATCGGGAAGGAGACGTCGACGGCCGCATCGCCGTACGAGATCACCGCGCCGGTCCGCTCGGCCATCTCGAGGTGGCCAGACAGAAAGTCGGCGTGGAAATGCGTCTCGATCACGCGCTCGATCCGCAATCCGTGCGTCGCGGCATCGTCGAGATACTGGCGCACATCGCGTTGCGGGTCGACCACGACGGCGCGGCCCGACTCTTTGTCCCCGATGAGATACGACGCGTGCGACAGGCACTGTAGGTAGTACTGCTGGAGGATCAAGACGCCATCGTGGCAGGCGTGCGGGATACCCGTCCACGCGGAGGCGAGGCGCCCGGCGGCGGCTGCGGGCGAAGGAGTGGCCGGGTACTCCGGAAAGCTACAAGCCGGGAATGATCGCGCCGTACTGGAAGCGGTCGGCCGCCTCGAACGTGCCGACGCCGTACTTGCGGCCGCGCGCTTCGATCGTGCGACCGTCACCGAGGCTGATCGCGACGTGCGCTTCGTCGGGTCGTCCACCACCGGATTTCGGTTCCTCGGAGAAGCCGAACAGCAACGCGCCCGGCGTGCGCATCGCTTCCTCGACCGGCACCAGCGCGCCCTTCTCCTTCAGGTCGAGGTACTGCAGCCACGAACCGTCGGGGATGTCGATGCCGACGCGCTGCGCGGCCCATCGCGTCAGCTCCGAACAGTCGAACGCGTCGGGGTTCGCGTCAGTGGGCGAGGCGCTCGAGCCCCACACATACGGATCGCCCGCTTGACGCATCGCTTCGTCGACGAATGCCCGCGCCCGGCCAGTTGAAGGTACCGGCGCGGTCGCCTCCACAGTGCTCTGCGCGTCGGCGAGCACCGGCGCGAAGTCGGCGCCGATGGAGATCGCGGGCGGCGCGACGAACCGTTGTTGGATCTGTGCGATCCGGGCCTGCACCGCAGCAATGCCGTCCATCAGCCGTCTCTATCGGCGGGTTGTGCCCCGGATGAAGGGCCCCAGATCCGTCCCAACGTGCGGGCTCAGCCCGACTCGCGCGCCCGCCGCATGCGATGCCAGCGCAGCCCGCCTTCCAGCGCGGCGAGGATCGAGTCGTTGTCGCGTGAGATGCGCGCGTGCACGCGCTTCTCGAACAACGCCCGCGTGACCGGGTTGAACGCTTCGTACTCCTCGGCAAAGTGAACACGGGTACGGCCCGCGCCGATCTCCTCGAGACGCGTGTGTCCTGTGGCGCGTGACCACAATGGCTTGCCAACCGCGTCGTACCGCCACGATTCGTGCGGACGGACCTCGGTCAGCCACTCCCACGAGTGCCCGACACCGCGCGACAACAGCCAGCGCGGGACCGGGAACGTGCAGTGTCGAACGAGCCCGTTCCCGTCCTCGTCGCCGGGATGCAGTATGTCGATGCGGGTCCGTCCGGCACGCGGTTGCGGACGATCGGGTCCGCGGTACCAGAAGACCTCCCACACCTCCGGAGGCGGGGCGTCGAGGTCGAGAGAGAAGTCGTGGCGTTGCACGTTCTGGAGCGTACGCTGGCGTCTCAGTGTCAGGCTTCTACTTGTCCGGCGGGTTGGCTCTTACGCTCGCTGCGCCCCGTGAGGGTGTCGCTTTCATCGGTTGTGCCGCCCGCCGGACGCGCCGGACCGGCCGGCGTGGCTTGATAGGA
>JBQTGT010000061.1:0-2976 GCA_052390615.1 Actinomycetota bacterium
TCCACACGAACGACGCCGACCATCAGCGCCTCCCTCGAAGCGAGTGTCCGCCTCCGCTCAGCGCCGCGGGTGGACCCTCACGCCACCGAACCGAGGACCAGCGATGAAGGCCGGTAAACGGAGAACGTCCAAGCCAAACTCCCCAAGGCGCTCGCCTCGACGGTCGCGACCAAGATGCGCGCCGCGTACCACGACCGCGACGCGCTCCACGCCGAAGCGACACTCGAGGCGTTGGCTCGTTCGCTCGACAAGGCACATCCCGGCGCGGCCGGGAGCCTGCGTGAGGGCCTCGCCGAGACGCTCACCGTCAACCGAGTGAGGCTGCGGTGACAAGTGCCTGTCGGACTCCCGGCGGCACGCCGCACAGGTTCCGGTTCGACATCACCCCGGCGATCGTGCAGCAGTTCGCCGGTCAGCCGTTGCACTTCTTCGCCAAGGATCGCGTTGGTTTCCGCGAGGAAATCGCGCTGCTCACCGGCACCGCGCGACCGGTGGTCCCCGGCAGCACCGCTCCGCCGCCGCCCCCACCGCCTCCGCCGTGCCGCAGCCCACTCGCGCGCGCCGGCGCGTTCCAGGCCAACACGACGGAGTTGTGGACCACGGGCTCTCGTGGCACCGTGAACACCCAGCTCGGCATGATGCCGGGAACGAGTCCCAGCATCACGACGCTGTCGGGTGGCGGTTACCAGGTCGCGTTCCAGGCGAACACCGGCGAGTTGTGGACCACGGGCTCTCGCGGCACACACAACCTCGGCCTCGGCATGATGCCCAATACGAGCCCGAGCATCACCGCACTGGCGGAGGGCCGCTACGAGATCGCGTTCCAGGCGAACACCGGCGCACTGTGGGCTGGTGGCGCGCGTGCGTGCTCGTTCGGGCTCGGGATGCAACGCGACACCAGCCCCGCGCTGGCGCCCTGAGCGCGGGGCGAAGAGCGATGCAACCACGTGTCGGTCGCCTGTCGTGGCCCAGACCCGGCGTTGTCAGCTCGCTTCGAGATGCTGTCGGAGCGCTTCTCGGATGACCTCTGCGACCGGGACACCCTCGTCTTGGGCTCGGCGGGTCAGGCGTTCCTTGAGTTCGGGGTCGAGGCGTACGGATTCGACCGTCGAGGGTTCCGAGCCGAGTCGCGGCCGGCCGCGCTTGCCGCGTCGGGCGATGATCTCGTCGACGTCGTAGCCGGCCTCGGCTTCGTCGGCGAGTCTCTCGACGAGGTTGTCGTCGATGGGCTCGCCTGACTCGGTGTATCCGTGGATGCGCTTGGTCATGGTTCGAGCAGCCTCCGGTAGACGGCCCGAAGGGGCATGGCGTGGATGATCAACTCGTCACCTTCGGCGGTGTTGAGCACGATGACTTCGAGGAGGTTGCCAGCGAGGTCGGGGCCGATGACGAGCCATCGCTCCGGGTCTTCGCCCAGGTCGTCGACGACCATCGCGTGTTCGATGGCGTGGCGGATGTCGTCGTTGGTGATGCCGTGACGGCGAGCGGACTGGTGGATCTCCACACATCAATACTGTACTACGAAAGTCGGGTGGCAGGCCGCCGACAAGGTCCTCTCTTCGAAGACGCTGGATGAGGTGTCGACCGCCAAGACCCAGCTCGAGCGCAACTTCGACCGCGACACCATCCGTGACTTGAGGTCTGCCGCGACCAGAGATCTCACCGTGGGAGGCCCGAATCTCGCCGCGCACGCTTTCAAGGCCGGGCGCGTCGCTGAGTGTCAGTTTCTCATCTATCGCCTACTCGTCGGCGCGGGCAGGTCGTCGCTTCCTCGCGACGCGCTGGGCCTCCGACATGCTCGCCGCGGGTCACAAGGTCGACGAACTGGCAGGGTTGTGGGCGCAGCACATCGGGCCGGTCGCATCCACCGGATTGCAGACCGCGCAGGGCGTCGGGATCACGTTCAACTTCGGTGTCGATCAGCTCCCCGACTCCTGGAGACTCAGCATCGGGTCGATGCCGGGGCAGGTCGGGCGCGGCGTGGGCGCGATCGACTTCGGGGGTGGCACGCCCAGCGGCAGTTCTGGTGCGGGACTCGTCGGAACCAGTACCGACTACCTCGACAAGTTCGGGATCATCAGCCCGACGTTCTTGTTCTGGGACGCGGGCGACAGCACCGCGGCCGGCATACTTCGGCTTCAACGTCTTGAACTTCTATCTTGGTCCGACGGAGTGGATGACCAACGCGTGGTCGACCGTCGAAGCGATGGACGCGTACTCGCATTTCCTGGATCGATACGAGGGCGACATCACCGCGATGAGCATCTCGGTCGCGGACGTGCTCGGCAGTCTCGATGCGCTCGCCGACGTCGTGCTCGGACCGGGTATCGCGGCGGACGATCGCCGGAAACTGCGCGACGTCCGCGACACACTACAGCAGAGCTACACCGCGTCATCCGATGAGTTCAAGGCGACGAACTCGGCCGTGCTTGCCGAACGGACCGCGCACATCGACCAGAAGCTCGCGCAACTCGACGCGGTTGCGGCCACCCTCACGACTGGCTCCGCAATGCTGATCCCCGCGCGCGACGCGATCGCGACTCAGGTGCGTGGTGGCCGCAGCGGTGTTGCGTGGATCGATCCCGACGTCGCAGTGGCCTTCGCGCGTACCTCGCTGCTCGTACAGTCGCTGGCGAGCGGCGTGCTGGGGACCCAGGTAGTCGCAGGGCCCGAACCGGCGCAACCCAAGGCCGTTCCCTTCCCTGCGCTCGAGGAGCGGACCCGCCAGCTCGATGCCGAGCCGACTGACGACGAGCCGGAACAAGACCTCGATCTGGGCGCGGCCGGCCGCGCCTGGGATACGCAAGCGCGCACCGAACAAGGCGACATCGAACATCGAAGGGACTGAGAGCGCACGATCGCGGACTGCTGATCGCACTGAAGAACGCCCTCGACGAGGTCCCTGCCCTGGTCGACGCCTTCGACTTCGCCGTGAACGAGCAGTGCTTCGAGTACGACGAGTGCGACGCGCTGCGA